>HF999649.1:195368-242721 GCA_000434055.1 Ruminococcus sp. CAG:488 | reverse complement strand
TCTCAAAAAGGTTCGGGGGTTGTGCTTTTTGTCAAGAAAAAAGCAGTTACACAATTAAGTGCAACTGCTCTGATATAAGCTTTTATTCGGCAACTTCAAGAAGCTTCTTGTTTATTCTGTTGGTTACATCGAGAAGATAAGCCGCTTCCTTTGTGTTGAGATCTTTGCTTTTCCATTCGTCAAGCTTCTGCATTGTTTCAGAGTATTGTGACATAAACTTTGTGTAATCGGAAAACATGGACATCGGGTTATCAGAATTTTCATATTTTTTCATAAATGCAACATACTCGTCAAAGAATTCCTCATAGCTGTCCATTGCTTCCTTGAAATCACGGTGCATTCCGTCAACCATGTCTGAGTCGTTATTGGCTGTCTTGGCAGGTTTTGATTGAGCCGGTTTTGATTCGGCAGGCTTTGTTGTGTCTTCAGAAGCTGACGGAGCCGTGCTGCTTTCACTCGGAGCGTCAATATCAATGCTCATAATATTGTTGCCCTCATATTTGATCGAAACGTGCCAGCCTGCGTTGTTATCAGCGTCATAAAAGTTGTCGTCCTTATTATAATTAACCGTAAAGCCCTTATCGGAGCAAGCTTTTACATAGCTGTTGTAATCGTCTTTGCTCGTGTTTCCGATATAAACGGAGAAGCCGTCATCGTTTTCGTAGCTAAACTTTCCGGTTGTGGATTTGGGAGCGGGAAGCTGCTTGCCTGCCTTGCTGGTAGGCCATGTAATAGCGGACATTTCTATTGGCTTTTCCAATTCTATTTCCATTTGGTCCCTACTGCCGTAATAACCTAGGCTCAATTTGTATCCCGCGGCGTTGTATGCATCGTATGAACTGGAGTAGTCTGATTCGGAATCAACCGTGAAACCTTTTGCTTTGCAGGCTTCAACGTAATTGTTAAACTGCTTGTCGGAAATTTTATAAATTTCAACCGAAAGTGCTTCGGCGGTATTATCGTTAATTTTGCCATTCTTCTTAGGCGGCTCGGGCAATTGCTCACTTAAAATTATGTCGTCCCATTTAATCTTTTCCGATTTATTGCCTGAAATTGAGCTGATAACCGCGATTGCGGCGATGACAACGATTACATAAAACCACCATCTTTTATAAATCGGTTTTTTCTTCTTCTTGGCCGGCATAGGCTCGGTAGGGTATGTACCGGGGGTTGGTGCTGCAACGTTTGGTGCCGCAGTGCTCGGAGCAGGCGCTCCGCAGTGCTCACAAAATTTACCGTTAAACTCTTTTCCGCATCTTGAACAAATCATTTTAATGTCTCCTTTTTTGTTATTAGTTTTAATGATTTTTGCGTTAATTCAATTTTATTATTTCTTAACCTCCTTTATAAAATTGGCAAGAGCAAATACAGCTTTTTCGGATAGTTCGGGCAGCGTGTTTTCGTCGGAGCGCCGGACACCGAGCAGGTAATCCGTGCTGACATTAAGCAACATCGCTATGTCAACTATGTGCTGCAAATTTGGAACAATATCTCCACTTTCCCATCGTGAAACGGCCGTTCTTGAAACATCGACTGCCTCCGCGAGATTTTCCTGAGTGAATCCTGCAATCTCACGAGCAAGCCGAATTCGTTTTCCGATATCCGTTACAACCATTTTTTTACCTTCCCAAAAGCCTTGTCTTTTAAAATTCATAAATCATCCTCCTTTGTGTTTTGATTCACTCAAAAGAGGACTTGTAATTTTCGCGAATGTAGCATTATTATATATTTTTTATTTTGGTATAAACAGCAACTGACGGTAAAATTTGTAAACCGTGAGTTACGCGGGAACTTTTTACTTGACAATAGCGGATCATAATGATATAATAATAGAAATTCTAATATTAGACAATTTGGAGGACGCTATGACTGCAATAAAAATGATAGCTGTTGGGAAGAAGCTGGCGAATATTTACAGCGAGCTTTCACAGCCTTTGTGCAAAAAGTACGGAATAAATCAATCATGCTTTGACGTTCTGATGTTCTGCGCGAACAATCCCGAGAATAATACGGCGAGGGACATTTGCGCTGTCAGGGGAATCAAGAGCGGAATTGCTTCCGTTGCGGTAGAAACGCTTATTCAAAAAGGATATTTAATCCGTACGGACGATATCTCGGACAGGCGAATCCGCCGTCTTGTGCCGACTGAATTTGCACAAAATATAATTTCCGACGGCAGGGTAATGCAGGAAAGATTTATTTCTACGCTGAAAAGCGGAATTTCCCCTGAGGAAGAGGAAATCTTTGAAAGAGTGAATGAAAAAATACTTGAGAACACAAATTTGTTCGATCGGGAGGAAGCATAATGCCTTTTAAAATTATAATCTGTATTATTGCCGGTATCGGGGCAGGCTTGGGCACCGGCTTTGCCGGAATGAGTGCCGCCGCAGTAATAAGCCCCATGCTTATCACATTTCTTGATATGGACTCTTACCTTGCCGTCGGAATTGCCTTGGCGAGCGATGTTCTTGCAAGTGCCGTTTCGGCTTATACTTACGGTAAAAATAAAAACCTTGATATCCGCAACGGTCTTATCATGATGTTTTCGGTGCTCTGTTTTACGCTTGTCGGCAGCTACGTTGCGAGCATTGTGCCGAAAACGACCATGGGTAGTTTTTCGGTGTTTATGACCCTTTTGCTCGGCATTAAATTCATCGTTAAACCCGTTGTTGCACCGAAAGCGAGATTGCAAAATGCCACTGCGAAGCAAAAGGCGATTCGCTCGGTGATTTGCGGCTCTATGGTTGGATTTATCTGCGGCTTTATCGGTGCAGGCGGCGGAATGATGATGCTTCTTGTTCTCACAACAGTGCTCGGCTATGAGCTTAAAACAGCCGTCGGCACAAGCGTATTTATTATGGCGGCAACAGCTCTGACCGGCTCTGTCAGCCACTTTGCGATAGGTGGTGCGCCCGATCCCGTGGCACTTATTACATGCGTAAGCAGCACCCTTGTCTTTGCTCTCATTGCGGCGCTGATCGCCAACAAGGTTTCGGCAAAAACGCTGAACCGTGCAACAGGTGTTGTTCTCGTTGTGCTCGGAGCGGCAATAATTATCGTAAACAGAATAAAATAAAGCAGAAACAGCGCCGTTACCTTTGACACGGCGCTGTTTACGTTGTATAATATGTATTATTATTACTGAATGGGGGCAATGATGTGTCCGATTATAAATATGAATTTCTCGGCTCGGGCATATATGTTGCCGTATCAAAGGAGCATACCTTCGGCACGGATGCTGTTCTGCTTGCCGATTTTGCTTCACCGAAGCGCAATGAAAAGGCGTGCGATCTCGGCACGGGCTGCGGAATAATTCCTATGCTCTGGTGCAGAAATAACTGCGCCAAAGAAATAACCGCAGTTGAATTGCAGGAGAGGGGATATTTACAGACCTGCGAATCTGTTCACAAAAGCTCGGCCGAAGAAAAGGTCACGCCGATAAAACATGATCTCAAGGACATAAAATCGGTTCTTTCTCATGCTTCAATGGATGTTGTTACAATGAACCCTCCGTATAAGGCGGCGGACAGCGGCATAAAAAGCGTTGCACCTGCCGAGCTTATAGCAAGGCATGAGGTAGAATGTAAGCTTGACGATATCTGTTCTGCGGCGGCATTCCTGCTGAATTTCGGCGGCAGACTTTGTATGTGCAACCGTCCGGAGAGACTCAGCGACACAATTTTTGCAATGAAAAACAACGGAATTGAGCCTAAGCGGCTTCGCCTTGTCACAAAAACGCCGTACACCCGTCCTTGGCTGTTCCTTATTGAGGGCAGGAAGGGAGGCAAGCCGTTCATGAATGTTGATCCGCTTTTGATAATGTACGGTGAGGACGGCGAGCTTTCAAAGGAAGTAACCGATATCTACGGTGAATATAAGGAGAACGTTAAATGAGTAAGCTATATGTTGTCGGCACTCCGATAGGCAATCTCGGTGATTTTTCGCCGCGTGCGGTTGAAACACTTGAAAAGGTTGACTTTATCGCCGCCGAAGATACAAGAGTGACACTTAAACTGCTCAATCATTTCGGCATAAAAAAGAGCATGATAAGTTATTTTGAACACAATAAAAAGGAACACGGCGAGCTTATCGTTCAGCGAATCCTTGCGGGTGAAAACGGTGCAATTGTGACCGACGCAGGTATGCCTGCTATTTCAGATCCGGGTGAGGATCTTGTACGCCTCTGCCATGACAGGGGCGTGGAGGTTGAATCTGTCCCCGGTCCGTGTGCTTTTTCGACTGCACTTGCGCTTTCCGGCTTTCCGTCCGGACGCTTCACCTTTGAGGGATTTCTCAGCGTGAACAAGCCGAGCCGCCGTGAGCATCTTCTCTCACTCGAGAAGGAGACAAGAACCATGCTTTTTTATGAAGCGCCGCACAAGCTGAGCGCAACGCTCCGTGACATGAACAAAGTCTTCGGAAACCGTGAAATCGCAATAGTCCGTGAAATCACGAAAATTCACGAGGAGGTTATCCGAACAACGCTTGACGAAGCCGTTGAGAAGTATGCCGACGGCAGCATCAAAGGAGAAATAGTTCTTGTCATCAAGGGCGCGGAATCCGAGAAAGCCGAAGATAAAATGACTCTCGATCAGGCTATAGAGTGCGCCCGTCACAGCGTAGAAAGCGGCATGAGTGTCAGCGAAGCTGCGAAACAGACGGCAAAGCTGTCGGGGTATAAAAAAGGCGACATCTACAAAGCACTGTTAGATTGATTAAAATCGCCCACAGCACATTTTTCCCTTGGGGCAGTACACACGTACAGCTCCCAAGCTGCAAAATGCACTGTGAACAGTTTTAATTCAATCTAAAACAAGTTTCGCTATAATGCAGCTCGCAAGAACTTTGAACTGTCTAACGAAAAAATCTCTCGCTAATAGATTGTACAGCTCCCAAGCTGCAAAATGCACTGTGAACAATTTTAATTCAATCTAAAGACAGGTTTCGCTATAATGTAACTTCAAAGTGTTTTGACTGTATAAAATATTTCAAAGCCGGTAATTTTTGCATAGCAAAGTTTATAAAAAACTACTTAAAAATATAAAAATATAATAGAAAGAAGGATTTTAAAAATGAGTATGTTCCAATACATTGCGCAGCACCCGTGGATAGGAGCTGTGCTTGTGTTTTTGATTGCCCTGACAATTTTTGTTTGGTACAAGGCCATTGTTTCGGGCAAAAAGAGAAACGAAGAAAGAGAGCGCATTATCGCCGACCTTGAAAGAGAAAAGGCACTGAGAAACGAGTTCAGAAATCCCGACGAAACAACATTTCTTCCCGAAAAGGACGATTACAGGTTGATTGTAGGTATGTGTGCCAATATTCAAATGAAGCTTGAAAAGGCGTCGAACATGACTGAGGCTTTCATGGAGCTTTCCGACGTTAAAAAGAATGTTTACTGCCTCGGCTATGTTTTTGAGGACAGCAAGAACAAGCTCTCGGAATTCTTTCGTTCAAACGGTGAACCGCTTCTTTCTGCATCAAAGGCGGCGGTCAATGAGGCGATCGGCGGTGAATTCTCGGAAATATTCAATAAGGAATTCATAATGCTTGACGATAACGACGAGACTACGTCGGTTGATGACGAGCTTTTGGCAAAGTATGATGCAGAGTTTAAAAGCCTTATGGACGCTAAGAAAAATGAAATCTGCAAGTCGGCGGCGGATTATATCCGTGAGAACGAGGAAGAATTTTTGAAAAAAATCTGAAAAAATTTCTAATTACCTATTGACAAAGTAGGTAAATGGTGCTATTATATCACCAACATAAAGAAAACGACGTAAGAAACGGAGGAATTGGCAATGAGAAAGTCATTTAACGCTTGTTCAATGTGTAATGAGTGCTGTATGTGCGCTCTTGTTGTCATGCCGTCGGTTAAGTTTTGATTAAACTTATTCAGTCGAAACACCGGAAGGCTCCCAGGCTTTTCGGTTATTTTTTTAGGAAGTGATATTGTGAGATTTATTTACGGCAAAATGCTTAGAAATAACATCAGATTCGGACGATGTATGAGCTGATATTTTCTTTTATCTAAAACAAGTTTACGCTATTTAATATTTAGTTTTAAGGAGATAATTATTATGTCAAAGATTTATACATCAGCAGATCAGCTTATCGGAAAAACCCCACTTCTTGAACTCACACATATTGAAAAGAAATACGGACTCAAGGCAAAGATTCTTGCAAAGCTTGAGTATTTTAACCCGGCAGGATCGGTCAAGGACAGAATCGCAAAGAAGATGATTGACGACGCTGAGGCTGCGGGCAAGCTTAAGGAAGGCTCGGTAATCATTGAACCGACCAGCGGCAACACGGGTATCGGTCTTGCGGCTGTTGCGGCGGCAAGAGGATACAGAATTATCATTGTAATGCCCGAAACGATGTCAGAGGAACGCCGCAGACTTATCAAGGCATACGGCGCAGAGCTTGTTCTGACAGAGGGCGCAAAGGGCATGAAAGGCGCAATCGCTAAAGCCGATGAGCTTGCAAAGGAATATCCGAACAGCTTCATCCCGGGTCAGTTCGTCAATTCCTCGAACCCGAAGGCTCACTATGAGACCACAGGTCCCGAAATCTTTGAGGACACCGACGGAGAGGTTGATATCTTTGTTGCAGGCGTAGGCACCGGCGGAACCGTTACAGGTGTTGGTAAGTATCTCAAGGAGAAGAAGCCCGAGGTCAAGGTTGTTGCCGTTGAGCCGCTCTCATCACCCGTACTTTCACAGGGCGTTTCAGGCTCACATAAGATTCAGGGTATCGGTGCAGGCTTCGTTCCCGATGTTCTTGACACAAAAATTTATGATGAGATTATCCCCGTATCAAATGAGGATGCATTCGCAACAGGCAAGCTTATCGGCAGCGAAGGTGTGCTTGTAGGTATCTCGGCAGGTGCAGCCGTATATGCGGCGATCGAGCTTGCAAAGCGTGAGGAGAACGAGGGCAAGACCATCGTTGCACTGCTTCCGGATACAGGTGACAGATATCTCTCAACTGCACTTTTTGAATAATATCATGTGAGGTTGTTAAAATGATTTCAACAAGAGGAAGATATGCACTAAGGGTTATGATTGACCTTGCTGAGCACAGGGACGAGGGCTATATCCCGATGAAGGACGTTGTTGCAAGGCAGGGTATCTCAAAAAAATACATGGAGCAAATCATGCCTTCGCTCGTCAGAAACGGCTTTGTTGAAGGCGTTCACGGCAAGGGCGGCGGATATAAGCTGACAAGATCTCCGAGCGAATACACGGCAGGGGAGATACTCCGTGCCGCAGAGGGTGACCTCGCTCCAGTTGCATGCCTTTCGTGTAACGCAGAGGAATGTCCGAGAAAAAAGGACTGCAAAACTCTGCCTCTTTGGGAGAAATTTAACGACATGACAAATGAGTATTTTGACTCGGTCACACTTGAAAGTATGCTGTAAGAATATAGATAAAAAGGCCTCTCAGTTTTGAGAGGTCTTTTTTTGCAGAATTACCAAACATTTGTACGAAAAGTGAGGCTCAAACTCTTTCTTTTTTAAAAATGTTATGTTATAATAAAACGGTACGATTATAATGAGGGCAGGAGGCTTGGCAATGGATCGTTTTGAACTTGTTTCACCTTTCGAACCGATGGGCGATCAACCGCAGGCAATTGAAGAATTGACGGACGGACTTAACAAAGGATATATGGAGCAAACGCTTCTCGGCGCAACGGGATCGGGTAAGACCTTCACCATGGCGAAGGTTATTGAAAAGGTAAACAGACCGACTCTTGTGCTGGCTCATAACAAGACCCTTGCCGCTCAGCTCTGCTCAGAATTCAAGGAGTTTTTCCCGAAGAATGCAGTTGAGTATTTTGTTTCTTATTACGACTATTATCAGCCCGAGGCGTATATCCCGACGACGGATACCTATATTGAAAAGGACTCGGCGATAAATGACGAGATAGACAAGCTTCGCCACTCTGCAACCTCGGCGCTTTCCGAGCGCAGGGACGTTATCATTGTTGCCAGCGTTTCTTGCATTTACTCCCTCGGCGACCCGATTGATTACCGAAGCATGGTTATTTCGCTGAGAACGGGTATGGAGAAGAACCGTGATGATCTTATAAAAAAACTGATTGAAATTCAATACGAGCGGAACGACATCAGCTTCACCCGTAATAAATTCAGGGTCAAGGGTGACGTTGTTGAGATATTCCCTGTTTATTCTAATGAAAATGCTTTTAGAATTGAGTTTTTCGGAGATGAAATCGACCGTATAAGTGAGATAAACGCCCTGACGGGTCAGGTGAAAAACGTGCTTTCTCATGTTGCGATTTATCCCGCTTCGCATTACGTTGTTTCGCCCGAGAAGATGGAAAAGGCGATAACTCAGATCTATTCCGAGATGGAGAAGCAGGTCAAGGTCTTTCAGTCCGAGGGTAAGCTGATTGAAGCTCAGCGTATTAAGCAGAGAACGGAATACGATATTGAAATGCTTCGTGAAACGGGCTTTTGTAAGGGTATCGAAAACTATTCTGCAATAATGTCCGGCAGAAAACCGGGTGAACCTCCGTTCACATTGCTTGATTATTTCCCGGACGATTTTATTCTTTTTGTCGACGAATCTCATGTTACGCTGCCACAGGTCAGGGGCATGTACGGCGGCGACAGATCAAGAAAGGACAGCCTTATCAATTTCGGATTTCGGCTTCCTTCTGCTTACGACAACAGACCGCTGACCTTTGACGAATTCTATAATAAAATCGGGCAGAAGATTTTTGTAAGCGCAACTCCGGGAGAGTTTGAAAGACAAAAGAGCGTGCAGATTGCCGAGCAGGTTATCAGACCTACGGGCTTGCTCGATCCCGAGATTTCCGTGCGCCCGACCGACGGTCAAATTGACGACCTCATATCTGAAATTAACATGAGAATAGAAAATGGCGAGCGTGTGCTTGTTACGACCCTCACCAAGAAAATGGCTGAGGATTTGACGGATTACATTGAAAACCTCGGCATCAGGGTGCGCTATATGCACTATGATGTCGATACGATAGAGCGAATGAAGATTATTCGTGATCTGCGACTGGGCGAGTTTGATGTGCTTGTCGGAATCAACCTTTTGAGAGAGGGTCTTGATATCCCCGAGGTGTCGCTTGTTGCGATACTTGACGCGGATAAGGAAGGATTTTTGAGGAGCGAAACCTCGTTGATTCAGACGATAGGCAGAGCCGCAAGAAATGCAAACGGAAAGGTTATTATGTACGGCGATGTTGTAACAAACTCGATGGAACGCGCAATCAAGGAGACTATGCGCCGACGTGAAAAGCAGGAAAAATATAATAAAGAACACGGAATTGTGCCTAAGACCATTAAAAAGGACGTAAGAGACATTCTTGAAATCTCGTCGTCAAAGAACGAAAAATCTCATAAGCGCATGAGCCGTGCCGAGAAGGAACAGATGATTAAACAGCTCACCGCCGAGATGAAAGCGGCGGCGAAGATACTTGAATTTGAACATGCGGCATATCTGCGTGACCGCATAAACAAGTTGAGAGAGGAAAAGTAATGCGACAGAATAAATTGATAGTAAAGGGTGCGTGCGAGCACAACCTGAAAAATGTTGACGTTGAAATTCCGAGGGACAAGCTTGTGGTTTTTACAGGGCTTTCGGGCTCGGGCAAATCTTCGCTTGCCTTTGACACGATTTATGCCGAGGGTCAGCGCCGATATGTTGAATCGCTCTCGTCATATGCGAGGCAGTTCCTCGGACAGATGGAGAAGCCTAAGGTTGACTACATTGAGGGACTTTCACCCGCGATCTCGATTGACCAGAAAACAACATCAAAAAATCCGCGTTCCACGGTCGGAACGGTTACGGAAATATATGATTATCTGAGACTGCTCTATGCGAGGGTCGGTATACCTCACTGCCCCGTCTGCGGAAGAGAGATTTCCCGTCAGAGCGTGGATACAATCGTTGACAGAATCATGGAGCTTGAATCGGGCACAAAAATTCAAATACTTTCTCCGATCGTCAGCGGCAGAAAAGGTGAGTATGTCAAGGAGCTTGACGGTGTTCGCAAGAGCGGCTTTGTGAGAGTGAGAATTGACGGAATAACGTATGACCTTTCGGAGCAGATAAAGCTTGAGAAGAATAAAAAGCACAATATTGAGGTTATTGTTGACCGACTTGTTATAAAGGACGAGATAAGAAGCCGTCTTTCCGATTCCGTTGAGACGGCGGCAGGCCTTTCAAAGGGGCTTATTATAATTGACGTTATCGGCGGCGAGGAGATTATGTTCTCTCAGAACTATGCCTGCCCTGAGCACGGTGTCAGCGTTGAGGAGCTTAACCCGAGAATGTTCAGCTTTAACAACCCGTTCGGTGCATGCCAAAAGTGCAGCGGTCTGGGAATTTTTATGAAGGTTAGCGAAAAGCTTGTTGTGCCTGATCCGAAGCTTTCGATTCGTCAGGGCGCTATCAAGGCTTCGGGCTGGTCGGCTGCCGACGGCGGAACAATTGCAATGATGTACTTTGAAGCATTGGCTAAGGAATATAATTTTTCGCTCGATGTTCCGTATAAGGATTTGCCCGAAAAGGCAAAAAAGGTTATTATGTACGGCACTGACGGCAAAAAAATAAAGATGCAGCGCAGGAGCGTTTACGGCGAAGGCACCTACATGAAGGACTTTGAGGGCATTATCAACAATATTGAACGCCGCTATGCCGAAACGACAAGCGAGTATTCACGCAACGAGATAGAGCAGCTTATGACAGCGGTTGAGTGCCCCGAGTGCGGCGGTGCAAGACTGAAAAAAGAAAGTCTTTTTGTCACTGTCGGCGGAATAAATATTTACGAATTTTGCAGCAAGTCAATCAAAGAGGCACTTGCATTTCTTGATGAATTGAAGCTTTCAAAGAGAGATATGATGATCGCCGATGCGATTATCAAGGAAATTAAAAGCCGAATGAAATTTCTTGCCAGCGTAGGCCTTGATTATCTTACGCTGACGAGAAGCTCCGGAACACTTTCCGGCGGTGAAAGTCAGCGCATCAGGCTTGCGACACAGATAGGATCGTCACTTATGGGCGTTCTTTATATCCTCGATGAGCCGAGCATAGGACTGCATCAGAAGGATAACAATAAGCTGCTGAACACACTCAAGGAGCTTCGTGACCTCGGCAACACGCTGATAGTTGTTGAACATGATGAGGAAACAATGCTTTCGGCGGATTACATTGTCGATGTCGGACCCGGTGCGGGAATTCACGGCGGCGAGATAGTCTGTGCGGGTACGCCGCAGGATATAATGAACTGTGAGAAGTCGATAACGGGTCAGTATCTCAGCGGAAGGAAGAAAATTCCCGTGCCGCAGAAAAGACGAAAGGGTAACGGAAAGTTCCTTGAAGTCAGGGGCGCCGCAGAAAATAATCTTAATAATATAAATGTTAAAATTCCGCTCGGCGAATTTGTTTGTGTAACGGGCGTTTCGGGCTCGGGCAAGTCCTCGCTTGTAAACGAAATTATCTATAAACGTCTTGCCGAGGAGCTGAACGGCGCAAAGCGCTTCCCCGGCAAGCATAAGGAAATGCTCGGCATTGAAAACCTGGACAAGGTCATTGACATTGACCAATCGCCGATAGGCAGAACGCCACGCTCGAATCCGGCGACATACACAGGCGTTTTTAACGATATCCGCGAGCTTTTCGCAATGACCTCGGACGCAAAGAGCAGGGGATACACGGCAAGCAGATTTTCGTTCAACGTCAAGGGCGGACGCTGTGAGACCTGTCAGGGCGACGGAATCATGAAGATTGAAATGCACTTTCTGCCCGATATTTTTGTTCCGTGCGAGGTTTGCCATGGAGCAAGATATAACCGTGAAACGCTTGAGGTCAAGTACAAGGGTAAGAATATTTATGATGTGCTTGAAATGACGGTTGAGGAGGCGGTGAACTTTTTCTCCGCAGTGCCGAAAATTCATAAAAAGCTTTTGACCTTGTTCGAGGTCGGTCTCGGATATGTGAAGCTCGGACAGTCTGCGACGACGCTTTCGGGCGGCGAGGCACAGCGAGTTAAGCTTGCAACAGAGCTTGCAAAGCCTGCAACAGGCAGGACGATTTATATCCTTGACGAGCCGACGACGGGACTTCACACCGCCGATGTTCACAGGCTTATTGAGGTTTTGCAGAAGCTTGTTGACAAGGGCAATACGGTACTTGTAATAGAGCATAATCTTGATATTATTAAAACGGCGGATCATGTTATTGATCTCGGCCCCGACGGCGGCGACAAGGGCGGCAATATTATTGCCGTAGGAACTCCCGAAGAGGTTGCGGCTGTCGAAGGCTCATATACGGGTCAATATCTTAAAAAAGTATTATAAATTGTATAAAATCGAAACACACCCCAAAAGTATGATGCTTTTGAGGTGTGCTTTTTTATCCGAAAAGATTGATTACTATGAGCGAACCTATTCCGAGAATCAGTCCGCAAACACTGCGAACGGTGAGCTTTTCTTTGAAGAAAATTGCCGCCGTAATCGCCGTTATTATCGTTGCTCCGCCGTCGTTTATCGGGAACATGATTGCCGAGGGAACATTGCGTCCCGCAAGCGTTGCAAGCTGATTGATGGCAAGCAGAATGATTGACGAAATTGTACCGTACAAAAAAACAGGCTTTGGAACTGCCGCAATTTTGGCTCTGCCGCTCTGACTGAGAAGCGACGGAACAAGGCCGATAAACATTCCTATTCCGATAAGACCGAATGTCAAAAACGAGAAGATTGAAACACTGGTGTCGGGCAGATATTTCGAAAACATCTTTTGAGCGAGCATGACCGAACCGTTGGAAAGCATACTTCCGATTAGAAGAAGCAGTGTTCTCGGCGTAAAGCTGCCTGTCTGCTCTTTTGAATAACCGATTAAAAGCCATCCGGAAAAAATGAGCAGTGCAATTCCGATAAACTGCATAGGTTTCATAGGCTCGTTAAACATGAAAATTCCTGCAATACACGGGAGAAGAAGTCCTGCCGAGCTGGCCATTGCGGCGAGAACCATTACGCCGCTTTTGAGCGCCTCGATGCTGCAGAACAGGCTGACGGCGAGCGAAACGGCGCCGAGAGCGGAAATTCCGACGGCAGGAAGACTGAAGCCCGACATTCCGTCAAACAGAAGCATTACAAAGGCAATTAGTCCTGCCAAAGTGTAACTGTATGTTCCGTACAAAAAGTATGATTGCGAGTTTGTAACAAGACCGCTTGTCTTTTTGCTTGAAAAATTCTGAGGAACTCTCAAAAGGAGAATTATTATAAGAAAAATATAGTCTTTCATTTATCTGATTACCACCACAGTGTTCGGCTGCATGGTCAATCTGAATGAGCCGCAATCCGGAGCAATTGTTTCATAAGCTGTCATATCGTGAGTGCTGTCGAGCAAATACACCGTGCGAAGAACGTCGCCCGAAAGCTCAACGGTGAATGTGCGAGGCAAGGCTTCGTCGTCATCCGAGTAATAGGTTATCATCGTGACGCTTGCACCGTCTTTAACGGCGGATACGGCATAGATGTCGGGAATGTCACATGATGTTTCACATTCGCCGTCGCTTGAAAGCATTTCTCCCCAGATTTTCAGCGGATAGTAACCCTTGCGCACTTCCAATGTGCCGGGTCTGAAAAGGCCGTTCATTGTTGAGTTGATCCTCGCATCGTAATACATCAGCATATCAAGCTTTTCGTGCTGGCAGGCTGTTGCAACGGCGGCGATAAAAGCCGCTCCTTTTATTGAAAGCTCGGTTGCCAGGCTTTTTTTCCATCCTTCGCCGCTCCAACCGCAGACATAGTTCCATTCGTTGAGTATGCTCTCGCTTTCATTGTAGCCGTATCGGTCGAGCAAGGCTCTGTGCAGACGGGTATCTCTTATAAAATCCTCAACCTTTGAAGAGTAGCAATGCCACGAATAGAAATCCATCGGTACATTACGCTTCTTCATCTCTTCAAAGAAAAGAATCAGCCAGTCTGCATTGTAGCGACACACGGCAGGACCGCCGATTTTGATTTCGGGAAAGCAGGATTTAAGATGTTTCGCCGTGATTTCAAAGAGGTCGAAAAACTCCTCGGGAGTGCCCGTCCAGCATTTATTGTTGAAATCAGGCTCGTTCCAGATTTCCCAGTAAACAATGCCTCTGTGATGACCGTTTGCCCAGCCCTCGTTCATGTGGCGGATAATATGCTCACAGATGACCGCCCATTTCTTGAAATCCTTCGGCGGCATGATTCCGTAATGCTTCGGCCAATGCTCGATCTTGTTGCCGAGACGGTAAAACACACGGGCGCCCGAGCGCGCGATATTGTCAAGATACATATCCGTCAGCGTGAAATCGTAGGACTCGGGGGAGTAAGGATCTGCATCAAAGTCCGTGAATATGTTTATTATGTCAACCGTGTGCTCCCCGCCGTAGTCGTAGCAGATAGAGGAATCGTGAGTTCTGGCATAGGGTATGTTAGCTTCCTTAAAATAGGGCAGATTGGTCAGATTCTGATCCGCATTTTCGGTGTACACAGGGCCGTTGTTGACGGCGTTCATAGGCTTTATTTTGCCGATTATTTTATCGGGATTTACAAAAAGCTTCATTTAATCATTCCTTAATTATAATGTGTGTTATTTGCAGCGAAAAGTCACAAGTGAATTTTAAACATATTTTTGTTTGTTGTCAATACTTTTTGATTGAGAAAAGAGTTATTTCCGGCTTTGTAACAATTTGTAATATTATTTAAGCTTTTTGTGCAATATTTTTTCTTGACATTTGGAAATTGTATTGTATAATAAAGTTACAAAAGTGGAGTGAATTTACACATAAAACCCACGAAGTGGAAGAGTTTTTCGAAAAGGAGGCAACTTTTATGCAGTTCAACGGCTATTATGACCGTACTCTTGACGCAAAAAAAAGAATAGTTATGCCTCCGAAAATCAGAGATATGATCGGCAGCAAGGAGTTTGTTGTCTTTGCCAAGCCCGGCGAGCAGTTCCTCAGAATTTACAGAGAGGAGCAGTGGGAGGAAATTACCAACGAGCTTTTGTTCGTCAATGACGGGGTTGACAGGACTAAGCTTCAGAGAACGATTTTTCTCAACAGCGAGAATTGCGAGATGGATTCGCAGAGCCGCGTTGTTCTGCCGGCAAGGTTTATCGAAAAAGCAGGCATTGTCCGTGATATCGTTATCATCGGTGTCGGTCAGAGAGCCGAGATTTGGGCGAAGGATCGCTTCGACGCAATGATGAGAGAGGATGACGAGCCTGCCGACTTCATTGTTCCGTTCTGATGAGCGAATTCAAGCATATCCCCGTATTATTCAATGAAACGATAGACGCTCTCAATGTTCGCCCAGACGGGATTTACGTTGATTGCACCGCAGGCGGCGGAGGACATTGCGCCGCAGTTGCCGAAAGACTGACGACGGGCAGGATCATTGCGATCGACCAAGACCCCGAAGCTGTCGCGAATTTGCAGGAGCGTTTTAAAAATAACGGCAGAGTGACGATTGTTCACGACAATTTCGTTAATATATCGTCGATACTCGAGAATCTCGGAATAGACGGCGTGGACGGAATTATGGCGGATCTCGGAGTCAGCTCGCATCAGCTTGATACCGACGAACGCGGATTCTCATTTCACAAGGATGCACCGCTGGACATGAGAATGAGCATGGAGGGCATGAGCGCCGCAGATCTTGTAAACACCGCCTCACAAAGCGAATTGCAAAAAATCATTTACACCTACGGTGAGGAAAAATTTGCTCCGTCGATTGCAAGGAATATCGTCAAGGCGAGGGAGAAGAAGCCGATTGAAACGACCTTTGAGCTTGTTGATATAATTAAGGCTTCGATGCCTATGAAAGCCAAGCGTGACGGACACCCGGCACGAAAGACGTTTCAGGCGCTGAGAATCGAGGTAAACGGCGAGCTTGAAAAGCTTGAACGTGCGCTTGACGATATGTTTGAGGCACTCAACCCCTCGGGCAGGATAGCGATAATCACATTCCATTCGCTTGAGGACAGAATAGTTAAAAAGAAGTTCAATAAATTCTGTGAGGGCTGCATTTGTCCGCCTGAATTTCCCGTTTGCGTCTGCGGCAGAAAGCCGAGAGGTAAGCTCCCGTTCAAGTCGAAGGCACCGACGGAGAATGAGGTTGGTGAGAATTTCAGAGCACACAGCGCAAGGCTCAGAGCAATAGAAAAGATATAAAACAAAAATAAGAAAGATTAAATTAAAATGACGTTAAATTTTGAAAGGAGCTGACGGATATGGCTAATCGTAATGACGGCTTGGCCCTTGATCTCGACTTGTTCGATAATACAAAAAACGGATATGTTCCAGTTGAACGCAAAAAGAAAAAAATTGAAATCCCGACAGTAATCAATCCGAAGCCGATCAGCTTTGAACAGGCAAAGACAGAGGTAAGAGCCAGCAGGATCGCTGCACTCAGAGCAGGAATTATTGCCATTGCCGCATTGCTTATACTCGGCTCGCTTATCTACAGCAGAGTAATGCTGACAAATTATCAGAGCGAGCTTGCCGACGAGAGAACGGCTCTCAAAACCGCACAGAGCGAAAATGTACGCTTGCAGATGCAGTTCAACTCTCTTATGTCGATGGATAAAATTGAGGAATATGCTCAGACAAAGCTCGGCATGGTTAAGCGTGAAAGCTATCAGGTAAGATATTTTGATATGTCAGAGGATGATAACAACACAAAGTCAGCTCAGAAGGATACGAATCAATGAATATAAAAACGATATCAGACATATTTATAATATGAACGGTGAGGGCGGATTTTTTATCCGCCCTTAGAGTGATTTTAAGGGTACAGCGCAAAAATGAAGAGCGAAAGGATGATAGGGTTGCAAAGAGGCACAAACGGTTTTCTCAGACCTAAAAAAATAATAATGAAAAATCTCCAAAAGAGAACAATGCGCCTGCTTGCGATAATCATCATTCTCGGATTCGGTGCCACAATATTCGGCATGGCGTATACTCAGCTTTACAAGGGAGATTTCTTCAAAACAAAGGCGGAGACTCAGCAGCTCAGCGATACGGCGATAACCGCACAGAGGGGCATTATTTATGACGCTAATATGTCGGTTCTTGCCCAGAGTGCCTCGGCTTGGAAGATTTCTCTCAATGCGACCGCTTTTGCCGATATTCCGGCTCAGGCTCAGGAGAAGGTGTATTCGACCCTTTCGAGCGTTCTCGGCGTTTCGAGAAAGTATCTTGAAGATAAGGCATCATATAAGCAATACAACAGCGTAAGCATCAAAACCAAGGTGGAAAAAGAAGCAAAGGATAAGCTGGAAGCCTTTATAAAGGGCACTTTCCTTGATAAGGACAATCAGGAGCAAAGCTTCGGCTCTATCGTTATGATTGACGAGGACGTTAAGCGTTACTATCCCTATTCGACGCTTGCCTCGCAAATTCTCGGCTTCACGGGAACGGATAATAACGGTCTTTCCGGAATCGAGGAATACTACAACAGCACACTGACGGGCGTTGACGGCAGAGTGATTTCGGCAAGGAGCAATTCCTCCGTTGCACAGGATATTGAGTATAAGTCCGTTTATGAGGCAAAGCAGGGAACGAGCCTTGTCCTGACAATAGACGAAACGATACAAAGATATCTCGAAAATGCGCTTTTCTCCTGCTATGAAACAAGCAAGGCGGCGAGCTGCACGGGCATTGTTATGGACGTTAAAACCGGTGCTATTCTTGCAATGTCCTCCAAGGGCGACTATGACCCGAACGACCCGTACACAGTTTATGACAAAAGAACGGTTGAGTCGCTCAATAAAATTACCGATACCGCAGAAAAGGACGAGGCGGAGAAAAACGCAATGTACGCTCAGTGGAACAACAGAGCGCTTACGGATACATATGAGCCCGGCTCGGTTTTCAAGGTTATAACCATGGCTGCCGGACTTGAGGAGAACGCCGTTAAATATGACGAAAAGTTCACTTGCACAGGCTCAATATCCGTTGCAGACAGAATCTATTCATGCCATAACACGGCAGGTCACGGAACCCAGACTCTTACCGAGGGTCTTATGAATTCCTGTAACCCCTATTTCATCACCATCGGTCAGCGACTCGGCGTTGATACCTTCTATAAATATTTTGAAGCCTTCGGATTTACCGAAAAAACAGGTATCGACCTTCCGGGTGAAACCGCACCGAAGGCAGGCGTAACCTACTTTGAAAAGGACAAAATGACAAAGGTAAACCTTGCCAGCTCATCGTTCGGTCAGTCCTTCCAGATCACGCCGATACAGATGATAACGGCAGTCAATGCCATCGCAAACGACGGCAAGCTTATGCAGCCGTATGTTGTCAGCAAGACTCTTGACAGCGAGGGCAATGTTGTTTCTCAGACACAGCCGATTGAAAAGAGACAGGTCATTTCCGAATCAACATCGGAAAAAATCATGGCTTCAATGGAGCAGGTCGCTCTCAACGGAACGGCGAGAAATGCCTATGTTGCGGGCTACAGAGTCGGCGGCAAGACAGGTACTTCCGACAAGCTGAACAAACCGGGCGAGGTTGCGGCGTCCTTTGTCGGAGTAGCACCGTCAAACGATCCTCAGGTTACCGTGCTTATCGTTGTAGATGAGCCCGAGGGAGCAACGGGCGGCGGAGCAGTTGCGGCCCCGGTTGCAGGCGAGGTTATCGAAAATACGCTCACTTATCTCAATATTGAGCGTCAGTACAACGATTCCGAGAAGGCTTTGCTTGACGTCCAGGTTCCGAGCGTTACGGGCAAGGCTGTCGGCGAGGCTCAGTCCTCTCTTGAGGATAATAAGTTCAGCGTTCGTGTCGTCGGTGACGGTGACAAAGTTCTTTCGCAGATGCCGGCTTCGGGACAGTATATTCCGCAGGGCGGAGTTGTTGTTCTCTATACCGACGAGCAGAAGAAAAAGCTGAAAACGGTTGTTCCCGATTTCACGGGAATGACGATAACGGAAGCTAATTATGCCGCAATAAATGCGGGTATAAATATTAAAGTATCCGGAAATTCTCTGTCCGATGAGAGTATGACGGCTTACCGTCAAAGCTCGCTGAAAAATTCGGAAATAGAATACGGTTCTACCGTAACGGTATATTTCAGAACAACATCGGGAGTTTCGGATCATTAAGGCAATACAGCATGTCAGTTTTTTGAACGGAGGTAACTATGAAGCTGCAGGAATTGCTTGACGGAATTGAAATAAAAAACGGTTACACCCTTAATCCTGAAATCGCTAACGTGACCGACGATTCAAGAAAGGTAAGGAATTCAAGCGCTTTTGTTTGTATAAAGGGAAACAAAAATGACGGACACGACTATGCACGCAGGGCTGTCGAAAGAGGAGCCGCAGTTGTAATATGTGAGCGTGACATGGGAATAAAAAACAGCATAATCGTTAATGATACGAGAGAGGCTTATGCACTCATGTGTGCCAATTATTACGGCAACTGTCACAGAAAGTTCAAAATGATAGGCGTAACGGGCACAAACGGCAAGACAACAACAGCCTTTATTATAAAAAAGATTCTTGAAGAGAACGGCTACAAGGTCGGCGTTGTCGGCACTGTCGGAGTTGCAATAGGCAACGAAAAATATCCTGCCGATTATACGACGCCCGATCCGTCGGTGCTTCACAGATATTTATATATGATGAAGATGGCAGGCTGTGATGTTTGCATAATGGAGGCCTCGTCACAGGCTTTGGTTCAAAAAAGACTTTACGGAATAAATTTTGATATCGGAGTTTATACGAATCTTTCACGTGAGCATCTCGACTATCATAAATCTATGGAAAGCTACGCCGAAGCAAAGGCGATATTGATGCAAAGCAGTGATATTTGCGTTATAAATGCGGACGATGAATATGCGCCGTTTATGAAAAAGAATACAAGGAATAAAACTGTAACATATGCAATTGACACAGACGCTGATGTTATGGCAGAAAAAGTCAGGCTTCACCATGACGGGGTTGAGTATAAGCTCACGTCAAAAAGCGGAAGCTATGATATAGTATATAATGTTATAGGCAAATTCTCGGTTTACAATTCTCTTGCGGCTCTGACGGTCGGCATGGTGATGAACGTCAGCATGAAAAGGGCGGTCAAGGCAGTCGCCGATATGAAAACGGTCAGAGGAAGAATAGAGAAGATAAAGAATGACAGGAAAATCAATATACTTATTGATTTCGCACATACACCGGATTCTCTTGAAAATGTTCTTAAAACGGTCAGGGAAGTATATGACAAAAGACTGATAACCGTATTCGGCTGCGGCGGAGACAGAGACAAGACCAAAAGACCGATAATGGGCAAAATTGCCTGCAAATATTCGGATAAGGTTTTTGTTACATCGGATAATCCGAGAACCGAGAATCCCGATTCGATAATTAACGATATTGTCAGCGGACTCGATAAAAACTCCTATGTCCGCATTACCGACCGAACACAGGCAATAAGAGAGGCTCTCGTTGAAGCAAAACCCGGGGACACGGTTCTTATTGCGGGAAAGGGCCATGAAAAGTATCAGATTTTCGGGACGGAGAAGATACACTATGATGAACGTGAAATCGTGAAGCAAATACTTGATAACGGAGCGAATTTTGAAAAATGAAAAAGCTTACTTTAAAAGAAATTGCCGAGCACATCGGCGGAACATTTAATATTGATGCGGAATTTACAGAGGTTTGTATAGACTCAAGACTTTGTAAGCCCGGTTGTCTTTATATCGCAATCAAGGGCGAAAACTTTGACGGCCACGATTTCACCGCTTCCGCTTTTGCAAACGGTGCTTCGGCGGCAATCGTTCATCACGATGTTGACGCAGACGGCCCCATGCTCAGAGTTGAGGATACCCACAAGGCTCTTATGGCACTCGCTCATTGGTACAGAACGACATTTGATATTCCCGTTGTCGGTCTGACAGGCAGCGTCGGCAAAACGACCACAAAGGAAATGACATGGTTTGTGCTCAACGAGAAGTTTAATGCGCTTAAGACAGAGGGCAACCTGAATAATAACATCGGTCTGCCGAGAACGCTTCTTAGAATGGATGAGGACACTCAGGCAGCAGTTATCGAGATGGGCATGAGCAACAGGGGAGAGATCTCCGAGCTTTCTCTCATTGCCGAGCCGACAATTGCAATAATCAGCAATATAGGCGTTTCTCATATGGAAAACCTCGGCTCAAGAGAGAATATCCTCAAGGCGAAGCTTGAAATTCTTGACGGACTCCGTGAAAACTGCCCTATTCTTCTCAACGGTGACGACCCTTATCTTGCGGGTGCGGTCATTGAGAATCATCCTGTGATTTACTACGGAATCGACGATAAAACCTGTGATTTCAGAGCAGTTAACATTGAACAGTGCGATGAAAGCACTGAATTTGATATAGTTTATGACGGCAAAAATCAGCATGTCGTTATTCCGACTATCGGTAGACATAATGTATATAACGCTCTTGCCGCTTTCGGAACGGGTGTGCAGCTCGGCGTCACCGCCGAGGAGGCTGTCAAAGGACTTGCAAAGTACACTCCATCCGGCATGAGACAGCGTATGAAGACTCTTAACGGAATAAAGTTCATTGAGGACTGCTACAATGCAAGCCCCGATTCGCAAAGAGCGGCTTTGAAAATGCTCTCTGAGATGAAGGCGGAAAGAAAAATTGCGGTTCTCGGCGATATGCTGGAGCTTGGCACAATAAGTGAGGAATCGCACAGAAATGCAGGTCTGCTCGCGGCAAAAGCAAAGGTTGATGTTTTTATGACCTACGGCGAAAGGTCGCTTGCCTCGGCAGAAAAGGCGAGGGAGTGCGGTGTTTGTGAGGTATATGGCTTCACGGATAAGAAGGCGCTTGCCGACAAGCTTTTTGAAACGCTTAAGCCCGGCGACGCGGTTCTTTTCAAGGCGAGCCGCGGCATGGCGCTTGAGGATGTTATAAACGACCTTTACGGCAGAATAAAATAATTCAAAGGGTTGAAAGGACACGGGTGAAACAAATGAACAGCTATCTTGCACTTATACTCAGCGCGGTCGGCGCATTCGCAATAACCGCACTGCTCGGCTATGTGATTATTCCATGGCTTCATAAGCTCAAATTCGGTCAGACGATTCTCGATATCGGACCGAAATGGCACAAGAAAAAGCAGGGCACACCGACAATGGGCGGACTGATGTTTATAATAGGAATATTTTGCTCCGCAGCCGTTGTGCTTGTTTGTTATTCGATGACAGTCAGCAGAGCGGGACTTGACTCAAGCGAAAAGACGAAGCTTTGGGCAGGACTTATTATGGCGCTGATGTTCGGCGCAGTCGGTTTTGCCGACGACTACATAAAGGTAGTAAAAAAACGCAATCTCGGTCTTTCGATTATCCAGAAAACTATATTTCAGCTCATAATCTGCGCCGCTTATCTTACAAGCCTCTATCTGGCGATGGATAAGGACCCGTATATGTTCATTCCGTTTGTCGGCAATGTTTCGCTTGGCATTTGGTTCTGGATTCTCGGCGTCTGCGTACTCTACGGCGCAATAAATGCGGTCAACTTCACCGATGGAATTGACGGACTTTGCTCGTCAGTTACAGCTACGGCGGCAATCAGCTTTATCATTATGGCTGTTGTGCACAAGGCCTTCGGAATCGGCATAGTTTCCGCCGCTCTTCTCGGCGGCTGCATAGGCTTCTTTGTGTGGAACAGATATCCGGCAAAGGTGTTCATGGGCGATACAGGCTCAATGTTCCTCGGCGGACTCGTCGTTGCAATTGCATATGCTTTTGATTGCCCGATAATCCTTATGTTGACAGGTATTATTTATTTTATCGAAGGCCTTTCGGACGTTATTCAGATAGGATATTTCAAGATAACTCACGGCAAGAGAATATTCAGAATGGCTCCCATTCACCATCATTTTGAGATGGGCGGTTGGAGCGAGAAGAAGATTGACACGGTGTTCTGCACAGTCAACCTTGTCGGCGGAATAATCGGTGTTCTTTTGATGTATTACGGCGGATTTTCGAGGTAAAAATATCAGCAAAAACCCTATCCTTGACGCTCCATGCAGGGGAGCTTTGGTTCAAGAGAAAACAAAAATAAACCTAAACAAAACAAAGGGGGATACGGAAAATGTCATCCGAACAGCTCAGACAGACGGCAGGCAGAAATGCCGCAGCCTCAACCGAAAAAAAATCAAAAGGCAGGTTCAGACTGTTCGGTTTGGACGTGTTCATCGGCGGCGGATTCGATATCGTTTATATGGTGCTTGTTCTGATGCTTCTGACTATCGGACTTGTGATGATGTTTTCCGCCAGTTATATCAGCGCAAAATACGACGCCGCGACGGGCTACGATGCAACGTATTATATCAAGCGTCAGCTCGGATTCGCTCTTGTGGGCGTTGCGCTCATGTTTGCTATTTCAAAAATCAATCCAGAGCTTATAAAAAAAGCCACGCCTGTTATTGCGGCGATATCGCTTATCCTGCTTATTCTTGTTCTTATTCATCCGTACCGTCTCGACGGCAAGGAGGAATTCAGACGCTGGCTGAAGCTCGGAATAGTATTCCAGCCCTCCGACGTTGCGAAGCTCGGTATTATAATGACCTTCGCATGGCTTCTTGAAAAATACAGACATCAGATCGAAACAAAATGGTGGTTCGCTCTTGTCCTTTTCGGACTGCTCGGATTTCTTTGTGTGCTTATCTACCTTGAAAAGCACCTTTCATGTACAATTCTTATAATGCTTATCGGCATTTGTATGCTTTATCTCGGCGGTGTCGATAACCGATGGTTCATTCTCGGCATAACGGCAGGCATAGTTTTGATCGCCGTTGTTGTTCTGTTCAGAGATAAAATCCTCGACCCGTATCAGGCGGAAAGAATTGATTCGTTTATTCATAAGGACTACGAGGATACGGATACCCGCTGGCAGACGAACCAATCGCTGTTTGCCCTCGGCTCGGGAGGATTCTTTGGCCTCGGTCTCGGCAATTCGAGGCAGAAATACCTCTATATGCCCGAACCGCAGAACGACTTTATTTTCGCAATCGTCGGTGAGGAGCTGGGATTTTTCCGCAGTGTGCTCATCATACTTCTCTTTGCCGCACTTGTTTTCAGGGGCTTTGTAATCGCTTCAAGAGCAAAGAGCATGTTTGAACGTTTGCTCGTTCTCGGAATTTCACTTCAGGTCGGCTTGCAGACTATATTAAATATTCTGGTTGTAACGGATCTTATGCCGAACACGGGCATTTCACTCCCGTTTTTCAGCTATGGCGGTACGGCGCTTGTCATGCAGCTTGTTGAAATGGGAATAGTGCTTGCGGTTTCAAGGTCGGGCGACAGAAAAAAGAGGGCGAAAACAGATGCTTAACGGAAAAAAGATTTTATTCGCAACGGGCGGCACGGGCGGTCACATCAATCCGGCGCTTGCCGTTGCAGGCTACATAAGAGAAAACTATCCCAAGGCGGAGATACTTTTTGTCGGCACTGCCGACAGAATGGAGGCTCAGCTTGTTCCCGCCGCAGGATATGATTTTAAAACGATTGAGATTCAGGGCTTCAGCCGTGAGCTCAATTTTGAAGGACTTAAGCACAATATAAAAACGGTAAATTTGCTTTTTAAATCAGAGGGTCAGGCGAAAAAGATTATTGAGGACTTCAAGCCCGACGTTGTTATCGGATTCGGAGGCTATGTCAGCGGACCCGTGCTCAGCGTTGCGGCGAGAATGGGGATTCCGACCGCCGTACACGAGCAGAACGCTTTCCCCGGTGTTACAAATAAAAACCTCGCAAAAAAGGTTGACGTTGTAATGCTGACCGCTCCCGAAGCAGAAAAGCTTCTTAAACCGAAAAATCCGTGCGTCGTTACCGGTCTCCCGATAAGAGGAGAGATTATCTCTGCAAACAAGGAATTTGCAAGAGCCGAAATGAAGCTTGATTCACATCCGCTTATTCTTTCAATGGGCGGCAGTCTCGGCGCAAGGGCAATTAACGAAGCTGTTAAATATCTCATACTCCATAGATTTGAAAAGAAAGATTGTTATTATCTGCATGCCACGGGCAAGGCAGGCGCCTCAATGATTGATGACATCGGCAAGGACGTTGACCTTAATGCTAATCCGCAGATAATGCTCAGAGAATATATAAACGATATGGATCGCTGTCTGGCGGCGGCTGATCTGGTTGTCTGCCGTGCCGGAGCAAGCTCACTGAGCGAAATACAGGCTCTCGGCAAGCCGTCAATACTTGTTCCTTATCCGTATGCGGCGGAAAATCATCAGTATTATAATGCAAAAACAATGTCCGACAGAGATGCCGCAATTCTGATTGAGGAAAAGGACTTCACGGGCGAAAGACTTCTTTCAGAGGTTGAAAAGCTTTTCTCAAAGCCCGAACGCCTTAAAAAGATGGGCGAAAACGCAAGAGCCATGGCTATACTTGACGCTTCGCAGCGCATAACGGAGTGCGTTTGTAAGATAGTAAAAAATTAACACTTTTCGGAAAGTATCATAAACTGAGAACAGATTGATATTTTCCGAAAGGGTGCGATATATGGGACGCTTTATTATTGAGGGCGGCAGGAAGCTCGGCGGCAGACTGAAGGTGCAGGGTGCAAAAAACAGCGCACTCCCGATTCTTGCGGCAACCGTTGCCGTCGGCAGACCGTGCGTGATACATAATTGTCCGTCGCTTACGGATATTGACTCAACACTGAATATTTTAAAATCACTCGGCTGTGAGGTGCACCGAAGCGGAAATTCCGTTTCGGTAGACAGCGGCAGAATGAAATTGAACGGTATTCCCGATGAGCTTATGCGTGAAATGCGCTCGTCAATTGTTTTTCTCGGCGCATTGATCACACGGACGGGCGAGGCTCATATCTGCGCTCCCGGCGGTTGTGATATCGGAATGAGACCGATTGATCTGCATCTTTTTGCAATGGAAAAGCTCGGCGTGAGTCTTTCCGAGGAATTCGGGCACATCTCGTGCAAATGTAAAAAGGTGAAGGGAGCAAAAATTGCACTTTCGTTTCCGAGCGTCGGAGCAACAGAGAATATTATGCTCGCTTCATTACGCTGTTCGGGAACGACGACAATAATAAACGCCGCCAGAGAGCCGGAGGTAGTTGACCTTGCAATGTTTCTCAATTCCTGCGGCGCAAGGATAAGCGGAGCAGGGGAGAGCACGGTCTATATTGAGGGCGTCGAACGTCTGCACGGTACGCAGTTCACCGTTATGCCGGACAGAATTGCAGCTTGCACATACATGGCTGCGGCAGCGGTGACGGGTTCGGATATTCTGCTCGACGATGTTGTACCCGGTCACATTGTGCCGATAATGCAATGCTTTGAGCTGAGCGGATGCAAAATAACCGCGTCACAGAACCGTTTGCGAATAATATCACCGAGACGTCTTTGCGCAACGGGCACAATAAGGACAATGCCATATCCGGGATTCCCGACGGACTGTCAGGCTCTTATAATGGCTATGGCGGCTGTTGCCGACGGAACAACCGTGATTTGCGAGAATATATTTGAAAACCGCTTTCGTCATGCAGGCGAGCTTAACAGAATGGGCGCGGATATAAGCGTCCATGATAAAATTGCCGTTGTCAACGGTGTCGGAAGATTGCAGGGAGCATCGGTTTGCGCCCATGATCTGAGAGCAGGTGCGGCGTTGACCGTTGCCGGACTATGCGCCGAGGGACGAACAACCGTTGAAAATATTCATTTTATCAACAGAGGATATGAAGCGCTCGAAAAGAGCCTTGACTATATAGGAGCAAAAATAAAAAGGATTGACTGACAATGAAAAAACTGACAGCAAGACAGGTCGCTGCCCTTTCACCGGAGGCGAGGGAGCGGTACGAAAAAAAACTGAAAAAGGTAACTCGTAACCGCAGAATTCTTACGGGAATTATTGCGGTTGTTGCCGTTGCGGCAGTCTTTGCCGTGCTTTCGGTGACTGTGCTGTTTAACGTCAGTGAAATAAAGGTCGCCAAGGCAGGAACTCATTACAAGGCCGAACAGATACTTGATGCCGCGGGCGTTGAGGTCGGTGACAACATGATAACAACCGACTGGGAAAAGGTTAAAGCGAGGGCTGAGGAAAAGCTTCCTTATATTTTTTCTCTCGATATAAGCAAAAGCATAAGCGGAAAAATTACTTTCACGGTAAAGGACGGTAAGGCGGCTTTGATTTTTAAGACCGTCAACGGATATGCGATAGCCGACTCAAACGGAAAAGTACTTGAAATCATAAAAGATAAGCCTAAAAACAGCGGACTTACGCTTTTGACCGTGAAGAACAAAATAAATGCCAAGCCGGGAGAGGTTATAGGCTTTGCCGACGAAACCGAAAAAAAGCTTTATGACAATATCTGCGCCGCTATCAAGAGTGCGGATATAAAGAACATAACGGGCATTGACATTTCCGATCAAAAGAATATCTATCTTGAATATCAGAGCAGATACAGACTTTATCTCGGCGATGACAGCGATATTGAGTATAAGCTCAAAGAGGCAAAAAAGGTAATTGCACAGGAGGACGAAAACAACCCGAATCAAATCGGTGAAATCAATCTCTCAATAGTGAAAAAAGTCTATGTAGAGCCGCTTGAAACGCTCGAAAAGATAACCGCTGCCGCAACAACAAAACCTGTTTCCGCTGAAGAAAAAACAACGCAGCCCGAAGCCGAAACCGCAGAGGCAAACAATACGGACGGCGAAGAAGAAACGACCGTTCCGGAAGAGGAAACCGAGTCGGAGGAAGAGAATACAACGGCACAGGACACGGCTGAGGAAGAATAAATTGAGGAAAATCCGCTTTTTTAAGGCAGAAAAAGTATGACGGATAAATGTATGAGGTCATAGCTTGTGAAAACTGAAAAAAATCCGATATTTTTGCCTGTTTTCGTGATATTAGTCTTGAAATTGATAAAAAAGTATGATATCATAACAGATGTGTAAAACTTGGAGTAAATATGACTTACAAAACGGAGGTTTTAAAAATGGCATTTGAAATTGATAACGATTTCGAGAGCACCGTTCAGATCAAGGTTATAGGCGTCGGTGGCGGCGGCGGAAACGCTGTCAACACAATGATCGCTCAGGGTATGCAGGGTGCCGAGTTTATCGTAGTTAACACGGACAAGCAGGTGCTTGTCAATTCCCAGGCAACTCACAGAATTCAGATCGGCGAGAAGTCCACAAGAGGACAGGGTGCCGGCGGACGTCCCGAGGTTGGCGAGAAGGCAGCCGAGGAGAGCAGAGAAGAAATTTCCTCGATCCTCAAGGGAACAGACATGGTATTTATCACCGCAGGTATGGGCGGCGGCACAGGTACAGGTGCAGCTCCCGTAATTGCCGAGATCGCTAAAGAAATGGGCGTTCTCACAGTCGGTGTTGTTACAAAGCCCTTTAAGTTTGAGGGCAAGAAGAGAAGCACGCTCGCAGAGCAGGGTATTGCACGTCTTTCAGAGAACGTTGACAGCCTCATCGTTATCCCGAATGACAGACTTAAGCTCCTCAGCGACCGCTGCAAGACTCTTTCAGAGGCATTCCTCGTAGCAGACGAGGTTCTTTCACAGGGCGTTAAGAGCATTTCGGAGCTTATTAAGGTTCCGGGCTTCGTTAACCTTGACTTCGCCGATGTTTGCAGCGTAATGAGAGACGCAGGCTATGCTCACATGGGCGTCGGCACTGCAAAGGGCAAGGACAAGAGCCTTCAGGCAGCCGATATGGCTACATCAAGCCCGCTGCTCGAAACATCTATCGCAGGTGCAAAGGGAGTTATCATCAGCATCACATCTTCACCGGATATCGGTCTTGAAGAGATTGAGAACGCTTGTGAATCCATCACAGAGAAGGCACATCCGGATGCAAACATCACATGGGGTGTTGCATTTGACTCCAAGCTTGAGGATGAGATTATCATTACGGTTATCGCTACCGGTTTTGACGCAAAGCCGTCAGAGGATTTTGGCTCTATCCCGACTTTTAAGTCAACATCAAACGCAGGTGCACCGATTCGTTCAACAGCGGCTGCTTCTGCAAATGCTCCGATTGAGCCGCCGGTTGTTAACAGCTCCAAGCCGCAGGCAAAGAGCGGAGTTGACGATGAGGATTTCTATGTAATTCTTAACGACATCATCAAGAAGAAGGGCGACAACAACTGATTGTCCATATAAATATAATCAGACCTCGACATATGTCGGGGTCTTTTGTTGTGTTAAGGCAGCGTGAATTTCTCTTGGCGTCCCTGTAGGGGAGCTGTCACGACCTTGAGCTGTGACTGATGGGTTTCATATGAGATAAAAGCTAAAAGTGAAGAGTAGTGGTCGATGCCTACACCGATCCACGTGAGAAATCCGTAAAGCACACAGAGTGAAATAAACTCACACTACGTTTAAATAGGAAAACTTAAGATAGACCGTAAACAATATTATACACTCATGCAGATAAAACAAGAATAAAATATAACAGCGTAGGTTTTCCAAAATGAGAAGCCTACGCTTTTTTTACATAATAATATCTAACACCAGCATGGAGATGCTTGCGGGAATTCCGAGACAGACGCAGGCAAGAACCGTGTACCAATTCACGGCGAGACTTACTCCCGTCAGCAGTCCGAGTGAGTTCACGGCGAGAAGGGCTGCCAAGCCTTGAAATGCCGAGAGAAAAATGCATTTGAAAAAAGCGCCTTTCTTGAACATCACGATTATAGGTATCAGCAGAATAATGCATACTCCTGCAATCAAGGCATACTTCATACAAAATCACCCTTTGAGCCTATCTCGCCGCAGAGTCTTTCAAGCTTCGCTTTTTTGATAAGAAAGCTGTACTGAGTTTCAAGTTCTTTCATTCTGTAAATCAAGGCTTCGATTATCAGCGGATCGGTCGCTTCGTTAAAACGTGCATATGTACCCTGAAGCAGGATTCTTATATTTTCGGCTGCTTGCGTGAGATCCTTATCGTAACTGTGTATTCTGTCCGTGTCTGAAAAAATATCTAAAATCATTTTGCGTCCCTCCGATAAAATCATATTGATAAGACAAGCAAAATATGATAGAATAAATCATAAAATTTACGGAGACGGTGAAATGATTTACGACATAATAATCATCGGAGCGGGTGCTTCGGGGCTTGCAGCGGCGATAAGCGCAAAGCAAACCGATCGTAAGCTTAACATTGCCGCATTGGATGCGATGCCAAAGGTCGGCAAAAAAATCCTTGCGACGGGCAACGGAAGGTGCAATCTTTCAAACCTTAACGCTGCTGCCGACAGCTACACCAATCCCGATTTTGTTTCGGCTGCACTGAATGAGTTTCCTCCTGAAAGGGTGATTGAATTCTTTCGCTCAATCGGCGTTTTGTGCGTTGCCGACGGCGAAGGCAGGGTATACCCGATGAGCAATACCGCCTCGTCGGTGCTTGACGCTCTCCGCTCAAAGGCGGAAAGGCTCGGAGTGGAGTTTATGTGTGAAAAGCACGTTGACCGCCTTGAAAAGAAAAACGGCATTTTCACCGTCGGAAAGCTTGTTGCTAAAAAGGTTATCATTTGCACGGGCGGCTGTGCCTCTGCGTCGCAGGGTTCCGACGGCAGCGGCTATGGTTTGCTCAAATCGCTCGGTCATCACATAACCGAGGTTTATCCCGGACTTGTTCAGCTCACAACTAAAGAAAACACAAAATCTCTCAAGGGTGTGAGAGCCAAGGCAAATGTCAGTCTCCGACAAGGCGTTAAGCCGATTGACTATGCAAAAGGAGAGGTTCTGTTCACCGATTACGGCCTTTCCGGAATCTCAATAATGGATATAAGCCGAAGTGTAAAGAACGGACAGTATAACTGCTTTATTGACACCTTGCCGAGGTGCGAAACGGACGAAGCGGAAAGATTTTTACTTTCGCTTGATAAGAAAATTCTGATTGAAAACGCGCTTTCGGGTATGATACCGAAGGCTCTCGGAAGGTATATACTCAAAAGAGCGGGTATTAACAGTCTCACTCCGCTCGGTGAACTTGGCAAAAAAGAAATAACGGAAATAATAAAGACAGCAAAGAACCTTGATTTCACGGTAACGGGCACTATGGGATTCAAAAATGCTCAAATAAGCGTCGGCGGTGCGGATGTTACCGAATTTAACAGAAAAACCATGGAGTCAAAGCTTGTAAAGGGGCTGTTCTGCGCCGGAGAGGTACTCGATACGGACAGCATTTGCGGAGGCTTCAATCTTCAATGGGCATGGGCGAGCGGCTTGGTGGCAGGCCGATACGCCGCAACGGAGAAATAATATGAAGCGTATAATATGTTTGTTGCTTGCAATGATGATGCTTACCTCTTGCACAATTCCTGACAAATCGCAAAAGAGCAAAAAGCCCGGCGGCAAGGAGATTTCCGCTGTATGGATATCATATAACGAACTTTCCATGAAGGATTCGGACGGCGGTGACGAAGCATCGTTCAGAGAGAAAATCAGAGAGATGTTTGATAACTGCGCAAAGCTTGGTATAAACACAGCTTTTGTACAGGTCAGGCCGTTTTGCGACGCAATGTATCCGTCGGATATATTTCCCTGGTCGGCGTATCTGACGGGGTATCAGGGAGATCCGATATACTATGACCCTCTTGAAATTATGGTTGAAGAGGCCCATGAGAGGGGAATCGGACTTCATGCATGGATAAATCCGTTCAGGGTGTCGTTTGATACCGATCTTGATAAGCTCAGCAAAAAAAATCCGGCAAAAATTCTTTTGAACGACGAAAAGACGAAAAAACGCGTCGTAACTGCGGACGGCGGTCTGTATCTTTGCCCCGCCTCGACGGATAACCACAAGCTGATAATCGACGGCGTGCGTGAAATTATCAAAAACTATGATGTTGACGGAATACATATTGACGATTATTTCTATCCCTCAACCGACGAGAGCGTGGATAAGGTTTACTACGACGATTATAAGAAAAGCGGCGGCAAGCTGTTTCACGACAAATGGCGTCTTGAAATGATTTCCTCGTTCGTTTCTCAGATGTATACGGCAGTCAAGAGTGAGAACAAGGACTGCGTTTTCTCGATCAGCCCGGCAGGAAATATCAACAACAACTATGAGGAGGAGTATGCTGACGTTGAACGCTGGTGCTCAGAGCGCGGATATTGTGACTGGATTATTCCTCAGCTTTATTACGGCTTTGAGGACGAGGCGGTACCGTTTGATAAGGCCTGCGACAGTTGGTCAAAGCTGGATACAATAGGGGCCGTTAGAATGATATACGGAATTGCGGCGTACAAAATAAACGACAGCGACGAGGAGTTTGACGTAGGAAACGGCATAATAGAGAAAGAAATATCCGTCGCGAAGGCAACGGATAACTACGGCGGCGTGGCATTTTTCTCTTATACTTCGCTCACAAATTCCGATTTCAGCGAGGAATTCAAAAATATCAAATCATCTGTATTCACCGAAACGTCGGCGGAAAAAGAAGGAGAGCAGAGTAGCGGGAATACAGAGTAAGAACCACAGGACAGAGAAAAGCGGACATATTTGACCGAGCACGTTGTATTTTTCCCCGGAATAATCCCAAACCTTCATGTGAAGCCCTCGGTTGACAATACAGCCGACAATGAATTCGAGCGATGTGATTATCGCGCAGCCTGCAAGACAGCGGACGATAAGACCTTTCGTTTTGATTTTTATGTTAGTGATGTAAATAATCAGCAGTGCAGCTCCGCCGGTCAGCGTCATTGTCCAGTGAGTAAAACCGCGGAAAACAACCTCAATAAGACTGTAGATTATTCCTCCCGAGGCAAAAACAACAAAATATTCTTTGATTTTATCCATAATATCACCTATATTATGATAACCTCAAAAATAAAAAAGAAGCGCCTTTTCTTTAGGTGCTTCTTTCCATATATGTACGGTTTTGTATTCAGATTATTTATCCCTTTCCTCGAGGCAGTAAACTCCCGAATCAAGGACAACATATTCAAAAAAACCAACCTTGAAATATTTCTTCAGAGGCTCTTTGAATTTCATATAGTCGTTTACAGAATAATCTTTCAGGCTTATTGTTCTTATCTCATTGGTGGCCTCATTGCAAACAAAAAGCTTGTCCTTGTTTTTGAAAACGGAGATCGGACGTCTGAATGCGACCGATGCGCCGCCGCCGATTCTCAAAAGAACTCTCTTTTCAATAGGGGAGAATTTTACGATTGAATTTCTGTCCGGCACAACGCACCAGAAACACGTTCCGTCAAGGGCAAGGCTTCTGATAGGGCAGTTCTGATAAACGAGCTTTTCCTGCATTGCTATGTCGCCGTTAGAGTCAAAAATATTCATGTTTCCGTCGTCAAACAGCGTAACAACGCCGTTGCTTTTGAGCACGGCTGAATCGCAGGCTATGTAGTTACCGAGTTTTTTTGCAATTTCACGGTACTGAAACCCGAATTTTGCCTCGAGATAAGTTTTTATTTTAACAGGCAGCGTTCTGTCGCCGTCCTGGTCATATACATAAAAAGCAACTGTGTCCTGACCGTTTGAAAGCCGTGTCTTTTGAGCATAGATAAAGCCAACCTCCAACGGAACAATGTCAAGCACGTTTGCTCTGACAACTCTTATCAATTAAATCACCTTTGTTTTTGAACCCCGCCAAGCCGGATACGGTCGATAGTAACCTGCGTTTAAAGCAGGTGGGAACCTCCCATACAGTTCTCGCTCCCAACGTCCGGCAAAAGCCGGGAGGTCTGCAATCCGTGCACGGAGCCGAGCTCCCTTAGATAAAGTTGTAGGGTTAATATGGACCGTAAGTTATCGCACAAGGCAGGGCTTTGTTTTACTTCTTATTATTCCTCTTCTTCGTTGAAAAGATCCTGAAGTCTTTCCTCGAATATTGCCTGAACCTCGTCAAATTCCTTTGCGTTTTCAATCGGGCAAAGATATGTGTCGCCGTTTGCCTCTTCCTCAACCTTGAGAAGGATTATTTCGCCGTCGTCCTCAAGAATATCCTCTGCGTCGTCATAGACGGGGAGAAGGGCGACGTAACGTGCGTCATCGGTTTCGATTCTGTCAAGCTCTTCAAAAATATGTTCTTCACCGTTCTCGTCAACTACGCTGACGATGTCCGGATTGTATTCTTCAGCCATTTTTGCGTCCTCCGTGTAGTTTTCATATAAATATATTTTAACCGCATTTTGATTAATAGTCAAGCGAAAATACAATTAAGTCAAATTTTATAAAATTTTTCAATATTTTTTAAAAAAACTATTGACAAACCATAAAACGCGTGCTAATATATAGGTGAACAAAGGGAAACAACAAAAAACAAACCAACAAAAACCAAGGTTTCCCAAATAAAATGAAAGGGAGGCGAGTCCAATGAACACGATAGATGAAACACAATTTAATATGGCCGCCATCCGGTTCTGTTAAATCTGAAATAAGAGGGCATGACAAAGCCAAATGAATAATTGATAAAGAGTAAAGATTTTAAACACCCGGCATCGCGGAGTAGTGGGAACGCCCACATGACATAGAAGGAGAGCATGAAAGCTCAAATCACCGAATAATCCAAGGAAAGGTGAGTATCAAGTACAGTTAATTTACCCCTCCATAAAGATTGAAAGAGTGAGTTGAAATGTACAGGTAATAAAATCCTTCTTAGTATCAAGTAAGAAGATATTTAATAAAATCTTATTTTGAAATCAAATAAACTTGAGAGAGTGAGTAAGATGTTTTATTAAAGCTTCAAAATAACAAAAAGTAACTTGAAAAGGCGTGAGTCCGAAGAACAGTTAATTGAATCTCGTTAAGAGATAACAATACCAGGCAATATGCCAAATAACTAACAGAAAGCGTGAGTCCAAAGGCATAGGTAAGATTTTCTTCATCAATTAAATTGAGAGAGTGAGTGCAATGTTTCTTTAAGACTTAAACTCAGATCAAAATCTATTAAGAAAGCGTGAGTCCAAAGAACAGTTAAATCTTTCCCGATTAACATTGAGAGAGTGAGTTAAGATGTTTTATTAAAGTTTAAGTTGAACTAAATTTTTTCAGAGAGAGTGAGTCCGATGAAAACGTAAAGCTTCTTCCGGTTAATAAATTGAAAGAGTGAGTACGATGTTTCACTAAAGCTTTAAACTAAACAAAATTTACTCAGAAGAGAGTGAGTGACATGTACACTTAATCATAACTCATAGTAATATGAAAAGGTGTGAGTCCAAAATTCTGTAAATAATTAACGGCGGTCATCAAACGATGGCCGCTTTTCTTGATATATCCATATGTATAAAGTAACAGCGGTCGCAATTGCGGCCGCTTAATTTTTTGCTTTATTAAAGGTCAAGCTTGAGGTCGTTTTCCTTTATCCAGCCTATTTTTCTAAGGATAAGGCAGAAAACCCATGAGAGGACAGCCGGAATGACGAAACTGATGAGGACAAGACCTATCCAGTCAAAGGCGGTGATGCTTGCCTTTGTGCCGTCGGCAATGGCATTGACCCATCCGGTGTAAACGCCTATCTGACCAACAAGTCCGCATGTGCCCATACCCGAAGAAACCGCTGCTCCGTTCATTTCAAGCTTGAAAATGCAGGTTGCTATCGGTCCCGTAATCATCGAGGCGAGAGTCGGCGGAATCCAAATTCGGGGATTCTTAACAATATTGCCCATTTGAAGCATACTTGTGCCGAGACCTTGCGAAACAAGTCCGCCCCATTTGTTCTCACGAAAGCTCATGACGGCAAAGCCTATCATCTGAGCACAGCAGCCTGCAAGAGCGGCTCCGCCGGCAAGACCCGTAAGTCCGAGAGCAGCACAAATTGCGGCACTGCTTATCGGTAGGGTGAGCGCGATACCGACAATAGCCGAAATAATAATTCCCATCAGGAACGGACGAAGCTCGGTTGCCCACATTATAGCGTGACCGACTGCACTTGCCGCCTTGCCTATATACGGTGCACAGAGCATTGAGAGCACACAGCCGAGACCGATCGTTACAACGGGAGTGACAAGAATATCAAGCTTTGTTTCCTTGCTTACGGCTTTGCCGAATTCGGCGGCTACTATTGTAATGAGTAATACTGCGAGAGGACCGCCTGCACCGCCGAGCTTATCTGCGGCATAGCCTACGGTTGCGAGCGAGAAGAGAACAAGCGGCGGAGCTTTGAGGGCAAATCCGATTGCAATTGCCATTGCGCAGCCCTTGACTGCCGATGCAAAATCGCCGATTGTTACAAGTGCTTCAATAGAAAACTGAGTTCCTATCGTTGAAAGAATTGTGCCGACAAGCAGGGAAGCAAAAAGACCCTGCGCCATTGCGCCGAGAGCATCAATTCCGTATCTTTTGGCGGAAAATTCGATGTCCTTGCGCTTGAGAAACGCTTTGAATTTTGACATTTGAGACCCCTCCCGTGTTGTTATAATGTTTTTATATCCGCATCAAGGCTGTTTTCGGAAATGTTGTTCCAAAAGCCGCACGCCTTGACAGTTACCGTGTATTTTGTTTTTGGTTCAAGATCGGTGAATACGTAAGATCTTTTTTCAGGCATATCATAAAAATAATATTCCGACCATATACTTAAATGTCTGATGACAAAGCCGTCTGCATTTTTGAGCACAATATCATAACAGTCGACATAATCCTCGTCAATTCTTGCCTGATCAAATTCTATTTTAAACGATGTGTCGGTTACATCGGAAACCGTCAGCTTCGAATCATCGGCAAAATAGGGGACAACCTTTGTCTTATATCTTTCGGCGGTGTAGATGAAGGAGCTTATATCGCTCGGAGTGTCGATTTTACGCACCTGCGGGAAGAAATGACCTGTCAGAACATCGAAGGGATAAACCCTTACTCTGTTGTCTGCGTCAGCTTCAACAATGAGCATTTGAGCTGCATTTTCTTTGTTATCGGGTATTGAACCTGTAATTTTGTCGAACTCATCCATCTCAAAATAGCTGAGCGTACCCGTGCCGAGCGAGGTGAAATGCTGTTGATGAATCGACCTTGGGTCATTTATCGGAGCGTGGGAGTGACCGGAGAAATGAATTATCTGGGGATAGTTCATATAGGTTGTTATCAGCTCGTCCTCACCCCAAAGAATACTTCCGTAAACCGTGTTGGTGTTGTGAGGATGTTGAAATACGAAAATCGGCTTAGCTCTGTTATCTTTTGCGGCAGAAGCAAGCTCCCGTGCCATCCAAGCCTTTTTGCCGTCATCATAGTTACAACTGCGTGACGGTGAGATGGAGACAAAATGGAAGCCGTTGATGACCTTGTGTTGATCGGGATCCTGACCGAGAATACGTTTCATTCTTTCGGTCGCAACCTCGGTACCGTCGCTGTTTGTTTCATGGCTTGCAAACGAGGATATAATCTGCGTTTCGTCATAATCAACGCCTGCATCAAGAATGTTCCTGACCTTTTGCATCTGAATTTCCGTTCCCGAGTTTGCAAAGTCGCCGACAATGACGATTGCATCAAGCTTTTTGTAATTCTCGGAGCTTTGAGCAATAGAATAAGCATATTTCAGAGCAGAAGCGAAGCGCTGTTCCTCAATGCACTCTTCATCCTTAATGTGAATGTCGCTGACGACCATGAATCGCAGAGACGGGTTGAAATTTTTATCGAGCATTATTTCGGCCTCCGTAAACATATACTTATTCCAATATACTACTAAACATGGATAAAGTCAATTGTTTTTTTTAGAAAGTAACAAAAAAGAGGGAGAAAAATGAATATATTGAAGGGAAAAACGGGAATTACGGCTGTTATTGCCGTGGGTCTTGTTCTGACAAGCTTTCTTGTGGCGGTCAAATTCCTGTCGGGCGTGGTTGAGGAGCATTATGAAAGTGTCAAAACCGTCTGCCTTGATGCAGGTCACGGTGCCGACGATGTCGGCGCAACCTCAACGGGCGGTGCAAGGCTTGAGAAGGACGACAATCTTCGCCTGACGCTCAAGGTGAAAGACAGGCTGGAGGCAAAGGGAATAAAGGTTATTTTGACTCGTGAGGACGATTCCGATATTACGCTTAAGGAGCGCTGCAAATTAGCAAACAGAAAACGATGTGATTTTTTCCTGTCATTACATAGAAACAGTTCGGCTTCGGGATCGGGCTTTGAGGCGTGGATAGCAAAGGAGCCGAAGGGCAACGAAGAGGAGACCGCGCAAAAGCTGGTTGAGGCGCTCAGTGACATTTCGAGTCTGCCGAACAGGGGAGTGAAAAAGGGTTATCGCAACTCAAGCGGAAACAATTACTATGTCAATTCCAATACAAATATGCCGTCGATTCTTCTCGAGGTCGGCTTCGTGACAAACGAGGTTGATAATAAAAGCTTTGATAAAAGCCTCGACGAGAACGCCGAGGCAATAGCAGATATTATTTTTGAGAGTGTACAAAACGAAAGCCCCACGAAAACTTCGTGAGGCTTTTTCTGCATCTGCCGGATTATTTATCTTTCTTGAAAAGATTCTTGAACCATTTAAGAATTGCGTTTTCTTCAACAGTCTCTGCCTCTTCCTTAACCTCCTCACTCGGAGCGGAAACAGCGGCTGTCTCATAAACAAACATTACCGATGTGCTTGAAGCGGCACCCTTTGTTGTGAAGATGTCGTACTTTTGACCTGCTTCGATCCATGCCTTTGCGCGAGCAATCAGATCGTCGGCATTGTCGGCAAGCTTTGCATAAGCTTCAAGGTCATTCTCGGAAATAATCTTATCAAGTGAGCTCATGATGCCCTTGAGTGATGCGATTGTGTCGTCATCAAGAGTTTCGCCGAGGGTGTTAAACAAATCCTGATTCTTGTCAATCGTTGTTTTGAGCTTCTTAAGTGTTTCAATCGTCTGCGGAAGATTCTTAAGAGCCTTTTGAACCTCGGGCTTCTGCATATCCGCTGAAAGTCCGGTGATGATAGGCATTACGGTTTCCATATCCTTTGAAAGGGTCGGAAGCTGCTTAAAGAACTTCTGAAGAATGGGATTGTTGAGAAGCTTTGCGACCTGCTCAAGATCTGTGTCATCGGTATCGGCAATGAGCTTTTCAATTGCTGCGATATTTTCCTTTGTCATGTACTTTTCGAGTACGTCAAGCAAAGCCTTGTTGTCGTTATAAAGCTTTGTAACATCGGAAACAGAGGAGGCGAGCTCCGTAAGGTTATCCGTGTTTGAGAAGAGCTTGTTGATAAGCTCTGTTGCATTCATGCTGTTGAACTTGTCAATAACCGCTTGAACCTCATTGAGTGTGTTCTTGACATCGGAAACGGTGTTCGGGAGGTTGTTCTCAACGCTGCTCTCGATAGCCGAGAGGGGAAGAACGGCAAAAATCATGTTTGAAAGCTCAAATTTTTCCGTGTCTGCCGTAATTGTGTAAGTGTTTGAGAAGTTGAAATCTCCGAGCTGCTTGAGCATCTCATCGCTGAGGTTGAGGCTCTCCTTGAGTCCGGGTGCGCCGACCATGAGAGCAATTTCTTTTGTTCCGTCGCCGATGGTCTTTCCGTTCTCAACGGTAACATTTGAGAAATTATCCTCCGGGAGAATCATTCCGCCTGCAACGATGAACGGAGTATAGATTGTTGTATCTTTACCGCTGACCTTAACGGTCTTTTTGGACTCGTTGTTAACGGTAACTACCATCTTGACCTGACCCTTTTTGCCTGCGATATCCTTTGCTTCGGTCTCCTTGCCGTCAAGGTAGTAGGTTATCTTGAAGTTTACGGGAAGCTCCTTATCCGTTGTACCTCTGTAGTAGAGGTCGGTTGATTCCATGTTCCAGCGATATGAACCGTCCTTGTTCTTAACGGGTTCAACGTTGGATTTAACGTTCTTTATATCGGAAAGGTCGGTCTTGTCGTCGATATAGGTCTGAGCCTTGTCGGTATGAAGCCAGTCTGTTACGACCTTGCTTGTAACCTCGCCGTTTGAAGCCATGTTGACATAAACTGTCTCATTTTTCTTGTATGAGGTTGCAGCGGTGTCGTAGCTTACTTTTGTTGTGTCGGACTGACTCGGAGCTGTGGTCGGTTCGTCTGTGCTGCCGTCATTCTTCTTTGAACAGGCAGAGAAGGATGCAAGCATAGAAGCGCAGAGAAGAACGCACATGATTTTTTTCAGATTGTTTTTCATATTATTACCTCCGTATTGTTCAGGCATTGTTATCTGCCGTTTTGTTTTCTTTTTTCTTCATCTTAAGCTTGAGCTTTTTGCCGAGGAAGTCATAAGTCGTTTTCTCGATGAGACCCTCAAGCACAAGCAGCAGCGGCGTAAGCATGAATACTATAACGCCTGCGCTGATAAGAGATCCTCTTGCGAGCAGGAGACAAACCTCTTTAACTATCTTGATATCGCAGGTGAGGAATACGCCGAAGGTTGCACCGAAGAATACGAGCGCACTCTGGAAGATTGAACGGTCGGAAGCGTTGGCGGCAATTTTGATTGCGTCGAGCTTGTTGTGACCGTTTCTCATTTCCTCACGGAAACGCGTCGTAAGAAGAATTGCGTAGTCAACCGTTGCACCGAGCTGAACACAGCCGATAATTGTCGGGGCTATGAACGACAGCGTCGTGCCCGTTGCAAACGATATAGCCTTATTGACGAATATCGCAAGCTCAATCGACATTACAAGTATTGTCGGAATCGAAATCGACTTAAAGATGATTGCGATAAGAATGAATATTGAAAGAATTGAAAGCACGCTGGTCAGCTTGAAATCGTGGTCGGTGATGTCAATCAAATCCTTGTACATTGCGCCCTCACCGGTGACGTAGCCGTTCTTATCGTATTTCTTAACAATATTATTTATCTTGGTTAGCTGTTCGTTACATTCGTCTGTTGCTGCAACGTATGAGGTGTTGACGAGAATCATCTGTCTGCCGCCGGACTTTGCTATGCTCTTCAGCTCATCGGGAATCATTGAATCGGGAATACCCGAACCGACGAAGCTGTTGTATGCAACCATGTTTGTAACACCTGCGGTTCCCTTGATTTCATTCTCCATCTTAACGAGGTCAGAGGCGTCAAGGCTGTCGTCAACAATGATGAAGTGTGAGGTTGCCATATTAAACTCCTCTTTCATCTTGTTGAGAGCGGCGATACAGCCGATATCGTCCGGCAACATTCTGTCCATCGAGTAGTAAACATTGACATTTGACTGCATGATGTATGAAGGAATGAAGAGAACAACGAAAATTGCAACCCAAACCTTCTTGTGGTTGACAACAAAGTTGTTGAGCTTGTCAAACTTTGGAATGAAGCTTCTGTGGCGATACTTGTGAATAATCTTATCGCACTGAAGAACAAGAGCGGGGAGAACAATCGTAACGGTAAGAACACCGAATACAACGCCCTTCGCCATAACAAGACCGATATCCTTGCCGAGTGAAAGATCCATGAAGCAGAGCGCAAGGAAACCGAATATTGTTGTCAGCGAACTGCCGGAGAGGGAAAGAAATGCGCCCTGGATTGCGCTTGCCATAGCGTCTCTCTTGTCTGCATATTTCGGCTTTTCCTCTTCAAATCGGTCAATGAGAAATACCGAATAGTCCATCGTAACGCCAAGCTGCAGGATTGCGGCGATACATTGCGTAATGTACGATATCTGACCGAATATGAGGTTTGTGCCCATGTTGTAAACAACCGCCATGCACAGCGCTGCCAGAAGAACCCAAGGCTCAATCCATGACTCCATACAGAAGGTCATGACAACAAGGGCGATTGCAATAGCGATTGCAATGAATATCGGAGCCTGCGAATCTGCGAGGTCTCGCGTATCCTTCATAATGACGCCCATACCGCTGAGGAAGCACTGATTGTTGAGCAAGCCTCTGACATCTTCAATGGCTTTCATGGTTTCATCGGTGACCGCTTTATATTTATACTGTATAAGCATCATTGTGCATTTGCCGTCTTTACTGTAAAAAATATCCTTGACGGCCTGCGGAATGATTTCCTGCGGAATGCTTATATCTGCGATATCGTTGACCCAGATAACACTGCTGACATTATCAACCTTTGCAATTTTTTCTTTCAAGGCTGCAACGTCCTTCGAAGGCATATCCTCAATAACAAGGAATGACATTGAGGCGCTGTTGAAGGTCTCATCCAGCTCATTTTCGCCCTTGACCGAATCGAGGTCACCCGGAAGATACGAAAGAATATCGTAGTTTACGAAAGTGTTGATGTAGCCGATTGCAGCGGGAATGAGAAGCAAGACGGCAATAATCGTTATCGTCTTCGGATGGTAGGCAATAAATTTTGCTATTCTTTTCATCTATAACCGATCTCCTTTTTTAGATTTTTATATGGTACTTTACAAGTAATATGTAAAGATTAAAAGGGTATTAAACTGATTTATTTTTTTCGTCTGTCGGAGGTTCGGAAATTATGTTTTCAACGCTTCTTAAAAGCAGCGGCTTGATTTCCGAAATCTTGAACGGCGATTCAAAAACAAACGAGTCATAGCAAACCGAGCCGACAAGTGTTACGATAAGATAAATTCTTTTGAGTGTTTCATGTTCGGAAAAACCGTTTTCGAGATTTTCGTGAACCAGATCGCTGAGCATTGATTTAAGCCGGTCATCCTCAATCGTGCTGAAATAGCTCAGACATGAGGAAAAATTTTTTCCTATGAGGGTAATGATTTCTTTATGATCCTCAAGATAATCGATGATTTTTTCTGTTATAAAAAGCATCTGCTCGGGAAAAGACATCCGGCAGGTCTCTTTTTTCTTCATCAATTCCTCAAGAACATAGCGAAGAATCAAAGCACACTTTCGGACGATTATACGCTCCATGAGGTCATGCTTATCCTTAAAATAAAGGTAAAACGTGCCCTTGGCTATTCCTGCACTCTTGACAACGTCGTCAATCGAGGTGTTTTTGAAGCTTTTTTCAATAAAAAGCTCATAGGCAGCATCAAGAATGCTCGTCCTTTTATTCTGTTGTTTTTCAGATATCTTACTCATTTTGCAAATCTCCGTAATAAAATGACTATCGGTCACTTTTGCTTTCGTTTAACATTATACGCAAAAATGACCAATAGTCAATATTTTTTTAAAAATTTAATAATTTGTTAATATTTTAATTGAGCAGGAACACCGAGAGGTTGAGATAAGCCGCAAATGTGAGCCATAGAATATATGGAATCAGGAGTAGCCCCGCAAGCTTTGAAACTCGGTAAAACATGACGGTCATAGTGATCGCAAGTGACCAAAGAACGATTAGCCATATAAATGAAAAGAGATAAGCATTAAGCGAAAAGAAGAATATCGGCCACATGAAGTTCATTGCAAGCTGAATGGCATAAACCGCAAGAGGCTGTTTGGCTTCCGATTTGTCCTTTTCATACACGAGATAAGAAGAAATCCCCATTATAATGTAAAGAAACGTCCACACCACGGGGAAAAGCCAATCGGGAGGGGACATGGGCGGCTTTGTGACCGCTTCGGAATAAACATCGAAGCCGCTGCCGACTATGAGTGATGATATTCCGCCGACGGCAAGGGGAATAGCAACTGCGATTATCAGGTGCTTGAAATTGATATTTGTCTTGACGGTCAAAAAAATCACGCCTTTCGTATAAATGTTGTTGGATATCGGCAGAAATTTCCGTTGAGCGTGGGCTTCGACGGGGAGCTGATAAATGTCGGTAGAAATTTTACTTATTATAAAACAATTCAGCTCCGAATATTTTCTGCATTATACTTATATTATATACGAAAAGGCATGACCTTTATTCGCTATTCAATTACATTTTCGACCTCGCCGTCGTTTTTCATGCTCTTATCGGCACGGAAAACGGTCAGATGACCCTTCATCGAGTCCTCAATCGAGGTGCACGAAACAGACATTTCACCGTCACGGACATAACGGACAAAATCCTTGACAAGCTCAATATCTCCGCCTCCGTGAGAATCGTCGGTTACATTGACATCAACAACACGGTCAAGATGCTCGCAACCGGGTCTCGGGTCAATGAGCGAAACGGTGAATTTTCCGCTCTCGAGTGTTCCGAAGATCTCGCCCTTTGTACCGATTATATGGATTTTTCGTTGAGGAATCGCTGCACCTCCAACCATGTTATGCGTGCCGGTTGCACCGCTCTTGAAGCGGACGGCAAGACTCTGATGGTCAACGACATTGTTGTCGCTCTTGTAGGCACAAACGCCGTATGGACTTGTTTTGAGAAGCTCGATTTTGTCCTCGAGCGTTGCGTTTTCCCTGTCCTCAAGCTTGTCCCAAACGTAGAATGACCAGCGATCGGGGTGGTCGATATAAATCCGCTTTGCCGAGTAAAGGCAGGTGTCAACAAGAGGACAGTCAACAAGGCAGCGTGTACCGCTTCCCTTTGGAGCGTTTTCGGGTCTGAACTGCATCAGCGAGCCGAAGCTCGATACTTTGGCAGGTGCGTCATCACCCATGAGCCACATCATGATGTCTATATCGTGGCAGCACTTCGCAAGAAGCATAGTTGCATGGCACTGCTCCTCGTTTCGCCATTTTCCTCTGATATGGCTTGTAGACATATGGTGGTAGCTGACGTGTTCGACCGTTTGAATATTAACTATCTGTCCGATTTCACCGCTGAGGACGGTTTCTTTTATCCGACGGTAAAACGGAGCGTATCTGAGAACAAAGCAAATCATTATTTTGCGTCCGTTATCCTCGGCACAGTTTATCAGCTCACGCATTTCCTCTTCATTGACGGCGAACGGCTTTTCAAGCAGAATGTCGTAGCCTGCTTTGAGCAGAGGGATAGATGTTGCAACGTGGATGTGATCCATCGTTCCGTTTATAGCGGCATCGGCGAATTTCGGTATCGCAACAAGGTCACTGACATTCTCAAAGCGATACTCACTCGGAATATCGAAATATTCACCTATTTGATTCCGTCGAAATTCATTTGGATCGACAACACCGACTATCTTAAGCATTTCGGGATTTGTTTTTGCCAGCCCGGCGTATATCATCGAGCGATGGCCGCCACCGACTATGACGGCTTTTAAAGGATTGTTCATACTATTTACCTCGTATTTGTTTTCGATATATAATTTCATTGACTCCCGCGCCAATCAAAAACGCAACGGCTATGACCGGAATAAGCGGCAGGAGAATTATGATTGCAAGAATTAAAACCGTGAGTACGGCAGGCCCTTTTTTGCTTTCGCTTACCGTTTCTTTATATTTATTGTTGCAGATTGTATTGACAGCTTTTTTGTCTGCGTTCAGCGGCAGATCGGCGTTGCTGTCGTCAATTCCGCTGTTGTAGAGAAGGGGGCGCACAAGGTCGGAGAGCCTCATTTTGATATGAAGAAGCTTCAGCACGCTGTCGATGATATTTACAAAGCCGATTACAATTTTGTATTCTGCCGTGTCGGGCGTATAGGGAGCGTTGCCGGAATACAGGTGCAGGACGAGCTGACGAATCAAATCGAACACGCTCTCGTTCTCAGCCGGGGAAAGGTCGGCATTATGCGTTTCGCTCTTTACCCATCTTGCAAAAACACCCAGCTTAAGCTTTTTGATAAGCCGTGCAAAAGGCCTGACAAACCAGCCTATTCGATAGGAAACATTGGGGTGAATACTCATTGAATCCACGCAGGCGGCAAATGTATCAATGTCCGAGGCCGCTGCATCAAGCGTTCTGTCAATCATTCCTATGAATTTATTTTCAAGATACTCGGGCAAATTGCTGATGCCGCTGATGCTTTCGGTTATCGCAACGCTTTCGATATGAACATTGCTGCCGCAAATTCTTACCGTGCGATAAAGACCCGGATAGCCGGCAAGGGCGGAGGTTGAAACGTCGTAAAAAATATTTCCGCTCGGTGAAAAATCATATGATATATCATGCACGTGCGAATGACCCGTGAAAACAAGACATATGCCGAGGTCGGCAAGGAAGTCTTTAATCTCTTCGTGTTCACCCATCATGTCGTTCTTGCCTATCAGCGAATAAACGGGAGAGGGTGAAAGAATCGGGTGATGAGTAAAAGCAATCACACGCTTGTTGCATTGCTTTGCCGCATTTGCGATTTTGGCTATCCATGCCTTATGCTCTGAGGAATAACCGCTCTTGCCCTTGCCGTTTTTGTCCGAATTGAGGGCAAGGAGAATATAGTTTTCGTCAAGCTCGGCGGCGTAGGACATCTCAAACTGCGAGAACGCCTCATCGGGTCCGAAGCTGTGATACATTTTTAATAGCTCCTCACGCTTAGCGGACGGAACTTTTGTTTTTTCATCGCCCGTGTAGCAGTTTGTCAGTCCGTCGTCCTGATAGTCATGCGTTGAGGTTATCGCAAAAACACGCTTGCCGCACTTCTTCAAGGCATATAGCAGCTCTATAAATTCAACATGGCTGTCATAGTCGCCGTCGCAGGTTGCATCGCCGCAGAAAATAACGTTTTCACAGTTGCTTTCGGCAATCTGAGCGAATGCGGCGGAGATTATCGCAGGGCTGTTCTTTACAGCCTTTTGATTGGTTGAATCATATTTTTTGTATGACGGAGTATCTATGCCGAGCTTCGGTGAATAGTAGTGAGCGTCAGTCGTTATAATTAAGTCGAGCGGATATTCAAATGCCGTATCATTCATCGGTTTCAACAACTCCTCTGCGCTTGATAAGTTCAAGTGAAATCTGCTCCTTCTTCTTTGCGTTGAGGTCATAGAAAAGCATCGGGATTATCTGGAGAACAACGAAGCAAGCAGGAATTATCGTGTAGATAATAAGAAATCTTGTAAGTGTGCCGCCGCTCTGAGCCGCATAAGCGACCGACGAATCCGTTGACGGGAGATAACCGGACCATTTGAAAACAAGATATGTACCGAGAGAGGTGGTGAATGCCGAAGCAATCTTTGAGAACAGTCCGTAGCCGGCGTAGCAGAGGCCCTCTTGACGCTTGCCTGTTTTCAGCTCGATTTCATCAACACAGTCGGCAATCATGACATTCGGCGTGAGGTTGGTGTTTCCGTTCTGAAGTCCGACAAGGAAATTGATGATAAGGAAGGGGATAATAAGCTCCTTCCTGAATCCGATTATCATTGAAACGCCGAATAGAAGCAGGAACGAGGCTGCACCATAGGCACTGCAAGCGATAAAAGTGTTCTTTGTGCCTATGGTTTTGATGAGCTTTTTAACGACGAGCATACTGACCGCCGTGCCGATTCCCATCGGGAGAAGAAGTGCAAGCTTGAGACCTTTATCGCCGAGAAGATATATTGCGATATAAAGGCTTGCCGCACCGTAAACACCGCGGCCGAAGCCTGCAAGCTTGGCAAGAGAAACCATGAGCAAATTCTTGTTGGTGAAAACAAATTTAAGGCTTTGACCGAGATTGACTTTCTCCGTTGTGTAGGGAA
>HF999649.1:154389-195275 GCA_000434055.1 Ruminococcus sp. CAG:488 | reverse complement strand
GAAATCTGCAGATCAAGCCCTCTGCCCTCGGCGGCTTTGAAGCCCTCATTACCCATGATAGCTTTCATGACAAGACCGACGACGATGAGAACAACCATTCCGCCGGACTGACCGATTGAGCGCATAATTCCTGCAATTGAAATTGCGTCGCTTCGCTCATCTGGATTCGGCGTACAGACGGCTCCAAAGCAGTTACCGGGGCTTTCGACGCAGACAAGCAGCATTACATAGGCACAGTAAATTGCAAACATCCAAATCGTTGCAACGATAAAATTCGACGTTTTAGGCGCAACGAAAACGAGCATCGAGATTATACCGAGCGGAACGCAGCCGTAGAGAAGCCATGGATGAATTTTGCCGCGCTTTGATTTCGTCTTGTCAACAAGAAAGCCTATTATTATTTCCATCGCCGCTCCGACAAATCCTGCAACGAGAAAAACGGTGGATATCAACGTTGCAAGAGCGGTTGAACCGAAATTTTGATTTTTGAATGCAAAATCGGCAAAGTAGGTTTTTGCATATTCGGGAACCCAGCCCGAGAGCAGGGCAATGCCGAAAAGTCCTATTCCGTAGGAAAGCGCCTCGGAGGGCAGCTTCAAAGTCTTCGAGCCGAAATGAAGCTCTTTTGTCTTTAAATATTTTTGCATTTCCGTGTTCCTCTCTATCTAATTGTATATATTACATATAATTTAACATATTAAGACGAAAATTTCAATAAATTTTATCAAAATAAAAGTCATGCAACATTTGCAACAAGATATTTGACACTTTGCAATTTTATGTTATAATAAATTATGTATAAATACGGTAAGGTGATAAACATGTTTAATTTTATCAGATTGGCGTGTGCGGTTCCCGATGTCGAGGTCGGCAACACGGAATTCAACACGCAGGAAATAATTAAGTATATCGATATCAATAAGGACGCCGATGTGATAGTGTTCCCCGAGCTTTGCGTTACGGGCTACACCTGCGCCGACCTTTTCTTTCAGAAAACTCTGATTGACGGCGCAAAGAAGGGCATTGCCGAAATAGTCAGGACTACAAAGGACAGCAACTCCGTTGTCGCAGTCGGTGCGCCCCTTATTATCGCCGGTCAGCTTTATAACTGTGCCGTTGTGATGTCACACGGAATGGTGAACGGCATCGCCGTAAAAACCTTTATTCCGACCTATAACGAATACTACGAAAAGCGTTGGTTTTCATCTGCGGCTGATTTGAAATGCGCCTCAATCAGTTCGAAAGAGCTTATGCTTGACGGCGATTATGAAATTCCCGTCGGAAACAACCTTGTGTTTAATTGCTCGGGAGTGAAAATCGGAGTCGAGATTTGTGAAGACCTTTGGGCGCCTTTGCCGCCGTCAACGCTTCTGACGCTTGCAGGTGCGGAGATCATTCTCAATCTTTCCGCCTCAAACGAGACTATAATGAAAAGAAAATACAGAACCGAGCTTGTTTCTCAGCAGTCGGCAAGGAGCCTTTGTGCCTATGCCTATGCGAGCGCAGGTATGAGCGAATCGACAACGGATCTTATCTTCTCGGGTCATTCTCTTATATGCGAAAACGGTGCCGTTCTTTCTCATAATGACAACCTGATCGACGGAGGATATTCTATAAAGCATGATGTCGATCTCGGCAAGATAAGGGCGGACCGGACAGAGAACAAGACGTTTGCGGACTCGGCAGCTCTTTACCTTGAGGGTAAGGATTATGTCGAAGTCGAGACAGCAGCGGAGCTTGAAAGCGACGGAGAGATATACGAAGTGAAGAAGCTGCCGTTTGTTCCCTCGGATAAGAAGGACAGAATCGAACGATGTATGGATATCTTCCGTATGCAGGTCGCCGGGCTTAAAAAGAGGGCGTCAAAGGTCGGAGGAAAAATGGTTCTCGGTGTTTCGGGCGGACTGGATTCCACTCTTGCGCTGCTTGTCTGCGCAGAAACCGCACGTCAGCTCGGACGCGATCCCTCGGACGTTATTGCGATAACGCTTCCTTGCTTCGGCACGACGAAACGCACCCATTCAAACGCTTGGGAGCTTATGGAGACTCTCGGCGTTCACGCAATGGAGATTGACATAAAAGAGGCTTGCACGCTTCACTGCCGTGATATTGGTCACCCGACGGATAAATTCGATGTAACATATGAAAATATCCAGGCTCGTGAAAGAACGCAGGTCCTTATGGATTATGCCTGCAAGGTCGGCGGCTTCGTTGTCGGAACGGGCGACCTCAGCGAGCTGGCACTCGGCTGGTGCACATATAATGCCGACCATATGAGTATGTACGGCGTCAATTGCGGTGTGCCGAAAACCCTTGTGCGCTGGATGATAGCGGCGCTGATTGATTATAATATTTTCCCCGACAGCACTCATGTGCTTGAGGATATAATAGATACGCCGATAAGTCCGGAGCTTCTTCCTCCCGATGAGGAGGGCAATATCCTGCAGGAGACAGAGGAGATAATCGGACCTTATGCATTGCATGACTTCTTCCTTTATCATCTTCTTCGCTTCGGATTTTCGCCTTCAAAGATATTCTTCCTCGCTGAGAAAGCATTCAAAGAGGATTTTGACAGGGAAACGATACTTAAATGGCTCAAGGTATTCTACAAGAGATTTTTCACTCAGCAGTTCAAGAGGAGCTGCCTGCCCGACGGGGTGAAGATAGGCAGCGTTTGCCTTTCGCCGAGAGGAGATTGGAGAATGCCGAGCGACGCTTCGTATGCGATTTGGCTCAGGGAGATTGAAGAGATAAAATAAAACGGAACGAGAAGAGATTATGAAAGATTTGAAAGAAAAAAGAATTACAATCACTTTTTTTCTGACGGCATTTATTTTTATAATTCAAGCGATTGACGTTTTCTTTATAAAAAGCGATAATACAATCTTCGGCGATACCGTGATCGCAAGAGTTTTGGGACTGTTTGCGGTTCTTGCAGCTTCAAAGATGCTGAAGTTCAATATTGGCAGGAGATGCTTAGGGCGCTTCGGCTGGTTTTTCGAGCTGATTTACGGCATCGGCTTTTCGCTTGCGCCGATTGTGCTTATCTATGCTGCGGAACTGATTTATTTCAAAATCAAGGGATTCTATTCGGATATAAGTATTTTTATTCTTCCGCCGAATTCAACGGAGAAGGGATTGATTCCGGCGATTGCCGCTTATGCCTTTGCTTTGATCGTCAACGTCGTTTTCAAGGAGCTTTACAGGGGCTTTATGCTCAATCGGCTTTGCAAAAAGCTCGGTGAGAAAAAGTCAAATTATGTTCAGTCGATAATCTTCACCGCACTGTCATTTTTGCCCGCAATCGGAGCTTTTGCCGAGGGCGGATTTAAAAATATGCCGACGGCGGACGTGGTTATAACAATTTCGGCATCTGCGGCTGCTGTGTTTGTCAGCTCAATACGTTGGGGATATTATTATAAGGTCAACGGCTCGGTATGGATGGCGATTGCGGATCATTTTGTCAATGCGTTCATAATGACCTGCATTTATCTTTCGCCCGACCGCTTGCCGGATAAGTGGCTGCTTGTGAAGTCATTAGTTATCCAGTTAATTTCATGTGTGATCTTTATTCCGTTCTATTACAGACGTGACAGAGTCAATGCAGAATATGAAAAAGAAATGAAAACACGTCATGATGTCCTTTCGGCATTGAACGAATCCGAAACAGAGCTTGACGAAAAAAAGGCGTCAAATAACTATCTTATGATGATGAACGAGACCGAGCAAGCGAAAAGATTCGGCGGAATTAAGGAAAATGAAATTCTTGATTTTGACAGAGAGCCGAAGGCATTTTCAAAGGGTGTGGCGGAAATTTATTCCGAACCACGTCGCGAAAACAGAGCAAAAACAGAGCAAAAACAGTCGCCCGACGGCAAAAGACATCGCCGCTCAAGAAGCACAGAGAATGTTCCCGAAAACGCCGAGAGCATTTCCAAGCTCGTTGACGAATATTTCAAGAAGCAGTTCGATAAAAGCACATATAATTAAAAAATAAGGCAGTCTGCAAGAAAAATGCAGGCTGCCGATTTTGTTTTATCTTACAGTCCGAGAAGCTCGAGGACTTTTTCTTTAGACATATATCCGACTGCGGATTTATTCGCCTTGCCGTGGTCGATAACGACCAATGTCGGAATGCTTGAAACGTTGAAAATCGAGGAAAGCTCGGGCTCTTCGTCAACATTGACCTTGCCGACCTTAACTACATCGTCGTACTCGTCCGCTATTTCTTCAACTATCGGAGCGAGCATACGGCACGGACCGCACCATTCCGCCCAGAAATCGAGCAGAACCGGAATATCGCATTTAAGTACCTCGGCTGTAAAATTGTCTTTTGTGATTTTAACTTCAGCCATGATAAAAACCTCCTTAGTCCTTTGACTTATAATAAAGCATACAATGGCAAAAGCCTTCAAAATTCGGATCTTCAATCTGCTTTCTGAATTCCTCACACATACACTTGTTCTCGGGTGTATGCTCTCTGCGGCAGGGGCAGTAGCCGCCCGTGCGCTTGAGACCTTCTTTGACTATATTGACTATCTCCTTGTCGGGATTGAGTGTGACTTTCATGGCAGCATCTCCGTTCTTGCGGCATTAAAATATTACTTGCAATAATTTAATAGATTTCTCTGCCCATCAAAACGCCCATGACGGAAGCCATCATAAGACCTCTTGTCCAGCCGCTTGAGTCGCCGAGGCAGTGAAGACCCTCAACGTTTGTGTTGAAGTGCTCGTCCATTTTGACTCTGTTGCTGTAGAACTTGAGCTCGGGAGAGTAGAGAAGTGTTTCGTAGGAAGCAAAACCGGGAGCAACATGGTCAACAGCCTGAATAAAGTTGATAATATTTGTCATGGCTCTGTACGGCATTGCGGCTGTGATATCGCCTGCAACCGCGTCCGGAAGCGTAGGCTTGAGGTTGGACTGCGAAAGCTCCTTTTCCCATGTGCGCTTACCGTCAAGTATATCACCGAAGCGCTGAACGAGGATGTGACCCGTACCGAGCATGTTTGTCAGCTCGCCGACCTTCTGAGCGTAAGCGATAGGCTGATTGAACGGGTAAGAAAAGTTATGTGAGCAAAGAATGGCAAGGTTTGTGTTGTCACTCTTGAGTTCCTTATATGAATGACCGTTGACAACGGCAAGATTGTTGTCGTAATTCTCCTGGCTTACAAAGCCGCCGGGGTTTTGGCAGAAGGTTCTGACCTTGTTTTTGAACGGACGGGGATAGCCGATGAGCTTTGATTCGTAAAGAACGTCATTGACCTTCTCGATTACCTCGTTTCTGACCTCGACTCTTACGCCGATGTCAACCGTTCCGGGTAAATGAGCTATATCATGCTCGCCGCAGATTTTTTCAAGCCATTCTGCGCCTCTGCGTCCCGTTGCAATGATCGTATTGTCGGCTCTGATCTCCATTTCAACGCCCTTGTTGTTGGAAACATAGATTCCTTCGCACTTTTTGCCATTAAGGATGATGTTAGAGCACTCATAGCCAAAGAAGATCTCAACGCCGCTTGCAATGAGATATTTTTCGATTGCAAGGTAGATATCCTGTGCCTTTTCCGTTCCCATATGACGGATCGGGCAGTCAACAAGCTTCAGTCCCGCCTGAATTGCACGGGTACGGATCTTTCTGACCTCTTCGGTGTTTCCGACGCCCTCAACCTTAGTATCTGCGCCGAATTCAAGATATATACCGTCGGTATAGTTGATGGTTTCCTGAACCAGTTTTTCTCCGACAAGATTCGGAAGGTCTCCGCCGACCTCATAGCTCAGCGACAGCTTGCCGTCAGAGAATGCGCCTGCGCCGGAAAAGCCGGTAGTAATGTGGCAATACGGTTTGCAATTCATACATTTTTTAGTCTTCGCCTTGGGACAGTGTCTGTTTTCGACCGACTGACCTTTTTCGACAATGACAATCTTTTTCTTAGTGCCCTTGCGAAGCATCTCGATAGCTGTGAATATACCGGCAGGGCCTGCTCCGACGATTACAACGTCTGTTTTCATTTTCATGATACCTCCGAAAAAAATAAAAGCCGAACACAATCGCAATGCGATCGACGTTCGGTGGACGGGATGTTCTCCCGTATCAATCTTATTGCAACCTATTTTAACACCTTGTAACGGTATTGTCAAGTGACAAGGCAAAGGGAAATATTGAAAAAAAGCAAAATATTTTACAAAAAAGAATAAAATGTTGCCGAATAAGACGGTTTTTAAATATTATATCATTGGATTAGGCAAAAAAGAAAGATAAAAAAATGCTTTATTGGTGCTTGTGTTATACATTGTGATATTATAGAAAAATTTCGGAACCGCTTATTTGCCGCAGTTCCGAAAAATTTTATTTGTTTTTGATTTTACCGTCAGTCGAAATAACCGTGACGTTGAGAGGAACGTTTTTGCCGCTTGCGTCAAGTGCCTTTTGGACAGCCGTTTGAATTCCGCCGCAGCAGGGCACCTCCATGCGTACTACGGTAACACTCTTGATGTCATTAACTGCCAAAATAGCTGTCAGCTTTTCGGAATAGTCCACGCTGTCAAGCTTCGGACATCCGATGAGCGTAATTTTATCCTTGATGAAATCATTGTGGAAATTGCCGTAAGCGAAAGCCGTGCAGTCGGCGGCGATGAGCAGGTCGGCACCGTCAAAATAGGGAGCATTGACGGGAACAAGCTTTATCTGAACGGGCCACTGCGAAAGACGGCTTTCGGCTTTTATGTCTGTATGCGAGCCGTGATCGTGCATGATACGGCTGAGTTTTGAGCCCGGGCATCCGCCGTGATTAGCAATGCCGTGCTTCTTGAGCCTGTTTTCCATAACGGCTTTTTCATTGTAGTCTGCCGCTTCTCTCTGCTCAAAGGAAATGGCACCGGTAGGGCATGAGGGCAGACAGTCTCCGAGTCCGTCGCAATAATCATCACGCATAAGCTTCGCCTTGCCGTCAACAAGACCAATGGCGCCTTCGTGACATGCAGAAACACATGCGCCGCAGCCGTTGCATTTTTCTTCGTCTATTTTAATAATTTTTCTTATCATTTTCACTACCTCCTGACATTGGCGATTGTATCATATCTTTTTCGTAAAAGCAACAGGTAATGTGCGGAAATGCAGAATAATCCTGCCTGCTGCGTCAAAATATATTATAAGGTATAGATATGCAAAATTTTTTATTATTTTTGATATTGCATGATTTGTTGTGATTTGAAAAAATCACAATTTGTAGGGTCGATGCCCACATCGACCCAAGGTCTGAATAAAGTCCATTGTAACACAGGCTCCTCCGCCGACAGAGCCCGCAGTGTAATGTGCTGAGGGGGATAAAGATGAAAAGTGGCAGAAATTATGTATCACTCCGTTAATCAAGTTCGTCTGCAATCATTGTTAATGGAAAAACTGCAAATGTTAACAAAGAATTCACAATTAAAGTGTTGACAAATCGGTCGGACGGTTGTATAGTATTAAATGTAGTTAGCACTCAGGACAAAAGAGTGCTAACGGTGCTAAAGGCGGTGAGATTATGGAACTCAGTCAGAGAAAAGAAAAAATACTTGCTGCTGTTGTCGAACACTATATAAAGACGGGCGAGCCTGTCGGTTCAAAGCTCTTGCAAAAGGATCCCGAGATTTCGGTTTCGTCGGCGACCATCAGAAATGAGATGGCTGAGCTTTCAAGCATGGGACTTCTCGAACAGCCCCACACCTCGGCGGGGCGAATTCCCACCGACGAGGGCTACCGTTACTATGTAGATCATCTTATGGGAGTGCGGCAGCTTGACGATGCGGACAAAAGACGTATCGAAGCCGGTATTTCTATAAGAAACGCCAGTCCGGAAAACATACTCAAGCGGGCAAACGATTTCCTTGCGGATATGACAAACTGCGCCGCAATTTCAACTGCTCCGTCGGGCGAGAACGTCACGATTAAGCGTGTTGAATTCGTACCTGTCGGAACGAGGACTGGAATGGTTGTTCTGCTTACCTCAAACGGTATGATCAAAAGCAGAGTTTGTCGGAGCGATGTGGATTTGAACGCTTCCGTTATCGAGAAGTTTTACAACATTGTCAAAACTTCATTTGTCGGGACGGAGCTTGACGCTATTGACACTGCGACGCTTCAAACCTTGGTTGCTTCAATGGGTGAGGATGCGCTGACAATGATACCGCTCATTTCGACGGTATCGGAGCTTGCGAGCGAGGCGATGGAAATTCCGCTTATGCTCGGCGGTCAGTCAAATATCTTCCATTACGGTGACTACGGTGCAACGGCTTATGAGCTTATGGATTTTCTGAGGCGTGGCGAGCCGTTGAGCAAGATCCTGACGGACAATAAAAAAGATTTGGACGTCAAAATCGGCAGCGAAAACAAGTTTAAACCGCTTGAAAATTCAAGCGTGATAATGGCGCAGTACGATGTCGGCGGAGAAAATCACGGCTCGATAGGAATTATCGGACCGACGAGGATCGACTATGCAACGCTGATTCCAAGCGTCAGATATCTGACCGATATGGTCGGAAAAATACTCTCCCAGGTTCTCAACGAAGACTGAAAGGAATGATTACTGTTGGCAAAAAAGAAAAACAGTGAAGAAACAGCCGCAAAGGCTGAGGATAAAAAGGTAGAGAAAGAAGATAAAAAAGAAGATGCAGAGGTAAAGAAAGAGAAAAAAGCCAAGGAAGAAAGCAACGAGGAAAAGCTTCAAAAGCAGCTTGCCGAAAAGAGCGACCAGCTTCTCAGAATTGCGGCGGAGTACGATAACTTCCGCAAGCGTTCTCAGAGAGAAAAGGATGCGCTTTACGTTGACTGCAAGGCTTCGGTCATCAAGGAGCTGCTTCCCGTGGCGGACAATTTCGACAGAATTTTCGCTAATCCCGATATTACTTTTGAGGATTACAAAAAGGGTGTTGAAATGACATTCAAACAGTTTGAAAATGTTTTCAAGGATCTCAAGGTCGAGCCGTTCGGCGAGGAGGGCGAGGAGTTTGATCCGAACTTCCACAACGCCGTAATGCACTCGGAGGATGAGAATCTCGGCGAGAACGTTATCACAAATGTATTTGCAAAGGGCTACAAGATAGGCGATAAGGTAATTCGTCCGGCAATGGTAGCCGTTGCGAACTAAGTCAACACCGCACAAAATGAGGCGTGTGGCATTGACTTAAATAAAAGTGTATATAAACATCTTAGGAGGAATATATTATGTCAAAGGTTATTGGTATTGATTTAGGTACAACAAATTCATGCGTAGCAGTTATCGAGGGCGGCGAGCCTGTAGTTATCGCTAACGCAGAGGGCGCAAGAACAACCCCGTCTGTTGTCGGCTTCGGCAAGAACGGCGAGAGAATGGTAGGCCAGGTCGCAAAGCGTCAGGCTATCACAAATCCCGACAGAACGGTTTCGTCAATCAAGCGTCAGATGGGTTCCGATTATAAGGTTACTATCGACGGAAAGAAATACACTCCGCAGGAAATTTCCGCAATGATTCTTCAGAAGCTCAAGACCGATGCGGAAGCATATCTCGGCGAGAAGGTTTCCGAGGCAGTTATCACAGTTCCGGCATACTTCACCGACGCACAGCGTCAGGCAACAAAGGATGCAGGTCACATTGCAGGCCTTGAGGTCAAGAGAATTATTAACGAGCCGACAGCCGCAGCTCTTGCTTACGGTATTGATAAGGAAGACGATCAGAAGGTTATGGTTTATGATCTCGGCGGCGGTACATTCGATGTTTCGATCATTGAGATGGGTGACGGCGTTCAGGAGGTTCTTGCAACAGCAGGTAACAACCACCTCGGCGGCGACGACTTTGATCAGAGAGTTATGAACTGGATCATCGACGAGTTCAAGAAGTCAAACGGCATTGACCTTCGCGGCGACAAGATGGCTATGCAGAGACTTAAGGAAGCTGCAGAGAAGGCTAAGATCGAACTTTCGGGCGTTACATCTTCCGATATCAACCTTCCGTACATCACCGTTGACGCAACAGGCCCGAAGCACCTTGAGCTTACACTCACAAGAGCAAAGTTCAACGAGCTTACGGCAGACCTTGTTGAATCTACAATGGGTCCTGTTCGCCAGGCAATGAGTGACTCAGGCCTTTCAACTTCTGAAATCGACAAGGTACTCATGGTCGGCGGTTCTTCAAGAATTCCCGCAGTTCAGGAAGAAATCAAGAAGTTCATCGGCAAGGAGCCTTTCAAGGGCATCAATCCCGATGAGTGCGTTGCAATCGGTGCGGCTCTCCAGGCCGGTGTTATGGGCGGCGAAGTTAAGGGACTTCTTCTTCTTGACGTTACTCCGCTTTCACTCGGCATCGAGACAATGGGCGGCATCAACACAAAGATCATTGACAGAAACACGACTATCCCTGTAAAGAAGAGCCAGATATTCTCAACCGCAGTTGACAATCAGCCGTCTGTTGAGGTTCACGTTCTCCAGGGTGAAAGAGAGTTTGCTAAGGATAACAAGACTCTCGGTGTATTCCACCTTGACGGAATCATGCCGGCACGTCGCGGTGTGCCGCAGATCGAGGTTACATTCGATATAGATGCAAACGGTATCGTTCACGTTTCCGCTAAGGATCTCGGAACGAACAAGGAGCAGTCGATTTCCATCACTTCTTCAACCAATATGTCAAAGGACGACATTGAAAAGGCTGTTCATGAAGCCGAGCAGTTCGCTCAGGAGGATAAGCAGCGCCGTGAGGAGGTTGACACGAGAAACAATGCCGATCAGATGGTTTACCAGTGCGAGAAGCTTCTCTCCGAGGAAGGCGACAAGTTCGACCAGGCAGATAAGGACGCTCTTAATGCCGAGATCGAGGGCTTGAAGGAAGCTCTCAAGGGTCAGGATATCAACCTCATCAAGAACAAGCAGGAGGCTCTCCAGAAGAAGTTCTATGAGGTATCGGAGAAGATATACAAGGCTGCTCAGGGCGCACAGGGTGCGGCAGGTCAGCAGGCGGATCCGAACATGGGCGGCAATCCGGGTGCAGGCGCACAGGGAGCCGACGGTTTCTATGATGCCGACTACACAGACGTAACGGACGATGACAACAAATAATTGTCAATAAACTAATAACGGGCACGCCGTTTCGCACGGCGTTGCCCTATTTCAAGTCAGGGGCTTTAATTTATGGCTGATAAAAGAGATTACTATGAGGTGCTGGGCGTTGACAAAAACGCAAGTGCCGATGATATAAAAAAGGCTTACCGTAAAAAAGCCAAGCAGTACCATCCCGACCTGAACCCCGGCAATAAGGAAGCCGAGGCGAAGTTCAAGGAGGCTAACGAAGCTTATGAGGTGCTCAGCGATGAGCAGAAAAAAGCTCGTTATGACCAATACGGTCATGCAGGAGTTGACCCGAACTTCGGTGCAGGCGGTGGCGGCTTCAACGGCGGATTCGGCGACGATTTTGATTTGGGAGACATATTCTCCAGCTTTTTCGGCGGCGCAGGCGGATTCGGCGGTGGCGGAAGACGTGCCAACCCGAACGGTCCGAGACGCGGCGAAGATCTTCAGTCGAGCGTTACTATCTCGTTTGAGGAGGCGGCAAAGGGCTGCAAACGTAAGATAAACATAAATCGTATTGAGGTCTGCCCGGATTGTAACGGCAGCGGAGCGGCGGCAGGCACCTCGCCTAAAACCTGTCCCGAATGTCACGGTACAGGTCAGGTCACGGCTCAGCAGAGAACACCTTTCGGCGTTATTCAGACTCAGCGTGCATGTACAAAGTGCGGCGGCAAAGGAAAAATAATCGAAACTCCGTGTTCAAAGTGCCGCGGCAGAGGACGCATTACGAAGCAGAGCACGCTTGAGGTCAATATCCCTGCCGGTATTGACGACCGTCAGATCCTCAATGTACGCGGTGAGGGAAACAAGGGTCTTAACGGCGGCCCCGCAGGTGATCTTCATGTTGTTGTAAATGTCAGACCGCACCCGTTCTTTGAACGTGACGGCTTTGATGTTTGGTGCGAGGTCCATGTAAACCTCGTTCAGGCAACCTTGGGTGATACGCTCATGGTTCCGACGCTTGACGGCAAGGTTAAATACGACATTCCCGAGGGTACACAGCCCGGCTCTGTATTCAGACTCAAGGGCAAGGGTATTCAGAATATTCGCAGCAAGGCGAGGGGAGACCAGCTTGTCAGAATTATTGTCGATATTCCGACCAAGCTCAATTCCGAGCAGCGCGAAGCTTTGCTTAAATTCAATTCGCTGATGGGCGGTTCAACCCCGACGGGCGAAGAGAAGAAGGGCTTCTTCGGCAAAAAAAGAAAATAAAAACGCAAAACGCAGTCAAGGCAAATGAACTTGATTGCGTTTTGTTGTTTAAATTATTGTTATTTATAATTCAATGTGTTCCGCTGCTTTGCCGACCGTGGCGGTGATTTTAACTGTTCCGCCGCCATAAAAAAGAGATGCAGCAACGGTCATTGCATTGAAAATTGTATGACGAGGACGCAGACTGTGTGCCCGTCAAAGCAGGAATGAATGTAAGAGAAGGGTTCATCCTCATAACGAAAGTATTTTCAACATAAAATATAAAGCCACGACTTTTATTTCCGCAGCTTTTATAAATGCCGATTATGTTTATTTTCAGGCAAAAAATAAAGTCGGGATAAATCCCGACTTGGTGACCCGGACGAGAATTGAACTCGTGTTACCGCCGTGAAAGGGCGGTGTCTTAACCTCTTGACCACCGGGCCATATGGTAGCGGCAGTGGGATTCGAACCTACGACCAATCGGGTATGAACCGAGTACTCTAGCCAGCTGAGCTATGCCGCCATATGTGCGTCACTCTTATTATTTCCAAGCGACTTGCTAATTATATAGCATAGAATGGAAATTGTCAAGTACTTTTTTGACTTTTTTTAAGATATTTCCTGAAGATAGGTGTAAGTAATATAAATATGTAAAAAAACGTGTAATTTGTAACATTTGTGTCAATTTTAAAAAATGAGGATTGAATAAAAGCGCTATCGATGATATAATTTAACACGGTAATATTTTGCCGAAGTAAGTCATGGAGATGTATTGTCAGTAATGAAAAGGGATTTTATAGGAAAAACGGTTTTTTTGGTTGCATTTGTGGCTATTCTTGTTGTTTCCGTGTACGGATTCAGCGGAAAAATGATGCAGGAAAGACATGATGCACAGAACAAAACGAGCGAAACGACATCAGACAAACAAACAGATAACAATGATTTAAAAACGACGGAGAAAACGACGGAGATAACAACCGAGAAAACAACCGAGGCGGAGGAAAAGGGTGAATGGAAGCTTCCGAAAGCAACGGATAAGCTTGTGTGCTTTACCTTCGATGACGGTCCTTATGCTCCGGTCACGAATAAAATTCTCGATACCTTGGAAAAATATAACGGCAGGGCGACTTTCTTTGTTGTCGGCGACAGAGCGGATACATATTCCGATGAAATTATAAGAGCCTCAAAAATGGGCTGTGAGATAGGCACTCATACGTATTCTCATGTTAATCTCAACAGTCTTTCCGTTCCCGAGATGCAAGAGGAAATCAAAAAATCATGCGACGCCATATCAAAGTATACCGGCAAAAAGGTCAAGGTTCTCAGACCTCCCGAGGGTGCTGCGAACGACACGGTCAAAGCGAATGTCGGTATGCCGATGGCTTTGTGGAGCGTTGACTCGCGCGACTGGGATTACAGAAACGCCGACAAGGATTATCAGACCGTCATGGACAATGTTTTTGACGGAAGCATTGTTCTTATGCATGATCTTTATCCTGCGACGGCAGATGCTGTTGCAAGGATTATCCCCGAGCTTGCAAAGCAGGGATATAAGTTTGTTACATTTTCCGAGCTTATGAAAATCAGGGGAGTGGATGTTGAACCCGGTGAAAAGTATTTCAGCGCAACGCCGCAGACACCTGCCGAGGAATGTGATAATGCCGGTTGAGAGACCGACCGGGATTATAAATAGAATATTTTAAGAAAACGGAGGACGGTATATGAAATTTTTTGATGAACTTTCCGCTTATGACAATGAGGTTTATTCGGCATGCGAAAGCGAGCTTGAACGCCAGCAGCGCAACATTGAGCTTATCGCTTCTGAGAACATAGTCTCAAAGGCGGTCTTACTTGCTGCGGGAAGCGTTTTGACAAATAAATATGCCGAAGGCTATCCGTCAAAGAGGTATTACGGCGGCTGTCAGTGCGTCGATGTTGTTGAAGAAATCGCCCGTAACAGAGCTAAGGAGCTTTTCAAAGCGGAGCATGTCAATGTTCAGCCGCACAGCGGAGCAAATGCAAACCTTGCCGTATTTTTTGCACTGCTTAATCCCGGCGATACCGTCATGGGAATGAATCTTCAGCAGGGCGGACATCTTTCACACGGTTCTCCCGTAAACATTTCGGGCAAGTATTTTAACGTTGTACCTTACGGCGTTGATGAAGCAACTGCAAGAATCGATTATGACGAGATGGAGCGAATCGCTCTGGAATGTAAGCCAAAGCTTATTGTTGCCGGAGCAAGCGCATATTCAAGAGTAATCGACTTCCCTCGCTGCCGTGAAATTGCCGATAAGGTCGGCGCATATCTCATGGTTGATATGGCTCATATTGCGGGACTGGTTGCCGCAGGAGTTCATCCTTCGCCCGTGCCGTATGCCGATATCGTAACCACCACCACTCATAAGACTCTCAGAGGACCGAGGGGCGGCATGATCCTTTGTAAAGAACAGTTTGCAAAGCAGATTGACAAGGCCGTTTTCCCGGGAACGCAGGGCGGACCGCTTATGCATATTATCGCCGCAAAGGCGGTTGCACTCGGTGAAGCATTGACAGAGGAGTTCAAAAACTATCAAAAGCAGGTTGTTAAAAACGCCGCAGTTCTTGCAGATGAGCTTATGAAGCACGGAATTGATATTGTTTCCGGCGGAACGGACAACCATCTTATGCTGCTTGACCTTCGCAATAAGGGCATCACGGGCAAGGAGCTTGAGCACAGACTTGATGAGGTTCGCATCACCGCAAACAAGAACACGATTCCAAACGATCCGCAAAGTCCGTTTGTTACAAGCGGACTGAGAATAGGAACACCTGCCGTTACAACAAGAGGCTTCAAGGAGCCTGAAATGGAGCTTATCGCAGGTTGGATAAGCGATATCATCAATGACTTTGACGGAAACAAGGACAGAGTCCTCTCTGAGGTTCAGTCCCTTTGCGAAAGGTTTCCGCTCTACAGTGAATAAGTGAATAAATAAAAGCACTGCCGCAACTTAATGTTGCGGCAGTTGGTTTATACGATATTGTACATGATGCAGAAATATTATAAAAACCGTGGAGCGGAAATCGATCCTCCGAAAAAGTACGATTTTATATTTCTTTGCCGAGAATTTTTGCACTCTTGCAAAGCTTTTTGATTTTTATATATTCATTTTTGCCGGGGCAGATGTCGTAAATTCCGAGTGTGGAAAGCACATACCATGCCGCCGTTGCGCCGTTGTCCTCATCTCCGGGGAAGCCGTCGTCCGTGTAGCTGAACGCCTCCTCGCAGAGCTTATTGACCCAATATTCGCTCTTTTCTTTCTCACCGAGAGCGGCAAACAAATAGGGGAGATGGAAGCTCGGCTGATTGGAAATTGCACACTGACCGAAATCGACCGCCGCCATCTCCGCCATTTCGTGAATTTCAGAGCCGTAGCCGCTCGTACAATAAATCGGCGGAGTTGCGAAAAGCTCGTCAAGCTTTTCAATCAGCTTGTCCTTGCCGCCGTAAAGCTCGGCAAGTCCGTCAATATCGTGCGGAACGGAAAACGATGACTGCCATGCGCTGCCCTCGGTGTATTCGTCCGCCCAGTCGAAGCAGTCAAACGGTTCTTTGAATTTTCCGTCGGTCGTTTTTGCTCTCATAAAGCCTGATTCGGGGTCGAAAAGATTTTTGTAATTTTTTGAACGCTTCATGTATTCGTCAACGATTTCATTCCTGCCGAGCACCTTCGCAACCTGTGCTATGCAATAGTCGCCGTATGCCGCATCAAGGGTGAGGTTGACGCAGTTGTTGTCAATAATATCTGCCGGAACGTAGCCGTATTTTACATATGCTTCCGCTCCTGTTCTGCCAAGGTCGGGATGGTGTGAATCGTGATTTGCATGACGGAGCATACCTTCAAGCGCCGTTTCAAGAAGCTCACCGCCGATGATTCCCTTAACTGCGGCATCGGCTATAATTGCATCAAGCAGGGTGGAGGGCATACAGCCTCTCTCACCGATTGACGGCCATCTCGGAAGCCAGCCGCCCTCTTTATAGTCAACGATAAATCCTTCGAGCATCTCGGCATATTCTTTCTTAGCAATCATTGCAAAAAGCGGAAATTCCGTTCTGTATGTGTCCCAAAAACCGTTATCGGTGTATCTCACACCGTTTTTTGTGCTGCCGTCAAACGGGCAATAATGAAGCTTGTTGCCATCCTTGTCAATTTCATATGCCTTGTGCGGAAAAAGTCCCGTTCTGTACATACAGGAATAGAATGTTTTCATTTGCTTTTCGTCAACAGGGTCAATCTCGATTCTCGATAGATATTCGTTCCATATGTCATTACCCTTTGAACGAAGCTCGTTGAAGCTTTTGCCTTCGCAGTCCTGCTTCATGTTTTCAAGTGCCTGCTCAAAGCTTATGTATGACGAGGCAATATCGGCTTCAACCGATGTGTCACAAAGTGCGGCATGAATAAACTCGCCGTCCTTTTTGTAGGATTTCTCCGGGTCAAGCTTTGATTTGAACTGAACAATAAGATAGGTTTTGAAGCCCTCGTGAAAAGCTCCTCTCGCACCGTCGGTTGTGCAAAGCAGACGGTTGTTTTCAAAATCAAAATCAAAAGTATAGCTGCCGAAAACGGGGAAAACAGTGAAGTACGGAGTTCTGCCCTCGGGATAGTTGAGCCTTATTTTACAGCTTCGCTCGGCGGGAGTAAGTTCAAAATCAGTCCTCGAACGAAGAAAACGGAATTTCATATATGTCGGTGTCATAACTGCGTCCTCCGGACGGTAGCTCGACCATGCGCTGCCGACAGAGTCCCTGACTTCACCCGTTTGCGGAGTGAAAAGAAAAGTTCCGTAGTCGGAAATCCACGGGCTCGGCTGATGAGTGAGCCTTATGCCCTCAAGACTGCGGTGAGTCGGGTTGTAGAACCAGCCTCCGTCATATTCGGTCTGAGCCGAATAGCCTGCCATTGCGAACGGGAGCTGAACAAGGGGCAGTGTATTTCCGTTTGAAAAACGTCTGACGGAATTTGTGCCCTGTTTTATGTTAACATATTTCAAATAATCCATGATTTTTCCTCCGAATTTATCGTGTTCAGCTCATTGTATCATATCGCCTTTTCGAGCGCAAGACAAAAGCCTCAAATTACAGAGTTTTTTGTAATTTGAGGCTTAAATATAATTCTTTAATTATTCAATTGTGCCGGAGGTTGCCTTAAGATACATACTGTCATCGGTAACAAGCTGAAAACGTTCGTCCTTGTTCGTGTCACTCCAGCCGTTTTTCGCCATATATATTTCATCCTTCTCGGTGTCATAAATTCTTTCGAGACCGAGTGTCGCATCACTCTGCTTTTGGCTTATTATATCCTGACTTGTGTTTCGCTTTTCCCACGAGTCCATAATTCCGTCGGAAATGCTGCTGAGCTCATTCCTGATTTGCATTGCGTTTGCCGTGCTCTCATTGCTTTGCCGGATTGCGCTGTTGACATAGCTCTGAGAATAATCAATCGAGCTGAGTGATTGGCAAAGAATATCCTTCCATTCAATAAGTGAGTTTTCTTCGCAGGTGATTGCCGCAATGTTATAAGCCATATAATAGCCGGCGTCAATTCCGAAGCCACTCATCATATTGCCTGCGAAATCTATTATATCCGCCGTGAAAAGGCCCTCTCCCTTGGTGCCGGCTGCATCGGTGAAGGTAGCACGGAGCAGGGCGGGACTGATTGCCTGCGATTTCATGTTGCTGTTACTCGCAAAGCGTTCAACGCTCTTGAACGACCCGAAGCTCGGAAAGTCGAAGCTTGAATAAGTTGATTCATAAGTCTTGACAAGAGAGACATATGAATTAAAAATCTTAAAGAAGTTTTCCGTCGACGGAGAAGAGAGAACCGGTGCGTCAGCCATCATGTTATAGTTCCCGCCGTACATTTGATATGACTGCCGATAATAATCCTTACCCGTCTCACTGTGAAGGAGCGGTTGAGCCTTGAGCAGGAAAAACACCTGATTTATGGGGTTCTTGGGGTCGGTTACACGGATTGCATGGAACATTCCGATTCCTCCGGCAGTAACGGACCAACCCTCCGGAATTTTCATTGAAAAGTCGGATGTTTTGTAGTCGACAAGCTTTGTTTGCTTCGCCTCTGACGGGGTGATTTTTACATCGCTGACCTTTGCCGCGGTCGTTGTATCGCCGGAAGGCAAGGACTTGTCGTCGGCTTCCTTTTTGCCGCAGGCGGAAAGCGAAAAAATCATCAAAGCCGCCAGCCAAAGCGCAGTGATTCTCTTTTTCATATGTATCATATCTCCCTTCGATAGTTTCCATAATTGCATTATATAGGATATTTTGATAAAAAGCAATATACGATATTTCTAATTTAAATTTTTCGGCTTAAATTAAAATTGAAAAGGAATCAAAAATACGGTTCAAGACAAAAAGAAAAACCGTTGACATAAAGCTCAAGGCCTATTTATCAACGATTTTTGGTGGAGACGGACGGGATCGAACCGTTGACCTCTTGAATGCCATTCAAGCGCTCTCCCAGCTGAGCTACGCCCCCGTGCAATATATTGTTTACTTGATGAATTATACCAAAGAAGTTCTATCTTGTCAACAATTATTTGCAATATTTCGATTGTTAATCAGAAATTGATTACACCGAGATGCTCAAGCAGAATCTTTGTGCCGATGAGGATAAGGATAACGCCGCCGGCGATTTCCGCCTTGCTCTTATATTTAAGACCGAAGATGTTGCCAACCTTGAGTCCGATTGCGGAAATGATAAACGTTATAACGCCGATGAATGAAACTGCGGCAACGATGTTGACGTCGGGCAGCAGGGCAAAGGTGATGCCGACTGCGAGGGCGTCGATGCTTGTTGCGACTGCAAGGACGATCATAGTCTTGAACGAGAACGAATCGTTTGCCTTTCCGTCTTCCTTCGAGCAGCCCTCACGGATCATGTTTCCTCCTATTATGGCAAGCAGAACGAATGCTACCCAATGATCAAAAGACGTGATGTACTTTTCGAACGTTGAGCCGAGAAAATAGCCGATAGTGGGCATAAGAGCCTGAAATCCGCCGAACCACGCACCGATTATCAGGTAGTGCTTTGTTTTAAGCTTCTGCGTCGAAAGACCCTTGCAGACCGAAACGGCGAAAGCGTCCATTGACAGACCGACTGCCAGGATGAATAATTCAAGTAACCCCATATTTTACCTCCGAGAATAAAAAAATCAGACACCGTCGTGCCTGAAAAAATCCCAAACACGGCAAAGCCACGTCTGAGTCTCGTTATTTAAGACAAGCCAGACGCTTTGCGTCAGTGTGTTGACTTGTCACTCGTTTCGAGCTATCTACTCCCTCAAACTCTGCCGATTATATCATATTAAAATGTATGTGTCAACCTTCATTTCTTGAACGAAATTGTTGATTTGTTTATCGGGGATAGAGTGTTATTTATTGTTAGGAGAGGAATACCGAACGACATTGACTTTTATCGGCAACATTATTGTTGACAAAGCAGGGGAAATACATTAAACTGAGTTTAATATAAAACAAAGGAGTTTTATTATGCTTTCAAAGCCTCAATACGAAGAACAGATCGCCGCAACCCGTGATAAGCGCATGAAGTGGTGGCGAGAAGCAAGATTCGGCATGTTTATTCACTACGGACTTTTTTCACAGCTCGGAAGAAATGAGTGGGCTATGGCGTGCGAAAATATTCCGCCCGAGGAGTATGAAGCACTTGCCGATAATTTCTGCCCGAAAGAGGGCTGCTGCCGTGAATGGGCAAAGCTTGCCAAGGAAGCCGGTTGTAAATATATGGTCATGACGACCCGTCATCACGAGGGCTTCAGCCTGTGGGATTCAAAGGCAAATCCGTACAATTCCGTCAATTACGGTCCGCACCGCGATATAGTCAAGGAATTTGTTGAAGCATGCCGTGAGTTTGACCTGAAAATCGGTTTTTATTCGACCTGCATGGAATGGCATCACCCCGATAGCGGAATTTGTGCTTATGACACAGAGGCGAGAAGGCGTTACACTCAGTTCCTTAAAGATATAAACACAGAGCTTCTTACTCAGTACGGTAAGATTGATATCCTTTGGTACGACGTTCCGCTGCCGATGGAGTCATGGGAGGGTTGGGATTCGCTTGAGCGCAACCAGTATCTCAGAAGTCTCCAGCCGGATATTATTATCAACGACAGAAGCGGACTTGCCGAGGATTTCGGCACTCCGGAGGAGCACATCACTCCGTCCGAGCGTGACTGGGAGGCTTGCATGACCTTCAACGGAATAAGCTGGGGCTATGTTGATTCGGATCAGGCACTCCCTTACAGCTACACTCCGCAGAGAATTGTCAACATGCTTCAGACCTGCTGCGAATACGGCGGAAATCTTCTGCTCAATGTCGGTCCTAAGCCGGACGGCTCGATTCCTTATGAGGTTATTGATCCGCTTCACAAGGTAGGTGAGTGGCTCAAGGTCAACGGCGAAGCGGTTTACGGTATTCTCAACAAGGGCGAGGGCAACAAATTCCAGCTCAACGGCGTCGGAAGGGGTACGTCAAAGGGCACAACGATTTATATGTGGAACAAGATTTGGGCGCCGTGCAACGGAAAAATGGCTCTTGCCGGATTTATGGACGAGCCAAAGAAGATTTCCTTCATGGACGGCACTCCGATAAAATTCGAGAAAAAGGGCGACAGAATTTTTATATATGATTTGCCCGAAAAAAATCCCGATCCGATTATAAATTATCCGCTCATAAAGCTTGAATTCGACAAGCTCCCGAGATACAGATTTGCGTCGTATTTTCCGCAGCTCAACGGCGGCAGAGACGACAGGGAAATCGTCAGAGCGGACGACCTTTGGAGGTAAACAGAATAATAAAGCGAGCCGAAGCACAAATGTACAACGGCTCGTTTATAATTTAGGAGCAGGCAATGGAAGAAAAGAAAACAATTACATTGGATTTAACGGATTGTAAGTATCTCGGAGAGCTTCATGAACGAATTAGGACAGCATTTGATTTTCCTGAATGGTACGGTGCTAATTTAGACGCTTTTTGGGATTTGTTAAGCAGTGAATGTGACGCAGATGAGGTGATTTTGACAGGGGTAAATACCATGCCCGAGGAACTCAGAAAATACATGTCCGACATCTATAAAATTCTTGACAGAAAAACCGCTGAACGTGAAAATTATAGCCGCATTTATGCGGATATCAAGCCGTTTTCCTATAAAATAGAATTCTGAGGTTTTATTGGTTAAAGTTCAATGTCAATAAAGCTGTGGGCATCGTGCTCTGCGGAAAGTATGGATTGAATCCATATTTGCAGTGTACGATGCCCACATTATTTATAAGCAGAAAATAAAATATAGGAAAATGCCAATCACAGCTTCAAGCCGTAGACCTTAACGGCGTTTTGATAAAGAATCTTGTCCGAATCCTCTTTGTTGTAGCCGAGAGTATAGAAACGCTTCAGGTCTGTTTCAACGCTCCACATCGGGTAGTCCGTTCCGAAAAGGACACGGTCAACGCCGTAGCGTGCGATGATCTCACGGATTTTACCGTCGGAGAGGGCATAGAAGGACGATGAGCAGTCAACATAAAAATTCTCACGGTCGGCAAGAAGCTTTGACGCCTCATCCCACATCGACCAGCCGCCGAAATGAGCGCCGACGACAACCATTTTGTCGTAAATATCAAGTATCGGAATGAGCCTGTTCGGGTTGGAGTAATCATATCTGCTGTCGCCTGTGTGAAGAAGAACGGGGAGTTTGAATTCTTCGCAAAGCTCATATATTTTAAGGCATCTGTAATCGTCAAGCTTGAACTGCTGAATGTCGGGGTGAAGCTTAACTCCGCCGAGACCGAGAGAAACAAGTTCTTCAACGTCGGCCCTGATATCCTCGCTGTCGGGGTGAAGCGTACCGAGACCGTAGAGCTTGTCGGGGTGAGCGGTTACCTCGGCGGCGATGAATTTATTGATAGAGCTGACCTGCTTCGGCGTCGTTGCGACCGACTGTACGATGAATTTATCAATACCTGCCTTCGCTCCGTTTTCGAGCAGGGTAGAAACCTTTCCGTCGTAGGTTGTGGGCAGGGAATAGAAGCGTCCCGTGCTGTGCGCCGCCTTGTCGGCAATCTTATCGGGGTAGATGTGACAGTGTGCATCAATGACCATTAAAAACACCTTCTTTTGCTGATGATATACAATTATAAGTCCGTTTTTTTGCAATGTCAAGGTATACAACAATGATATATGTTTTGAACATTTTTGCAAACTGCTATTGAAATTATTATTGCAGAATGATAGAATATAACCGTAAATCTAACATTTTCCAAGGAGGAATTATATATGCTCGAAAATCCTGCATTCAACGAGAATAACGAAAAGATTCTCTGCGAAATGAACGGCAAAAATCCCGAGATGCACATGAATATCTGGGTAAAGAAGCTTGCAAAAGGGGAGAAGTACGAAATTTTCAGCGCCGAGAACGAGACGGCAGTGCTCATCCTCAAGGGCAACATGAATATAAGCTGGAATGACAGAACAGAGAACATGAAAAGAAAGAATCCGTTCGAGAAAACACCGTATTGTCTGCATGTGTGCAAGGGTATAAAAATAAGCATTGAGGCTTGCGAGGACAGCGAGTTCCTTGTTCAGCAGACCGATAACGAGAGAGAGTTTGAGCCTGTTTTCTATAAGCCTGAGGATTGCCTTTATCAGCATTTCGGCAAAGGTCAGTGGGAGGGCACAGGATACCGTATTTGCTCAACGATGTTCGACTATGACAATGCTCCTTATTCCAACATGGTAATGGGCGAGGTGTTCAATCAGCCGGGCAGATGGTCGAGCTATCCGCCGCACCATCATCCGCAGCCCGAGGTTTATTACTATCAGTTCGATCCGCCGCAGGGCTTCGGCGCCTGCTTTAACGGAGACGACGTTTTCAAGAGCACCGACGGCGCATATTGCACGATAACCGACGGCAACGACCATGAGCAGGTCACGGCTCCGGGCTACACAATGTATTATGTATGGATGATCCGCCATATTGACGGCGACCCGTGGTACAAGACCACACGTCTTTACTCCAAGGAGCATGAATGGCTCGTCAATGCGGATTGATTTGTTGGATTATCGGTACGGAGTAAGAAATTACAGTTAAGAAGAATTTAACCAAGGCTTCCCTCAAGAGGGAGGCTGCGGGATTAGTACACAACATTTAGCCTTTATCAAAATTTTAGTTTAAATAAAACTAACTTTGACTCAGTAGGGGCGTGCATTGCACGTCCGCCAAAGTCTTCTAAAAAACAAAAGCGGACGACCGATGGTCGCCCTTACAAATAAAACTGAGGTTTTACAAACAATTAAGTTTGAAAAAATCTCAAGGTGAGAGGAAAATTCGTGGGCTCCTCCCTTGGGGGAGCTATCAGCGAAGCTGACTGAGGGGTTTCCTTAAAGTCAGATAAAATTTGTTTTGAGCGTGGGCTTCCCTGTAGGGGAGCTGGCGGCGAAGCCGACTGAGGGAGTAAGGTCTTATCAGACTTAAACTCCTTCCGACTTCAGCACAACTCACCGTATAAAAAAGAAAGGTATTTACTATGAAAAAATTAAACATTCTTGTATCATTTATAATGGTATTCGTTTTGACATTCGCAATGGCTTCAACCGGCTTTGCCGCGGACAAGTCATTGACAACCGCACCTCTTTACTTCAATGAGGACGGCAGCTTCAGAATAATGCACGTTACCGATACGCACCTCAGCAAGGATAACGTTAAAGATTCAATCTGGCTTATTGCCAATGCCTGCGACCGCGAAAAGCCTGATTTGATAATGCTCACGGGCGATATCTGCAAGTGCGATACCGTGGAGGAAACCAAATGGTTTATCGAGCAGATCATGAGCGTTTTCCAGTCGAGAGATATTCCCGTCGCGGTTTGCTTCGGTAATCATGACTCCGAAAACGGCGTTATTTCAAGAGAGGATCTCATGGCTCTTTACAATGAATATCCTTGCTCGATTTCGATTGACGATGGCGAAATGCTTTCCGGCTGCGGCACATACAACGTTCCGCTCTATTCGTCCATCGACGGCAAAATGAAGTTTAACCTTTGGGTATTCGATTCGGGCGATTATGATAGTGAGGGTCATTACTCAAACGTACAGGCTGACCAGGTTGAATGGTACAAGCAGACCTCCGCAGAGATCGAAAAGCAGAACGGCGGTAAGATCAATTCATTTGTCTTTCAGCATATTATTGTCCCTGAGGTTTATGACGGACTCAAAAAGATGAAGCATAAGGGCGCATATGTGTATAATAAGTTCTATACAGACGATGAATTCTACGCTTTCGATCCCGAAGTCGAGAATCACGGCACGCTCCACGAATCGCCGTCCTGCGGCTATTATAACCACGGACAGTTTGACGCATTGGTTGAGAGGGGAGATGTACTCGCAATGTTCACGGGTCACGACCACTCCAACAGCTTCAGCGTTAAATACAAGGGCATAAATATAACCAATTCACTGAGTACGCGCTATAACGGCGATGCCTATTCATCACAGTATGGTTACAGAATTATCGACCTTGATGAGAATGATACTTCGACATATCAGACAAGAACCCAGCGCTGGTACAATGCTTTTTCTGCCTGCGATTCAACTGCTTTAAGAAAAGCAGGGGATAAGGACGGCGCAAAGCTTGTCGATAAGGTCAATTTCCTCGGCTTTATTGAGCTTGCCTGTGAAACGATCGGTCATCTCTTCGTAAGAATCTTTATCGGCAGAACGGTGTATTATAAGTAAAATATTTCGGTACTTCCGAAGTCAGAAGAAATTTTTCATGCCTCCCCTTGTTGCAAGGTAGCAAAGCGGCGCGACGGTAGTGAATGAACGTCCGGCGAACGTTCAGAGCCGGAGCGTGACCGAGCCGCAGCGAGAAGGTGTCGTTTATGACGACGGAGGGGATAAAAAGCAGATTAGAGAAGATTTCGGAGGTGCCTGAAGGGATATTTTCGCAGGATAAACGACAACATAAACCGCCCAAAAAACGTCAATTTTAATTTATTCTCCGAATTTTCAAAAATTTAGAATATTTTTACAAAAACACTTGACAATATATATGCATAAGTGATAGAATACCAAAGATTGATAATGTGATTTATTATGTGTCCCCATGGGCATATGATTTGTCAATATTCAAAATTTTTAAGAAAGGAGATGTAGTTTTTGCCTACCTTTAATCAGTTAGTTAGAAACGGCAGACAGACTATCGAAAAGAAAGCAAAGGCTCCTGCTCTTCTCAAGGGTCTCAATTCTAAGAAGAACATTGTTACCGACCAGAATTCACCTCAGAAGCGCGGCGTTTGTACAGCAGTTAAGACTGCTACACCTAAAAAGCCTAACTCGGCTCTTCGTAAGATCGCCAGAGTTCGTCTTACAAACGGTATCGAAGTTTCTTCGTATATCCCGGGTGTAGGTCATAACCTTCAGGAGCACAGCGTTGTTCTTATTCGTGGCGGTCGTGTTAAGGACCTTCCCGGTGTTCGTTACCACATCATCCGCGGTACACTCGATACTCAGGGTGTTAACGGAAGAATGCAGTCCCGTTCAAAGTACGGTGCTAAGCGTCCGAAGGCTGCTAAAAAGTAATTCCTCTTTTTAAAAGGAAAGTTTGAAAGACAGAATCTTCTTGCAGGCTGCGCAGGGTAAGGTACGCTGCGTATCAATGTGAGAGTGTATATATATATTATGTATGTGCTTCTCCATTGGCGCCACAGGGTTTTGTCACTTGAGTACCTATGATATCATTACTATGAAGGAGGGAAGCGAAGTGCCAAGAAGAGGCCAGATTGCAAAACGTGATGTTTTGCCAGATCCGCTTTACAATTCAAAGTTGGTAACAAGACTTATCAACAATGTTATGTATGATGGTAAAAAGGGTGTCGCACAGAAGATTGTTTACGACGCATTTGACATCATCAAGGAGAAGACAGGTAAGGAGCCTGTAGAGGTTTTTGAAGCCGCTATGGAAAACGTAATGCCTGTTCTCGAGGTTAAAGCTCGCCGTGTCGGCGGTGCTACTTATCAGGTTCCGATGGAGGTTCGTCCCGAGAGAAGACAGACACTCGGACTCAGATGGATCACCAACTATTCACGTCTTCGTTCGGAAAGAACTATGAAAGAGCGTCTTGCTAACGAGATCATGGATGCTGTTAATGAAACAGGTTCGGCATTCAAGAAGCGTGAAGATACTCATAAGATGGCAGAGGCTAATAAGGCTTTTGCACATTTCAGATGGTAATCTTCCCGAAAATTTCAGGGATTTAATTGCTTATTTAAATTTACGGAGGTTTATATGGGAAGACAAGTACCACTTGAATTAACAAGAAACATCGGTATCATGGCTCATATCGATGCCGGTAAAACAACTACGACCGAGCGTATCCTTTTCTACACCGGTGTTAACCACAAGATGGGTGAAACACATGACGGTGCAGCAACAATGGACTGGATGGCTCAGGAGCAGGAGCGTGGTATCACAATCACTTCTGCTGCTACCACCTGTTTCTGGAAGGGTCACCGTATCAATATCATTGATACCCCGGGTCACGTTGACTTTACTGTTGAAGTTGAGCGTTCTCTTCGTGTTCTTGACGGTTCCGTTACCGTCCTTTGCGCAAAGGGTGGCGTTGAGCCTCAGTCTGAGACTGTTTGGCGTCAGGCTGATAAGTATCATGTACCTCGTATGGTATATGTTAACAAAATGGACATTATGGGCGCAGATTTCTATCATGTTATCGACATGATGAAGGAGCGTCTCAAGTGTAATGCCGTTCCGATTCAGCTCCCCATCGGTCGTGAACTCGAGTTCAGAGGAATCATCGACCTTGTTACAATGGAAGCTGAGGTTTATTATGACGATAAGGGTCTCGATATCAGAATCGAGCCTATCCCCGATGATATGAAAGAGCTTGCTCAGAAGTATCACGAGGAGCTTATCGAGGCTGTTGCCGAGCAGGATGACGCTCTTATGGAGAAATTCTTCGAGGGCGAGGAGCTTACGGTCGACGAGATCAAGAACTGCATCCGTAAGGCGACTATCGCAAATGAAATGGTTCCCGTATGCTGCGGTACATCTTACCGTAACAAGGGTGTTCAGATGCTCCTTGATAATATCATTGCTTATATGCCTGCTCCGACGGACGTTGAGGCTATCAGAGGCACCAACCCCGAGACAGGTGAGGAGGAAGATCGTCATTCCTCCGATACAGAGCCGTTTGCAGCTCTTGCATTTAAGATTGCAACAGACCCGTTTGTCGGTAAGCTCTGCTTCTTCAGAGTTTATTCAGGTACTGTTTCGGCAGGTACAACCGTTTACAACTCTGTTAAGGACACAGACGAGCGTCTCGGACGTATCCTTCAGATGCACGCTAACCACAGACAGGATCTTGATGTTGTTTACGCCGGTGATATCGCCGCTGCCGTAGGCCTCAAGAACACAACAACAGGTGATACTCTCTGTGATGAGAAGCATCCGATCGTCCTCGAATCAATGGAATTCCCGGAGCCTGTTATCCGTGTTGCTATCGAGCCTAAGACCAAGGCAGGTCAGGAAAAGATGGGTATCGGACTTCAGAAGCTTGCTGAAGAGGATCCGACATTCCGTTGCTACACCGACGAAGAAACAGGTCAGACGATCATCGCAGGTATGGGTGAGCTTCACCTTGAGATCATCGTTGACAGACTTCTCCGTGAGTTCAAGGTTGAGGCTAACATCGGTAAGCCCCAGGTTGCTTACAGAGAAACAATCACAACCCCGGCAGACGTTGATTGCAAGTATTCACGTCAGTCAGGCGGTAAGGGTCAGTACGGTCACGTTAAGATTAAAATTGAGCCGAATCCGGAAAAGGGCTTCGAGTTCGTTAACGCTATCGTCGGCGGTGCTGTTCCGAAGGAGTACATTCCTGCTGTTGAGGCCGGTATCAAGGGCGCAATGCAGTCAGGCGTTCTCGCAGGATATCCTGTTGTTGACGTTAAGGTTACTCTTTATGATGGATCTTATCATGAGGTCGACTCCTCAGAAATGGCCTTTAAGATTGCCGGTTCTATGGCATTCAAGGACGCTATGAGAAAGGCATCTCCTGTTCTCATGGAGCCTATTATGAAGGTTGCCATCATCGTTCCGTCCGAGTATCTCGGCGACGTTATGGGTGACGTTAACTCCCGCCGCGGTATGATCCTCGGTCAGGAGCAGAGAACGGGTGCCGTTCAGGTTGACGCTAATATCCCGCTCTCCAACATGTTCGGTTACGCTACAGACCTTCGTTCCAAGACTCAGGGTCGTGGTCAGTACGTAATGGAACCCAGCCACTACACGGCTGTTCCGAAGTCTATCGCAGATGACATCATCAGCGCAAGAACTAAGGGCTAATTATTTTCAAAAAAGGCTTGCTTTTTTGAATGGAAATTGTTACAATGTAACTATGCAGTATGCATTGAATAAAATTATTTAATACCAAAGGGAGGAAATTCCAAATGGCAAAGGAAAAATTTAACCGAACCAAACCCCATGTCAACATTGGTACTATCGGCCACGTTGACCATGGTAAGACTACTTTGACAGCTGCTATCACAAAGACACTCGCAATGAAGGGCGAAGCTGCTTTCGTTGACTATGCTAACATCGATAAGGCTCCTGAAGAGAGAGAGCGTGGTATCACAATCAACACCGCTCACGTTGAGTATGAGACTGCTACCCGTCACTATGCTCACGTTGACTGCCCGGGCCACGCCGACTATATCAAGAACATGATCACCGGTGCTGCTCAGATGGACGGCGCTATCCTTGTTATCGCTGCAACAGACGGTCCTATGGCTCAGACTAAGGAGCACCTTCTTCTTGCACGTCAGGTTGGCGTTCCCTACATCATCGTATTCATGAACAAGATCGACCAGGTTGACGATCCTGAGCTTATCGAGCTTGTTGAGATGGAAATCCGTGAGACTCTTAACGAGTACGATTTCCCGGGCGACGACACACCGATCATCAAGGGTTCTGCTCTTAAGGCTCTTGAGTACGACGGTGACGATGTAAACGCTCCTGAGCTTGCTTGCATCTGGGAGCTCATGGATGCTGTTGATACTTACATCCCGACTCCTGACCGTAAGGCTGACCTTCCGTTCCTTATGCCTGTTGAGGACGTATTCACAATCACAGGCCGTGGTACAGTTGCTACAGGTAGAGTTGAGCGTGGACAGCTCAAGATGTCTGACGAAGTTGAAATCGTTGGTCTTTCCGACGAGAAGAAGAAGACTGTTGTTACAGGTATCGAAATGTTCCGTAAGCTCCTCGACTATGCTGAGGCAGGCGACAACATCGGTGCTCTTCTTCGTGGTATCCAGAGAACAGACATCGAGCGTGGCCAGGTTCTTTCTAAGCCCGGTTCAATTCATCCTCACACAAAGTTCTCAGGTCAGGTTTACGTTCTGACTAAGGACGAGGGTGGCCGTCATACTCCGTTCTTCAACAACTACCGTCCTCAGTTCTATTTCAGAACAACAGACGTTACAGGTGTTATCACTCTTCCTGAGGGAACAGAGATGTGCATGCCCGGCGATAACGTTACAATGAACGTTGAGCTCATCACTCCGATCGCTATCGAAGAAGGTCTTCGTTTCGCTATCCGTGAGGGTGGACGTACAGTTGGTTCAGGCGTTGTTACCGCTATCAACGAATAATTAAATTATTCAATATAAGAGACAGGTCGAAAGGCCTGTCTTTTTTTATCGCTCTAATAAGGTAGAATAAATCATATAGTACAGTTTTTGCTGCCGTCACGGTCTCGGAACGTATTACCCTGAGCTTGAGGATATCGTCCACTATGAAACGGAAGATAACAAGCTGAACGAATACGGCACGGAGGAGCTAAACCGGGCGCATGTTGAGAACTTGATCCAAAAATATAAGCGGCTGACTGTTGGAAGCATTGACCCTGCAAATATTGCGAAATATCAGGCATGGCTCAATGAGTAGTAGGGCAGAAAGACTCAACTAAGTATTGCAAATTCCGAAAATAGTGGTATAATAAGTGCATCAAGATATTTTAATTCGTCAGATATTCTGTATGAGTATTTAAAAAAAGTTAAGCCTATAGACGGATATGAAGATATATCTATTCACGGCGATTGGTCAGGGTTTTCGATTAATGATTCAAACGGAAATGAGATAAAATCGTATACACCAAAAGAATTTGCAGAAATACTGAAAGAAGATCCGAATTATCACGGTGGAAATGTTAGATTGCTTTCATGTGAAACAGGTTCAAAAGGAGCTGTGGCAGCTCAGCAATTGGCAGATGCTTTGAACGTTGATGTTTTAGCACCGACAGATGTATTGTTTATTGACTTTAATGGTAAAATGACGATAGGTCCGGACGAATATACAAATTCCGGAGATTGGAAATTATTTAAACCAAGGAGGGTGAAAAATGATTGTAATCGGTAGATTTAAAGAAATGATGAACGATGATCAATATCCGTCGATTCATTTCTTAATTTCAAAAAAATGAAAATGAAGATAAAGAAAAAATACTTAATTATTTAAAAGCAGGTAAGATTACGTCTGTATCTCCCTCAGCTTGTTATGATGTTATAAGCGGAGATAAAATCAAGTTACCTTTGCAAATGATGACAGACGGAAAATATGCTTGGCGATCAGATGTAATTTACTATGTCGAAAAGTATAATATGTCTTTGTTGAATGATTTTATCAAGCACGTTTTATCCTGATACAATGTAACTATGCAGATAAAATGAATGCGAGAAATAACATGAAATGGCTTAAAAATATAGATAGTCTCTCTGAATGCGGCGAAGTTGGACCCTGTCCTTTTTGCGGAAGTAATGACACAAGTTACAATGCTAAGAAAGTTAATGGCAATATGGGTTATGTGGTTATCTGGTGCAATGAATGCAAGAAATCTCATGTTATTTCACGAGCAAATATAACCGAAATAATGAATAACAGTCAAGATGTTCCAAAAGGAATATTTTAATTCGATGTTATAGCAACAGCACCCTGAGAAATCAAGGTGCTTTTTTCATGCCTATAATTTCAGTGTTGCCGTAATGGTGACGCTGTTTTTATATCAAAAATACAGTTTGCCCGTATCTGAAAAAACGGGGTGCGGATGTCCTTATCCGTAAAAAAGGAGAGTATATGGCTGAAGAAGTCAACAACACAGAGAATACAGAAAACGGCAATGTACAGCAGGACACAAATACAGGTGCGGCGAATACAGAGCCGGAGAAGAAGTATTCCGAGGAGGAGATGAACGGTATCTCCAAGAAAAACAGCCCCTTACCGAGAGGTAAGGAGCTGCTGATTATATAATATCTTATTTAACCGACTTGATCATTGATTCGCCTGTCATTTCCTTCGGCTGGGGGAGATCCATGATCTGGAGCATTGTCGGTGCAAGGTCGCAGAGCTTACCTGTTTCCTTGAGCTCGCAGTCATAGCCTACAATGCAGAGCGGAACCGGATTGGTTGAGTGCGGTGTGAACGGCTTGCCGTCGTCACCGATCATCTTGTCTGCATTGCCGTGGTCGGCAGTGATGAGGACTGCACCGCCCATGCTGAGCGCTGCGTCGCAAACTCTGCCTACGCACTCGTCAACGGCCTCAACAGCCTTGACAGCCGCCTCAAATACGCCTGTGTGACCGACCATGTCGCAGTTAGCAAAGTTGAGGATAACAACGTCATACTTGTCGGATTTAATCTGCTCGCAGACTGCATCGCAAACCTCGTATGCACTCATCTCCGGCTTGAGGTCGAAAGTCGGAACATCGGGGGAGTGGATAAGAATTCTGTCTTCACCCTTAAATGTCTTTTCCTCGCCTCCGTTGAAGAAGAATGTAACGTGAGCATATTTTTGCGTCTCGGCGATTCTGAGCTGAGTTTTTCCCTGTGAAGCAAGGTACTCGCCCATAGTCATTTTAAGCTCCTCCGGCGGGAATGCAACGCTTACATTCGGCATTGTTTCGTCGTACTGAGTCATGCAAACGTATGTGAGCGGGAAGAAACCGTTCTTTCTCTCAAAGCCGTCAAACTTCTCGTCAACGAAGGTTCTTGTGATCTGTCTTGCACGGTCGGGACGGAAGTTGAAGAATACAACGCTGTCGTTTGCCTTGATCATGCCGTTCTTATTGATAACGGTCGGAACGATGAATTCGTCCGTAACTCCGTTAGCATAGGATTCGTTCATGCTGTCAACTGCGCAGTCTGCCTGAATTCCTTCGCCGTAAACCATTGCGGCATAAGCCTTCTCAACTCTGTCCCAAGCAAAGTCACGATCCATAGCGTAGTAACGACCCATAACCGTTGCAATTTCGCCGACTCCAAGCTCCTTTGTTTTAGCATAAACATCCTTGATGAAGCCGACACCCGATGTTACGGAAACATCACGTCCGTCCATGATGCAATGAACATATACCTTGTCGAGACCCTCGCGCTTTGCCATTTCAAGCAAGCCGTAAAGGTGCTCAATGTGGCTGTGAACGCCGCCGTCGGAAAGAAGTCCTACAAGGTGGAGGGCAGTGCCGTTTTTCTTGCAGTTCTCGCAAGCCTTGAGCAGAGCCTCATTCTTGAAGAAATCGCCGTCCTGAATGGACTTTGAAATCTTAACGAGCATCTGATAAACAACGCGGCCTGCGCCGATGTTTGTATGACCGACCTCGCTGTTTCCCATCTGACCGTCCGGGAGACCTACATCAAGTCCCGAAGCGCCGATAGTAGTGAACGGATTTTCTTTAAAAAGTTTTGTAAGATTGGGAGTATTTGCAGCTTCAATTGCATTTCCCTTTGCACCGGGGTTGATTCCGAAGCCGTCCATGATACATAATACAACCGGTCTTTTCATAATAAATCACCACTTTCAAAATCAGAGGACTGCCGCATTTTATGAAGACCAAAGATCTCGAGTCTCTTTGGTCTGCGCATAATGCGTCAGCCCCGCGAAAATTATATCCGATATAAATTATTTACTTGCTGCCTTAACAATAGCCGCAAAGTCGGGAGCCTTGAGAGATGCGCCGCCGATAAGACCGCCGTCAACATCTTCCTTGCCGAGAAGCTCATCTGCATTCTTGGCGTTCATTGATCCGCCGTACTGAACAACAAACTTGTCGGCAGCTTCCTTGTCATAAAGCTCGGCGATAAGCTCACGGATAGCCTTGCAGACCTCCTCAGCCTGATCGGCTGTTGCAGTCTTGCCTGTTCCGATAGCCCAAACCGGCTCATATGCGATGATGATTCTGTCAAGCTCTTCCTTGCTTACGCCCGCAAGAGCAATCTTAACCTGAGAGGAAACGACTTCCATTGTGATGTTCTGCTCACGCTGCTCAAGATATTCACCTACGCAGAGGATAACAGTCATGCCGTTGTCAAGAGCGGCTCTCGTGCGGTCGTGAACTGTAACGTCTGTATCGCCGAAGTATGTCCTTCTCTCGCTGTGGCCTGTGATAACGATATCAACGCCGCAAGCCTTGAGCATTTCTGCGGAAACCTCACCTGTGAATGCGCCGCTCTTTGCCCAGTGGCAGTTCTCTGCACCGATTTTGATGTTTGAACCCTTAGCTGCTTCAAGAGCTGCAAAAAGGTCAACATAGGGGACGCAGCAAACTACGTCACAATCTGCGTCTGCAACGAGAGGCTTGATCTCATTGATGAGAGCTGTAGTCTCCGCAGGGGTTTTATTCATTTTCCAGTTACCTGCGATAACTGCTTTACGAAGTGATTTGTTCATTTTAACTACCTCCGATTATTTGTCGTTAAGAGCTACGATGCCCGGAAGCTCCTTGCCCTCAAGGAATTCAAGAGAAGCACCGCCGCCTGTTGAGATGTGAGACATCTTGTCGGCAAAACCGAGCTTCTGAACAGCAGCAGCCGAGTCGCCGCCGCCGATGATTGAGATAGCGCCGGAATCTGCAACGGCAGTTGCAACAGCGATTGTACCTGCTGCGAAGTTATCCCACTCGGAAACGCCCATAGGTCCGTTCCAGATTACCGTTCCGCTGCCCTTGATAGCGTCAGCGAAGAGAGCCTGTGTCTTAGGACCGATGTCAAGACCCATCCAGCCGTCGGGAATGATATCACTGTCGATAACCATAGCCTCTGTGTCGGGCTTGTACTCTTTACCTACCTTATTGTCAACCGGAATAAGGAACTTAACTCCCTTTTCCTTAGCTTTATTCATCATGTTCAAAGCATCTTCGATTCTGTCTTCCTCAAGAAGAGAATTACCGATGTTGTAGCCGAGAGCCTTCATGAATGTGTAAGCCATACCGCCGCCGACGATGATTGTGTCACACTTGTCGAGGAGATTGGTTATAACGCCGATCTTGTCAGATACCTTAGCACCGCCGAGAATAGCAACAAGCGGACGCTTCGGGTTAGCAAGGGCACCGCCGATGAATTTGATTTCCTTCTGAATGAGGAATCCGCAGACTGCGGGAAGATAGTCGGCAACACCTGTTGTTGAGCTGTGGGCTCTGTGAGCAGAACCGAAGGCATCGTTTACAAAGATATCTGCAAGAGAAGCAAGCTTCTTTGAGAATTCGGGATCGTTCTTTGTCTCCTCCTTGTGGAAACGAACGTTTTCGAGAAGCATTACGTCGCCGTCCTGAAGCGAAGCGGCGAGTGACTGTGCACTTTCGCCTACAACGTCCTTTGCCATCTTAACTTCCTTACCGAGGAGCTCGGAAAGGCGAGCGGCAACGGGAGCAAGAGAAAACTCAGGCTTGAATTCACCCTTGGGTCTGCCGAGATGTGAGCAAAGGATAACCTTTGCATTATGGTCGATAAGATATTTGATTGTCGGGAGCGAAGCAACAATACGCTTGTCGCTTGTAATAACGCCGTCCTTGAGAGGAACGTTGAAGTCGCAGCGTACAAGAACCTTCTTGCCGTTTACGTCAATATCCTCAACAGTCTTTTTGTTAAGAGCTTCCATTATTGATCTTCCTTTCAGAAATAGTTTCAGACAATTCGCAAGCCATAGTTGTGCGGCATTGCCTGTTTATTTTCAATCCGATTTATTTTACAACATTACGGGAAATTTTTCAAGTACCAATAGCCAAAAATTTAACAATATATCAGTATATACATAAAATTAGCATATTTTTTTCGTTTATTCACCATTTTGTTCAAAGAAGGAATAAAACAATTTAAAATAATACAAACAAAACATAGTTGACAAAGAATTAACATAAAGGTATAATATTTCAGTAAAATATTTAAGGCAATACCGCAGTTGAAATTATGTGACATTGCCTAAAATCTATCGGAGGTTTTATTATGGGTAGAGTATATAACTTTTCAGCAGGTCCGTCCATGCTTCCCGAGTCGGTTCTGAACAAGGCAGCCGCAGAGATGCTGGACTATGAGGGCACAGGCACATCCGTTATGGAGATGTCGCACCGTTCAAAGGCTTTCCAGGGAATCATTGATTCCGCAGAGGCTCTTGTCCGTGAGATCTACAAGGTTCCGGATAACTACAAGGTTCTTTTCCTTCAGGGCGGCGCTTCCACTCAGTTCGCAGCCATTCCGCTCAACTTTATGAACGGCACAGGCAAGGCTGACTACATCATCACAGGCCGTTGGGCAAACCAGGCTTTCAAAGAGGCTAAGAAGTACGGCGATGTTGTTGCCGCAGCTTCATCGGAGGATAAGACTTACACTTATATCCCCAAGACAACCCGTGAGAGCTTCCGTGACGATATTGACTATGTTTACTATTGCATGAACAATACGATTTACGGCACAACATTCAAGTATATCCCAGACACAGGCGATATTCCTCTTATTGCAGACGTTTCATCCTGCTTCTTCTCGGAGCCGCTTGATATCTCCAAGTTTGCGATGGTTTACGGCGGTGCTCAGAAGAACGTTGCTCCGGCAGGTCTTGTAATCGCTATCATCCGCGAGGATATGCTCGGTCATGCCCGTGATTATACACCGACAATGCTTGACTATAAGATTCACGCAGATAACGGTTCAATGTACAACACTCCGCCGTGCTACACAATTTATATGTGCAAGCTTGTTCTTGAGTGGATCAAGAGCATCGGCGGTCTTGACGCTATGAAGGCAAGAAACGAAGCTAAAGCTAAGATCCTTTACGATTACCTTGATTCAAGCAAGCTCTTCAAGGGCACTGTTGTTAAGGAGGACCGTTCTCTTATGAACGTTCCGTTCGTTATCGGCGACAAGGACATGGAAGCAAAGTTCATTGCCGAGGCAACAGAGGCAGGCTTCATCAACCTCAAGGGTCACAAGACCGTTGGCGGTATGAGAGCTTCTATCTACAACGCAATGCCGATTGAGGGCGTTGAAAAGCTCGTTGAGTTCATGAAGAAGTTCGAGGAAGCTAATTCATAAATAAAAACACACAGGCTGTTATCTTAAAGTCAGATGGCACAAAGCAGGCTTCCCCTTGAGGGAAAGCTGTCGCATAAGCGACTGATGAGGTGGAAAAGCCAAGTTTTGATTTCATTAAATTGCTGTGATTAAAACTTGCCACCTCATCCGAGCGGCGCAATCCGCCGCCCACCTTCCCCTCAAGGGGAAGGCTTGTGTTGCCTTTACCTTTAACGGAACAGCCTTATTTTATAAAAGGAGATAATTTTATGTATAATATTCTTACTCTCAACAAAATTGCCGCCTGCGGCACCGACCGTTTCGACGGAAAGTACTCTTGCTCGGACAGCTGTGAGAATCCGACAGCCGTTATGGTTCGTTCGGCTTCGATGCACGAGACGACATTCGCTCCCGAAACTCTCGCAATCGCCCGTGCCGGTGCAGGTACAAACAATATCCCGGTTGATAAGTGTGCAGAGCAGGGCATAGTTGTTTTCAACACACCCGGTGCAAATGCAAACGCCGTTAAGGAGCTTGTAATTTGCGGACTTCTTCTCGCTTCGAGAAAGGTTACGGCTGCTTATGACTGGTGCAAGGGTCTCAAGGGCGAGGGTGACAATGTCGGCAAGCTCGTTGAAAAAGGCAAGTCGCAGTTCGCAGGTCCGGAGATTATGGGCAAGACGCTCGGTGTTATCGGTCTCGGCGCAATAGGCTTCAAGGTTGCTCAGGCTGCCGAAGCACTCGGCATGAAAATCGTCGGCTATGACCCGTTTCTTTCCGAGGGTGTTAAGGCAGCTCTTTCGGCAGATACAGAGATCGTTGAGGACATCAACGACATCTTTAAAAAGAGTGATTACATCACAATTCACGTTCCGCTCAATGACGGAACAAAAGATACAGTCAATAAGGACACGCTTGCACTTTGCAAGGACAGAGTAAGAATTCTCAACTTTGCCCGCGGAGGACTTGTAAACAGCGCAGACATGATTGCCGCACTTGAAAGCGGTAAGGCTGCCGCTTATGTTACGGACTTCCCATCGGATGAGGTTATCGGCGTTGACGGCGTTATCGCTATTCCGCACCTCGGCGCATCAACTCCCGAGAGCGAGGACAACTGTGCGGTTATGGCTGCCGATGAGCTTATCGCTTACATCGAAAAAGGCGAGATCGTAAACTCGGTAAATATGCCGAGAATGCCGCTTGACAAGGTTGACGGTGCAAGAACCTGCGTTATTCACAAGGCTGACGCCGCAGACGCAGTTAAGGCTGTACTCGGTGCAGACGCAAAGAGCGCAGTAAGAGGAGCATACGGTTACTCGGTTGTTGACTCCGAGGCAGACGCTGCCGCCCTTGAAGCAATCGACGGCGTTATCAGAGTAAGAGTGATTAAATAAAATTTTATAAAAAATGCTGTCGCAGAGTTTTCTGCGGCAGTTTTATTGCTTTTTACCGTTTGATATGATATCATAAACCCATATCAGTTAAGGGGTGTATAAAATGGACGAATTTAACAGTCTTTCACTCGACACCTTGTGTGCGGCGCTGTGCAAGGTTATGGGTGTCGAACCGCCGAAAGAGGCGGCAGAGGCGGCTCAGGTCATCGTTGACTATGCCGGAAAAAAATTCAACGGAGAAAAAGCCGACAGGCTCTTTATGTATAATCCCGATGCGGTAGCGCAATGGGTGCAGGAAAAATATCCCGAATTTATGGACGATACGCTTGACCGCACGGAGCTTCATGTGCCGTTTGCAACGGTTATGCCGTCGGTCACTCCCGTGTGTTTTGCGACAATGTACACAGGTGCACAGCCTGAGGTTCACGGTATCACGGTATATAAAAAGCCCGTTCTGACGATAGACACGATTTTTGACGCATTTATCCGTGCAGGAAAAAAGGCGGCAATTATTGCGGATACGACCTGCTCGATCGGCAAGATATTCCTTGAGCGCGACATGGATTATTTTATCTATGAAACCGTTCCTGAAATCAACGCAAAGGCTTGTGAGCTTATTCTTGAGGATAAATATGATTTGATAGTTGTTTATAACGAAAACTTTGATGCAATAATGCATCACAAGGGACCCGAAGATCCGAACACGCTCGCTCAGCTTACCGAAAATTCGCAGGTGTTTTCAATCTTTTGCGAGTTGATTCGCAATAATTGGAAAAATCACAACACTCTCTTGGGCTTTGCGATGGATCACGGATGCCATGAGATTGATGCAGGCTGCGGTTCTCACGGACTTTATATGCCTGAGGATATCAACATTCTTCACCATTACATTTGTTTGCCGAAAAAAGCCGAATAAAAAAACAACTGCTGCATTTAGTTGTTACGCTAAGTGCAGCAGTATTTTATTTATACATTCCGCCGACGACTTTCACTGCAAGCTTGTGCGGTAAAAGCCTCGAAAGAAATACGAGCGTTTTATACTGCAATCCTGCGGTGTAAAGGGGAGCGACGTGTTTCTTTTCGGCGAGCTTGACAACAAGTCTTGCGACAGAATCCGGTGTCATACCGTTTTTCTCGTCTTTTTCCATCGCCGAAACAGCCGAACCGATAACCCCCGAGTACACGTCGTCACCCGCATTTGACTTTATCCTTGCGGCGGTGAATCCGGTTGAAATGTCGCCGGGCATAACTGAGGTTACCTCTATTCCGAAGGACTTGACCTCATTGGTCAGGGCATCGATGAAGGAATTTATGGCTGCCTTTGATGCCGAATAATAAGCCTGAAACGGAATTGAATAAACGGCGGCTACGGAGCTTATGCAAATAATTCTGCCACGCTTTTGCTTCCTCATTTGAGGCAAAACAGCCTTGACTGTATTTATCGTGCCGAAGAGGTTGACCTCAAACTGACGCTTCATCTCTTCTTCCTCAATGAATTCAATTGCTCCCGAAACTCCCATTCCGGCCGAGGTTACAAGCAGGTCAATCCTACCGCTTTCGGCAATGACTTTATCAATTGCAGCTTTTATAGTCAAAGAGTCGGAAACATCGGCAAAGATGAATTTGTTTTTCTCATTTTCGGCAGGGTGTCGGCTGAGATTATAGACCGTATAACCCTTTTCCTGCAGCATCCGAGCTGTTGCAAGACCGATTCCGGAACCTGCACCGGTGATAACTGCAATTTTATTTGTATTCATTTTACATTACCTCTATAAATATTTGTAAGAATTCTATCACAATATAAAAGTTCTTGTCAATAGTACTGGTAAAATGAATAATAATATGCTATAATCGTGTTATAAAAGAACAAAGGAGTCTTCTTTGTGAAATCAAATAAAAAGCTTATCAGAGAAATAATCTCCGATGTAAAGCATGATATGTCCGATGAGGAAATACTTAACATGCTTGCGAACAGCCGCGTTTCCGCAAATCCTCAAAAGGAAAAATATACAGTCGGTCAGCGTGCCGCCGACAGAATTGCCAAATTTGCAGGCAGTTGGGCCTTCATATTTTCGTTTACGGCAGTGCTGATACTTTGGATGGTGGGCAATATTCTTCTTGCCAAACGTGCATTTGACCCGTATCCGTTTATCTTGCTTAATCTTGTTCTTTCCTGCGTTGCGGCAATTCAGGCTCCGCTCATTATGATGAGTCAGAACCGTCAGGAGGAGAAGGATCGTCGCCGCGCAGAGAACGATTATAAGGTCAATCTCAAAACGGAGATAATGATTGAAGATCTTCACGATAAAATGAACAAAATAATTGCAAAGCAGGTTATACTTGAAAAGCTTATTCGTGATGAGAAGAATAACAGCGATAAGGAAGAATAAGAATGCAGACTGTTGATGAGGCTCTGGCAAAGCTTCAGAAATCAAAATTCCGTTCGGGATTTCATCTTGACGAGAAGAATGTCAAGTATATTGACGAAAAAGGGCTTGATGTGATTCGTTCGCATGCCGCCGATTTTGTTGCGAAAAGGCTCGCGCCTGCCGAAATTCCCAATGACGGAAAGCAGACGCCGATGAGGGGACACCCCGTCTTTGTCGCACAGCATGCTTGTGCGTGTTGCTGTCGAGGATGTCTTAACAAATGGTACAGAGTACCGCAGGGTCGAGCACTCACAGAATCCGAACAACGGAGAATAGTCAATCTTCTTATGGCGTGGATAGAAAAAGAATACAGGAGCAAAAGAAATGGTTAGGGAGCTTATACATGACCCGATACGGCTCGCCGCAAAATCTGCGGAAGCC
>HF999649.1:63244-154336 GCA_000434055.1 Ruminococcus sp. CAG:488 | reverse complement strand
GGATCTGCTTGATACGCTGAAAGCACACAGCGAAACCTGCGTCGGAATGGCGGCAAACATGATAGGCGAGCGGAAAAGGATAATTTGTTTTACCGACGGAAAAGAATATGTGACGATGTTCAATCCCGAAATCATAAAGAAAACCGAGCCTTTTGAAACGGAGGAAGGCTGCCTTTCTCTGATCGGCGGACCGAGAAAATGCAAAAGGTACAAGAAAATCAAAATAAAATATCAAACAGAAAAATTTGAAATAAGACTGAAAACCTATACCGGATTCACAGCGCAGATAATTCAGCACGAAATAGATCATTGTAACGGTGTGCTGATATAACAGGAATAGAATTACCCTGTTTTTGATAGTATTGTTTATAAAAAAATAATATATATATTCTGAAAGGAGCAAACACAATGGGACTTATTAAGGCAGGAGCAGGTGCACTCGGAGGAACACTTGCAGATCAGTGGAAAGAATTTTTCTACTGCGACGCACTTCCGAACGAGGTGCTTATGAGAAAGGGCGAAAAGCGTACAAGCGGTCGTTCTTCCAACACAAAGGGCAATGACAACATCATTTCCAACGGTTCGGGAATAGCCGTTGCCGACGGTCAGTGTATGATTATCGTTGAGCAGGGCAAGATTGTCGATGTCTGCGCCGAGCCGGGCGAGTATACTTATGATACCTCGACCGAGCCGAGCATTTTCTCGGGCAAGTTCGGTGACAGCGTTAAAGAAACATTTAAGACGATCGGCAAGCGCTTCACCTACGGCGGTGACACAGGCAAGGATCAGCGTGTTTACTATTTCAACACAAAGGAAATAATCGGCAACAAGTTCGGCACGGCAAACCCCATCATGTTCGAGGTAGTTAACAACAGAATCGGCATGAGCAGAACCGTTCAGGTTCGCTGTAACGGCGTTTATACTTACATAATCTCCGATCCGCTCAAGTTTTATACAAGACTTTGCGGTAATGTTGAAAGCGAATTTACAAGAGATGCGATTGATGATCAGCTCAAGGTTGAATTCATAGATGCGCTTCAGCCTGCATTCGGCGCACTTGCCGAGCAGGAACTGAGACCGGCACAGATTCCGTCAAAAGCGAGCGAGCTCAAAGCTGCAATGAACAATGCCCTCAAGGATGAGTGGGTAGAGAACAGAGGTATTTCTGTTGAGAAGATTGCACTTAACCCGATTACGCTCACAGATGAGGACATGAAGAAGATAAACGAGATGGAGGATGCGGCAAGCATCGGTTCCAATCCGTTTATGATGGCAGGCAGAATGACGAACGCAACGGCAGATGCAATGCAGACAGCAGCAGGCAACTCGGCAGGCGCAATGACAGGCTTCATGGGAATGGGCATGGTCGGAATGGGCGGACAAGGCGGATTCGGAGCTGCTCAGAACCTTTACAATATGGGCGCACAGCAGCAGGCAGCAGCTGCACCCGCAGCACCTGCGGCAGACTCATGGAAATGCTCGTGCGGAGCAACGGTAACGGGCAAATTCTGCCCCGAATGCGGCGCAAAGAAGCCCGAGCCGGTACAGGCAGACGCTTGGAAATGCTCATGCGGAGCGAACGTAACAGGCAAATTCTGCCCGGAATGCGGTTCACCGAAGCCGGCGGCAGATAACGGCTGGACATGTGCGTGCGGCGCAGTAAACAAGGGTAAGTTCTGTCAGAACTGCGGCGCAAAGAAGCCTGAGGGAGCACCGCTTTATCGCTGCGACAAGTGCGGCTGGGAGCCTGAGGATCCTCATAATCCTCCGAAGTTCTGCCCTGAGTGCGGCGACCCGTTTGACGATAACGACAAGCAGTGATAAGCATCATAAAGGAGGAATGAGCTTTGAGCGTATTGCAGGAATATAAATGTCCTTGTTGCGGCGGAGCAATTGAATTTGACAGTCAAAGTCAGAAGATGAAGTGTCCGTATTGCGACACGGAATTTGACGTTGAAACACTCAAAAACTACGACGAAAGCCTGAAAAAAGACTCTGAGGACAGTATGCAGTGGGAAACCTCGGCCGGCGGCGAATGGCAGAGCGGCGAGACGGACGGCTTGAAAACCTATGTCTGCAAGTCTTGCGGCGGAGAAATCGTCGGCGACGAGACCACGGCTGCAACCTCATGCCCGTTCTGCGGCAATCCCATTGTTATGATGGGTCAGTTTTCCGGAGCATTGAAGCCCGATATCATTATTCCGTTTAAGCTGGATAAAAAAGCCGCAAAAGACGGCTTGCAAAAGCATTTGACCGGCAAGCGCCTTTTGCCAAAGGTATTCAAAAGTCAAAATCATCTGGATGAAATTAAGGGAATTTATGTTCCTTTCTGGCTGTTTGACGCAGATGCCGATGCAAGCGTGCGTTACCGGGCAACAAGTGTAAGGACATGGAGCGACAGTAAGTACGATTATACCGAAACGAGCTATTACAATGTTTTCAGAGCAGGCACGGTCGGCTTTGAAAATGTTCCGGTCGACGGTTCATCAAAGATGCCGGATGACCTTATGGAATCGGTTGAACCGTTCAATATCGGCGATGCCGTCGATTTCCAGACAGCGTATCTTGCCGGATATCTTGCCGACAAATACGATGTTACGGCGGACGAAAGTGTTGACAGAGCCAACGAGCGAATCAAGCGCTCAACCGAGGAAACATTTGCCTCTACGGTAAAGGGATACACTTCTGTTGAGGCGGAATCTTCGACCGTAAATCTGCATAACGGAAAAGCCCAATATGCCCTGTATCCTGTGTGGATTCTCAACACGACGTGGAAAAACGAGAAATACACCTTTGCCATGAACGGACAGACAGGTAAATTCGTCGGAAATCTTCCGATTGATACAGCTGCGGCGCTCAAGTGGTTCGCAGGTCTGGCAGTCGGCGCAAGCATTGTAACATACGGAATAACAATACTTTTAAACCTTTTGGGAATTATATGAGGAGGATTGAGTCATGAATAAAAAAATAGTTTCAATTCTTTTCGCTTTTGTTCTCTGTTTCTGTATGGTTTTACCGGCATTTGCGGTTACTGATTCTACGGAAATCAACGGATTTGCCGATGAATACAGCCGGGTGATTGACTATGCAGGTGTAATTCCGCAGCAAGAGGAAGATAAGCTTGTTGAACAGTTTGACGAAATTGCAAACAGGCAAAAGGTGGATATCGTAATTTGCTTTGCAAACAGCCTTGACGGAAAGAGAACCTCGGATTATGCCGAAGCTCTTTACGAGAAACATAATTACGGCTACGGCGAAAACAAGGACGGTATAATGCTTCTTGTCAGCTTCGAGAACCGTGACTGGTATATCGCAACGAGAGGATATGCTATTCAGGCGTTCACCGATGCAGGAATTCAGTACATAGGCAATCAGATCAAGGGCGACCTCGGTGAGGGAAATTACTATGCTGCGGCGGAATACTTCGGACGTCTTTGCGACGAGTTCATAACCGATGCCAAGAACGGCAATGTATATGACGAACCGATGGGTGCTGTAGATGACGAAGATGACGGCTCTGTTTTGCCTCCGCCGGTATGGATTCTCATTTCAATAGCTGTAGGCGTTGTTATTGCATTTATCATTGTCGGCAGCATGAAGAGGAAGCTTCATACGGTAAATATGCAGGCGGCGGCAAATAACTATCTCAAAAACGGCAGCCTCAATATAACCGAGAGCAACGATATATTCCTTTACAGCAATGTGACAAAAACCGCTAAACCGCAGGATAACGACAGCAACAGCGGTTCAGGCAGCAGTACGCATGAATCGTCGTCGGGTAATACCTACGGCGGTGGCGGCGGAAAGTTCTGATACTGAGCATAAGCCTTAGGTATATAAAAAATAAGCATGGACCCACGCAGCTTTACTACTGTGTGGGTCTGTTTACATTGTTAGATAAAAGTACCAAAAATCAATATAAACAATTGGCATAATTATTTGTTGAAAAAACAATCTATATATGGTATGCTGATAAAAAAGGAGGAAAAGAAAATGGAAGACAATATCGGAAAAGAAAGAGTAATCCGTTTTATCAGTTCAAAGGATAATACAACATTAGGCGATTTAAAAGAAAGCTATTGCTTCGGTCACAGAAAAAACAAATTATATGTTGTTTCATGTGTTGTAACCGTTTTAATTTCTTTTATAATGCTTGCAATGAATTTTATATATTATTCATTCAGGAGTATTGTTTTCGCTGTTTTTATAATGATTTTTACAATTTTTTATGACGATTTAATAGCTTATATAGCATACCGAAAAATAAAAAAGCACAACAAAATTATTTCAATTTCCTTTGAGGATGAACATATTGTTGTGGACAGCGGTATGGTTCGTTCGGAGCTAAAATATCCTATGGTGAGCTGTATTGCGAGGTCAGAAAACGGAGTATTTGTTGTTTTAAAGAAGAAAATAACTTGTTACTTAAAGAATTGTGAATTTGACAATGCGATATCTGTCAATGATTTTTTAGAGTTTTTAAAGAGTAAAACAGGATTGAATGTTGAAGAGAAAAACGGTGGGTATAATAATTCTGTTGCAATGAAAATTGTTGCTTCAGTATTGACGGTAGCAATTATCTCAGCTCAAGCGGTCTTTTATTCAACCCCGTCATTCATAAGCTATGGCGGCTGTACAGTTGAACTTTGTAAAGGCTATATACAAACAAACGATGACATTGATCAATACACCGCCTATTCATCTTATGACAATATGGTCGTGAATATTTATAATTATAAATCCGAAGAATTCTCCGATGTATATGAGTGCTGCAAATTGAGTTCTCCGTATCAGATTGTTGAGGAATTTGCTCAGAATATACAGGAAACATATGACGGAGAAAGGCTTGAAAGAAACGGAGAATGGCTATCGTCTTTGCAAAATGGAGCCAAGGTATTTAAAATGAAATATTATGTTGACGATCAAACGGAATACGGCGTATTTTTCATTAAAATGAACGGAGAAAAATTTTACTTTGTCGAGTTTTTGAGTGAAAAAGATTTTACAAATAAACAAAATCAAAGAATTGATAAGTATATTTCAACAATACAGACCAATTGATTTTCAGGAGAATAGTTATGCGAATGTACGATATTATTCATAAAAAGCGCAACGGCGGTGAGCTGAGCGGCGATGAAATACGCTTCTTCGTCGAGGGCTACACGAACGGAAGCGTTCCCGATTATCAGGCGGCGGCTTTTTGCATGGCTGTTTATTTTCAAGGCATGACGGAAAAAGAAACGTCTGAATTAACGCTCGCAATGGCGGAATCGGGCGATCAAATCGACCTCAGCGGTATTGACGGCTTCACTGTCGATAAGCACAGCACGGGCGGCGTGGGGGATAAAACCTCATTGATTGTTGCCCCGATAGTTGCCTCGTGCGGCGGCAAGGTTGCAAAAATGAGCGGCAGGGGACTCGGACACACGGGAGGAACGGTCGATAAGCTCGAAGCAATTCCGAACTTCAGAACAGAATTAACCCCCGACGAGTTTATAAAGCAGGTCAACAATATAGGACTTTGCATCGTAGGCCAGACGGGCGAGCTTGCCCCGGCGGACAAGAAGCTGTACGCTTTGCGTGACGTTACGGCGACCGTTGAGAGCATACCCCTGATTGCCTCAAGCATAATGAGTAAAAAGCTTGCCGCAGGCTCAAAGGGAATTGTTCTCGACGTCAAAACCGGCAGCGGTGCATTTATGAAAACCTTCGAGGAGTCCGAAAACCTGGCAAAGGAAATGGTCTCTATAGGCAAATCGGCAGGCAGAAGCGTAACAGCAGTGATTACGAATATGGATATCCCGCTCGGTAATTCCGTCGGTAATTCGATTGAGGTCATCGAAGCGATAAAAACGCTCAAAGGTGAGGGAGAAAGCGACTTGACGGATGTCTGCCTCACACTTGCGGCGCAGATGCTTTGCATGGTGACGGGTGAGGACGAAAAGGCTTGCTATGCAATGGCAAAGGGCGCAATAGATGACGGCTCAGCGCTCAATAAGCTTTGCGAAATGATTTCCGCTCAGGGCGGAAATGCAGGTGTTGTTGACGATTTTTCACTTTTTAAACAACCGAAGCATACTGTTGAAATATTTTCCGAGCGAGAGGGCTATATTGAGCATACAGATGCAGAAAAAATCGGGCTTGCGTCTGTAATCCTCGGCGCAGGACGTGAGAAAAAAGGCGACCCGATCGACTCGAGCGCAGGAATAGTCCTCAAAAAGAAAACAGGGGATCGTGTTGAAAAGGGAGATACGCTGGCGATATTTTACACCGACGATGAAAGTAAAATCGAAGAAGCGAAGCGAGAATTTTTTGAGGCTTTCACCTTCGGCAATAAAAAGCCGCCTGCACAAAAGCTTATATATAGAATAATTAAATGAATAAATAAAAGCTGACCGTTTATGCTAATTCCGGAGGGGATTGTATGATAACGATCAGCTTTTATGATACCAAGCCGTACGACAGGGAGTATTTTAATTTAATAAACGAGCAGTACGGCTTCACGATAAACTATTTTGAGACGAAGCTCAGCGCACGCACGGCAAAGCTTGCCGAGAGCTCTGATGCCGTCTGCGCTTTTGTCAATGACGATGTTTCCGCGCCTGCAATTGACGCTCTTGATAAGATCGGAGTTCGGTTAATTGCAATGCGCTGTGCCGGTTATAACAATGTCGATATTCTTTATGCCGACGGAAAAATTCCTATTGTCAGGGTTCCTTCTTATTCACCACATGCGGTTGCCGAGCATGCCATGGCCTTGCTTTTGACATTAAACAGGCGAATCCACAAAGCATTTCTCAGAACAAGGGATTTCAATTTCAGCCTGAATGGACTGACCGGTTTTAATATGTACGGAAAAACGGTCGGCGTTATCGGAACGGGCAAAATCGGAGCGGCTTTTATTGATATCGCACGCGGATTCGGAATGAGAATTCTTGCATATGATGTGTTTCAAAACAACGAATGGGTTGAATACGTGGACCTTGACACTCTGTTTAAAGAGTCGGACATGATTTCGTTACACTGTCCGCTCAATCCGTCGACAAGGCATATGATAAACGCAAGGAGCATTGACAAAATGAAAAAAGGCGTGTTCATCGTGAATACGTCGAGGGGAGCGCTTATTGACAGCGAAGCGTTGCTGTACGGCTTGCTCAATGAAAAAATCGGCGGCGCCTGCCTTGACGTTTACGAGGAGGAGTCGGAGCTGTTTTACAAGGATAATTCAACAGTGATAGTAAAGGACGATATCCTGACAAGGCTCATCTGTCTGCCGAATGTGATAGTGACCTCGCATCAGGGCTTTCTGACAGGGGAGGCACTGACGAATATTGCGGCGACAACGCTTGAAAATATCAGCGAATTTTTCGCCGACGGGTCGCTTGACAATCAAATTTTACTTGAAAATTCAAAAAAACTTGTTTAAAGTCCGCAAAGTAGGACTGTAAAAGCGAAAATAATCGAACAAATGTGTTGACAAATGCAAAAAATCTGTTATAATATGACTTGTAAAGAACAAACGTTCGGAAAATGTTCGGCTATATTCAGGAGGTTTTAATTATGACAACAGCATTTGCAATAAGGACTTTAATCGAGATAGCAGCAGTTTTATTTGTTATATTCGGAGTTTTACACGAGCAGAAGTTCATTGATTTTGAGGATAAGGTTATTCGCTTTATCGCAAAGAGAATTTATCTTCGCAAGCGCAAGAAGGCAATTGCAAGAAAGCGTGCTGCTCAGCAGGCTCGCCGTCAGCGTGAGCGTGAGCTTGAGACACAGAGACGTGCGAAGATTTATCGCTATGTCGCTTAAAGCCGCTCTTATTCTTTAAGCGTATAATTCATCCTCGGTGTTTAGTTTTTAATTCAGGTAATCACCAGCCCGTTGTGCCGTGCTATGCGGTGCGGCGGGTTTCCTGTTTTGTAAAGAAATTATCTTTGAGCGTGGTCACTCCTTTAGGGTAGTGAATGAACGTCAGGTAGACCTTCAGAACCGGGGCGTGATCGAGCCGCGAGACGGTGTCGCGGTTTGTCTATGACTGAAGGGTTTTGTAAAGAGTTTGCTGAAATTTGAATAAACCACTCCGACTTCGGCGCAAACCGTCGAAGCCACCTCCACTGCAGAGGAGGCAAGTTGCTTTTCTGCGCCGAAAGCGATTTCATTAAACTTTTTTGGTGCGATGTGGGTATCGCACATTACGATAAGTGCGGAGAATAAATGTTACGCAGATTTATGATTAGAGTACAATTCGTAGGTGTCGATGACCACATCGACCCAAGGTCAGAAAAAATTTAATCTCGGCGCCCCTGTATGGAAGCCGGCTGAGTGGTTTTTATAAAATCTTTTACAAGATTAAAAAAGAAAAAGGACGTGACCGAAGCCACGCCTTTTCCTGCCACACAAAAAATTTGTATACATAACCGTTTTGAATTAGCCTTATTTAATTATCTTACTTCTTTTAAGCTTGGGAGTGAAAAGCATAAGGAATGGGAATATCTCCAGCCTGCCAAGAAGCATATCGAGAATAAATACGACCTTTGAATACCAACTGAAATCGGAAAAATTGCCTGTCGGTCCGACTTCTCCGAGTCCGGGACCGATGTTGTTGAGCGTTGCGATAACTCCGGAAATATTTGTAACCATGTCCTTACCGTCGATTGAGACAATCAGCAGGGAAACAACAAAAACTACAACATAAATGAAGAAAAACACATTTGTTCCCGTTACTACCTCATCACTGATACGCTTGCCGTCCATTGTGATAACGCTCACGCTTCTTGGGTGAGCAAGGCGCTTTAGCTCTCGCCTTGCCGATTTGGCAAGAATGACAATTCTCGAAACCTTGAATCCGCCGCCGGTACTGCCTGCGCATGCACCCACGCACATAACGATGAGCATTACCGTCCTGCTGAAAACAGGCCATTTATCAAAATCGGTTGTTGCATAACCCGTAGTAGTCATTACCGAACTGACCTGGAATGCCGACTGATGAAGCGCCTCAAAGAACGAGCCGAACATATGCCGGATATTCAATGCAATCAGAATTATTGACGTTGCCATTATTCCTATGTAGGACTTGACCTCAACGTTTCTGAACGCTGCTTTCAGTTTTCCGCAGAACAGAAGAAAATAGAAGTTAAAATTGATACCGAAAAGCATCATGAAAACGCCGATTATTATCTGTGTGTATAGGCTGTAATCAGCAATGCTTGAATTGACGATAGCAAATCCGCCGGTACCTGCCGTGCCGAAGCTCAGCGTTGTGCTTTCAAAGAACGAAAGTCCGCCGCAGCGAAGCAGAAGAATCTGCACGATCGTCATTATAACGTAGATTCCGTAAAGAATTCTCGCCGTGCTTTTTGATTTCGGCACAAGTTTTTCAACGTCCGGACCGGGGCTTTCCGCCTTCATAAGCTGAAGATTACCGCCGCCTTTTGCAAGCGGAAGAATCGCCATGATGAACGCAAGTGCGCCCATACCGCCTATCCAGTGAGTGAAGCTGCGCCAGAAAAGCATTCCCTTGCTCAGTGCTTCAACGTCCGTCAGTATGCTTGAGCCTGTTGTAGTGAAGCCTGAAACGACCTCAAAAACGGCATCGAGGTAATTCGGAATCTCCTTGCTGATGAAAAAGGGCAGAGCTCCAAAAAGACTGATAAGGATCCAGCCGAGCGAAACGATTGCAAAGCCGTCCATTGAAACGATCGTTTTGTCATGCGGTTTAAATCTGGTCATAACAAAGCCCGAAGCAACAGTCGCTGCTATCGTTATGAGAAAAGGAACAACATTTTCCTTATAATAAAGAGCAATCAATGTCGGCAAAAGGAGGAGTGCTCCCTCCGTGATAAGAAGAATACCTAAAACATAGGTTATCATTTTTTTGTTCATGGCGTCAGTCCTTAATGATATCGTCAAGATCGGAAAGGCCTTGGATCGTAGTTACGACAACAACGGAATCGCCGACCTGAAGCATATCCTTACCTCGGGGGATGAAAACATTGCCATTACGGTTAATTGAACCGATAATAACATTTTTGTGAAGAAGCAGCTCCTCAAGAGAAGTGTTAACAATGTCACTTTCCTCGCTGACATGAAATTCCAATGCCTCAACCTTATTGTCGATTATTTTGTAGAGCGTCTCAACATTACTGCCGATGTTGTTCTTCTTTGCACGGACGTGCTGAAGAATCTGACTGGCTGTTATGAATTTGGGATATATAACACTGCCGATGTCAAGTGAGCGCACAACCTCATTGAAAGACGTTCTGTTGATTTTTGCAATTGTTTTTATATTGGGAACAACCTTTTTGGCAAAAAGAGAAAGAATAAGATTTTCCTCATCAAAACCTGTCAGGCAGCATATTGCGCTTGCGTCACGCAAGCCCTCCTCCATCAACAGAGCGCGGTTTGTTCCGTCTCCGCATATGATGTTTGCTTTCGGAAGAAGGTAGCTGAGCTCTTCAGCGGTTTTTGGATTGCTTTCAACAATCGTTGTATCCATATTAAGGCGGCACATTTCCGTTGCAAGATAATGACCGATTTTGCCGCCGCCGATAATCATTGTCTTTTTCACAGAGTTAACGGGCAAGCCGATCTCCTTAAAAAATATCGGGGTTTCGTTGGGCGAAACGAGCACGGCAACAACGTCATTTTCTTCAATTACGGAATCGCCGAACGGGATAAAAATCTTGTTTTCGCGTTCAACGGCACAGGCAAGAGCTCTCGCTTTAAGTCCCGAGAATGAATCCTTGACCGCCTGACCGCAGAGAGTGCAGTTTTTAGTAGCTGTAAAGCTTACAATATTGATTTTACCCTTTGCAAAGGTATCAATATTCTTTGCCGACGGGTATTTGAGAATACGGAGAATTTCCTCCGCCGCTTCTTTTTCGGGATTGATTACCATTGAAAGACCGAGACTGTCTTTTATAAGACGAACGTCATCATAATATACGTGATTTCTGACACGTGCAATTGTACCGTTTGCTCCGAGTTTTGTTGCGAGCAGACAGCAAAGCAGGTTGATTTCATCGCTTCCTGTGAGGGCGATAACAAGATCGCTTTCCTCGACGCCTGCCTCGGAGAGAACCTTGCGAGAAGCTCCGTTACCGTGCACGGCGATTACGTCAAGATTATTTAGAACCGCATTAAGAACTTTTTCATTGGTGTCGACAATGGTTACATCGTGATGCTCGTTTGAAAGCTGATCTGCAACAGTAAAACCGACCTTGCCGATTCCGACAACAATAATTTTCACTCAATTTCTGCCTTTCATAGAATTGTATAGTTATTTATTGGTTGTATCTCACAATTGAGATATGTAAATTAAGTACAGATCCTTTTGATATATATGACTTAAATAGATTCGGAAAAGAGGAGAGCCGTAAGACAAATAATATGACCTTAGATTTGGAAGCATTTTTGTAAAGATTTATAGTCGCCGAGAACAAGAAGAGTTACATCATTATTGAGTAAAGTCTCAGATGAGATAGCCATGTCGATATTATTATTCTTTTTGATGCCGATAATATTAAGATTGTATTTGCGTCGAACATCAACTTGACCAACGGTTTTTCCGTACCACGATTTTGGCACTTCAACCTCACAAATTGCGTGCAAATCGTCAACTTCAATGAAGTCCAAAATGTGATCTGCCGTAAATCGTATGGCAGCCCATTCCGCAACCTGTTTTTCGGGATAAACTACGTTATCGGCTCCGTTTCTGAGAAGAAATTTCGCCTGAACATCCCGTTCGGCACGGGATATGACTTTTTGAGCACCGAGCTCTTTGAGCAACGATGTAGTTTCAAGTGAGCTTTGAAAATTGTTGCCTATAGCCACGATGCAGAGGTCATAGTTATTCACACCGAGCGATCTGATAAATTGTTCGTTTGTGCTGTCGCCGATCTGGGCATTTGTGACGTACGGAAGAATATCGTTGATTCTTTCCTCATTTAAGTCAACAGCCATAACCTGATGATCAAGACGGTTGAGATCCATAGCCATATGTCTTCCGAAACGGCCGAGACCGATAAGTAAAACGTTCTTCATGTATGATCCTCCTTTATCCTACGGTGATATGCTCTAAGGGGTATTTTGAAATATTTTTCTTTGTATTGGATATTGCGGCATATATCAGAGTCAAGCCTCCGACTCTTCCGCAGAACATTAAGAGTATTAAAATCAGTTGAGAGAATAAACCTAATTCCGGCGTTATGCCAAGTGTTAATCCGACTGTTCCTATTGCAGATGACGTTTCAAACAGACATTTTAAAAAAGGTATTTTCTCTGCCGTGCTTATGGCTACGGCACCTGTAAATGAAAGAACCAAATACATGATCAGTATTGTTGATGCGTTTTTTACAACCTGATTATCAATTCTTCGTTTAAAAAAATGGGAGGAATCTTTGCGACCGAACGTTGCCAAAGAATTGGCAATGAGAACTGCGACGGTTGTCGTTTTAATACCGCCGGCTGTTGAGCCCGGAGAACCTCCGATAATCATAAGAACTATCATTGTTGCAATGGAAGGTTCTTGCAGCGCGGTTAAATCTACAGTATTGAATCCGGCTGTTCTTGTTGTAACCGACTGAAAAAGAGAAGAAAGAATTCTTTGTTTTATCGGAAGGTTATTCAAGTCAAAAAAGAAAAAATATAAAGCCGGAACAATTATAAGTATCGCCGAAGTAATAAGGATAACCTTGCTTTGCATACGGTATCGCCGGAAGTGAAGCTTATTTGTATAAATATCCTCCCATGTCAAAAATCCGATACCGCCGATTACAATAAGAAATATAACGGCAAGGTTAATAGAAGTGCAGTTTACGTACTGCGTCAGAGAAACATATTTCGAAGCGTCTGTTCCCAAAATATCAAATCCGGCATTGCAAAAAGCCGAGATCGAATGAAAAACAGCAAGCCAAACTCCTTTGACTCCATAATCCTTGCAAAGAACAGGCATCATTATTACAGCGCCGCTTAATTCGAAAATAAGCGTAGCTTTTAAAACGAAGCCTGTAAGACGAACGATACCGCCGATCTTGGGCGCCGCAATAGCTTCCTGCATCGTGCTGCGTTGCATAAGGGAAATCTTGCGCCCTGAAAGAAGGGCAAAAGATGCGGCGACGGTAATAACGCCGAGACCGCCTATTTGAATAAGAATCAGTATAATTGCCTGACCGAATGTTGACCAATAGCTTCCCGTATCTTGAACAACAAGTCCCGTGACGCATACCGCGGAAGTCGCAGTAAAAAGAGATTCGTTAAAAGGAGTCACTTTTCCGGAAACCGAGGATATCGGGAGCATCAGCAACAAAGAACCGATAATAATTATCAAAAAGAATCCTAAAAAAATACTTTGAAATGTTGTTAGATGCTTTTTGAAACGAATATTATGAAACATTTTAAGTCTGAGTGAAACAAGACATTGACTGTTTCACAACCTCCTTTCAGCTAAAAGGCTGAATTCAATGTAATTTTATACTTTGCGTAATGATATTGTCAATAGATTTTTTTTACAAATACAGCAGGGTTAATTTATCTAATAATGCCAATAATATATAAATCCATAAAAAATCAGGTACAGAAAACTGCACCTGATATCTGGTGCGGATAACAGGACTTGAACCTGCACATCAGAAGATATTGGATCCTAAATCCAACGCGTCTGCCAATTCCGCCATATCCGCAAATATCGGTGCTATTATAGCACTTTTACGGTAAAAGTCAATATCTTTCGCTTTTCTGTATTTACGTTTCACGGAATAATGACAAAAACAGTAAAATTTTGTTTACAATTTAACCTCGTTGTGATATAATCATAAAGATATTGTACATAAAGGGGTATTTATATGAAGATTTCAGAAATTGTAGTTTTTGTCATCTATCTCTTGTTTATGCTCGGAATAGGCTTCTATTTCTTCTTCAAGAGTAAGGATGGCTCCGAAAAGACCTATTTCCTCGGCGGCAGACAGATGGGCGCTTGGGTAACGGCTCTTTCGGCAGGCGCATCCGACATGAGCGCATGGGTTCTCATGGGTCTCCCGACCTCAATCTATGCTCTCGGTCTCGGTCAGGTTTGGATTCCTGTCGGACTTGCAATCGGCTATACTATAAGCTGGATTGTCGAAGCTCCGAGACTGCGCCGCTTCTCTATCGTTGCTAACGATTCAATCACGATTCCGCAGTATCTCACAAACAGATTCCTTTCAAAGTCAAAGGCTTTGCAGGTCATCTGCGCTGTTGTTTTCCTCGTCGCTTACACGGTTTATGCCGCATCAAGCGTTAAGGCCTGCGGAACACTTTTTCATACGGTTATCGGTATTAAGGAAAGCACGGCAATGTACATAGCGACCGTTATCATCGTCGGCTATACGTTCCTCGGCGGCTTTAATGCCGTTTGCTGGACGGACTTTTTCCAGGGTATGCTCATTCTTGCGGCTATGCTTATCGCTCCGATTGCCGCCGCATCGGTTCTCACTCTTTCCGACACAGCGGTTGTCGCTCAGCAGAGTCCGGGCTTCTGGAACGCTTTTGCCAACTGGAAAGACATAGCATCCGGTCTCGGATGGGGTCTCGGTTACTTCGGCATGCCGCATATCATAATCAGATTTATGTCGCTTAAGTCTCAGAAAGACCTTAAAAAATCAGCGAAGATCGGTATTTCATGGACTGTTCTCATCGTTATCTTTGCTGCGCTTATCGGCATCATCGGACGTCTTGCATTTGGCTTTAACGAGGAGATCAATGAAGGCTCACTTGTATTTATTACAATGGTTCGTAAGATTTTCCCGGGCGTTATTTCGGGCATTCTTCTTTCAGCGGTTCTTGCCGCTTCGATGAGCACGGCGGACAGTCAGCTTCTTGCTGCCGCGTCCTCATTCTCTGCCGACGTTTATCAGCCCGTTATCAGGAAGAACAAGGCAAGCGACAAAGAGATGCTTTGGTCCGGCAGAATTGTTGTTCTTGTAATCGCCGTGTGCGCTCTCCTTATTGCATCAAACCCGAGCTCCGGCTCAATTATGTCGCTCGTTTCAAACGCATGGGGCGTTTTCGGTGCGGCATTCGGACCGGCTATTATGCTCAGCCTTTTCTGGAAGCGCTTCAATTTCAGCGGTGCTGTTGCCGGAATCGTTGTCGGTGCAGTTGTTGATATCTGCTGGCTTGTGTTCCTTTCGGATATCGGTATTTATGAAATCATTCCCGGTTTTGTTGCAAGCATGATTGCGGCTGTTGTCGTAACGCTTATCACAAAGAAGCCGAGTGGGGATATCGAAAAGCTCTATGACAATTCCGTTGCTTATACAGAGTAACAGTGAACAAAAAAATGAGGGGCTGTCGCATTTAGCGACGGCCCCTTTTTGAAAGCTCTTAAACGTTGTATTCGTTGTTTGAATAGGCTGTTTTTACATTTACTCCTTCGATTCTGCCGATTTTGCCTGCGAGGGAGTTGATTATATCCTGCGGAGCGTCAAGCGCAACGCTTATGATGTTGATATCATGCTTTGTGTAGGGCAACCCCATTCTGCCAAGGATATATTCACGATAATCGTGAAGAACGGTATTGAGCTGCTCGGCGTTTTCCTTTGATTCAAGTATGATTGCCATAACTGCGACACGAGTTTTCATAATGTACCTCCGTATTTAGCTTTTGTACTGTTTGTTTTGTACATAAAAATTATAACAGAATAAGAATTATCCGTCAATATGTTTTCCTTTATTTCGTCTGTTATGTAAGACGAATAAAGTACTTGACAAATCGGTAAAGCAAGGTTAAAATATTTGCGAAAAAGGTTTACGACTCATATTATAAAATAAAAGGCAATGACGTCTTTAAGGGTATTTTGCGCCCTTAAAGACTTTTTTGTTTTCAGGGGGCGTCAGCAATGAAATTTACAAAAATGCAGGGACTCGGCAACGACTATGTTTATGTTTATTCAAAAAGAGAACCCGAAAATCCGGAGGATCTTTCTATTAAGCTTTCCGATCGCCATTTCGGCATCGGCTCAGACGGTATGATTTGGATTTTACCGTCGAATATTGCCGATTTTAAGATGAGAATTTTCAATGCCGACGGCAGTGAAGCGATGATGTGCGGCAACGGAATCAGATGCGTCGGAAAATATGTCTACGATAAGGGCTTGACTAAAAAAACAAAAATAACCGTTGAGACTCTTTCGGGAATCAAAACCCTTGATTTAAAAATCGAAAAGGGCAAGGTCGATTCCGTTTCGGTCAACATGGGTAAAGCAGATGCGGGTCTTGTAAACAGAATTGAGATCTGCGGTAAGGACGTTGAATATATACCGGTTTCGGTCGGTAATCCTCACGCCGTAGTCTTTGTTGACGATATCGGTCAGGCGGAAATAACAACTGTCGGCCCCGCTATGGAGCACAGCGACAGGTTCCCTGACGGCGTAAATGTTGAATTTGTTCAGGCGATTTCCGAAAATAAGCTGAGAATGAGAGTTTGGGAGAGAGGAAGCGGAATAACAATGGCGTGCGGCACAGGCTCATGTGCAACGGTTATGGCGGCAATTTCAATCGGTCTTTGCCGCAACAATGCCGATGTTGCCGTTGAGCTTGACGGCGGAACGCTCATAATAAATATTGCCGAGGATAATACAGTCACGATGACAGGCCCGGCAAGAATATCTTTTGAAGGCGAGGTAAATATATAATGAAGCCGAATATGCATTATACGGAGCTTAAGGACACATATCTTTTCAACACTATTTACAGAAAGACCGACGAATATCTTGCCGCTCACCCGGGCGAACATGTTTTGAAGCTCGGTGTTGGCGATGTTTCATATCCGCTTTGTAAAAAGGTCATAGAAGCCTTGCATGAGGCTGTTGACGACCAGTCAAGGATAGAAACCTTCCACGGCTATATGCCCGAGCACGGCGCAATGTTTCTCCGTGAAGCGATTGCGAAGTATTATTCGGGTTGGAATGTTGACATGACGACCGACGAGGTTTTTGTTTCAAGCGGCGCATGCGATGATTTAGGCGATTTGCTTGAGATGTTTGACCGTGACAACACGGTTCTTGTAATTGAACCTGCCTACCCCGAATACGTTGACACAAACCTGCTCTACGGCAGAAAGGTCATTCATTTACCGGCAGGCGAGGGGGACGGATTTTTACCGCTTCCCGACGAGAGTATCGACGCAGATATAATTTACATCTGCTCCCCGAACAACCCGACGGGTTCGGCTTATACACGTGAAAAGCTCAAAAAATGGGTCGATTATGCAAACGAAAAAGACGCCGTAATTCTCTACGACGCTGCTTATGAAATATTTATCGAGGAGGATGACGTTCCCCATAGTATTTACGAGATTGAGGGTGCGGATACCTGTGCCGTCGAGGTTTGCTCATTCTCCAAAACGGCAGGCTTCACGGGCACGAGAGTAGGCTATACGATCGTTCCGTCAAAGCTTGAGCGTATGGGCGTGAACCTCAATGCACTTTGGTCGAGAAACCGTGAGACAAGAACAAACGGTATTTCTTATATTCTGCAAAAGGGTGCTTCGGCTGTGTTTACCCCAGAAGGACAGAAGCAGATCTACGAGAGTATTTCGGTCTACAAAAAGAACGCAAAGGTTATCATGGATGCTCTTGACAAGTGCGGATTTTGGTACGTCGGCGGTAAGAATTCCCCTTATGTTTGGATGAAGTGTCCGAACAATATGGGTAGCTGGGAATTTTTTGATTATCTTCTTAACGAGCTTCAAATTGTCGGAACACCCGGCGTCGGCTTCGGCTCATGCGGTGAGGGCTTCCTCAGACTTTCCGCTTTCGGTGATCCCGACGATACAAAAGAAGCGGCAAAGAGAATCGTCGAGCATTTTGCGAAGTAATTATTCAGAAAAAGATAGACTAAAATATAACAGGCTGTATCAGCAGATCAATGCCGATACAGTCTGTTGCTTTGTTATTCTTCGTCGCTGTCAAACGAGCCTTTTCCGATATCAAACCAGAATTCGACACCGCCTTCAGCATTGTTGACACCGCACTGCTCGGAGTGAGCGTCCTGAATTCCTTTTACTATTGAAAGTCCGAGCCCGAAATGTCCCTCGTTTCTCATTCTTGCCGCATCGTGGCGGTAGAAGCTGAACCAAAGCTTTTCAAGAACATCATCGGGGATATTGTCGCCCGAATTGAAAACAAAAATCCTGTAGGAAAGTCCGACATCCTCAAAGCGGATGCGGATAATTTTCGGGTCGCCTCCAATATAGGAAATTGCGTTTGAAATAAGATTGTTTAAAACAAACGGAAGCTTCTTCAAATCCGCCTTTCCTATTATTTGCTTGTGAATGAGGTTTTCAACTTTAATCCCGTGCTTTTTGAACACAATTGAATGGGAAGCAAGGTCGTCCGCGATAAAATCGGTGATTGAAAAGTTCTCATAGTTGAGAGAATCCGAGTTTTGCTGGATATTCGAAAGACTCATCATGCTAACAACAAGGTCGTTCATTCTTGTACATTCGTCGATTATGGTATCGCAGTATTCGTTGATCGTTTCCTTATCGTCAAGCGCATATTTTGCTCCCTCTGCATAGCCCTGGATAATAGCTATCGGTGTTTTCAGCTCATGGGATGTGCCGGCAATAAAATCCTCGCGGTATTTTTTCTCAAGCTCTTTTTCGTGAAGCTGTTCGAGCAGAAATTCCGACCTTTCGGCAAGCTTTTCCTTGGTTATCATCCATGATGAATACATGGCATTGATGCTTTCGATGGAAGCGTCAACCTCGGTATTAACACTTTTTCCGCCTGAAGGAATTCGGAGATTGGGATCGTCCTCAACTGCCATTCGCTGCGTGATCTCGGTGATTTTCTTGATCGGTCTTGTAATCTGTGTTACATAGAAATAAACAACGATGCTTACGGCAATAAACACAACTAGTATGATAAGTCCCATTGTTATGCTGACGGTTCTTGCCTGCTGTTCAATCGTAGAAAACGGAACGGCTGCAACAATCTGCGTTGACGTTTTTCTGCCGGGAGCCGCAAGGACATAGAACTCATATGTGTTGTTGAGATTTTTCAGCTTTCCGACATAGCTTCCGTCCCCGTATTTTCTGTCGATTTCAAAAATTCCGTCTCTGAAACCGACAAATGAAGTGGTGCTTTGACTGTAGGATCTTTTTCCTTCACGGTCATAGAAACTGTCATAGGCGAATTTAGCGTAAATAATCCGAGAGTATTCGTCATCCTTGTCACCCGGGTCTTTGCTGTAGACCTCAATGAAAACAGAAAGCTTTCGCTCGATTTCCTCAACGCTGTGGGTGACATTGTCGGTCCTTGTAACATCAATAAGCTTAACCTCATCGACCGCATCACGGAGATTTGAAAGCGTCATTCCTGTGATGATGTTGGTATAAAGCGAGGTTGAAGTCAGCAGGATAACGCAGAGAATAACCATGAATATGAGCACAAATTGAAGAAATACCTGTGCTTTCATGTTGCGGACAAGCGGCTTGTCCTCTGCATTCTTCGGAGGACTCAAATCAGTTCACCTCAATTTTATAACCTATGCCGTAAATTGTTTTAAGATGATTTGAGCCCCATACGCCGAGCTTGCCGCGCAAACGTGCAACATGGGAATCAACGTTTCTTGTGTCGCCGACATAATCATAGCCCCAGATATCATCGAGGAGCTGTTCTCTTGTATATACTCTTCCTCGGCTTGAAATAAGCTTCTCAAGAATATTGTATTCCTTCAGCGTAAGCTCGACAGGCTTACCGTCAATTGTAACCTGATGAGCGTCATTGTTGATGAGCAAGCCGTCAAGGGAGATTATGTCCTTATCCGTTCTTACCTTACCCGAAGCCGAACGCTTGAGAAGAACGTCAATTCTTTTCATGAGAACCGCAAGACTGAACGGCTTTGTAACATAGTCGTCGGCGCCTGCGTCAAAGCCCATAATCTGATCGTATTCGGCACTTCTTGCCGTGAGGAGGATAATGGGAACAGAAGAGGTCTTGCGAATCTGACGGCAGATTTCCCATCCGTCAACCTCAGGAATCATGATGTCAAGAAGATAAAGATCGATTTTTTCATCAGAATTGAAAATATCGAGGACCTCACGACCGGTGCTTGCCTCAACGGGGGTGTGACCCGAACGTCTGAGAAAATCACAGACCAGTCTGCGAAGCTTGCTTTCGTCGTCTGCAATAAGAATTTTTGCCATGTTTACCACTCCTGTTTCAGTTTAATATTATTCTGCTTCTTTTGAAAGCTCTTTTATTGATTTATCCACGGACTTTTTGTAGCGTTCCTGTATTTTTTCAGTCCATTTGTCAAGCGTTTCTCTCGCTTCTTTGATATCGGTAACAATGATGTTTCCCGTTCCGTTAAGTATGGTTTTGCACATTTCCGCAGTACCGTCAACTCCGTCGACGAGGAAAATAATGCCGTAATCGTTCAGAGTCTCAACCAGCTCGGGTGTAATTTGCGAATTGTCCAGAACAAGTCCCAACGCACCCTTTTCTTCAAGAATATCGGGTCTTTTGAATTTGCCGCTTTTAACTGACGCAAGCTCATCGGAGCCGAATGTGTAGTCAAGCAAAATGGGAATTATTGTATCGTCCGAGCTTATGAGATCATATCGGTCGGAATCAATGCCGATGAGAAACAGCCTGTCAAGCATATTATAGCTCACGGCAAGGGTGTTAAGCTTTGAAATGTCCGAAAGCTGAACAATGTTGAGATAAATCCCGATTTTCCTGAATTTATCCTCGCTCATCGCCTTGAAGAGCTCCTCAACGGTTTCGGCACTGTCGGCATTTGAATAGTTATCGGTGATTACGGGCGTTCCGTCCTTGCGAAAGCAAAGGTCAACAATAACTGCATTTGCGCCGAGTCTTACGCTTTCCTTAACGCCGGCAACGGAGTTTTTCTTACCGCCGATCTCACTGCATCGGGAGATGAGGGAAATGTTATCAACATTTTTTATATCCTCTTTCATATATCCCGATACGGAATTGTGCCTTAAAAGAGGAATAAGGATTATTGTCGTGACAACGGCTATCGCTATGACCGCCGAAATAATGACAATTCCTTTTTTCTCAGCCTTCAATCAAACTCCTCCTGTATATCTCATCAACGCAAGTGTTCATTTCGTCCAAATGCTTCTCTATGTCCTCAACGAGCTTGAACTGTGTCCTGCATCTGACAAGATTATGCTCGGGATAATCGGTTTTGAAATATGTATCTCCGTTGAGATAATCGGTTAGAAATCTCACTCCGCATTCAAGGGTCATAAGCTTGGCCGAGAAGGCAAGGTTTGCAATCTCCTCATCGTTGAGAGCATGTCCGGCTTCGGAAAGGAAACCCTCTGTATAGCTCTTGAAAAGAGCAATATCAAGACCGTATTTATCGAGATCCTGCTCGTTCTCGTCCGATGTTACGGCGCCGGAGCGGATACTGTCGCCAAAGTCATAGAGAGAAAGACCGGGCATGATTGTGTCGAGGTCGATAACGCAAATAGCCTCGTTTGTGATGCTGTCAAAAAGGACGTTGTTTATTTTTGTGTCGTTATGAGTTACTCTCATAGGGATTTTGTCCTCAGCGGCAAGGTCAACAAGCTTTGAAGCGTCCATTTCACGGTCAAGAGCAAATGAAAGCTCGTTTTTAACGCTTTGAAGTCTGCCGGAAAGGTTATCTTTAACAGCCTTTTTCAGTGCCTCATATCTTGAAGGAGTGTCATGAAAATGGGGGATAGTCTCAAAAAGATTCGCGGCAGGGTAGTCCGAGAGCATATTTTGAAATTTACCGAAAGCCTTGCCGGAACGGAAAGCCTTGATTTCGGAATCGATTTTGTCGCATGTATAGCATTTTCCGATATATTTATAGCTTCTCCAGCAGCCGCCGTTTTCATCGCGGTAATAGGGCGTATTTTCTTTGGTATAAAGAAACGTCAGAGTTTCCCGTGCCGCATTTCCGCCCGAAAGATTTATCTTATTGCGGAGAAAGCCCGTTACATTCATAATATTTGACATAAGCTCGTCAGGTTTTTTGAATACATTCGTATTTATTTTTTGCAGAACATATTGAAAGTCCTGATTTCCGTCTGAAAAGGTGAGCATATAGGTCGAGTTAATAAGACCGGTATCGGTTGACTTGATGCTTATTGGCTCGCCGCTGAACGGAAAAGTGTCAATTATATTTTTCAAGGACGATGTCTCGATCTCCTTCATAAAAAAGCTCCTAACAATTATTACAATATGGCACACTAACCATTATTTGATTTATTATATACTTTTTTATCATTTTAGTCAATGATTTTTGCAGGCAAAATATTCAGTTGCTTTTTTTGAAGTAATATGATATAATGATAAAAAATTTACGGAGGTTCAGAAGAAGAGATGGAAAACAAAGGAAGAAAGACCAGGCTGATCTCAATCATCTGTGTTCTCACGCTCATTATTCTTACTATATTACCCGGCTGTAACTTTATCGGTCAGACTAAGAAAAATGACGGAGCCGCAGAGCCTGTGATCGACCAGATGGGCAATCAGCTTTGCTGCCCTGTATGTCAGTCAACGAATATTAAGGACAACGGCGACGGTACATATACCTGTAACGACTGCGGCAAGCAGTGGAAATATGATCAGACCGTCAATCAGATCGATGTTATCGACCAAAACGGTAACACAATAGGTACGCTTGATACAAACGCAGGCTATGTCGGCGGAGGAACAGGCGGCAGCGGCAACAGCGGCGGCAGCTACACTCCGAGCAACGGCGGCAGCTCAAACGGCGGCTCGAACAGCGGCTCAAACGGCGGCTCGAACGGCGGCAATTCGTCAAACAATAAGACGGACAAAACAAAGTTTGATTATAAGCAGTTTGCAAAGGATCTCAACGCAAGCCTTAAGCGTTTTTCACAGTCGCTCAAATTCAAATATGACCCGGAAACCGACAGCTGGACGGTTGTAGGTCCGGATGGAAAGGATACCGGCCTTTTCGGATTCAAGTACAGCAATAAGGATCAGGTTTTCTATACCGCTGAGGACGCATGGCAGAGAAACTTCGGCTTTGAGGAGACATACGATAATGTTTCCGGCGCAGGCGCAATTTCCTATGACACCATCCGTGTTAAGTTTAACTACAACAACAAGGAATGGATGATGCAGTACTGGAAGGGTCAATACGGTCTTGTGCTCATCGGTGCGGAGCTTGGCCTTTACAACCGTGACCCCGGCTCTACAAACAGCACATATTACAACTGTGTAACGGATGCTGAGAAACTCAACATGAGCGTTAAGGTTTACAGGCAGGATGCAGACGATCAGAATAAATACAATCTTTTATTCCAGAGATCGCCGACAACAACATGGTGGCTCACGGGCTTCACCCCCGGAACACTCAGCGCAGGCAGCTATGTTGTAAATCCGGATCAGACGGCAAAGTTAAGGGCTGAGTATGTAATCAATTTCCAGACCGCTGAGCAGGCTCAGGCATTTATCGGCGGACTTGAGAAAACAACAACGATAGAACACAACTCTCCGAAGAGATCAAGAAGCATTAAATTTGTGGGACTTTCGGTTGCAGAGTACGAGAAGTCTTCAAGAAGCGCAAAATATGCGGTAGGCGAGAACGGCAAGACCGTTTATATGTCTTGGAGATAAGAGGCTGAGCAATGAAAAGATTTGTTTCTTTGACACTTGTTGTTTTAATTGGCTTGTTTATGCTCTCGTCATGCGGAATGACGGCGAACGATGAAGCAAACGCAAGCACGATAATTGCAAACTACAGCATCAAGAACGGTGACGATAAGAATTTTATTGTTGAGGTTCAGGATCTCGGCGGCGTATATAAAGAGCTTTACGATAAGGACGGCTTGTATATCAAGTTCATCGGCGGTAAGGATAAAATATATGATGCCAACGGAAATGAGCTGACCCGTGAGGATCTCACCATAGGAGCAACGCTTGAAATCTCCTACGACGGAAAGCTCGCAAAGAACAATCCTAAAACGATCAAAGCATATAAGGTCACTGTTATAGGCTGAATAGTATTAAAAAAGACCGGCACGTTCGTGTCGGTTTTTTATTTGCAGATTTCTTTGAGCCGAAGTTAGAATCAATTCATACGAATTGTGCTCTAACCGAATTTCTTTGTAAAAACATTCTTTTGCACTTACCATATAGTGCAATGCCCATATTGTATCTTGAAATTAAATCTAACTTAAATTATTTTTGAAAATTCAGCTTTTTGTAAGGGCAACCATTTGTCATTCGCGTTAATTTCAGCTGACTTTGCGGACATGCAATACACAAAGCTACATACTATTTTCACTCTTCACTTTTATCTTGAATCAACCCCTAAGTAACGGATGAGCCGTGAAAGCTCACACTAAAGGGCAAGCAAACGGTTTCGAAGAGGAAGCCTGACAAGGTGTCAGCGAAAACAAAAAATCCCCTGCCGAAGCAGGGGATACATTTTATATTGATGAAATTACATCATGCTTGCAACTTCTGCGGCAAAATCATCGCTTCTCTTTTCGATTCCTTCGCCCTTCTCAAAGCGAACAAAGCTTACAGCCTTGATGGAACCGCCGAGCTTCTTGGCTACGTCTGCGATGTAGCCTGCAACGTTACCGTCGAAGAGGTCTGTGCGAACAAATGCCTGCTCGAGAAGGCAAACTTCCTTGAGCTGCTTCTTCATACGTCCGTCAACAGCGCCGGCGAAGATCTTGTTGGCAACGATCTCGTCCTTGCTTGCCATAGCGAGCTCAACGAGTGTTGCAACAGCCTTGTCTGAAAGGAAGTTGAAAAGGAACTTGTTGTTCTTCTGCTCCTCATAGGCTGCAAGATCCTCATCTGAGAAAAGCTTGCCGTCAACTGCCTTAGCAAAGAGGCTGTTAAGAATCGGCTTCGGAAGTGTGTCAGGCTTGTTGAGTGAGCTGTCGATTGTGATCGACTTCATCTTAGCAAGCTCATCGTCGGAGATGCAGTCCTTGCTGAGATACTCGGGATTCATAGCTGCGATCTGCATTGCAACGTTCTTGCCCATATCCTTGAACTCTGCATTGCCGGCAACGTCTGTGTCAAATTTTACAAGTACGCCTACTGCGCCTGCGCCGTGGATGTAGGATGCAACGTCACCCTCAACTCTTACAAAACGGCGAACCTTCATGTTCTCACGGATTGTAAGGAAAAGCTCCTGAACAGCGTCGGCAACTGTCTCGTCACTGCCCGAAAGGGTCATAGCAAGGAGAGCGTCAACGTCTGCCGGATTCTTCTCGGCAACTGTAACGGCAATCTTATTTGCAAGCTCAACAAACTTCTCGTTCTTTGCAACGAAGTCTGTCTCGCAGTTAACTTCTACCATTGAAGCAACCTTGGCTGCCTCGTCATAATATGCAACAACAACGCCCTCGGCTGCGATACGGCCTGCCTTCTTGGCTGCGGAAGCAAGACCCTTCTCGCGAAGTACGTCTACTGCCTTGTCCATGTCGCCGTCTGTCTCTGTAAGAGCCTTCTTACAGTCCATCATGCCTGCTCCGGTCTTCTCACGGAGAGCCTGAACGTCTTTAGCTGTAAAATTCATGATAATTCCTCCTGATTTAAAATTTCGGCGGAATATAGTATTCCGCCGTTNNCGGAATATAGTATTCCGCCGTTAAATTTGTTCTGATTATTCGGCAGCAGCTTCCTCGGCAGCTTCTTCTGCCGGAGCTTCCTGCTCACCCTGACGACCCTCAATAACAGCGTCGGCCATAGCGCCTGCGATAAGGCGAACGGCACGGATAGCGTCGTCGTTTCCGGGAATAACATAGTCGATCTCGTCCGGATCACAGTTTGTATCTACAATAGCAACGATTGGAATACCGAGCTTGTGAGCTTCCTGAACTGCGATTCTCTCCTTGCGCGGGTCAACAATGAACATAGCAGCCGGCTGCTTCTTCATGTTAACGATACCGCCCATGAACTTCTCGAGCTTTTCGATTTCAAGCTTGAGCTTGATAACTTCCTTTTTCGGGAGAAGATCGAATGTTCCGTCGGCTTCCATCTTCTTGAGCTGCTCAAGTCTCTTGATTCTTCTCTTGATTGTGTTGAAGTTTGTGAGCATACCGCCGAGCCAACGTGCATTAACGTACGGCATACCGCAACGGATAGCTTCTTCCTTAACGGAATCCTGAGCCTGCTTCTTTGTGCCTACGAAAAGAACATCGCTTCCGTCAGATGCAACGTCACGAACGAAGAGGTAAGCTTCCTCAAGCTTCTTGACTGTCTTCTGAAGGTCGATGATGTAAATTCCGTTACGCTCCGTGAAAATGTACTGAGCCATTTTCGGATTCCATCTTCTTGTCTGGTGTCCGAAGTGAACACCTGCTTCGAGTAACTGTTTCATTGATACTACTGGCATAAATAAATCCTCCTTAGTTTTGCCTCTGCAAGGCTTGATATCCGAACATTTCATGCGAAATGCACTCCGAATAAAACACCTTACATGCGTTTTGCCGTAAAAGTATATCACATAGAATCGGCTATTTCAAGAGTTTTTTATGATTTTTTTGATTTATTCGGAAAAATTTATGCTGTCGGCTATTTTTTTGAATACGGGAGCGCAGTCATAGGAACCCGAAGCACCGCCCTGTTTCATGATTACGGCAATATATTGAGGCTCGTCGGCGGGAAAACATCCGCCGAACCACGTGTTGCATATTTCATTACCGTCTTTGTCAAAAATGCCCGTTTGTGCCGTTGCTGTTTTGCCTGCAGCGGAAAAACGTTCGGGACGGGCAGGGGAGGCATTACCGTTTTCAACGACCGAGGTGAGCATTTTCAGCAGGATACAACTTGAATCCTCACTTATAGCAACAGTCGGATATTTCTTTTTATGCTTTGTTTCGAGCCCGTTACGGTCGGTCACGGCTTCGATAAGATACGGTTCTCTGTATTTGCCGCCGTTCGCAACGGCACTGAGCATTTGGGCGATCTGCAACGGAGTTGCGGTGAAGCTGCCCTGACCGAATGAAAAATTTGCCAGTGCGGCTGGATTTTGCAAGTCTCTCGAGGTCGGAAGAATTCCGCTTTCGGAGTAAATTCCTTCGGCAAGCTTGCAGCCTTGTCCGAAACCGAAAAGTGATGCCGTTTCTCCGATTCTTTTTGCGCCGAGCTTTTGACCGAGGTTTATGAAATATGTGTTGCAGGAAACCTCAAGCGCTTTTTGCAGATTCATCTTTCCGTGGGCGGTGTTGCTGCTGCAACCGAATTTGACATTGCTGATATTGCAGGAGCCTGTGCAGGTGTATTGAAAATCAGAAAATCCGTTTTCAACGGCGCTTGCGGCGACGGCGACCTTGAAGATAGAGCCGACGGCAAAGCTTTCAAACGCACGGTTCAAAAGCGGTGAGCTTTCGGAATCGAGATAATCGGAAACCCTGTACGGGTCATAGCTCGGGCGTGACGCCACAGCTCTTATAGCTCCGCTCTTTGCGTCAAGCACAAGTGCACAGCCCTGTTGAACGTTGCAATCGTCAAGTGCTCTTTCAACAGCCGACTGGATTTTATTATCAATTGTAAGCTGTACTTTTCCGAGACTTGGAGCAGGTGAAATAAGCTCGATATCCGCACCGCCGAGCGACCTTCCGTAAGCGTCAACCGGAACTCTTACGACAACGGCTTCGTCGGAGAATAAAATCCTGTCAAAAGCCTTTTCTATGCCGGTCACGCCGTGATTTTTCTCGTCAAGATATCCGATAATATGAATAGCGGATTGCGAAGATGCATACCTCTTATATACAGGTAAACAAATAATATTGCCGTCGGAGTTAACTGTTCTTTTGCCGATATTCGCTGTAACGGGTGATCCCTTTTCCATTCGTTGCTTCAGAGCGGAATAGGTGCGGCTGTCAAGCAGCTCACGAAGCGTGTCGAGCGAACTGAGCGACGGCTTTGCAATTATACAGTTTTCATAATCGGAGCTTGTGATTTTTTGCCCGCTGCAGTCGGTTATTTGTCCTCTGATATTATATAAAGTGAAGGAGGAATAGTGAGAGCCGGAGGAAACAAGCTCAGTACCCGAGGAGCAAACGACATACATTCTCAGGCAAAGACAGCCGACAGCCATGCAAAACACAGTGAATAACGATATAATTCTTTTCTCCATTTTCACACATCTTTTCTTAACTTTTTTTAAATGCGTCGTTGCGGTATTAAGGTGTTGACTTAAAAAGTTTTTGCCTTACCGGACTAAAAATTCATAAAATTATTATATTTCGTCAAATTGCACTATTGACCTTGAGAGGAAAATATACTATCATATATTCGTAGAAATCTTATTTAGAAACGGAGGATAATAAATTGAAAAGAATAACTTCTAAGATAATTGCCGTAATGCTTGTCGTTTGTATGATCTTTCCGATTGTACCGATTTGGGCATTTGCCGGCAGTGTTTCAACGGCAAGCGCCGCAGACACGGTGACGTTCAAGCTTGAAAAGGTGTCGGAAACCGTAAGTTCGGTTACCGTTAAACTTGTTCTGTCCGTGGGAAAGACGCTTTGTTTTGACGCTGTAATCGGAACAGGCGATTCTCTGACATGCTCGGCGATTGATTATTCAAGCGAACTCAAAGCTTTCGTTGCCGAAAATACAGACAGCGCTTTGGCTTCAAACAATGAAACGAAAAGACTTTCGTTTGCAACTTCGGTTGAGCTTTCGGCTCCATTTGAAATTGCGGAATTTACATATTTAAAGGAAGATAAGCGCGGTGTTGTGCTTTCCGATTTTACGTTAAGCATTGATTCGTGCTATTATAAAAACGGCGAGGGACAGGATATTCAGCTCGGTACGACCGTTATCAATACAATACCTGCAACTCATACTCACGTTGAGTCGGGTGTTTGGGTCGAAATAGAGTCTGCAACCTGCCAACACGGCGGTCAGAGGGTAATGTACTGTGCCGAATGCAATGAAATCTGTACAGTGGAGTATACCACACAGACGGATCATACAACAAAAACCGTAAGGGTTGAGCCTACTTGTGAAAAAGACGGATATATTTCCGAGGTCTGTACCTCTTGCGGTCAGGAGATAAGCAGAACGGTTTTGCCGAAAACAGGTCACAAAAATACCGTTGCTCAGCATAAGGACGCGACCTGCACCGAGGACGGATATGACCGCGTTGTATGTAATGACTGTAACAAAATAATCAGTGAAACCGTAATCAAGTCTCCCGGACACAAGACGGTTGTTGATGAAAAGCCTGCAACCTGTACAGAGGACGGTTATTATATAGAAAAATGTACCGTTTGCAATGAGGTTATCATAAATGACGTTTTAAAGGCTCCGGGACACAAGATCGTTGTCGACGAAAAGCCTGCAACATGTACCGAGAACGGTTACTATAAGGAGACCTGCTCCGTATGTAAAGAGGTTCTTGTCGATAAGATTCTTCCGGCAACAAATCATGCAAACACAGAAGTACAGCACAAGGACGCAACCTGCACAGAGGACGGATACGACCGTATTTTCTGTAAGGACTGTAATCAAATTATCAGTGAGACTGTACTCAAGGCACAGGGTCACAAGACTGTTGCAGAAGAAAAAGATGCAACATGTACAGAGGACGGATACAGCAGAGAGGTATGCTCCGTTTGTAAGGAGATATTAAAAAACGAAATAAAGCCGGCTACGGGACATCAGCATAAAAAGACCGATACTCTTGCGGCTACCTGCACCGAGGACGGATACATCAGGGAAACCTGTCTCGACTGCGGAAACGTAGTTAAAGAAACAATTCTCAAGGCAAACGGACATAAGTTTGTCAATGACATTAAAAAAGCGACCTGCACCGAGGACGGCTATGTTCGTCAGCAGTGTACGGTGTGCAAGACCTACAGCGGTATCAGCAGAGTGCTTAAGGCTACGGGTCATGCATGGGGCAAGTGGAGAGTTGTCAAGGAGCCGACATACCGTTCTGTAGGCTTACGCAGATCTACCTGCACAAACTGCGGAGAACACATGGACGAAGAAATCCCGATGATTATTGTTCCCGTTAAAAAGATAGTTATTTCCCCCGAAGAGGATTTCAAAATTTATTGTAAGAAGAGCGACAGGCTCCAGGCAAATGTGTATCCGGAAGAGGCTGCATATTCGGCGGAGATCGTTTGGACATCTTCAAATCCGAATGTTCTTGATGTAAGTGAGGACGGTACAATCACCGCAAAGCTCAGAGGAACGGCAACGGTTACCGCCTCAACGGCAGACGGCTCCGTTACCGCAACAAGAAAAGTTACGGTTGAATATACCTTCCTTCAGTGGATAATCATTTATATTCTTTTCGGTTGGATTTGGTATCTTTAATAACTGAATAACTTATTTAAGAAGGGGGCAGTGAGGATTGTTCACTGCTCCCTTTTTAACAGTAAAAATTAAGGGATATATTATGAAAAAGATTTTATCAATTATTCTTTCTGCGGTTATGGCTTTCTCGGTTGTCGGCATTGCGGCAAACGCAAAGGAAAACGTTGATCTAAGCTTTGCCGTTGCTTCCGATATTCATTACAGTGCACCCGAGGCGGAGCTTGAAAAGACAAACGATTCCGAACTTTACTGGCACGCTACAAGACGCTGCGAAATGGAAAACGAAACAGGACTTATCATTGATGAGTTCCTTAATCAGTGTGCCGAAAGCGACGATGTAGAATATGTTCTTATTTCCGGTGACCTTGCAAACAGAGGTCGCTCACGGCCTGAAGATCATCTTGCTGTTGCACAGAAGCTCCGCGATTTTGAAAAGAAATCGGGCAAGGAGGTCTATGTGATCAACGGCAATCATGATGCAAGCAACGATCAGGCTACTACGTTTGAACGTTTTAAGGAGATTTATGCTGAATTCGGCTATGACCATGCCTTGACAACGAGAGACGACGATTGTTCATATACGGCAAACCTCGGTAAAAAATACCGCCTTATTGCACTTGATACAAATCATGCGACTAAGTCAACCGAGGACGGTATGACCGCAGAAAAACTTAAATGGGTAAAAGAGCAGGCAAAGCTTGCAAAAAAAGACGGCAGGTATCCTATAGTTATGATGCATCATAATCTGCTTGACCATCTTCCGATTCAGCGTGTACTCAGCAGAAAGCTTTATTGTTAAGTTCCATTTCACGACCGCCGAACTTTTTGCCGACTGGGGCATTAAGACGGTGTTTACGGGTCACGAGCATTGCTCGGACGCAACGGTTTACACAAGCGCTTTGGGCAACAGGCTTTATGATTTTGCAACAACCTCATTGGCTATGTATCCGCTCGAATACAGGGTCATAAAGTATAACGATAATGAAATCAGGTATGAGACGAGGTCGGTCGATAAGATTGATTATGACGCTCTCACGGCAGCTACCAAGGGATACACAGATGAGCAGATATCCGCAATGAAAAATGATCTCAGAGCCTTTTCAAAGGGTTATCTTAAGGCAGGAGTTCAGTACAGACTGGAGCTTTCACTCTCTCCGGAGAAAATGGGTATTGACGAAAATGCAGCTTATTCAAAACCGATTATTTATGCTGTTGATAAGCTGATAGAATTACTGAGAATGCCCCTCTGCGGCGAAAACAGCTTGCAATCAATTGCAAAGGAATACGGCATTGAAATTCCCGATTCCGACTACGAAACAGGCTGGGATTTAGCAACCGATTTGGTTGCATGGCACTATTCCGGCGGTGAACACTTCGATATGAGCAGCGTTGAGGTCACAACTCTTCTCAGAGCCTTTGCCGCAATTCTCAGAAGTGATTTTGCCGGCGTTGCCGACGACGTCCTTCTCAAGGCGGTCAATAACATTCTCGGTGATATGGGTTACGGTCCGATAGCCGACAGCCTTATTAAATTTTGTATTTCAAAATTCGGAGTTTATACAAAGGCTGAGATTTTTCTTGTTGGTATCGCTTCGCCTGTGCTTTACAAGTTTGCATACGACAATGACGGAGTTGATGACAATAACGGCACTATTGAGGGCTACGGCACGGTAAATCTTAAGAGCAATGTTACAAATATCTTTAAAAATCTCGGAAGTCTTTCCGAGAGGATGGTATTCTATATTCAGCTTGTTTTGTCATATCTTGCGAAGCTTAATGTTATTTTTCTTAAATAAGGAATGATTTCTAATGAGAAAGAAACCCGAGGATAAAAAAGCAATAGGCAAATATGCATCAATGTATATGCCGATCGGAATGTGCATAGGAATAGGCATAGGAATGTGTTTGGGAAATGCAATTTTTGACAACTTAGCTATCGGAATGAGCTTTGGCGTTGGCGTGGGACTTTCACTCGGCTGCGCTTACGGTGCATCACTGGACAAAAAGGCATTGAATGTTGTTGAAATCATCGAGGATGATTTCGGCTGTGAAGGAGTTCCCGAAGATGCCGAGGCTACGGTGACGGTTGTTGTAACCGACGCTGAGGGCAAAGAACAGCGCATCAGGATGGCAGATAAGCTCTGCTATGAAAGAAATATCGAGGCGGGAGATTCCGTTATGCTCGATAAGGACGGTACGCTCAAGCAGATTTACAAAATCCCGCCGAAAAAGAAAAAATAACAGTTAACAGGGAACTGCCGTGTGCGGTTCCTTTTGTTTAGCCGATAAATAATTAGAATGCGGCATCCCGCAGCGAAACGAAACAAGGGCACATTTTCTGCAAGAAAAGTGAAAAGAGTCGGCAGGGAGTCTCTTTGATTGATACGGATATAATACTGTAAGACAACAAATCTAACCTATTACAGAAAGCTTCCGTAAATAACAAAATAATATCAAAGAAAAATATTGACCTTGGCAAAGAAAAAAAGTATAATAATAAAGTTAAATAGAAGTAAACGTATGTATTATTTAAAAACTGAATTATATCACAGATAATTCAATCCGAGAGCTAAAGTCCTAAATTTAATATCTGTTTTGAAAGGGGGCAGGATGATGGATAAATATAAGCGAGACCACAGTGTTATAAAGCTTTTGCAAATTACTTCGGCGATCAGCTTTATTCTTTGCGTCGTTTTCATCATTTTGTTGATTCTTTCAAGAAACAGCGATATACAGCTTTGGTATTCGAGGTATCTTGAATATCTTGCTTCGGCAGAATATAAGGTTGAGCATATGAGTGAAAAAATTTCTGTCTTTTTGATCGTAATTTTTCTTTATGCGTTCAAGGCGGTTTTCCCGATTTACCTTTATCCGGTTTCGGCTCTCTGCGCCGTAACAAGTGCCGTGTTTCCGTCGTATTTTTCAATTCCGATAAATCTTTTGGGACTTTCGGTTCTTTATTCTGTCAAATATTTTTGGGGCACAAAGGTCGGTGCAAACGGAGTTCAGAACATTCTCCAAAAAAGCGAAACAGTGCGTTATCTCGTTGAACGTGACGGCAGGGGAAACCCTTGGCTTCTGGCTCTCTTCCGGCTCGTTCCCGGGATTCCGGTAAATCAGGTCAGCAAGCTTTACGGCGCAATGGGTTTTAAATATGAATATTTCCTTTTGCTCTCTCTTGTCGGTTATTCGCCGCTGCTGGCTTCCTACACGTTCATCGGTCGTAACGTGTTCAACCCGTTATCAACGGCGTTCCTATTGCCGTTTATTTTACTGTTCCTGTTAATGGGAATATCAATGCTTGCCATAAGCAAAATAGTTCAGATCCAGTCAAGGAGGAGGAAAAACAATGGCTGATGCAAAAACATTGAAATCAAGGCTTGCTTCGGGCGAATTCGACGCAAGATTAAAAGAGGTCTATCTCAGCGATAAAGCTGTTGAAGATCAGAAAAAAAGAGATGCGGTTATAATTGATGAGTTCGTTCGTCTTTTCGGCGATAACGATTCAATTGAGCTTTTCAGTGCACCCGGCAGAACCGAGGTCGGCGGAAATCATACCGATCATAACCACGGCAAGGTGCTTGCGGCAAGCGTTGACCTCGATACGGTTGCCGCTGCGGCAAAGAGAGACGACGGAATCGTTGTTGAGAAGTCTTTTAAGTTTGATGCTCTTGAGGTTGATATATCCGACCTTGAGGTACATACTGAGGAGTTCGGAAAATCCTCGGGTCTTATCAGGGGAATGTGTGCCGGCTTTAAGGAACGCGGATACAATATCGGCGGCTTCAATGCAGCAAGCATGAGCCGTGTTCTCTCGGGCTCGGGTCTTTCGTCATCTGCGGCTTATGAGGTGCTTATCGGAACGATTCTTAATCATCTTTATAATGACGGCAAGGTTTCGCCCGTCGAGGTTGCAAAGATTGCCCAGTATGCCGAGAATAAATATTTCGGCAAGCCGTGCGGACTTCTTGATCAGACTGCAAGCTCTGTCGGCAGCTTCATCACTATTGATTTCAAGGATCCGTCCCGGCCGATTATTAACAAGGTCGATTTTGACTTTGCTTCCTGCGGCCATGCGCTTTGTATTATCGACACGGGTGGAAATCATTCCGACCTCACCGACGATTATGCGGCGGTAAGAGGCGAGATGGAAAAGGCTGCGGCAGTGTTTGGCAAGAGCGTTCTCCGTGAGGTTGACGAGGATGAGTTCATGGATAATATTTCGCTTGTCCGTGAAAAGGTCAATGACCGTGCCGTGCTTCGCGCAATGCATTTCTACGGTGAAAACAGACGTGCCGAAGCTGAGGTCAAGGCTCTTGAGGACGGAGATTTTGAAAAGTTCAAGGAGCTTGTAACAGAGAGTGGTCGCTCGTCATATATGTATAATCAGAATGTCTTTACGTCAAAGGACGTTGAGCATCAGAGCGTTTCCGTTGCACTTGCAATGTGCGAATATCTTCTCAAGAACAAGGGCGCATGGCGCGTTCACGGCGGCGGATTTGCGGGAACAATACAAGCGTTCGTTCCGCTTGATATGCTTGATGAATTTTGTGAGAAGATGGAAGCTGTTTTCTCGAAAGGCTCATGCTATGTTCTTTCTGTTAGACCTTTCGGCGGAATCAAACTGTTTTAAGCAATTTTCAGGCGTGTAAACTCGGGTTTACACGCTTTTTTTCAGAAAAGACAACCTAAGTTGATAGACAGAGCATAAAAAAATTGATATAATGCTCAGTGTAAAACAACTTTTTTTAATAGGTCGAAAGGGGTAATACAATGAATATATCCGAAAAAATACAGATCTTGCGCCGTGACAAGGAATGGTCACAGGACGAGCTGGCGGAGAAGCTTAATGTTTCACGTCAGTCTGTTTCAAAATGGGAATCCGGAAAAGCTTTGCCCGATTCGGAAAAAATTCTTGCAATGGCGAATCTCTTTGACGTTTCAACGGATTTTCTTTTGAAGGATGAACAGGAGCCGGTTTTTGTCGATGATGAGAAGGAACAGACGAAAGATAAAACAGACGGCACTCCGACAGAGAACACAGAAAAGAAAAAGCATAAGTTTTCAGGAAAAAAGATTGTCGCAATCGTTGTTGTCGCCTGTATTGTTATTGCTGCAATTACACCGCTTTTCTTCGGCGGATACTCGGCATTTCTCTCAAAGATAAGCGAAGATCCCGTACAATACCCGTATGTACTCGTGCACGGCCTCGGCGGCTGGGGTCCCGAATCTCAGATTGACCAAACCTCGCCCTATTGGGGCAGCTCGACCGGTAATCTTGCCGAGTACCTTAATTCAGAGGGCTACAGCGTAAGCGTTGCTTCGGTCGGTCCTTTTTCAAGCACATGGGACAGAACCTGCGAGCTTTATGCCGAGCTGACGGGAACTAAGGTTGACTACGGTGAGGCGCACAGCAAGGAACACGGGCACGAAAGGTACGGCAGGGAATACACTGCCGAAAATGCCATTGTACAGAACTGGGGCGGCAAGACAAAAAGAGGTCAGCGTATTAAAATTAACGTCATAGGCCACAGCTTCGGCGGTGAGACCGTAAGACTCCTTGCCTCACTCATGGCGTACGGCGATGAGGCGGAAAAGGCGGCTACAGGTAAGGATACCTCCGAGCTTTTCACGGGCGGTAAGGCTGATTGGATAAACAGCGTTACAACTCTTTGCTCTCCCCATAACGGTTCAACGCTTTTCTATGTTGTGGATCAGGGTAAACTCGTAAATACGGTTCTCGGCCTTGTTTATGCCGCAAGCGGAGTTGCAAAAACGGCTCAGATAGGCGATTTTTATGATTTTCGCCTTGAACAGTTCGGCTTGAACGGAGCTTCGAGCGAAAGTCAGGCGGAATCGATTATAAATACGGTTTTCAGCGAGGGAACCGATAATGCCGCATACGATCTTTCACCGGACGGAGCACAGGAATTGAACAAGAAAATCAAGCTTGTTGACGGCGTTTATTATTTTTCATATTCATATCTCACAACCGAGACGAGTGCTTTGACCGGCAAACAAATCCCGAAAAGCTCAACGCTTCCTGTCCTGATTATTCCGGCAACGCTCATGGGTAGATATTCGACAAACACCAAAACGGATTTCAAGATTGATGAAACATGGCTTCCGAACGACGGACTTGTCAACGTTGTTTCGGCAAGATATCCGATCGGTGACGAATATCAGGAATATGACGCAGAGAATATCGTAAAAGGCAAGTGGAACGTTATGCCGACTCAGCCCGGCGACCACGGAACGGTTATCGGTATGAATGTCGGTGCAGAGGAAACGCACAGCTTCTACGACACACTTTTTAAGATGATCGACTCTCAGCCGAGAGATAAGAAGTATTATATTTTTTAATGAGGCGAACAAATGAAAATTCTTTTTAAAAATGCAGATATACTTGTAAGAGATGAAAAATTCAATGTGCTTTCAAACGCTTTTCTTGCCGTTGACGGCGATAAGATAAGCTACATCGGCACGGAAGAGCCGAAAGGCGAATTCGATGAAATAAAGGACATGAGCGGTAAATTGCTCATGCCCGGTCTTATCAACTGTCACAACCATTGTCCGATGGTACTTCTTCGCGGAATTGGCAGTGATCTGCCGCTTCAGCAGTGGCTGTTTGATACGATATTTCCGATTGAGGACAGACTCACGGACGATGAAATCAAAGCAGGAAGCTACCTTGCGCTTTTGGAGATGATTGCCGGAGGAACAGTCAGCTTTTCGGATATGTACGGACCCCAAATGAATGTTGAGGCTGTCGGAGAGTCGGGTATGAAGGCAAATGTCACCCGTCCCATCCTGTCCGCCGAACCGAATGAAACGCCCGAGCAATCATACAGAATGAGAGAAGCGATCGAGCATTACGAAAAATACAATAACACCTTTAACGGAAGAGTTTTGATTGATTATTGTATTCATGCAGAATATACCTGCGACGAGAGAACCGCAAGGGTCTTGATAGACGAGATGAATGCACACGACGGCAACCTGCATATTCACCTTTCGGAGACGAAAAAGGAGCATGATGAGTGTATTCTGAGACACGGCAAAACGCCTGCCGAGTGGTTCGACAGTCTCGGCGCATTTGAGTCCTCGGCTTTTGCCGCTCACTGTGTATGGCTGAGTGAAAGCGACATGGAGCTGTTCCGCCGCAAGGGAGTTAGCGTTGTTCATAACCCGACCAGCAACATGAAGCTTGCAAGCGGCTTTGCCCCTGTTCCCAAGATGCTTGATATGGGTATAAATGTTGCACTCGGTACTGACGGCCCCTCAAGCAACAACAATCTTGATATGTTCGAGGAAATGCACATCGCTTCGATAATTCACAACGGCTACACGCTTGACGCAACGGTTATGAACGCAGATACTGTTCTCAAAATGGCGACAGTCAACGGTGCAAAGGTTCAGCGCAGAGAGAACTGCGGCGAGCTGAAGGTCGGCAATAAGGCGGATATTATCGCTGTTTCTCTCGACGCACCTCACATGGTGCCTGCACTTGACAAAAAGGCGCTGCTGACATATTCCGCACAGAGCAGCGATGTTTCAATGACAATGGTTGACGGCAAGATTCTTTATGAAAACGGCGAGTATAAAACACTCGATAAAGAAAAGATTTATTTTGAGTTCAACAAGGCTGTTGAGAAGCTTTATAAATAAGAGGTAGCACAATGGAAAGAATGGACAAGGGCTTGGCTTTTATGCTGAGATATGAAAACGTTGCATGGTACGAGAACGGCGAGGTGAGAATTCTTGACCGCCGAATTTACCCGAGAAAGGTAGAGTTCGTGACCTGCAGGAATCATCACGAGGTCACTCAGGCGATTAAGGACATGGTGACACAGAGTGCAGGACCGTACACTGCGGCGGCAATGGGCATGGCACTTGCCGCTTACGAATGTAAGGACAAGACAGAAGCGGAGCAGATCGGCTACCTCACCGAGGCGGCATATACGATTTCGCACGCACGCCCGACCACCGTTCAGCGTATGACGCTCATTACGGGCGGATGCCTTGATGCGGCAAAGAAAGCGATTGCGGCAGGGGAGGACGTCAGCGAAAAAATCGTTGAGCACACTATTGAAGCGAACAATCTCCGCTACAAAAAAATCAATCTCATTGCCGAACATCTCGTCGATATGTTCCCTCAGAACGGAACGGTTATGACCCAGTGCTTCGGTGAAACGATAGTCGGCATGATGCTCAAGGTAGCAAGAGAGAGGGGCAACAACGTCAGAATCTTCTGCCCCGAGACAAGGCCGTATTTCCAGGGCGCAAGACTGACGGCGACGGTTTGCCATGAGATGGGCTTTGACACGACGGTTATTACGGACAATATGCCGGCGTTTGTAATGAAGAAAGAAAATGTTGATGTGTTCACCTCGGCGGCCGACGTTATCTGCATGGACGGTCATGTTGTCAACAAGGTTGGCACATATCAAATCGCTATTGCGGCGAAATACACGGGAATACCGTATTTCGTAACGGGTGCGCCTGACAGAGGACACACAACGATCGACACGGTTAAAATTGAGATGCGTGATCCCGATTTTGTGCTTCAGGCTATGGGAGTAAAGACCGCCGCAGACGGACTCAAGGGATATTATCCGGCGTTTGACATAACGCCGCCCGAGCTTGTCAGCGGAGTTGTCACAGACACGGGAATTTACACACCCTATGACCTCGAAAGCTATTTCAAAAAGGGCACCATGGGCGAGTTTGAGATGATATTGTAATTGGATAAATGAACTCGGCGCCTCCTCAATGTGGGCGGAATTAACCGGTTTGATGAACCGAATTCATATATGATGCAATCAGAAACGGGATATCGGTATATGCTTTAAAAATAGGAGGATGCGGTATGAAAAGATTTTTTATAATTCTCGGAATTATTGTTTTGTTGTTTTCCGGGTGTGCAAAAGACGTTACAACAACATCATCGCAAAATAATGATTATCCAATTAAAGAAAGTATTACCGTAAAAAAACATCATATTTCAAGATTGCTAAACGGAAATGCCTATTGGTATTCAAATACAAATGCCGAAAAAATATTGAACATTATCAATAGGAGAGATCGAGAAGAATTGAGAAATTTGATTTCAAAATCTTCCCAGTCGGAAAGTGATATTGAAAAGCAAATGGATATCCTGTTTGAATATTTGGATGGAAGCTTTATTGACTATGAAGAAGACTTGCCCGGTGAAGATAAATATGTGTCTTATGGTAATATATTAAAGCAATCTTATAGCATTACTGTTTTGGCTAAAACGGATAAATCAGAATATTATGTTAATATCAATTTCATTTTAAAGGATGAGGATAAAAAGGATAATGTTGGAATTGAATGTATTATTGTAACAAAGAAAGAGATTATGGATTATTATTTTGAAAATTTCGATTCTCAAAGTCAACCTAAATATCCCGATAAAGGCGGAATCTGGTGTATGGGAAAAGACGGAGCGATTGTATAAATACTTTTGATTTCCGAAATGTTAATAAGTTGTAGAATATAAGCGGCACAATTCGTAGGGGTCGATGCCCACATCGACCCAAGGCTGATTAGATTCTTTCTCGAAAGCAAATTTATCTGACTTAACCGGTCAACACAAGTAAAAGGGGCAATAAAAATGAAAAAATTACACATCATTCTATCCCTGCTTTTAACAATGATTTTTCTCACTTCATGTGCGCCGAATGTTAATGATAAAACGACAACGGGATCTACAACAACCGACATCGTAACGGTGAATTTTCAAAAGGAAAACGTAAAAATTTCCGATAAATTTACATGGGACGATTATCTGTTCATCGCCGAAAAGTACAGTCATCCGGATATAACGCTTTGCGATTATTTTTCGACCTATTATTTCGGCACGGAGGATAATCAAAATTTCTTTGTATCCGAAGGGGAGAGCGGCGACTTTAAATACCGGCTCTTTGAAAACAAAAGGGCTTTTATAACCGAGTACAACGGCGGCACTTCTACGGTAACGATTCCGAGCGTTATTGACGGTCATGAGGTCATCGGCGTAACCTGCCGATTCGATAAAAGTGAGTTCCTGCCGAATATTAGCTTAAAGAAAGTTACGGTTGATGATGGTATACAGTATATCGGCGAAGCGTGTTTCGAGAATTGCATGATGCTTGAAAAGGTCAGCCTTCCACAGTCGCTTTTGTGCATTGACAACGGCGCGTTCCACGGCTGCAAAACGTTATCGGAAATAGCACTTCCTCAAAGGCTTAACTGCATTGATGACAGTGCATTCTTTGAGTGCGGCGAATTAAAACAAATTACGATTCCCGACAGCGTCGAATATCTAGGCAGCTATGCTTTTTTCGGTTGCTCCGAGCTTAAAAGCGTTAAATTATCGGCAAATGTTAATCAACTGCATGGCTCAACATTTTATAATTGCAGTATGCTTTCCTCATTTGAGGCGCAAAATTTAAAGCAGGCTTTTGAAGCCGATTTCCACAATACAAAAATTGATATTGACAGTCTCGTAAAGAATGGGACAGAAATTAAATAAAATGTCACCTATCAGGCGACCTTGACGGCGCATGTCTTATGTATAATAATGCTGCAAGGTGAAAAGCTTGTAAATTTATTTTCGGAGGAATTTATTATGATAGGTGCAATGATAGGTGATATTGTCGGCTCAAGATTTGAGTTTTATAATCACAAGTCAAAGAATTTTAATTTTTTTGACAAAAGGTGTTTTTTTACGGACGATACGGTTATGACATTGGCGGTTGCAAAGACACTTTTGAAGTTTGATGCCGTGACAGATATCAAAGAATTCAAAAAAGAGCTTGTGTCGGTAATGCATGAGGTTGGAATCAAATACCCGAATTGCGGCTACGGCGGACATTTTGGCGTGTGGATAAGGGAAAACTATACCGAACCGTACAACAGCTTCGGAAACGGCTCGGCGATGAGAGTTTCTCCGGTTGCATGGTATGCGAATTCTCTCGATGAATGTGAAGCATTGGCGGCGGCGACCGCAGAGGTTACGCACAGTCATCCCGAGGGAATAAAGGGCGCTGTTGCCGTTGCGGGAGCAATTTATCTTGCAAGGACGAGACACAGCATGGCTGAGATTCAGGATTACATAAACAGCTTCTATAAAATGGATTTTACTCTTGATGAGATCCGAGATACTTATGTTTTCCATGAGACCTGTCAGGAATCCGTTCCTCAGGCGTTGGAGGCATTTTTTGAGTCGGTGAGCTTTGAGGATGCGATAAGAAACGCAATTTCGATCGGCGGCGACAGCGACACCATTGCCGCTATAACAGGCTCGATTGCCGAAGCGTACTACGGTATAGAGGATGAAATGAGGACGACGGCGTTTTCGTATTTGGATTCGTACCTGCTTGAATTTGCCGAGAGCTTTTATGTAAAATTTATTCGGAGCAAATGAAATTTTAAAACAAACGGCGGTGAAAAAATGTTACCGAAAATTAGAATAATGTTCGTCTGCCACGGCAATATCTGCCGCAGTCCGATGGCGGAATTTATAATGAAAGACCTTGTGAAAAAGCAGGGGATTGAGGATAAATTTGAGATTGCTTCATCTGCAACAAGCACGGAGGAGATTTGGAACGGAATCGGCAATCCCGTTTATCCGCCGGCAAGAGCCGAGCTTGCAAAGCACGGACTTAAATGTGACGGCAAGAGGGCGATTCAGCTTCAGAAAAACGACTACGGCAAGTACGATTTGTTCATTGGCATGGACAGTGCAAACATAAGAAATATGCTTTATATCTTTGGCAATGACCCCGACCGAAAGATACATAAGCTCATGGATTATACCTCCCGTGGCGGAGATGTTGCCGACCCGTGGTATTCAAGAAATTTTGAAGTGACATATAAAGATGTCCTTGACGGCTGCACTGCGTTGCTTGACGAGCTGATTGATAAAAACAAATAAAACAAAACCGTGTTTTGCAACTGTGAAGTGAACGTGCAAGACACGGCTTTTAAATTCGCTCACCCTCTCAGGGTTCGAATCCCTGAATAAAAAAACAGAAGCAACACAAAATCGCATTGCTTCTGTTTTGGCGCGCTGCAAGGGATTCGAACCCCTGACCTTTTGGTTCGTAGCCAAGGACTTAGCTGATATAAAAATCCCTTATTTTTCAATATAATCACACAGCAGAAGTGGTGAAAATCTCAATAATTATCATCAAATTATCATCATTTTAATAATCGTGTTGGAAACTTACCATCACTGAATATTGCTTCAAGTAATTTCTCCTGTGGAGACCGTGTGTCTGCTTTACTCATTTTTTCATCAATTTCTTTTCGGGTAGTCTCATCATTTTCGCATTGTGCGTAGATATCAAGGGTTGTTGATGCTTTCTCATGTCCCATTTGTCTTTGTGCAATATTTACCGGTATTCCGGCGTAAAACATTGAACAACAAAATGTATGCCGAAACATATGTGGGTTAAGAATCGGCAGCGTTAGCTCAAACCTTTTATCATTTTTGTGATAATTATTCGGATTACCATATGCCAGTTCATAATCGGTGTGGTATTTTTTCAACATATTTGTCCATTGCGTTTCTGAAAACATTTTCCCAGTCAAAGAAGGGCAAATTAACGCTTCGTTTAGTCTTTTCCTATCTCTGTATTTAATGGAATCATCACTGTACAAACCATCCAAATATGATTTAAATTGGTTAGTTATATATACTTTCCTGTTACTTGCTTCGTTCTTAGTATAATATTTGACGACTGCTTGATTGCTTATAAAATTTGTTGATTTATTGACAATAATGCACTGATTATCCCAATCAATATCCTTCCATTTAAGCGGTATCAGTTCGCTACGTCGCAGTCCGCTATGTAACAGAATGATAAATATCCTTTGCCACTTATGTTCAAGGTTCAAAACATTATCAATTTCCTGCATTGTAAGCGGTCTGACCTTACTTTTCTCATAGCTGGGGATATCTATACTTTGCACTGGGTTCATTTCAATAATCATGTCAAGTCGTGCATATTCAAAAACCTGATGTGAAACATATCTTAGAGACTCAACAGATTTCTTTCCTGGGTATTTTCCACGAATAGTTTTAGTATCTGAAAACTGATTTATCATGAATTGAATGTCTGAACGTCGGACATCTCCAATTCGCATATGGCCGATGTACTTTTTGATATCTTTTGCTCTTGCATTATTAACATTCATATTTTTTTGCTTTAATGCAAGCCACTTATCAACATAGTCAGATACTGATACTTTGGCATCGTCCGGCTTGATGCCTTTGTTTATTTTGCGTTTATACTCATCACGGAGAGTACAAGCTTCTTTCAGCGTTTTACCATAAAAAGCCTTTTGCTTTCGAATTTTTACTCCGTTGTCAATAACCGTGTAATTTAAAACCGCTCGTTTCTGGCAGTTTTTTCCGAATTTTGTTTGACCTTTTGGCTTTTTCTGTTTCATATCTAATGACATACCATATCACACTTTCTGATATTTCTGCTTTTAGAATATCACATTTTTCAGCATCTTTCAACACATATTCTGCTTTCAAGCAGAATAGAGACCTAAAACAAGGACTTTAGTCAATACCGCCTGATGAATGAAACATCAAGCGGTATTTTTATTCAACAATTGTAAGATATTTGTTTCTGAATGCACAGAAGTCTCCGCCAACAACAAAATCTTTAATGCCACCATTAGTAAATTTAACTGACAGCTTAGTTCTGTCCTTTTTGATAGATGTAATAACACCCTCGCCGAACTTTTTGTGTTTTACAAACATTCCTGTTTCGAAGTCCGGCATAGTAAATTCTTCTTTTGTAACTTCATTTGTTGGTTTGCACGATTCTTCTGCTTTGACCGGTTCATCGTGACTATCGGAATCAATAATTATATTGTCTGCGGTCACCTCTGCTGTGTGAACCGGTTTATTTGATACTTCGACAATTTCCGTTGCTTGATTATGTTTTGATTCATCCTCCGGGCTCAATTTAAGCGAAGCCTGCTGATTATAAAACATTCGTTCATATTCTTCTTTACGAATTGTAGTGTCCCAACCACCGATGGTTTCATCGTTTTCGTGTTTATTGATGCCCGTGTAGGACAGACTACTGTCTTCATATCGTTTAAATTTGTAAATTGCATCATTCATGATGCTTGCATTGAATACACCGATTGAGCAAAGCAACTCAAAATCTTTAACCTCTAATCCGGTAACCTTTTTAAAAAGTCCCGGTTCAAGCTGCGTAATAACGTCTTTTAAACTGCGCTCACGATAATCGGTCAGATACATGAATACCGGGACTCTTGTAGCAAATTTAATGAGCTTTTCTTGAATTTGCTTGCGAAGCGATTTGTATTCCTTTTCTTCCTCCGATATTTCTTTTCTCTCTTTCTTATCCTTTTGCTTGTTTTCTGCTTTCGCTTTTTTGACATGCTCCGATTTATTGATAATGGTGGTAATGTCCGAATTGAGAGAGCGGAATCCCTCAATTCTCATAAGTGCGTTCAATGCTTCCTCATTATTGAGCAATCTTTGAAGCGTATCATTATCAACATTAACAAGCATTGCCGACTCCCAACGCTTGGCAAGGAGTGTTGCAGAAGTACCTGCCATAGCAATATCCAGAATATCCTGTGCAGAAATCTGTCGCATGCTGCTTCCGTCATAAGCCAATACGGGCAAAAAGCTAATAAAGTCAGCAACCTTTTTCTCGGGATTTGATTCGTTTACATCAAGTCTGCAACTGTAATCGGAAATCTGCTTCAATGCACGGTCAAGAGCAAAATCAAAAACATAACATTCCTGCTTCATTATAACGGTTTTGCCGTTTTCGTCTTTTACTGTCCATGGCGACTGGACTCGGAAAGCCGTCTGGAAATATGTTTCGGGGCTCTTTAGGTTACGAAGCATAAATACGCCAGTCCACGGCTTGACCGTAACGCCTGTTGTGAGCTTACCACAAGACAGAGTAATGGTCTTCGTTCTCAATGGGTCACCCATTGCTTGCTGTACCGGATAGAGAGCTTCAATGCCTATACCGGCTTTTTCGCCTGCGCAGACAATTATTCTATAATCACGAAAGAAATTATCACTCTTTAGTAAATTATACATTGCATAACATGACGCAACATTCGGCAAAAACCACAGTGTGTGATTCAGTATTCCCATAAGTCGTGCATCTGAATACGGCATCGGCGGACGCTTGTCCTGTCCGAGCTTCAAATCATCAACATTGCTTGGCAAATAAGAACCTCTTATGAGCTGCACCCATTTACTAACTTCTGTTTCGTATGTAAACTTGGCAGTCTCCGGTTTTCCTTTTTCGGTTTCTTTTGCGCCGAAGAAAACATTAAGGTCAAACTCATCAAACTGTCCCTGCATAGCAATTTGTTTTATGCTATCCGGAATCTTGTAGGTGAGCATCACCATTCTTGGCAATGCAAGATATGGATTGTCTGAACCTTTCCAGTTTTCTTTTGCTTTCTGTTCGTCCGAATATGTCCAGTTAAAAATCTGGTCTTCAATAAATTCTCCACTGTTTAAAGCCCTAAACGGAGTACCTGAAAGATAAAGATAATATCTTGTTGTTATCGGCAGAAATGTTTCGTTATACGCATTTCCAGCTTCTTCACGGCTGTATTTTTCACGGTCGAAGTCAACATCTTCTTCGTCCGGTGTTTCAAATAGCTTCTTTGCGTTTTCACGCCAAGCTCCAAAGTGATACTCGTCAAATATAACGATATCCCAGTTTTCGAGATGGATAAACTCATTTTTGGCTTTGATACCGCCGTTTTCGTTTGTTCCGAGTAAGTCTTGAAACGAACCGAAAACAACAATCGGCAATGATTTATCAGCATTATTGTATTGCGTATCAATATTTATTTTGTGACCCGATGCATCTTTGTTTGAAACAAATTGCCAGCCGTCGAAATCAATATGGGTAGCTAAATCATCATACCAAGCCGATTCAACGGCAGGTTTAAAAGTGAGAATAAGAACACGCTTAAAATTCATTCTCTTTGCAAGCTGATAGGATGCAAAAGTTTTGCCGAACCTCATTTTTGCATTCCAAAGGAATTTTGGGGTGCGGTCGGGTTCTTCTGTCTTTGCACGATTAAAATAATCAACCGTCATTTCAACGGCTCTGTACTGTTCCGGTCTCATTCTGAAGCTATTTATCCTACCAATAGTGTTCTTGCCGGTCTTAATTTCAAGGATAGCCGACTTAACATCATTTACGGAGCAGTTATACCATTCGTTATCTTCAGGGATATCCAGCTTGCGGAAGCCACGCTTTTCGATAATATGATGAACATCATGGTCGAGAAAGCAGGAACCATCCTCTCTCATGGCACTCTCGGTGTAAAGAATTTCATAAGGTACATGAGAAGCACCGATTTGTTCCTTTACTCTGTCTTCAACATTGCGTTCTGTATATCCGATTTTTATGTAGCCTTCATGTGATTTAACGCCAATTAGCCTATATACATAGATAGTCGGCTTTATTGATGGGCGTTGAACGAAAAAATCTTGATTAGACATCTTCATTTTCACCTTTTATAAGATTTAAAATTTGTATAGCACCAATTGTGTTATTAATTTTCATTTTGCCACGAGGGATATATATTTTTGTATTTATTCTATCATCAATGTTCTCATCAGCAATCTTGCTTAAGTATTCAGCAATTTCATTAACCGCCATAATCAAATCCGCAGTATCTACACTTGAAGTTGTAGGATTAACATCAGCATGTGATAAATAAGTATTTCTTAACTCCTTCAATGGCTTTTCTAATGCATTTAATTCATTTGAAAATTTAATTTTCACACTTTTATTGGAGCCATTCTTGTGGGATAAACTGTTAAAATGTTTAATTGAATTTGTAGATTTCGAATTGTCAAAAGATATCTTATAAACAGTCAATCCTAAATCTGCCATTGCCAGTTCGCAAAAGTGATTTATTACACGAAAGCATGGCTGAGAATTGTCAAGTTTTTTATCTTTAAATTCGTCAACGGTTTCAAGAAAATCTATATCATTATAGGCTCGTTCTAATTCATATAATAAGCCCATATACGCATTAAAGTATTCTTCATTTTGTGCCATTATTTTATTCCCCCCGGAATTAATTTATTAAATTAACCGAACAATTTAATTTGCATAAGTGTATAAACGTTATTATAAGAAATGATTTTCCGGCACCAAGCGATTGCAAATGTTTTATTTTGCCGAATTTTAGAATATAACCTTTGTTATCCATTTAATTATTACCTACAATGCTAATTGGTCTAATCATTGACTCAATATATTCTTTTTCAGCTTTAGTTAGATTAAACATTTCATATAGTTCTGCATCTGTCCAACTCTGATTAAAGCTTAGCAGCGGAACAAACTGAAAATTCAATTTTGTAATGTGCATAGATGAAAGTGTTAACAATACTAAGAAACGAACAAACTTTGTTTGTACAAAAGAAGCGCAATTACATGCTTCTTCCTTTGTGTTAAAGCTTCCTAAGATTATATATGTTTCTGTTATAACTTCACCGGGTCCATAAATTGAAATTTTTGTTGTAACTCCTGATTTTCCATCCGAAGCATTATTCACTCCTGCACGGTCAGGATTTAAATAACCAATCACAACCTTATATTTATCAATTAAGTCTATTCCTTTTTTTATAATTTTTCTATCAATAAAACTTTTTCCTGCACTTGATATTAGGGTAACGCACCCGTCAAATGGCTTTTCTTGTCCTCTAATAAAAGACCTCAATCCAAAAGGCGAAACAGCTTCAACAATGCTATTCATTTTTTTCTCACTTTGTTTATTTACTTTATGAATAATATCTATTCCGATATTATCTCTTATAAAAATATCATACTCATTCAGATGCCGTTCTCTTGTACTTGAAATATTGTTATTTATTGAAGTGAATAAGCAACTGCTCTTTTTATCTTGCTCTCTTAAAAAATAACATACACCTCCAGCTATGTCTACACCTTGGAAACAGTCTCTACTTTTGGGAAAATCTACCATTGTACTTATATTTAAGTCGGAAAGCATTGTATTTCTAAACTCTTCTAATCCTCTTCCACCAGCAAACCAACGAGATGGAATAATCATTGTTAAATATTTTGGATTTAGTTTTTTTGCCTGTTCCACAAATTTTTGATAAATGGGCATAGCTCCACCGGCGCTACCACCATCACTCAACTGATATGGCGGGTTAGATATTATTACATCAAACTTCATATTAAATATCTCCTCGGGTTTACTAACATGTATGAACTCATAAGCGTGAGTTTCTAATTCGTTTCCTCGATTTTCATCAGATAGAACACCTTTTGAGGAAGTTCCACAAAAAACGCATTTTCCGTCTTTCCATGTATGTTCCGTTCTTTTAAATCGGATATTTCCCTCAGCATCATTAAACTCTGTGATTGAAAATCTGCTGTTCGGATATTTACTGCAATATACTCCTCTGCGAGAAAGAAGTGATGTCAGCTCCGTAATGGCAATACCGTATAACTGCTTATGGAATATATGGTCGAGCCGTTCCTGCAAATCAGGTATCTGCGGTTCAAGACCCTTTATAAGCCGTTTGGCAATTTCCCTTAGGAAAACTCCGGTTTTGCACGCCGGGTCAAGGAATGTTGTGTCGGGATTCTCAAAGAGCTCCTGCGGTAACATATCGAGCATTTGATTGACTACCTCCGGCGGTGTAAAAACCTCGTCGTTGGATAAATTTGCAAGGCAAGACAATACGTCCGGCGTATATACTTTATCAAAAAGATTTTCCGTCATTTTTATCCCCCATAGTCCAGATTTTCCTGTAATGGATATTGTTATATGTCTTGACCGGTTTCGGAACAGATTCATTTGTTTCAGGGTCAATCATCCAATTATCAGTACCCATTGCATCATCAGCAAATAAGCTGAGCTGGCTGGAATACATATCCTCATTATCGTTTTCTTTCAGAAGCACATCGAACCGGAAATCCTGCCGATGCATAAAGGCATCATTCTGCAAATAAGTCCACTCTGAGAAAATAATAGGATTATCTGTGTCGTTGCCGTTCTCGTCAACGCACATCATGCTCAACGCATTACCGCACACAATGTTCTGCGATAGGATATATTCAGCAGACCTCTTTGTGTCATCGTTGCAGTCGGATTTGCAGACTTTTTTATATTCCTTGCTCCATATATCATAAAGTCTTTTTCTGCACTCTACGGCATTGTCAGCCATTATATCAACGCCATATATACTTCCAAGAGCCAGAAGCGAAAAACGCTCCCAATCATAGGTACTCTTTTTGTATTTCGAGCTTACAACAGCAAGTTTACGAGTTATTATCTCTGCGAGAAAGTTTCCGTTGCCACATGCCGGTTCAAGAAATCTTGAATCAATGCGGTTACATTCATCGGCAACCAAGTCACACATAGCTTTAACCTCTCGCTCAGCCGTGAAAACTTCGCCACGGTCGGCTACTCGCTGTTTTGACTTCACTTGCTTTTCCATCGTTACACGCCCTTTGATGTATTCATATTATTTTACCATAATAAGAAATAAATATCAACACACAAATGTACCCACCCAGTCCGAATAATTCGGAATGAGGTGGGCTTTTTTATTTTAAAGATACTTGATTTTTAATGTCTTTAATCAGCAGCTTTTCGTTTTCTTCACTATAAATACCTATCTTGTACTCTCTTTCATATCTTCTGCGGAATTTGAGGTCACTCAATATTGCTTTGACATAAGCATACAACTCATCACCGAGAATCTGAGGGAATCCATTATCGCCATTGTATTTTTCAAAGTAATCTTTATATGGCACAACATCTTCTGTATAGCTGTCGTAAATCCAATCTTTTTTTGAGTATTTCTTACGCTTGTATAATCCAAATTTACGCCTTATCCATGTTGTTGTAATCATCTCGTTTTCGGATTTGCCTGATGGGACTCTAACGCCCAAAGTGTTCATTGTTTCTGCGACCGTAACCAACGGATAGCCTAAGGCCAATAAAATCGAAATTAGTTTTATTACTGTTGCTTCTTTTTCGTTCACCTCGTATTCGTCGGTTTCCGGTCTGTAAGTATAGCCGTAATAGCCATATCCGCCTAAATGTTTCTCGCTCAAAGCCATCAAATCCTTTCATTTTCAATATTTTACAGTATCGAGTGTCACTAACTTACTTTTTTGAGTTAAGCGGTGATGCTTTATTTTCTTAATTTTATCGCATAATATCGCTGTTATTATTCTAAATATACACTAAATTTGATAATTTTAATATTTTTTCTCGGAATTATTTAAATACAAACCACATCGAGTGCAACTTAGATATTTATTATGAAGTTAAAATCGACAAAATCGGTTGATAATTTCCAAGCCCAAACGGGAATTCCTGCAACGATAAATATCCTATTGCTGTTCGCGAAAGCAATAGATAGGAAGCGAAAGAGAGGTGATAAAAACCGCTGTACTTTTGTACAACTGTACTTTTACATTCTAAAACAACTCATTTTGATGATATTATGACTGTTTTACCCTTTTTTACATACAAAGTGCCCGAACAATGGGCTTGTGTGAGGGCACTCTGCAAACTGTACTTTTTGTACGTTATTTATATATAAGAAAGAAGGAACATTTAATTATGTCTACAAATAAAATTACATCAAGAACTTGGGAGCTTGTTACTGACGTAAAGCATCCTGAAACCGGCGAGGAACTTATCAATAAAGAAAAGATTGATACTGTGTTAAAAAGCCATGCCTCCATTAAAGAGTTTGCCTATATACTACATGACAAAGATACATATACCGACGAAGATATTAAAAAAATGAAGTCAAGTACTCATTCGGTTGGTGATATCAAACCAGCTCACTTTCATGTTGTCATGCGTTTTGCGAGAGCACAGGAATTGGATAGCTTGAGTGAATGGTTTGGAATCGACAAAAACTTTTTCGAAAAGAAAAAGGGTCGAAATTCATTTTTTGATTCCGTCCTTTATTTGACACATCAAAGTGACAAAGAACAGTCAAAGGGCAAATTTGTTTATTCCGAAGACGAGGTATTCTGCCACTTTGAAGAGTATAGCTCTTTCCGCGAGTTTGTTGAGGCTTGCGAAATAAATAAAGAAAAATATGGCAAAGCAAATATTTGTATAAAAGATAAGTTGCGTTTGGATGTTCTCTATAACGGGATGTCAATCCGACAGGTTAAAAAGAACTATCCAATGGAATATAACGACGACATGGAGGGCTTACAAAAACGTCGTGGTGATTATCTCAAGGATGCCCCTTTACCGCCATATCGAATTAGTTTTTATATATCCGGTTCAGGCGGTGCCGGAAAAGGTTTATTCTCAGAAGCTTTGGCAAGGGCACTTATTGACCCGGATGGCGAAATGTGCGACGACGAAATATTTTGTTATGTCGGTAGTGATTCCGTTTGCTTTGAAAATTATGACGGTCAACCAGTGCTAATCTGGGATGATTGCAGACATAACGAGCTTTTTAAAAAACTGGGCGACAGAGGTACCATCTTTAATGTATTCGATACCAAGCCTAAACGAATATCTCAGAAAAAGAAATATAGTCAAACTAACCTTATTAACCCTATAAATATTGTCAATTCCGTCGAACCCATTAACGGATTTTTGGACGGATTGGCAGGTCAATACTACGACAAATCGGAAAGCCGATATGTCGAAGCCGAAAACGACCAAAAAGCACAAAGTTATCGTCGCTTTCCGATTTGTATAAATGTCCATCCGACGTATTATGACATACATGTCTACGAGCCATTTTTCGGCGGAGAATACTCGGTCATCTACAAGTACAAATATGCACCATTTGTTGACATGGTGCGCACTTATGGCAGCGACTCAAAAGAATACAAAGATTGTTGCTTGAAGGCTTTAAAACCGGTAATAGAGCTGTTTGAGCAAGCAGTAGCAATTCTTAACAAAAAGGACTCTTTAAAAGGAACAGACAATCCTGAAAAGTACATAAATCTTGGAACGTTTGAGCCTTTTGAAGAATTTTTGAAGGTGCATTGTGCAAGACTGCGTAGCTATTTCAATGATGTTCTAAACGACAATCCCTCAGAGCGTGATGTTGAGAAAATTGTTTCCGGCTATTGTGACATTTATGGTGTTACGGATAAAGCAACAATTGACATAATCCGATGCGAGGTTGAAGACTGCATTAGAGACATTAAATACAACACAATGTAATTATTCATAGCCAACAAATGGGGGGAAATCTCTCATTTGTTGGCTGGATAAAAATTTATATATTAAAATTAATTTCATCTAACATATTTATAATGTAATAAAACATTATTATATAAATTTTATTACAAAAAATGCAAATGAAAGGATTTGATTTTATGAGTAAAACAAACCAGAAAATGAACGTGGTTCTCGTGGAACCAAACAAAGAAGCCCGCATAGTAAAAATTGATAACACCCTAAAAGCAATGCAGAAAACAGTCGGTGGATATATCGAGGCTGTTTATCCGTATGACGATAATGTCGCTATTGTTTGCAACGGAGAAGGCAAAATTGCCGGTCTACCGCTAAACAGGGCTTTAAAAGATGCAGACGGAAAAGTATATGACATTATTGCCGGTACCTTTTTCGTTGCAGGTTTAACAGAAGATAATTTCGGCTCACTTACAGAGGAGCAAACCGACTTTTTCCTTGCAAAGTTTAAGCAGCCCGAAATGTTCGTTTGTTTAGGGGATGAGATTGTATCAATTCCCCTTGAACATAAAAATATTAACAGAAAGGAGAGACTCATATGAGAGAATTAAGAAAAACTGTATTTCTTGCTAATCAAGAAAAAGTTTATGCCGTTGATATTTCTAATGAGGTTACGACTGCATATTACTTCAAAGTTGAAGCGTTAAAACACGGTAATAATATTATTACTATGGTTTTGCCGCAAGGAGCGCAAGTTACGCTTGTCGCAAATGTAACCGATGATAATGTCGGTTTAAATGAGTCGATAGAGATTGATTCTTCTCGAATTAAGTATATCGACGGAGAATATCGCTATGAATGATATTTTTCTCTATTTTATTATTTTTCTCTTTTTTCTTCTATTTCTGTTTGGCTCTAATGTCACAAGCGATAGAACCATCAGAAAACACATGGAAAAGGAAAAGAAAAGAGCAATGCATCCATCCGTTGATGCAAAACTCATCAGAACAAAGCCTGCCGAGGGTGATTTCATTCTCGGCAAGCAAGGCTCAAAGTATGTATGCTGGAATACGCAAAATGACGGACACATCCTAATTATCGGTGGGTCTGGTTCCGGTAAATCGAGTTGCTATATAATTCCGTTTCTGCTCATCAATCCCAATGCAACTGTTTTTGCAATTGATATTAAAGGAGAACTTGTCGCAAAAGGTAAACGCAAAAATGACCCTCGTGTATGCGTATTCTCGCCATGTGACTATAGCGGTTATGGATTTGACCCATTTTACGCTTTAACCGCTAACAGCTCTGAGCAGGATAAACTGTCCACAATGCAGACAATAGCTTTTTCTCTTATTCCGCTTGGAAATGAGAAAGACAAATTTTGGGCAATTTCCTCAAGAAATATGCTCATAGGTTTATTACTCTACTATTATGGCATAGGCAAACAAGATTTAATCATGTGCATTGATGCTATTCTCGGCTGCCCCATCGGTGAACAAGTCGACGAAATTATCAATAGCATTGAACCGGAGTGCAACACCTACAAATATATGAATCAATTCTCAGGTATGGCAGATGAAACGCTTTTAAGTGTGTACTCGAATATGGCTAATAGTTTGACTTGTTTCTCTGACAAAAACCTGCACTGGGCATTTTCTGATGCTCCAAGAAAAGTGTCCCCTAATACTTTGGAGCAAAAAAAGTCAGTATTCCTATCAATCCCGGAGCATAAACTTGCGCCGTGGAGCGGTGCTTTGGCAATGATAGTCAACCTGACTCTTGATGCCCTGAGTAAACGCTCTGAAAACTCGCACAGAATATTTTTTCTGTTGGACGAGCTGGGACGAATAGTTAGCTCCGGTGGCAGTCTTGACGGACTTGTTGATGCCAGTATGACTTTGAGGAGCCGTCAGGTTTCGTTGTGCCTTGTAATCCAGCAGATTGAGTCGTTGCAAACCGGATTCCCCGAACATAAGGTAACAACCTTAATCGGGAACTGTCAAATCAAAATTATTTTGGATGCAAGTAGCAGCAAAACTCAAAAAACTGTATGCGGTGACTGGGTACCGAAATACATCCAGCGGAAGCAATCAAAATCAACAGGGGCAAAAAACCGCAACAATAGCTTTGGCTTTGAGGAAAAGGACAGACTGACACCGTCCGACCTTATGAGCCTTACAAGGAACAATGAAGCTGTTGTTATAACACCATTGGGATATTCTATGCTAAAAAAATGCCCTTATTACAAGGATAGATTCTTTGAAAAATATATAGGAATTTAACTTCGGCATTTTGCTTCAAAAAATGCTATAAAATACGGTGTTTTAAAAGCGACACCGTATTTTATGAGCATTATTCTCAGGCAAGTTTCGCATCTTGGCACGCCGATGCTAACTTGTTCAGGGGCTTCACCCCCCTAAAAACCCCAGCCGTATAGTAAATAATTTTTATAATCATTTGCTATACTCAGGGCTTCTGCCCTTGCACCCCGAACAATAGGGTTGCGACCCTGTTGTATCACCTATAGAAAGGAGATTGTCGGTTTGAGAAAACGCAACAATAATGTATCGTTCCGCCTGTCTGATGATGAGAAGCACCTATTTGACGAGCTGCAGAAAAAGACAGGCTTACCCAAAAACAGATTGATTGTCAATCTGTTGTCGAGTGCAGTTCTCACTGCAACGGAAGTAACAGCCGAACTCAAACAGCTTAACATCAATACGGCACGGTTAGCGGAGCAGGTCAAGCGTATCGGTGTTAACGTAAACCAATTAGCTCGTGTAGCTAATTCAAGCGGTAGTATATCTGATATATCCGCAATCATAACGTTAAACAAAACATTATCAGCATTACATAGCGAGTGTGATACCTTATGGCAATTTACAAACAAATCAATTCAAAAGGTGCTTTAAGCACACACAGCGGTTTGAGAAACTGCTTAAAATATATACTCAATCCCGGAAAAACTGATATAGAACATACATATGTAAAAGGGACATACAATGGCAAAGCAACTGATGCCGAGGAAATATACCGTAGCTTTATCCAAACAAAAAGACGGTACAATGCGGACAAAGGCAGACAATATGCTCACTCGGTTATTTCATTCCACAAGGACGAAATAATCACACCTGAACAGGCACTGTCATTTGCGATAGATTTTGCCGAAAAAGTATATTGCGGCCATCAGGTTGCAATAGCAGTACACTATGACAAGGAACATATACACTGTCATATGGTCACTAACACGGTATCGTATCTTGACGGTTCAAAGCTTCATAAGTCAAAAAACGACCTGCAAGCTGACAAAGACTATTGTAATGAACTTTGCCGAGAATATGGTTTAACTGTTGCCGAAAAGGGAAAACACTTTGACGGTTCTGCAATTACTGATGGTGAAATAATCTCTTGGAACAAAGACACTTATAGGCTTTTATCCGATTATACCAAAAAGAGTTATGTTGCAGACTGCGGTATTGCTTTTATGGAGTCCATTGGCTCAGCACATACTAAAGACGACTTCGTTAAACAAATGCAATCACATGGTTGGCAGGTAGAATGGAAGGATACAAAAAAACACATCACATTCAAAAACGCAGAGGGCAAAAAGGTAAGAGGAAGCAATCTTACTAAAACTTTTCGTCTTCCTGCTACAAAGGAGCTGATTACAAATGAACTTGAAAGAAATAGAGAAATTACAGAACGAGCAGAAAGAATCCGATTGTCAGAACTTGAAGAAGCTGGAAGAAGAAAACCAAATACTGAAATCGCAAATAACCGCACTAAAAGAGGTTCTCACGCAAGAAGAATCTGAAAAAAATGATATGTTTAATCAGCTTTTGGCTTCTCAAAAAGCAATTAAATTATGTCAATTCACATCATTGAAGAAAAGTAAACTGATTGTGACACTTGTAATTGTTATACTATTTACACTGATAATTCTAATTATAAAATAAAATAGCTGTTTCCAATTTTAGAAAACAGCTATAAATTATCATCATTTTATCATCAATTATTAAAGAAATTTTAATTACTTGAAAAAATTAACTAAAATTTGATAAAGTAAAAACCACCTGAAACCCTTATAAATCAAGGCTTTTAGGTGGTTTTACTTGGCGCGCTGCAAGGGATTCGAACCCCTGACCTTTTGGTTCGTAGCCAAACACTCTATCCAGCTGAGCTAGCAGCGCATTTCTTAACGCTCATATATTATAGCACAGAGTTTTAAAAAATCAAGTGTTTTTTAAAAAAAGTCCTGATTTTTTAAAAATAATTGCCGTTTGTTCACTATTGATATTTTAATGTGCTTGGTTGATTGAAAAAAGGCAATTGACATGCAAATTTATTTAGTATATGATTATTACGAGGTGAGAAAATGGACGGTTTTGCCGAAAAATATGTGATTAAATCCGATGGATTTGCTTGTGCTGAGAATATTGTTGTAGACAGCGATTTACGAATAACGGTTATCACGCCGGAGCTTGTCAGAATTGAAAAAGGCGGTTTCTGCGACCTGCCGACGCAAACCGTTCTTTTCAGAAATCTCGGCAAGGTTGATTATTCTTTTGCGAAAGAATCGGACAGAATAACCGTTCGGACGGATAAATGCGAATTTTGCATTTTAAAAAGCGGAAAAATGCAGAACGTTAAACTAAGCGACGAACGTGTTGTGACAGATTTCAAGATCGGGAATTTAAAAGGAACTCGCCGTACTCTTGATGTTACGTTCGGCGGAGTGAAGCTCGGCGACGGAATAATTTCCCGTAACGGAGTTGCCTTGGTTGATGATTCGGCTTCGCTTACCTTGCTTTCGGACGGAACGGTTGAACCTCGCCCGCAGGCAGAGAAGGATATTTATGTTTTTGCCTACGGCTTTAATTACACCTCGGCGCTGAGGGATTTTTACCGCATTACAGGTGAAACGCCGCTGATTCCGCGTTTTTGTCTCGGTAACTGGTGGAGCAGATTCTGGCGCTACACTCAGGACGAATATCTCGATTTAATGAATAAATTTGAGAAAAAGGATATTCCGCTGACGGTGGCATGTATTGATATGGACTGGCACTGGGTTGATGTTGAAAAGCGCTTCGGCGATAAAGCCAAGGACTACCCAAAGCCAAAAAATCCGATTGCATATATTACCGGCTGCTTTTGGAATCCCGGCTGGACGGGTTACAGTTGGAATACGGAGCTTTTCCCCGATCATGTCAGGTTTCTTAAAATGCTTCACGAAAAGGGACTTAAAACAAATCTCAATATTCATCCGGCGCAGGGAGTCCGTTTTTTTGAGGACAGTTACGTTGAATTTGCAAAGCACATGGGTATTGATGAAAAAAACAAAGAGCCGATTGATTTTGATTTTACCGATAAAAGCTTCATAGAGGGATATTTCAAATTTATCAATTCTCCTATGGAAAAAGAGGGAGTCGATTTCTGGTGGATAGACTGGCAGCAGGGAAGCAGGTCAAAAATTGAAGGGCTTGATCCTCTTTGGCTTCTCAATCACTATTATTGCCTTGACAGGCAGTCAAAGGGTCTTCGTCCGCTGACTCTTTCACGTTTCGCAGGCTTCGGCTCGCATCGCTATCCGCTCGGATTTTCGGGCGATACGGCCATCAAATGGTCTGTGCTTGATTTTCAGCCGTATTTTACGGCGACAGCCGCTAATGCGGGCTACTGCTGGTGGAGTCACGATATCGGCGGACACAATTTCGGTAAGCTCAGTGATGAGCTATATCTCAGGTGGGTTCAATTCGGGGTCTTCAGCCCGATAATGCGCTTCCATTCGGCCAATGTCGCTCGCAAAAGCAAGGAACCGTGGAAATTCGGCGGTGAAGCGGAAAGAATCACAAAGAAATTTTTACGTTTAAGGCATCGCATGATACCCTATACATATACAATGAACAGGCTGGTTGAAAAAGAGGGCAGGCCGTTGATCATGCCTATGTACTATGCTTATCCGAACCGTGATGAGGCATACTCGGTCGGCAATCAATACTTTTTCGGAACACAACTTATAGCTGCACCGATAACGCACAAGGTAAACAAAGAGACTCACATGGCGGATGTTGAGATTTGGCTTCCCGATGGAAGATACACCGACATTTTCATGGGCGAGGTTTACCGTGGCGGAAAAACGGTTGTTCAAAGAGATATTACGACAATTCCGGTGATTGCGCCTGCCGGAGCGATTATTCCTCTTGACGGCAGAACAAGCGGAAATGACTGCGGCAATCCCGAGTCTCTTGAAATTCTTATTTACAAGGGCAATGGCTCGTTCAAGCTCTACGAGGATGACGGAGAAACCCTCGCTTACAAAGACGGACACTGTGTCGAGACCGAGTTTAAGCTTGAAGAAAACGGGTCGGAGCTTAAATTTACCGTCAGTCCTGCCGACGGTGACCTGTCATTGATACCGAGCGGCAGAAAATATATTTTCAGCTTCCGTGATGTTGCGGCGGCGGAGAAAATATCGGTTGTTTCAAACGGAGAAGCGGTTGATTATACGGCAGAAAAAAAGGACGGCGGACTGTCTTTGACAGTCGAAAGGGTTAGCTCTGATAAGGGTTTATCTGTAACGCTCTTTGCCGGGAAAGGCAAAATATAAAACAGTCAAAAAAAGCGAGTTGTCAATTTAATGACAGCTCACTTTTTGCTTTTTATGTTTACGAATCAGAAAAACTATCAACAGAAAAATAAGTATTCCGACGGAGCTGCCACAGGAATCAACGAACACGTCGAAAACTCGGCAGGCTCTTTCCGGCACAAAATACTGGTGGATTTCATCGCTTGCTGCGTAAAGTACGCAGGGGATAAGCGGAATATAGAACTTGTTTTTTGAAAAAGAAAAACAAATTGCTCCGCTCATGCAAAAACCGAGTGCGGCATATTCCGTGAAGTGGGCGATTTTTCTCAGCACGTTGTGTGAAACGATGTTGCCGAGATACTCGATTATTATGCTCAAAACACCCTCGCTGACTTCCTTTGATTGCTCGCCGTTTTCGCTTGAAAAGCTGAAAATGATATACATGACGGCGGCGGTAAGAAGCCAGAAAATAATCGAACCGATTATCTTAGACCGCTTCATTAACTGTGACCTCCCGAGATCATGCACACGCTCTCAAAGGCAGGGGCGAAGTAGAGTCCGTCAACACCCTTGTTGACAACTGCGTAGGACGAGCCGCCGAGCATCGGAAGAAATACGGCTTTATCGAGAATATATTTTTCCGCATTCACGCAGCCGTTGAGCTTTGCGGCACCCGAATAGGTAGAAATGATCGAATTGACGGTTTTATCGTAATTCTTATCGGCAAAGCCGAAGATATTTGACGAGCTGTCAGACGTGAATTTCTTCAGGGTGTCCGTAACGGTTGAGGAGTCGGTCGTGATTTTGTGATAAAGCACCTGATAGCTTGTGTTATAAATCATTGTGCTTATTTGCTCGGCTGTTTTAACCTCAACCTTGGCAAGAATTGAGGTTGAGAAAACTCTCTGCCAGTTTTGAATCGTTTGCTGCATAAGAGGTGCATTCTCCTCGGCGCAGGTTATGACGACCTCGGCTGTGGTTATATCGAGCTTTTTGAGTCCTTTTTTCCAAAGGGTCAGTGCCTGCTGCTCATTGTAGGCTATTCCGCTTACATTGCCTGCCGCTTCACGGTAGGAGTTTTCGCCGTAGCGAACGCAGTCCGGGACGATACCCTTGGTGAAAGCGTTATCGGAATTCGCCGTCAGCTCACTTGTTTTTGTAACCATTGCAAGCGCACGGCGCATATCCTCGTCGGAGAGAACGGAATCAGAGCAGTTGAAGCAAAGGCCGTATATCATGTTTTCGGTTGAGTAATTTGACAGCTTGTCGTTGTCGCTCAGTTCATTCTTTGCCGCTTCGGACAGAAACGCACAGTCGTATGTGCGCTGTCTGATTTTCTTGACAACCGACGCTTCCTCCGTGTTGACGTAGAAGTAAAGCTCATCGGGGTTGACTTTTACGTTACCCTTGTATTCGTCATTCTTGTACATGGAAAGGGTATTGTCCTCAGCCCATCTTGAAAGATAGAAAGGTCCGTTGCAGAATGTATATTTGAGGTCAAGGCAATATTTTGCATGAGTTGCCTTGAAAAATTCCTCGTGGCAGGGCATTGCGACGGGAAGTGTGAGGATCCGCAAAAAGTCGGGATCCGCACGTTCAAGGGTAATGACAAGGGTCGAATCGTCCTGCGCCGATATCCCGAGTGCAGATGTCGGCTGCTTGCCGCTGTTGACGGCGGAAGCGTTCTTGATGCTGAACAGCTTTTCGGCATCGCCTGCTTGGGTTGCAGGATCAAGTGCACGGCTTATTCCGTAAACAAAGTCGGCGGCAATTACCTGAGTTCGGTATGTATCCTTATAACCCTCGGGAAGTACGTCCTCAAATGAATTTAGAAGCTTCCAGTGGGTATCCTTTCGAAGCTTGAAAGTGTAGGTCAAACCGTCCTTTGAGATCTCCCAGCTTTCAGCAACGCCGGGAATTATTTTATAATCCTTATCGAGCCTGACGAGACCTTCAAAGCAGTTCGCTATCATCAGTTTAGCTTCCTTGGAGTCCGCAACCTGCGGATCAAGGCAAATCGGGTCCGACTCAATGGGGAGTATGAGAATGTCTTCGCTGCTGCCGCCGCAGGCGCAAAGGCTTATCGCTGCGACAAGAGCAAGAAAAAGTGACAGTATTTTTTTTGGCATTATAAAGACCTCCGAAAAGGGAATTGAATTTCAGTCAATTATGATACTTAACATTATAGCAAATACATACAAAAAAAGCCAGTTATTTTTGAAAAGAAAATGAATTGTAAATACTTTGATTTTTTGGTATAATTATATAATCATAAACTATATCACGGAGTGATAATATGTCAGACGGTTTAATATACATAATTTGCATTTTGCTGATTGCCGTAATCGGCATAATGATATACACTTTATCTCAGATAAAAAAACTGAAAAATAATGACGAGACGTCGCAAATTGATAAACAGCTCGGTGCGATTCTCATGCTTATGAAGCAGAATTCCGGAAGCAATGCGGAGGAATTTGAACGCAACAGACGCGAGACGGCAAATTCATTGAATCAGATGACCGAAAAGCTCGACACAATGACACGTCAGAACTATGAAACGCTTATTAAGCTCAACAAGGACATGACGGAGTCGCTCAACCTTATAAGAACCAACAGCATGGAACAGAATGAGAAACAGACGCGAGTGGTTGACGCTGCCATAGCGAAGATGCAGGAGAGCAATGAAAAGAAGCTCGACCAGATGAGGGCGACTGTTGACGAAAAGCTTACATCAACGCTTGCAACAAGGCTCGATTCATCGTTCAAGACAGTTTCCGAACAGCTTGAAAACGTTTATAAATCTCTCGGTGAGATGAAGGAGCTTTCAACCGGAGTTACTACAAACGTTACTGCACTCAACAGGGTGCTTACAAACGTTAAAACGAGGGGAACATGGGCTGAAATTCAGCTTGAGGGCATACTCGATCAGACTATCCCGAATATGTACGTCAAGAACTATTCTCCAAAGGCAAATTCAAGAGATGTTGTTGAGTTTGCAGTTAAAATCCCGTCGGGAGACGATCCGTCGAAATATACCTACCTGCCGATAGATTCAAAATTCCCGATGGAGGATTATCGCAGGGTTTGCGAGGCGGCGGACAATGCCGATGCTCAGGCTTTAGCGGCGGCGAGAAAGGCTCTTGAGGACAGAGTGCTTCAGGAGGCAAAGACAATTACGAAATATATTCATGTTCCCGATACAACGCCGTTTGCAATTCTCTATCTTGCGACGGAGGGCTTGTACGCTGAGATAACCTCATCAAACTCGAGCATAATCGACAGAATTCAGCGTGAGAACATCATGGTTGCGGGACCGACGACGATAATCGCACTGCTCAATTCGCTCTCAATGGGCTTCAAGGCGGTTGCGATAAACGAAAAGGCGAACGAGGTCAGAAAGCTTCTGGCGGCGGCGAAGGTGCAGTACGATAAATTCGGAATTGTCCTTGATAAAGCCAAGAAAAAGATTGACGAAGCCGGAAAATCGCTTTCCGAGGCTCAGGACAGAAACAGGATTATTCAGAAAAAGCTTAAAAATGTTGAAGAAATTGAGTCGGCTCAGGCTGACGCATTATTGGAAATAAATGAAACCGTAATAAATGATGAGGAGTGAATTAAATGTTAAAGCACAAGGATTTGATTTCACAAATGACGCTTAAGGAAAAAGCGTCGCTTTGCTCGGGCAAGGATTTCTGGCATCTCAAAAGCATCGAGAGACTCGGACTTCCGGAAATCATGGTCTGTGACGGACCTCACGGTCTGAGAAAACAGAACGCAGAGAACAAGAAAGTCGGAATCGGCAACAGCTATCCGGCGACCTGTTTTCCGACTGCGGTTACTACTGCCTGCTCGTGGGACAGAGACCTTATTTACAAGATGGGTCAGGCACTCGCAGAGGAATGCTTGCAGCACGGCGTAAGCGTTCTGCTCGGACCCGGTGTGAACATGAAGCGTTCACCTCTCTGCGGCAGAAACTTTGAGTATTTCTCGGAGGATCCAGAGCTTGCGGGCGAGATGGGCGCTGCCTTCATCGCAGGCGTCCAGTCCAAAGGCATCGGCACTTCTCTCAAGCATTTCGCAGGCAACAGTCAGGAAATGAAGCGAATGACCTCAAACAGCATCATTGATGAGCGTGCACTCAGAGAGATATATCTCAGAGCTTTTGAAAAAGCGGTTAAAAAGAGTCAGCCGTGGACGGTAATGAACGCATACAATCTCCTCAACGGCACATATTGCTCAGAGAACGACTGGCTTCAAAATAAGGTTCTTCGTGATGAATGGGGCTTCAAGGGAGCTGTTGTCAGCGACTGGGGCGCAGTCAATGACCGCGTTGCCGGACTCAATGCAGGCAATGATCTTGAAATGCCGTCATCGGGCGGAGTTAACGACGCAAAAATCGTTGAAGCCGTCAAGTGCGGAGTTATCGACGAAACGACGCTTGACGAAAGAGTAGATAAGCTTATTGATATCATTCTCAAGGGCGCAGCTAATAAAAAGCCGGGTTATAAATTTGATGTTAAGGCTCACAACCTTCTTTCAAGGCAAATTGCCGAGCAGTCAATGGTTCTTCTTAAAAATGACGGTAATATTCTTCCGCTTAAGCGTGTTGAGGGCGAGTATGTTGCGGTTATCGGTGCATTTGCCGACAACCCGAGATATCAGGGCGCAGGCAGCTCTATAATCAATCCGACTATGATCGACAGCGGCAGACGCGCATTCAATAATTCACCTATCAGCGTTAAGTTTGCCGACGGCTATGACAGAAGCGGCAAGAGAAAGAATGAGGATGCTTATATAACAGAGGCTTGCAACCTTGCAAAGAACGCTTCGAAGGCGGTTGTTTTTATAGGTCTTACGGACGATTACGAGTCAGAGGGCTTTGACAGAAGCACTATGAAGCTCCCCGACGGACACAACAGACTGGTTGAAGCGGTCAGCCGTGTGAACGACAACGTTATTGTTGTTCTTGAGGGCGGATCACCTGTTGAAATGCCTTGGGCGGACGACGTTAAGGCCATTCTCAACGCATACCTCGGCGGACAGTCGGTTGCTCCGGCAATTGTTGATGTGCTCACGGGCAAGGCAAATCCTTGCGGTAAGCTTGCCGAAACATATCCGATTTGTCTCAAGGATACTCCGACATCATTCAGATATCCCGATTCAAAAGAGGATGTTCAGTACCGTGAAAGCATTTTCATCGGCTACAGATATTACGACAAGGTTGAAAGAAATGTTCGATTCCCGTTCGGCTTCGGCCTTTCATATACGAGCTTTGAATATTCGGATATTAAGCTCAAAAAGAAAAATCTTGCAAAAGGCGAGGGAGCAAAGGTTACTTTCACAATAAAGAATACGGGCGATGTTGCAGGCAGCGAGATTGCACAGGTCTATGTTGCGAAGCCCGAAAGCAAAATATTCAGAGCACCGAAGGAGCTGAAAGGCTTCGTAAAGATACACCTTGAGCCCGGTGAGGAGAAAAAGGTTACGGTTGAGCTTGACGACAGGGCATTTGCTTTCTGGAATACGGCGACAGAAGATTGGTGCGTTGAAAGCGGAGAATATAAAATTCTCGTCGGCGCATCGTCGAGGGATATAAGACTTGAAGCCGCTGCCAAGATGAAGTCGGAGGACGATGAGACAATTGTTGATTTGAGAGAGTCGGCAGGCGTTTACTTCGACGGCGACCCGGCAAGAGCAAGAGAGGACGATTTTAAGGTAATCTACGGCGGTGAATTTAAGCTTGCTCCGGAAATTACGAGTGACAGCTTAAATAACTCAATCGAGAGAAGTAAGGATAAGGGTCTTGCAAAGTTTATTTATAACACGGTTGACCTTGCCATGAAGCCCAAGGGCGGAGTCGGCAGCTCAATGATTACAAATACAATCATGCAAACTCCGATAAGAAACTATGTTTCAATGAGCAACGGACTGTTCACCGAAGATATGGCGGACGGACTTCTCAAGGTGTTTGAGGGTAAGGACGTTGCAAAGGGTGTCGGCAAAATCGCCAAGGGCGTGCCGAACGCACTTGTTAATCTTAAGTCTTTGTTGAAATCCATATAAAAGCATTTTGCACATTTTAATTGTGCGGTGCTACCAAAAAAAATGAAGGGGGATTATTTGGAAAATGAATAAGACAAAGAAAGTAAGCAGAAAAATTATCGCTTTTGTGCTGACGTTGATAATGATTTTATCAATCGTCCCGATGAGCTCATCGGCGGCAGATGCGATAAAGAAAGGCCTTACCGCGGACAAGGAAGTTAACTTTGCCGTTATGTCGGATATGCACTATTATCCGGCGTCACTGACAGGTAATTACAACGAGGCTTTCATGGAGAGTACCAAGACTGCTCTTGCAAGAGAGCCGTATCAGTCGGTCGGCATTCTTGAATCGGCTCTCGCAGGAATTGCAGAGCATGCCAAGAAGAACGGCATGAAGTATCTTATTCTTTCGGGTGATCTCACCTCCAACGGTGAGTATGAAGCCCACAGACAGCTTGCCGCAAGGCTTGAAAAGTTCGAGAAGGATACGGGTATTCAGGTTATTGCTATCAACGGTAACCATGATATCAACAAGGCAAACGGAACTACATACGAAAACGGCAAGGCTGAACCGACAAAGCGCACAACGCCCGAGGATTTCCTTGAAATATACAAAAATCTCGGCTATGACCTTGCTTATCACAGATACACTCCGTCAAAGGGCAAGGCAAATATGCTTTCATATTCCGTCCGTGCCGACGGCTACAGATTTATCGTTATGGACACGGGCAAATACAGCTCCGACGTAACGGAAAAGGGCAAGGACCTTGCCGAAACGGCAGGCTGCCTTACAACCGAGGCTACCAACTGGGTTCTCGGTGAAATTGCCGATGCAAAGGCAAAGGGCGAGACGGTTATAGGCGTCAGTCACCATAACTTCGTTCCGCATTTCACAGGCGAATACACAATCATCAGAGGCTTCGTTATCGACGGCTGGGAGGAGCTTACGGACAAGCTCGTTGATGCAGGTATGCACTTCTCGTTTACCGGTCATATTCATGACAGCGACATCGCTCAGACTGTTACCGATGACGGCGAAACACTGACGGAAATCTGTACGGATTCACTGACTGCTTTCCCGAACTATTTCCGTGAAGTAAATGCAACCACCGATGTTAACGGCAAGACAACAATGAAGATCGAGAGTAAGGACGTTGACTGCGTTCTTCCCGTTACTGTTAACGGCGAGACATACGCAACGCCTTACAGAATCAAGTCGCTCGGCGATTCGTTCTTCGGCGAGGGCGGACTTTCTGCAACGGCTCTCAATATGCTTGAGGGCTTGCTCGGCGAATATTCCGAGAAATTTGCCAAGGACGGTATGGTTGCGACGCTTAAGGGCATGGGTCTTGATATTGAAGGAAAGATAAGCGGCTTCTTCGGCGACGGTCTCAAAATCGGGGATACAGAACTTTTCACAACCAAAAATCTTATGGGCTTTATTGAGGATCTTCTCAATCAGGTATATGAGAATTATCTGACCGACCCGGACGCAACGGCTAAGTATCTTGTTAACTCAATCAATAAGCTTCTCAATGTTCAGGTTTCGGAGCTTCCGAACACGAGATTCATTGATGAATACGGCTTTGGCGACAGATCCAAGCCGGGCACATTCGAGGATCTTCTTGAATGTATAATTGTTTATAAATATGAGGGTAAGCTACATATGAAGGACGATCCGTTCATGATGGACGCTATAGATCAGCTCAATAACGGCGATACCGTATTTGATATTTTCGACGCACTCATTGACATTGTTTCAAATGATCTTCTTCAGGATAAGCTTCTCAAGGATCTTGATCTTAACCTCGGTGCATTCTTCCCCAAGGGAACGACGCTTGAATGTGTCGGCAAGATTCTTGCTGTAACAATGATGGTCATTTTCCTCGGTGACACAAGCTACCTCAACGTTTCAAATAAGATTCTTGAGGCTGCAAATAAGCTCGGCGTGGTTGACTTCAAGTCGCTTTGGGGCATTGCCGAATATTACATGGGCGAATATCTTACCGATACTCAGCTCGAGGGGGTCGGACAGACGCTCGCAAACGTTGCATGCGAATTTGCATATGACGATAATTATATCGAGGATGTTAACACAACCGTTATTTACGACGGCAAGGTTACACCGGTTGCTACAAGAGAGAACTACAGACTTCCGACGATCGTTTCAACTACCCTCGGCGCAGATCAGAGCTCAAGAAACGTAAGCTGGTACACAAAGACGAGCGTTAAGGGCACGGATATTGAAATCGTTCCTTATTCGGATAACCCTGTATTTACAGGCAAATCAATGGTTCCCTATGGCGTAAAGGTTAATGTTAAAACGGAGAGAACCGAGAGACAGTTCCCGGGAGTTGATCTCGGCGTTATCGGAATCATGAACTATAAGTTCCCGATGAACAGACACATTGCCGAGGTTTCGGGACTTGAAGCAGGCAAGAAATATCTTTACCGTGTCGGTGATGCTTCAAGAAACTGGTGGAGCGATATAGGCACATTCAAGATGGCTGACGGTTCGGATGAAACTTCATTTATTCATGTCTGTGATCCGCAGTCGCAGTCGGAGCAGCAGTATGAGACGTTCTCTAAGGTAATTGAAACAGCCTATAAGATGTACGACAGCGACTTCATCATCAACACGGGTGATAATGTTGACCACGGTGATAACTTCAGACAGTGGCAGTGGCTTTTCAACACGGCATCCGAAACACTTATGAATACAACGATGATGTCGGCTTCGGGCAACCATGAGGGCATGGGCTCTTACGCAATTGAGAAGAACTATTATTATTCAAATGTTCCCGAGCAGGACACAGAATCGGGCATCTACTTCTCGTTTGACTACAACAACATTCATGTTGCTGTTCTTAATACGGAAAATCTCAATGACGATAAGAGTCTCAGCGACGATCAGGTTGACTGGCTCATTGACGATATGCAGTCGAGCGATGCAGACTGGAAGTTTGTTGCGTTCCACAAGGCTATCTATTCAAACGGCTCCCACTACAAGGACAAGGACGTTTGCAAGATAAGAGACGAGCTTTGCAAGCTTATGCCGCAGCTCGGTATAGATATGGTATTCCAAGGACATGACCATGTTTACCTCAGAACGGACGCCATGATCGACAACAAGGTTGAGAGCGTAACAACATCAACCGCCGAGTTCAACGGTAAGGAGTACACCGTTAAGGTGAATCCGGTAGGTACGGTTTATGAAATCAGCGGATGCTCGGGCGTTAAGATTTACAATCAGAAGGACGAGAGCTTGACCGATAAGTATTTCCCGAGAGCAGAGGTTATCAAAAACGTTACGGCTTCAATGTTCTCAGGCATAAGCATTGTCGGTGATACACTCTATTTTGACGCTTACACAGTTGACACGGAGAACGGCAAAACAGAAAATATTGATTCCTTCGCAATCAAGAAAGATCTTTCGGTTAAGAAGGGTACGGGAGTTAACCCGTCGATTGACTGGATGAAGATTTTCTCGCAGGTAATTGCAGTTGTTCTTCCTCTCATTAAATCCATCATCAGTTGGGTGTTCGATTTCATAAGCTCAAAGATGTGGTAAAAACAGCATAAAAATATCCGGGCGATCCGATTGGGTCGTCCGGTTGATTTTTTATAATAATATTTCTTTGTTCGTTCCGTAGAATATGTCGCTTCTGTTTGCAATGTATTTACAAAATTCCTCAAATTTGTCCCATTCGTTGTTTATGTCAAACTCATAGGAATGACCCCAGATATAAAAAATCTTTTCGCTTTTCGGGTCAAGCTCAACAAATTTTTCCGCAAGCTTATATAGCTGATCCCAATCTCGGTGAAAAACAGATGGATGGAATTCGTAAAGATCGTTTTGATACGAAAAATCTTTGTTGCATATCGTTGTTCGTGCGTATTTAACGCCCGTGCCGTTCTTGATAATTCGAGCAATTCTTGAATTATAATTCGGCTGCCTGCCGGGATATGCCATTCCGATGACCTCGGTGCCCGAAAGCTCGCTGAGATTTAGTCTATCCTGCTCAACCTGACGTATGACCTCATCTGCCGGCATCTCCGTCATATCGGGGTGGGTGAGGGTGTGCGCCGCAATTTCATGGCCCTTGTAAACCTCGGTGATTTCATGGGGCTGAATTTTGTTGTGCAATATCCTTTTGCCGAGAATATCAAGGCTTCCGTCCTTGCCGAGCAGCTCGGAATTGAGATTAAACGTTGCTTTTAAATTATATCGGTTGAGGATTTCAACCAGTCGAATATCCTGCGTAACACCGTCGTCATAGCTGAATGTGACGGCTTTCATTTTGCCGCTGAACATTATTATATCCTCTTGTAGGTCGTAAAGCGGAACTTGAGTCCATTGTTTTCATGAATATCCGATTGCTCCGTGATTTTCCATTCGTCGGTTTTCAGCTCGGGAAACTTGGAATCGGCTTCGCTTGCAACGGCGTCAACATGGGTTATCAGCGCCGTATCGCAATAGGGGAGAAGCAGTGAATAAATCTGTGCTCCTCCGATAACATATATATCGTCAGAGTTGTATGCCTTGAGCTTATCAAGCAATTCATCAACACTTGTTGCAAATTCCGCACCGTCAACATGACGATTGCACCTTGACAGTACAATATTTACCCTGTTCTTCAGCGGTTTTGAGCCGGGGAAGGATTCAAGCGTTTTTCTGCCCATGACAACAATCTTTCCCGATGTGGTTGTGCGAAAAAACTTCATATCGTCGGGCAGGGAGAAAAGCAAGCCTCCTTTGTTTCCGATATTCCATTCATTGTCAACTGCCGCAATTAGCTTCATTTTGCCACCTCATATCGCAACGGGGATGTTCTTTATCTGCTCATGTGTTTCGTAATTGTCAAGGCGAACATCGTCGGTCGTAAATTCGTAAAAATCCTTGATTTCCGGGTTGAGCCAAAATGTCGGAGCGGGGAGCGGCTCACGGGAGATAAGCTCCTTGACGAGCGGAATATGTCTGTCATAGATGTGAGCATCGGCTATAACATGAACAAATTCACCGACTTCCATATCACACACCTGTGCGAGCATATGCATCAGCACGCTGTACTGAACGACATTCCAGTTGTTGGCGGTCAAAACGTCTTGGCTGCGCTGATTGAGAATTCCGTTGAGAACAAGCTTTCCGTTTTCGCCCTCCGTGACGTTGAATGTCATTGAGTATGCGCAGGGATAAAGCCCCATCTCACTGAGGTCGTGGTGATTATAGATGTTGGTCATGATTCTACGGCTGAAGGGATTGTTTTTAAGGTCATAAATAACTCGGTCAACCTGGTCAAACATGCCCTCCTTATATTTATGCTTGACGCCGAGCTGATAGCCGTATGCCTTGCCGATAGAGCCGTTCTCATCAGCCCATGAATCCCAGATATGGGAGTGAAGATCATGAATATTGTTTGACTTTTTCTGCCATATCCACAGAATTTCGTCAACGCAGGATTTTAGCGCTGTTCGGCGAAGTGTGAGAGCGGGAAATTCTTTTTTGAGGTCGTATCGGTTTACAACGCAGAAAAGCTTCTGCGTGTAGGCGGGTGTGCCGTCCGCCCAGTGGGGACGAACCTTTTCACCCTTGGTGTCGGTTCCGTTTTCAAGAATGTTGTTACACATGTCAATGAAAAGTTTGTCGGCGTAGCTCATTTTGCAGTCTCCTTTTTAACGTATTGATGCTTTTCTTCTGTTATGAACGGTTTTTTAAGGTTATCATACATACCTCGGGACGGTTGAGAAATCTCAGCGGAACAGGGTAGTTGCCTATGCCCGAGGTTACAAAAATCTGCTTGTTCTCAAGGGAATAAAGACCCTTATCTGTTATTTTTTCGGAATATGTCAGCTTCGGCAGAATATATCCGTTATAGTAGAGCGGCCCTATGAGAGGCAGGCGAATCATTCCGCCGTGGGTGTCGCCGCTGAATATGATATCTGCTTCAAAATCCTCAAAATGCTCCGTTTCGGGAATATGAGCGAGCAGTATATTCAGCCTTTTTGAATCCGGTTTGTCAAATTCGTTGTGTAAATCAAACGTTGGCGAGAAATACACATTATCAATGCCGTAGACGGTGATATCCGTGTCTTTTATGCTTAGATCTGCTTTTTTATAGTTCATCAGATGAACTTTTTTGAGTGAATTCAATTCGTTCTTGTATTTCAGGTCCGTATCGTGGTCTCCCGTGACAACATAGGTTTCGGCAATCTCGGAAAGATTCCTGACAAGCTCAACGGCGGTATCTATTTGCTCATAGCGATTTTGAGTATACATATCGCCGAGAACAAATATCAGGTCGGGCTTTTGACCGCTGATAAGATTTGTTATCTTGCTGTTATCTTTACCGAAATGTTCGCCGTGCAGATCCGAGACTACGGCAATTTTTATATCTCTTTTGACCTTCGCAGAATATATTGTCTGTTCTGTCAGCTTTAGAGAGTAGTTATTGACATACCATGTCGGAACGAGAAGCGATATAACAAGCAGGGGTATAATGATTTTCTTTTTCTTCTTATTCAAGTTATCACTCCAGATTGTATATGTAAGTATTATATAACAATCAAAGCGAAAAAACAACAGTAAAACCGCATCGGACATAAAAAATCTGCCGCCGGGAAACGGCAGCAGACCTTTTAATATTCTTTTTACTGCTTTGCACCCTCGTCGAATTTCTCAAGTACCTTTACCGTTGCGGCAAAGCAATCTGAGAGCCCGTCAAGGTTCATGTTGTCATAGCTGTCACGTCTTGTGTGATAGTATGATTCGAGCTTGTGGTTAAGTCCGGTGATACCTGCGGCTCTGAAACCGCCCTGAGCAAAGGCAGCGCTGTCGGTTGCACCGCCGAGAGGAGGAACCATGCCTTTTTTGCACGGTATTCCCAGTTCGTCTGCCGCTTCCATAAAGAGGTCGGAAACATCGGTATCTGCCTTGACCGTGCCGTTGAGGTCACGGTAGTTAACCATGAGATATTTCGGGTCATGAATTGTATCATAAGAGAAGATGAATGTCGGAACATCGTCAAATTCACCCTTGTGAGCCTCACACCATGCCTTTGCACCTCTGAGACCGGCTTCCTCGGAGCCGGTGAGAACAACGCCGATTTCCGTATTTTCAAGCTCAATGCCTTCATCCTTTAGAGCCTTGAGAAGAGCAATTCCCATATAGCAGCCGCTGAGATTATCGTTTGCACCGTCTACAACACGTCTGTAGTTGACCATGAAATAAAGACCTACAAGGAACGGAACAAATATGAGACCGATGAGGCCTGCCTTGCCGAGTGGAGTCGATATATCTGCGCCGGCAGAACCGTTCTGTACGAGCTGAATGATTGCAAGAATAAGATAATAAAATGCGCCCGCAAAGCCTATAATAGCATGTGCCTCAAAACCTACACCGCCCAGAGCATAGTTAACGGGCCATTCCCATGCCGCATCCGGGTGACCGTTGAAGATGATTCTTCTTTTGGTTTCGCCTTTGCATTTTTTGATTGCGGTTACATTGTGTCCGGTTTTTTCGGGAAAAAACCTGTCAATGGCTTTGATATAAAGTCCGAACTGGAGCAACACCAATACAAGACCTGCTGCAATGAGAATTATCGAGGCAACAGGCGCAAAGAAATAGAGAACTATTGCCGCAAGCACAAAGGTGAGAGTAAAAAACAACCAGCCGTAAAATGAGCCGGGATTTTCCTTAAAAGACTCAACATCGGCTCTTTCGCAACCGCAGTCCTTTTTGAGCACCTCTGCCATGTATTCACATGCTTTTTTCTCACCTGTAGAGCCCGGGCTGCGCTTTTCGATGTTTTTACAGATATATGTAATTTCATCAACCATATATTTTGCCGAATCACGCTTTTTTTCAATAATTTTTCCCAAATCCATAAAATCATCTCCTTAAATTTTTATTATATATATTACCAAAATTCGACAATTATGTCAATAAAATTAAGCAGAATTAACATAAATTTTTACTTATTATTTTTATTGTAAGAATAAAATTTTAATTTAGGTCAATTTCGCTTTTTCGTCGCAAAAGGCATTGACGAAATCGGGACGTATTTGGTATAATTATAATGTTCGAAGAAAGGGTGGGTTGCATTTATGGACAGTAAGAAAGCACTTTTGATAGTCAATCCGTGCGCAGGGCGAAACAACAAGCGTCTCGGTGCTTTGGAGATTGTCAAGAAGTTTTCACCGCCCGAATGGGAGACGGAGATAAGAACAACACGCTGCCAGGGCGACGCAACCACCATTGTTAAGGACGAGGGTGCAAAATACGATGTTATTCTTTGCTGCGGAGGCGACGGAACACTTAACGAAGTCATTAACGGACTTATGAAGCTTGACAAAAAAATTCCTGTCGGCTACATTCCGTCGGGTTCAACCAATGATTTGGCAAACACGCTTGGAATTCCGACCGAGCTTGGTGCTTCCGCCGATCTGATACAGAGCGGAAAGAAAAACAGCTATGACCTCGGTACATTGAACGGCAGGTATTTTACATATATTGCTTCGTTCGGAATTGCAACTGATCTTTCGTACAGTACGCCGCAGAAGCTTAAAAATATATTCGGCCATGCTGCATATATGATAAACGGATTTGTCGTTCGGTTTATTCCGATGCTTTTCGGATTTAAACCGATACATATGAAAATCGAGTATGATGAAGGAGTTGTCGAGGACGATTTTTATTTCGGCTCAATTTCCAATTCAACTTCTGTCGCAGGACTTTTTAAGTTTGACCACCAGGACGTCAAGCTCAACGACGGATATCTGGAGCTGTTTATGGTTAAGGGCTTGAAGCGAAACATAGACGCCTTGAAAATGCTGAAAAAAGCAATAGCTCAGGACTATGACGGAGTTCAGATGATGATCGTTAAAACCAAAAAGGTTAAAATCACCTGTAATCAGGATGTTCCCTGGACACTGGACGGCGAGTTCGGCGGACTTCACCGTGACTGTGAGCTTGAGGTTGTCCACGACGCATTTGAAATTTTCTCCGAGAATAATAAACTTTTTTGTGAAAAAGATTGATAAATAATATAATCCCCGAAAGTGTTGCAATACGCTTTCGGGGGTTTGTGCTTTATGAGGCTGTCTTTGAGTATGAGCATTTTATTATGGAAGCAGTGAATGTTTTGTTCAGATTTTGGGGCGAAGGGGCATCGACCCCACGAACGGTGGGGATAAAGAAAACATCTTTTATAATTCTGAGCAATTACTTAACAATAAACTCTCCGCTCCTAATATCAATTTCATTTTCACCGCCTGCGAATTTCGCACCGTGGCGGAGCTTTATTTTTCCTGTTATGCCGTCGGGAACGGTAACATTCAGCTTGATTTCATCGCCTGTGCGCTCCCAGCGGACGGAAATTTTTCCTGCCGGTGCGGTGTACCAACCCTCGGCATAGCTCAGCGAGCCGACGAAGGCAGGAGATATGACAATATAATTCGGGTCGCATACGTCGGCGTTCGGAATGATACCTGCAAGATTCTTGATGAACCACGCCGAAATATCACCGAAGAAGTGGTGATTGTGTGAAAAACCGTTCGGCGGATCATGTGTGATACATTCAAAGAGAGTGTTTGCGTTGTATTCCGTTATCCAGCTTGCAAATGACGGGTAATCGGGCTTCGCTATCATGTGAAGCGCCAGATCTTCGTAGCCGAACTCGGCGAGAACATGGAACATCGTTCTTGCGCCGATAATTCCGACAGTCATGTTGTCGTTTGCATTATGAATAAGCTCGAGCAGGTGAGCGAATGCGTTTTCTTTTTCGTTTTCGTCAAATGCGCCGTAGTAAATTGCCGCCGCCTGAGTTGTCTGATGGTTGCCGTAAACAACAAGATCGTCGTCAATGAGATGCTTACGGAAGCTTGCACGTAGTTCGTCATGAAGATTCTGAGTAAATTCGGCACGAAGCGGCATATTACACTCTCTGAATATTTCCGTTGCCTTTTTGCAAATATCCATTGAAATAAGTGTATCTGTAACCTCAAGAGGGCAGGGCTTAACGTTGCCGACAGGCAGCCAGTCGCCGAGACCGATATGAACAAGGCCTTTTTCGTCAAGCCTTGTCGACAGGTACGAAACATAGCGGAAAATAGCCGTTGCGTTTTCCTCAAGAACCCTCTTGTCGCCTCTGTACTGCCATATTCTGTACGGCAGCTCGGTAAGAACAGCATCCCACGCAGGACCGTTGCCCCATTCAAAGCCCCAGCCGCCGGTCGGCACGATTCCGGGGAGTGCGCCTCTCTCGTCCTGCGATTTTCTGACGCTGTGAAGCCATTCACAAAGCGTATTCTCTGCACCGAGATTCATCATGAACTGCTCGGCGGAGAGGTGAGCGTCGCCCGTCCAGCCGTTTTTCTCACGGTGGGGACAGTCGGTCGGGAAATAAAACATATTTGCAAGGTCGCTCCTGAGCGTTGCGTCCTGAAGCCTGTTGACAAGCTCATCGGAGCAGTCGAAGCCGCCGATCTGCGGAACGTCGGCGTGCATTACAACGTAAGTGAGAAGATCTTCTGTTGCCTGCTTGTCGTCAATGCCTGTAACAAAGCAGTATTGGAAGCCGTGGTAGCAGAACATCGGCTCCCAGATTTCCTCGCCATCGCCTTTGCAGATATAAACCTGAACCTGCGTCATGCCGATTGGCTGAAATTCGCAGATATTGTGCATATCAAGTCCGCCGTCAAAGAGACTTTCGCCGCAGGACATGACGATTTTCTGACCCTTTCTGCCTCTGATTTTCAGTCGCACAATACCCGTAATATTTTCGCCGAAATCATATATGTAGCCGTCGTTGCAGTATTCCTCCTCGGGTAGAATGTGCTCGGGGAGATTCTCTCTCGGGTGAGCGATTGCCGAAATATGTCCCTTATAGAATTTAACGGGCTTGATCTCACGGATCTTCTTAATTAGCGCATGACCGCCCTCAAGACATTCGCCGGACGGAGCCTCAACGGATATAGCATGGTTCCACTCACTGTCGTCAAAATCGGGAAGATTCCAGCCGTCGATCTCATTTCTTGCGTCGTAGCGTTCACCGCAGCGCATATCGTCAAAATAAATCGGCGAAGCGTGAACCTTAAAGCTCTCGTCGGCCTCAAAGCATATTTTCTTGCCCTCTCCGGAACACTCAAAGTATAAGGCAAGCTTCGGCGCACTTCTCCAGCGGGCAAGCTGAAAATCCCAAACCTCGCCGCCGATCGGATTCTGCAAGCCGTTGCCGAGAGCAAAAGCAATGACGTTTTTGCCTTTTCTGAGCTTACCCGTGAGGAAGTAACGGTCGTAATAGATCAGGTCGTTTGGGTTAGAAATGTAGGGCGCAAGGCAGCCTTTTGTAAGATGCTCGCCGTTGAGCCAGAACTCATAGAAGCCGAGACCGGTTACAAGCATTTCTGCCTTTTCGGGAATAAAATCGAGTTCAAATGTTTTTCTGAGATACGGTGCAGGAACAAAATGCAGAAATTCGCAGTATTCCTTTGCAGCGGATATAAATTCGGTGCTGTATTTCATTATGAATAAACCTCCAAAAAGAAAAAGGCAGAATCTAAATTTAACTTAGATTACATGCCTTTCTTTGATTAAGTTAATTTTTTATTTCTTCGGTTTCAATACATTCTACGTGTTCCTCGGGTGTTTCCATAATCCTTGTATGATTGACTATAAGCATAGGAATCATTGTAAGCGTCAGAACGACGATTTCAGCCGTTCCGCCGAGCCTTACCTTGAGATAAATTGCGGCAAAGCATATCCAAAGGAAAAACACGATTGTGAGGTTGAAAAATTTTTTGTTTGTTCTTGCCTTGTAAACAAGTAAGTAGATGACCGCCGTTGCGATACATATACCGAACAGTACGGCGAAAGCGGAATGTAAGCTCTTTTTGGATAAGAAGAAATTTATCAGATTCGTCTGCGTGTCCAGAGTTTGATCCGCATAATCGCTTGTGTATGACGGGGCGGTATATGTTTCGTAATTAAGTATAAGCGTAAATCTTTTCAGCTTCTCGTTTTTGCACATTACCACACTGAACATTGCAAAAAGAGCAATAATCGAAAGAGCTTTCGGAAACTTGCGCTCAACATTGAATTTTTCGAGCGAATAGTTTAGGTTTAATACGATAGAGGCTGCGATGAGCATTCCCCAAAATATAAAAGCGATCCAGTGGTCTCTGCCGACGTTGCTTGCCGTTGAAGCACGGTTTCCATAAAGAGGGTTAGGTTCAAGGAGCCGGTCATACAGCCACATATAAACAATCGTAACTATGCCGAAAATCAAAGAAGCATATTTTAAAGCTTTGTTTTCTTTTTTTACCATTGCCACACCTCGTTTGAATTAAATTTCAAGTTAATTCTATCATTTTAAAAAAGATTTTTCAAGGAAAAAACAAAACTGTGATAAATTTTTTATATTTTTGTCAAGAAATGTCTAAATTTCAGAACGCTTTCCGCCCTGAACATGGATTTTCTTTCTTGTCGCAAGCTCCAGAATCGGCCCGTCGGAAACGAGATTATCCGTATAAACGTCACGGAATTCGTAATCGGCAGCTTCCTTTTTAAGGCGGGAGACTTTCTCCGTGCTTTTGCAGTTTTCGCCCTCAATGAGTCCTGTAGAAGGGTTCATTCTTGTGGCAATAAGAAGATCAACTCCGAGTTTGTCGCAAACGGGCTTGATCTGAAAAACAGGTGAGGCGGAGCACACAACCGTCTTGACATCGTGCTCACGAGGATTGAACCAATCGTTCATTCTGTCAGCCTTTTCCTGCCAGAAAAGCTCGGCTTCTTTTTCGGCGTCAATCGCTTTAAGATAAGAATAGAACAGTTCCTTTGAGCGCTTCTTGCTTATTTTACGAAAGACATAATGACCGAAAAGTCCGGCGGCCTGCTTCGGAAGAAATCTTATAATCGACGGGTGACGCTTCAGGCAGAAAAGCCAGAATTCGCTGCCCGATTCGCCGTCAAAAACCGTCTTGTCAAAATCATAGAGATCAGCGAGCATCAGAAATCAACATCCTTTTTGCCGTCAAGGCTGACGAGCCTTGACTGACCGTTGTAAACAATTTCAAATTCGCCGCTGCCGTCAAGCGTGAGCTTTGTAAGCTTGCCGTTTGCCCATTCGATATCGACCTTAACGCCGCCCTTTGCCGTCAAGCCGTAAATATGACCGTTTGCCCATTCGTCGGGGAGGGCGGGGAGTATAATGATACGGTTGCCGAAGCTTTGCATGAGCGCCTGTGCGATACCTGCCGTTGCGCCGAAGTTGCCGTCAATCTGGAACGGCGGATGAGCGTCAAACATATTCGGGAATGTGCCGCCGCGACCTCTCTTGTATTTAACCGGAATATAGCGAAGCTGATTATTGATTAGCTTGATGACCTTGTTCTTGTCACGCAGTCTTGCCCAGAAGTTGATTTTCCAGCCCAAGCTCCAGCCCGTGCCGCCGTCGCCCCTGTTTTTGAGCGTATTCTTGGCATAGGAAGCCAGATCGGGTGTGCGCTCAACGTCAATAAGATTTGCAGGATGGAGAGCGTAGAGGTGGGAAACGTGGCGGTGATGCTTATCAAAGCCCTTTTCGTCATAGTACCATTCCATAAGTCCGCCGTCCTTGCCCTGCTTAAAGGGAAGCAGACGGGGGAGCGCAGCTTCAATTCTGCTGCTTATCTCATTTTTTATGCCGAGGACATCGTATGCAGAGAGAAGATTTGTAAAAAGATCTGTGACAATTTCCATGGTCATGTATGTAGTCTTGCTGACGGAGGTTTCCTTACCGTTTACCATGTACTCGTTCTCGGGCGAGGTCGAGGGACAGAGAATAAGATATCCGTTGCCGTCGTCGATGAGCATATCAAGGCAGAAGCGTGCGTTTTCTTCCATTATCGGAACTGCTGTTTTCTCAAGATAATTCTTATCGAGCGTGTACTCATAATATTCATAAAGGTGACGGCAGAACCATGCTCCTGCCATCGGCCAGAATGACCAAACGGGATTTCCTCCCGAGGGTGTAGTTATCCTCCAAAGGTCAACGTTGTGATGACAGCATGTGCCGTCGACGCCGTAGAACAGCTTTGCGGTCTCCTTGCCCGACTCCGCAATTTCTTCAATGAATTTAATGAGCGGCATATTCATCTCGGGCATTGAGCACATCATAGTCGGCCAGTAGTTCATCTCGGTGTTAATATTTACCGTATAGTTTGAACGCCACGGAGAGCACATTGTAAATGTCCAGATTCCCTGCAATGTCATGGCCTGTGAGCCTTCACGGGAGGCGGAAATAGTGAGATAACGTCCGTAATTGAACAGCAGGCAGTAAAGATTATTGTCATTCTTCCTGCTGTGGAGAAAGTCGTGAATTCTGCGGTCTGTTGGGACATTGTCCTTTTTGCTCTCACCGAGGTCGATAGAAACACGGTTGAAATACGGACTGACATCATTTATATGATCAGCCTTGACCGCTTCAAAGCCCTTGCTTATGGCATTGTCAAGACGTGAAACGCAGATGCTCTTATAGTCCTTTAGTGACTGAGTAACGGGTTTGTTCCAGCCCTCAAAATTATCTTCCGCAGTCAGGTAAATCGTCGCATATGTTGCGTCGGTGACGTGAAGGTGATTTTTATTCGCCTTGACCTTGCCGTCGGTGTCTATCTTGAATGCGCAGCGGAAGCTGATGCCCTGTCTCTCGCCGTCCTCATATGTGCAGATGGGGTTGCCGCCATTTTCTTCAATATGTGTCGGAGCGATACCGTCAAGGAAATATGTATTGCCGTCCGTTGTAACCTCATAGCGAAGCTCACAGTCAACCATAGCCTTGAAATCAAGCTTGTTTTTGCCCTCCGCGGTCATTCTGTAGACAAGTACCTTGTCGGGAAAGCTGATGAAGCTCTCACGGGTATAGTTCGTATCGCTTGAATTGTAACCGACCGTTGCGATTCCGGTTTCAAGGTCAAGGTCACGGATATAATCTCTCGGACACATATTCTTCATTGAAGTGATTATGAGTTTTCCGAGCTGAAGATACCACTCCGACGGATCGCCGTGGAAGTTCTCTTCGATATAATCCCTTGCTTCGATCTTCTTATCCTCAAGGATGAGCTGACGAGCCTTCTTGAAATGCTCAACCCTGTTTTCAACCTTGTAGCCGTGGCATGAACCCGACCAAAGCGTATCAAGATTGAGGCCGAGTGTTTCAGTCTCAACACCGCCGAACACCATTGCGCCGAGGCTGCCGTTTCCTATAGGCAAAGCTTCGACCCATGCGGTTGCAGGGTGGCTGTACCATAAATATTGCGACCCTTTTTTCAAGGAAATAACCTCCAAAATAATATTTAAGCAACACCTTGATTGTATGGCATTGCCTTTACGGTAAAAGTATAACTGATTGTTCACATTAAAGTCAATCAATTATCTTGCATTTTTCATAAATTTATTATAAAATAGCTTTAATTGGAATTAAAAAGTGTTTTTAGGAGAAGACAATGTCAGAAAAGATTTTAATTATCGGTGCCGGTGCGGCAGGACTTATGGCGGCAGGTACAATATCGGGCAGGGGCAAGGATGTTGCTATTCTTGAACGCAACGATAAGCCGGCAAGGAAGGTCGCAATAACGGGTAAGGGCAGATGCAATGTCACGAATAACTGCAAGGAGCTTTCGGAGCTTATTGCCAATGTTCCGACCAACGGCAGATTCCTTTACAGTGCGTTTTCAAATTTCATGCCGCAGGACACAATAGACCTTATCGAGGACATGGGCGTTCCGCTTAAATGCGAGAGAGGAAACAGAGTTTTTCCGTGCTCGGATAAGGCGACGGATATTGTTGATGCGCTTGTTCATTACGGAACGGACGACGGAGCACAGATAATTCACGGCAGAGCCAAGAAGCTTATTGTTAAGGACGGCGTGCTCAAGGGAGTACGCACCTTTGACGGCGAGGAGATTTCCGCAGATAAAGTCATTATTGCGACGGGCGGCAAGTCATATCCGCTGACAGGCTCAACGGGAGACGGCTACGAGCTTGCAAGGCAGGCAGGTCATACGATAATCGAACCGAAGCCGTCGCTTGTGCCGCTTAATGCTCACGAGGGCTTCTGCACAGATCTTATGGGTCTTTCGCTGAGAAATGTCACGATGAAGGTCATTGACACGAAGAAGAAAAATAAAATCATATATGATGATTTCGGTGAGATGCTTTTCACTCATTTCGGAGTTTCGGGTCCGATGGTTCTTTCGGCAAGCTCGAGAATCCGTGACATGGAGCCTGGCAGATATATTATTTCGATCGACCTTAAACCGGCGCTCACCGAAGAACAGCTCGATGCACGAATTCTCAGAGATTTTTCGGAGAATACTAATAAGGATTTCATCAATTCACTCGGTGCGCTTCTGCCGAGAAAGCTGATTCCGGTTACAGTCAAGCTAAGCGGAATAAGGGCGAACGAAAAGGTTAATCAGATAACCAAGGAGCAAAGGCATAAGTTGGTTACGCTTCTCAAGAATTTTAAGGTTACGATCAAGAGCTTCCGTCCGATTGATGAGGCGATCGTTACCTCGGGCGGCGTGAAAGTCTCGGAGATCGACCCGAAAACCATGCAGTCAAAGCTTCTCCCGGGGCTTTACTTTGCGGGCGAGGTTATTGACGTTGACGCATACACGGGCGGATTTAATTTACAAATTGCTTTCTCAACCGGACGATTAGCCGGTGAAAATGTATAACGGAGGTTTATTTTATGGCTGTAAATATTGCAATTGACGGTCCTGCAGGCGCAGGAAAGAGTAGCACGGCAAAGCTTGTCGCAAAGAAGCTCGGCTACATCTATGTTGACACGGGTGCGCTTTACAGAACGGTTGGTCTTTATTCTATAAGAAAGGGTATTGACACAAAGAATGCCGAAAAGGTTATCGCAACTCTGCCCGACGTCAAGGTGGAGCTTAAATTCGTTGACGGAGCCCAGCATGTTTTTCTCAACGGCGAGGACGTTTCGGAGGCTATCAGAACTCCCGAGGCTTCAATGGGTGCTTCGAATGTTTCGGCAATACCGAAGGTCAGGGAATTTCTATTTGATTTGCAGAGAAAAATTGCCGCCGAGAACGACTGCATAATGGACGGCAGAGATATCGGAACGGTTGTTTTACCGAATGCCGACGTTAAAATTTTTCTCACGACCTCGGTTGAGGAGAGAGCGAACAGACGCTATAAGGAAATGATCGAAAAAGGCGAAGAAGCTGATTATAACGATATTTTAGAGGACATCAAAAAACGCGACTATCAGGACAGCCACAGAGAGATTGCACCGCTCAAGCAGGCGGATGATGCGATTTATGTCGATAACGGCGGCTATAACCTTGAAGACGGCGCAGAAGATCTTCTCAGAATTATCAAAGAGCATTTGAAGTGATGCATTGTATCTCGGTGCTCATTGTATGGCGGCAAGAAAAAGTCAGCGGAAATTGACCAAGGCTTCCCCTTGAGGGGAAGCTCCGTCGTAAGACGGTGATGAGGTGGAAAGGTTCAAGTCTGATTTCACTAAATAATAAACTGAAAAATCCACCACCTCATCCGAGCGGCGCAATCCGCCGCCCACCTTCCCCTCAAGGGGAAGGCTGATAAAAAGTCAGATACAATTTGCTTTGAGCGTGTACTCCTCCTTCGGGGGAGCTGGACACAGCTTGTCTGTGACTGAGGGAGTAAAGCTTTATCAAACTTTAACCACTCCGTCACTCCCCTAAAGGGGCGACAAGAATATTTCACACACCACTAAAAAGGAAGGGTCATTATGGCATACAAATACAATTATGAATCTGACAAGAGCCACTTCCTTTATAAGATCATAAGGCCTCTTGCAAAGATAGTTGTAAACTCAAGATATAAAATAACCTATGTCGGCGTGGAGAACGTTCCGACCGACAGGGGTATTATTCTTGCGTCCAATCACATTACGGCAATCGATCCCATTATTATCGGCGTCGGCTGTAAGGTGAAGTTTCATTTCGTCGCCAAGGAGGAGCTTTTTGAAAAGAATATTGTCGGCTGGTTTCTTGCCAATCTCAATGCTTTTCCCGTTGACAGAAGCAAGTTCGATTTTCATGCGATGAATCATGCCGTCAAGGTTGTTGAGGACGGCGGAGCGCTCGGCATTTTCCCCGAAGGCACACGCTCGCATGATTTTAAGCCGCATGAAGCCAAGGGCGGAGTCTGCTATGTTGCGAAAAAATGCAAATGCGACGTTGTCCCGGTTTCGATCTACACAAGCGACGAGGCCAAAAAGGGAACAAGACTGACAGTCCGCTACGGCAAGCCGATAAAATATGAGGAGCTTGATTTCCACGACGATGTTGACAAGATGAAGGATCTCCGTTACGGCTCGGCTCTCATAATGGACAGAATAAAAGAGCTTTGGGGGTTAGGCCATGCAGATTAAGTTAGCGAAAACCGCCGGCTTCTGCTTCGGCGTGAATCGTGCCGTTGACCGGCTGTATCAGATGGTAAGAAGCGGCGAAAAGGTATGCACTCTCGGACCGATAATACATAATCCGCAGGTTATTGACGACCTGAGAAGCAAGGGCGTTATTATTGCAAATTCAATTGATGAAATCCCTAAAGATACAAAGCTGGTTCTAAGAACCCACGGCGTTGAAAAGCAGGTCATTGACGAATTAAAGGCGAGGGGATATGAATACTGGGATGCCGCGTGCCCTTTTGTAAAGAAAATACATAAAATCGTTACGGACAATTCGGACGATAATTCAATCGTTCTCATTGCAGGCGACGCAAATCACCCCGAGGTTCAGGGAATAAAAAGCTACTGTAAGGGCGAGGTTGTTGTTTTCAAAAACCTTGAGGAGCTCGAAAAAGCTGAGATAAACTGCGAAAAAAGAATAATAGCGGTTGCTCAAACCACTTTTAATACGGTAGAATGGGAAAAATGTTTAAAAAAATTAAAAAAAGACTATACAAAAGCTTTAATTTTTGATACAATATGTAATGCTACTAATGAGCGGCAGGACGAAGCCATCAATTTGGCGGAGGAATGTGACGCAATGATCATAGTAGGAGGACGGCAAAGTTCCAATACAGTGAAGTTGAAGGCTGTGTGTGAAAACTGCTGCCCGACCTATCTTATCGAAACAGCGGACGAGCTGAAAAATATCAGCTTCCAAGGATGTCGAAAGGTGGGTGTCACCGCAGGAGCATCAACTCCCGCGGCAATCATAAAGGAGGTACTTTCAACAATGTCAGAAAATGTAAACACAAACCCGATTGAAAATGCAGAGGAGGTGGCAAAAACTTCCGCTGAAGATCTTGATTTTATGGAGGCGCTCGAAGAGTCTCTTAACAATATGAGCACCGAGCAAAAGGTTGTCGGTGTAGTCACAGGTATTTCACCGAGTGAGATCCAGGTCGATATCGGCAGAAAGCAGACAGGATATGTTCCTGCCGATGAGTACAGCGCAGATCCGACAGCAGATCCGATGAAGGAACTGAAGATCGGCGACGAGATCAAGCTCATTATCATGAAGACAAACGATCAGGAAGGCACAGTTATGCTTTCCAAGAAGAGATACGATGCTCAGGGCGCTTGGGATAAGATCGAAGCTGCCAAGGAGAACGATGAGGTCGTTTCAGGTACTGTTACAGACGTTGTCAAGGGCGGCGTTATCGTAATTGTAAACGGCGTAAGAGTATTCGTTCCCGCATCTCTTGCAACAGCTTCAAGAGGAGATTCTCTTGACGATCTTCTCAAGACCAAGGTTGATCTCAAGATCATCGAGGTTAAGTCCGAGCGCGGCCGCAAGAAGGCCATCGGTTCGATCAAGGCTGTTATCAGAGAGGCTCGCAAGGCTGCTGAGGATGCTTTCTGGGCACAGGCTGAAGAGGGACAGGTTTACCACGGTGTGGTTAAGTCACTCACAAACTACGGCGCATTCGTTGATATCGGCGGCGTAGACGGAATGGTACATATCTCCGAGATGTCTTGGAAGAGAATTAAGCATCCTTCAGAGGTTCTTTCCGTCGGTCAGGAGATTGAGGTTTATATCAAGAGCCTTGATAAGGAGAACAAGAAGATTTCTCTCGGCTACAAGAAGGCTGAGGACAATCCTTGGGAGATCCTTCGCCGTGACTATCCGGTTGATACTGTTATTGATTCCGAGATCGTCGGTCTTACGACATTCGGTGCATTCGCAACCGTTATCCCGGGCATCGACGGACTTATCCATATTTCTCAGATTGCAGACCAGAGAATCGGCAAGCCTTCTGATGTTCTTAAGATCGGTGAGAAGGTTAAGTGCAAGATCACAGCTATCGACTTCGATAAGAGCCGTGTAAGCCTTTCAATCCGTGCCCTTCTTCCGAAGGCTGATGAGGCCGCTGAGGATTCGGCGGAGGAAGCTCCGGCAGAGGAAGCAGCAGAAGAAGCTCCCGTTGAGGAATAATTCAATCGTAATCGACACTCCGAAAAGCTTAATGCCTTTCGGGGTGTTTTTTTATTTTAATATGTCTTGATGAAACAAGATTCAGTAAATGTAAAATTCATATGTGTTGATGCCAAATCGACTCAATGTCAGAAGAAGCTTAATCTCGGTGCCACTGTAGGGTAGCAAAGCGGAGNNNNCCACTGTAGGGTAGCAAAGCGGAGGGGTTATTTATTTTAGATAAAAGAGAATAGAAAAGAACAAAAAGATTCTTTGACATACAGGTACTAAAGGAATATAATTACACCGAGGTGATACGATGGGTAAAGCGCTTATACATGTTGAGCACCCGTTTGACCCTGTATGGGACCGTGAGAGCAAAATATTGATTTTAGGCAGCTTTCCGTCGGTCAAAAGCAGGGAGCAGATGTTTTTTTACGGCCACCCGAGGAACAGGTTTTGGAAGGTCGTTTCCACACTTCTTAAAGCCGAAGAGCCTGTCACGGTTGACGAAAAGAAAGCCGTGCTTTTGAACAGTCATATTGCGCTTTGGGATGTTATCGCTTCTTGCGATATATACGGATCGTCGGACAGCTCAATTAAAAACGCTGTGCCGAACGATATCGGCTTTATTATAAAAAACAGCAAGATTGAACGTATTTTTACAAACGGTGCAACCGCCGACAAGCTGTATAAAAAGTATATTTTGCCCGCTACGGGAATAGAAGCCATGCGCTTGCCGTCCACCAGCCCTGCCAATGCCGCTAAAAGCGTTGACGAACTTGTGAAAGAATGGGCAATTACGGTTGACAGCTTATAGCTCGGTGTGATAAAATTTATTAGATAAAGGTTTTTATTGTATTCATTTGAAAGGTTATGGTTACAGGTGAGTTTTAATAATATTGTTGATATGCATGCGCACACGATTCATTCCTTTGACGGTCACTATTCCGTTGACGAGATGATTGAAAGCTCGATTGAAAAGGGCATAAAGATCGTTGCTTTCACGGATCACGTTGAGATGGATCTGTTCCGTCAGAATCATTTTGACAAGACTGCCGACGAATCCTTTGCCGATATTTTGAGGGCCAAGGAGCAGTACAAGGACAGAATTGAGGTTTGCGTGGGCGTTGAGATGGGCGAGCCGACATATGACCTTGCCGAGAGTGAGGCTCTCATTGCCTCCAAGGATTACGATATTGTAATCGGTTCGATCCATAACCTAAGAAAAACTCCCGATTTCTGCGAGCTGGATTATAACAAGGATAATGTTTATCCGCTTCTTGACGATTATTTTCTTGAGATGAAGATGCTTGCCGAGTGGGGCAAGTTTGACACATATGCTCACCTTACTTATCCGTTGCGCTACATTGTCGGTGAACATCATATCGACGTTGACATGGCGAGATATCAAAAGGACATCGACGAGATTTTCTCGCTGCTTATTGAGAAGGACAAGCCGCTTGAAATCAATACTTCGGGTCTCAGACAGCCTATCGGCAGAACCCTGCCCGACGAAAGCTATGTACGCCGCTTCAAGGAGCTCGGCGGAAAGCATGTGACGGTCGGCTCTGATTCTCATTTTGTTGAGCATATGGGCGCGGGAATCGAGCAGGGCATGCAGCTTGCAAAAAACTGCGGTTTTGACAGCGTGCTTATTTTCAGACAAAGACAGCCTGTCGAAATTCCGATAGAATAAGGAGGTACTCCTATGGAATACGATTCCTTCAGCGAAGGCATTGAGCTTGGCGGACTGAGGACGAAAAACGAGATAAAAATTCTTATCGGGTATCTTCTCAGCCGTCTCGATACACCGCTCACAAGAGAACAGCTTGATGAGATAATATGCGGTGAGGAGCTTGCTAATTATTTTGAAATGAGTCAGGCACTCAGCGAGCTTGCCGATAACGGTAACGTTATTATAAAAGAAAACGAACTTATTATTACCGATAAGGGCAAGAAAAACTCCGAGACTTTGGAGCATGATATTCCCTTTACGGTGAGAGAACAGGCTTTCAACGCCGCCGTCAGACTTCAGACGAGACTAAGACGTGAGCGTGAAAATAAAATTCAGATCGACAGGGTGGAGAAGGGATGCAATGTGACCCTTTCCGTGGTTGATGCGGACGACGAGATAATGAGCGTGAAGCTCTTTGTCGCCGACTATGACCAGGCTCTTGCCGTCAAGGAAAGATTCCTTGAGGACCCTGTCAGGGTTTATTCAAATATCGTCGCCTTACTTTTGGCGTAACGTAAAACGGAGGTTTAATATGGCAAAATATGCAATCGGTGTTGATTTCGGTACTCTCTCGGGCAGAGCACTGCTCGTTGACGTCAAAACAGGTGAGGAGCTTGCAACCTCGGTCCTCGACTATCCTCATTCCGTTATGGACGAAGAGCTTCCGAGCGGCAAAAAGCTCGGAGCGGACTGGGCGCTTCAGGACCCTCAGGACTATCTCGACGTGCTTAAAACAACTATTCCCGACGTTATAAAGCAAAGCGGAGTTAATGCGGAGGACATCATCGGTCTCGGACTGGATTTCACCGCCTGCACAGTCATGCCGGTCAAGAAGGACGGCACGCCGCTTTGTTTCATTGATAAATTCAAGGACGAACCACACGCTTATGTTAAGCTTTGGAAGCATCATGCGGCGCAGGCTCAGGCAACGAAGCTCAATGAAATTGCCGAAAAGATGAATCAGGACTGGCTCAAGCTCTACGGCGGAAAGATTTCCTCCGAGTGGGCTATTCCTAAGCTCTGGCAGATTCTTGACGAAGCCCCCGAGGTTTACGACGAAGCCGACCGTTTTATTGAAGCCTCCGACTGGGTTGTTTGGCAGATGTGCGGCCATGAGATCCGCAATTCCTGCTGTGCAGGCTACAAGGGTATGTGGAACAAGAAAAACGGATATCCGTCGGACGAGTTCTTCAAGGCTCTCGACCCGAGAATGGAGCATGTTATCGACGAGAAATTCTCGAGAGATATTCTTCCGCTCGGCTCAAAGGCAGGCGAGGTCACAGCCGAGTTTGCCGCAATGACGGGACTAAAAGAGGGTACGGCTGTCGCGGTTCCTATTATTGACGCTCACGTTTTCGTTCCTGCCGTAGGTATCACGAAGCCGGGCGAAATGCTCGCTATCATGGGCACTTCAACCTGTCATATGCTTCTCAGCGAGGAGGAAATTCCGGTTCCGGGTATCAGCGGCGTTGTTGCCGACGGTATTCTCCCGGGTCTTTACGCTTATGAGGCCGGTCAGTGCTGTGTAGGCGACCATTTCCAGTGGTTCATTGACAACTGCCTGCCCAAGAGCTACTATGACGAGGCTGAGAAGCAGGGAGTTAATATACATAAATTCCTTCGCCAAAAGTGCGAGCAGAAGAAGCCGGGCGAGAGCGGACTTGTTGCGCTTGACTGGTGGAACGGCGTTCGTTCGGTGCTTGTTGACGCCGATCTTTCGGGCATGATGCTCGGAATGACGCTAAGAACAAAGCCTGAGGATATCTACAGAGCCTTGATTGAAGCAACGGCTTACGGTACAAGAATGATCATTGATGTTTTCCGTGAGAACGGTGTTGACGTTAACTCCTTCTATGCCGCAGGCGGTATAAGCCAGAAGGATCCGATGACTATGCAGATCTATGCCGATGTTATCAATATGCCGATAAAGATTGCCGACTGTGAGCAGGGCGGTGCGCTCGGCAGTGCGATCTACGGCGCATGTGCCGCAGGTGCTCAGAAGGGCGGCTACGACAGCCTTTATGACGGTGCTGCTGCTCTCGGCAAGGTCAAGGATAAGGTTTACTATCCGATTCCGGAGAACGTTGAGCTTTACAACAAGCTTTTCGGCGAGTATAAAATCCTCCACGATTATTTCGGTAGGGGAGAGAACAACGTTATGAAACGCCTCAAGGAGCTTAAAAATTCCTGATTGACAGCATTTTTATATAGTGGTAATATAATTTGAATTTTAAATATAGGAGTCTTTTAAATGAGCATCTTAGATCTTGAAGTAATTAAAAAATTTGCACTTACCTGCAATGACGGCTACGAGCAGGGCTGGCACGAGGGCAACGGCGGTAACCTTTCCTACCGTATGACAGCCGAAGAGGTTGAGGCTTGCAAGCCTTACTTTACATATGACAGACCGTGGGTTGACCTCGGTGTTCAGGCGGATAACCTCAAAAAGGAGTATTTCATGGTAACGGGCACGGGGAAATTTTTCCAGAACGTTAAAAGAGATCCTGCCGCAAATATGTGTATTCTTGAAATCAACGACGCAGGCGACGGTTACAGAATAGTATGGGGTCTAGTTAACGGCGGCGGCCCGACAAGTGAATTTCCGACCCATTTTATGAACCACAGCGTTCGTGTTGAGGCAACGGACGGAGCCTGCAGAGTTATCTATCATGCTCATCCGGTCAATATTATTGCGCTTACTTTTGTTCTTCCGCTCACTTCCGAGGCTTTTTCAAGAGTCCTCTGGGAGAGCATGACCGAGTGCCCAATCATTTTCCCGAACGGCGTCGGTGTTGTTGAATGGATGATTCCGGGCGGAGCCGAGATCGCTCACAAAACCTGCGAGCTTCAGAAAAAGTACGACGCTATTGTTTGGGCGCATCACGGACTTTTTGTATCGGGCAATACATTTGATGCCGCCTTCGGACTTATGCACACGATTGAGAAGTCGGCAGAAATCTATTGCAAGGTTCTCAGCACCGGCAAGCCGATCGCTCAGACAATTCCCGATGAGGGACTTATCAATGCCGCAACCGCTTACGGTAAGAAGCTCAATGCGGAGCTTTTGAAGTAATTACGTTTTGTAATGTCGACATTACAAGCTGTCTGTTTACAAATCGACAAAAGTCAACTATAATAACTGCAATATTTGAAATGCGTTGAAGATATTAAGCATTATATTTCTGATTTCAGAGAGTCGGCGGCAGGTGTGAGCCGATATGGAAATTTAATTGCTGTCTCGTATCCGAGCAGAGCTCCCCAACCGTTTTCACTGTATAAGGAGCTACGGCAAGCACCGTTATCACAGCTTAGGATTTGTCAGAATCCGAAGAGGCCTTATTTAGGCAATGCGGGTGGTACCGCGGTAAACATGTTTTATCGTCCCGGAAGTTTTAATACTTCCGGGACTTTGTTTTTTATATATGGCGATACCGCATATATTACGGTATTGCAATACATAACAAAAAGGAGAATCGTTATGAGAAAGGTTATTTTATCCGATGTGACGCTCAGAGAAAGCGAGTCGTCAGCCAGCCATTCCTTAAGCTTTAAGGAGAAGATCGAAATTGCAAAGCAGATGGACAAGCTGCACTGCGATATTATCGAGATGCCGAAAATTAAGAACACTTCAACAGATGTTCTTCTTATAAAAACAATCGCTTCGCTTATGAAACATTCGGAAATAGCCGTTGATGCAGGCTACGATGCGGCAGGCGTTGAAACGGCTTATAACTGTGCAAAGGGTGCAAAGAAGTTTTCTCTTAAGGTTTCTCTTCCGA
>HF999649.1:51498-63187 GCA_000434055.1 Ruminococcus sp. CAG:488 | reverse complement strand
AAAAAGCCGCCGGTTGTCATGGGCATGGTTACTGAGCTCATCTCCGAATGCAAGAAGTACACCGACAATATTGAATTCTCTGCCGAGGACGCGGTAAGAGCCGAAAGTCCGTTCCTTTATCAGGCAATCAGCGACGCGATAAAGGCAGGCGCAACGAGAGTTACCGTTTGTGATTCCGAGGGCACAATGTTTCCGTCGGAGTTCGGCGGATTTATCTCCGACATTTTCGAGAACGTTCCGTCGGCTAAGGATGTCACTCTCGGCGTTGAGGTCGTTGACTCAATGAACATGGCTTCGGCTTCCGCATTCGCCGCAATCGAAGCGGGCGCAACGCAGGTCAAGGTCACGGCAGATAACTTCAATTTCCCGACGGTTGAAAAAATCGCGAAGATATTCACACTCAGAGGTGATTCGATAAAGGTTTCGAGCAAGATAAGGACGACCGAGATACGTCGAGTAACGGGTCAGATAAAGAGAATGCTCAACACCTCCAAGAGCGAGAATACACCTTTTGAAACAGGTGTGAATGAGGACAGCGAGACCCTCACTCTCGATAAGAACGATACGATCGCAACTGTTGTCAAGGCGGTCAAAAAGATAGGCTACGACCTTTCTCCGGAGGATAACGCAAACGTTTACGAAGCCTTCAAGCGTGTTGCGGTAAAGAAGGATTTCGTCGGAACAAAAGAGCTTGAAGCTATTATCGCTTCCTCGGCTTTGCAGGTTCCGTCAATCTATTCGATCGGCAGCTACGTTATCAACAGCGGCAACATTATCACCGCAACCGCTAACATCAAGCTCGTCAAGAACGGCACCGAGATCAGCGGCGTGAGCGTCGGCGACGGCCCGATTGATGCCGCTTTCCTCGCAATTGAGCAGATCATCGGCCATCACTATGAGCTGGACGATTTCCAGATCAAGGCGGTTACGGAGGGACGTGAGGCTATGGGTCACGCGCTCGTTAAGCTCAGAAGCTCGACCGGCAAGCTCTATTCCGGAACAGGCATTTCAACAGATATCATCGGCGCAAGTATCCGTGCATACGTCAGCGCACTGAACAAGATAGCATATGAGGAGGGTTAATTGTGAAATTAGCTTTTTCTACAAAATTCCACAAGAATAAAAGTCTTGATGAGTTTCTCAATATGGCGGACGAGCTGAAATACGGCGGAATCGAGATTCACGATTTTCGAGACCCGATGTTCTCTGGCAGAACCTCACCGTTCAACCCCGACATGGCTTCTTCAACCAAAAGAAAGCTCATTAACTCAAAAAAGAGCATCGTTTGCATAAACTCAAACTGCAATGCCGCCGACACCTCGGACGAAAATGTTGAAAAAATGAATTCGGCAATTGCCGTGGCAAGCAATATCAACGTCCCCTATATAAAGCTTTATGTCGAGGGCGGCGAGGACGCTTACGACAAGGCGATAGAGTTCATCGGCAAGGCAATAGCAGAGGGCGAAAAGCATAACGTAATCGTGCTTGTTGAAACGACGGGAATTTTTGCCGACACAACAAGACTTTGCGACTTGATGAACTACTTCGCAAGCGACTTTATCGGCGCGGACTGGAACATGTACGAAACCTACTTCGTCGGAGGCGAGGATTCGGAAAAGACGATTACCAACCTCGGTGCATATGTTAAGCTTGTTCACCTGACCGATGCAGAAAAAGCAGGGGAGCATACCCTCATCGGCGAGGGCACAATGCCTATTAAGGATATGATGAACGCTCTCGGTTCAATCAATTATAACGGCTTTGTTTCGGTTGAATGGAATCCCGAATGGTTCAAGTCAATTGACGATCTCGAAATCATTTTGACCCACTATGAGAGCTATATGGAGACCGTTAAAGACGAAACAAACAAGAAAAAGTATTACTATAACAAGACCCATACAGGCAAATTTGTATGGAAAAAAGAGGAGCTTATTGAGGAAACTTTTCCGCAGGTTCTTGACAGAATGGTTGAGGAATTTCCCGATCAGCTTGCATTCAAATATACAACGCTTGACTACACAAGGACTTATGCACAGTTCCGTGATGACGTTGATACCTTTGCAAGAGCGCTTATCGCAATGGGCGTCAAGGCAGGCTCTCATGTTGCCGTTTGGGCAACCAATGTTCCGCAGTGGTATATTTCATTCTGGGCAACGACCAAAATCGGTGCAGTTCTCGTTACGATGAACACAGCCTATAAAATCCATGAGGCCGAGTACCTGCTTAGGCAGTCAGACACTCATACGCTTATTATGATAAAAGGCTACAGAGATTCGCACTATGATGAGATCATGGCTGAGCTTTGCCCCGAGCTGGAGCACACAAAGAGCGGCGAAAAGCTCCACGCAAAGAGGCTGCCGTTTTTGAGAAATATTGTTACTGTCGGTTATGAACAGCAGGGCTGTATGACATGGGAGCAGGCAGTTGACAGGTCCGGAGAGATTCCTGTCGAGGAGGTCTACAGAATGGCTTCTCTCGTCAGAAAGGACGATGTCTGCAACATGCAGTACACCTCGGGCACAACGGGCTTCCCCAAGGGAGTTATGCTGACGCACTATAATGTTGTAAACAACGGCAAGTGCATCGGCGACAGAATGGATCTTTCAACGGCGGACAGAATGATGATTCATGTTCCGATGTTCCATTGCTTCGGCATGGTTCTTGCCATGACGGCAATTATGACACACGGCGGAACGGCACTTCCGTTGCCTTATTTCTCACCGAAATCTTCACTTGCATGTATCAATTCCGAGCGCATAACGGCTTTCCACGGCGTTCCGACAATGTTTATTGCAATGCTCCAGCACCCCGACTTTGAAAAGACGGATTTTTCATACATGAGAACCGGTATCATGGCAGGCTCACCGTGCCCGATTTCAAAGATGCGTGAGGTTGTCGATAAGATGCACATGACCGAAATCACAATTGTTTACGGTCAGACGGAATCCTCTCCCGGCTGTACAATGAGCAGCACGGATGATCCCTTGGAGGACCGTGTTGCGACGGTCGGTCATCCGCTTCCAAAAATTGAATGTAAAATCGTCGATCCCGATACGGGTCTTGAGTGCCCCGACAATGTAACGGGCGAGTTCGTTGCCCGAGGCTACAATATCATGAAGGGCTATTACAAAATGCCGAAGGCTACGGCAAGCGCAATTGATAAGGACGGCTGGCTTCATACAGGCGACCTTGCATGCCGCACTCCGGAGGGTAACTTCAGAATCACGGGCAGACTTAAGGATATGATTATTCGCGGCGGCGAGAATATCTACCCCAAGGAAATCGAGGAGTTTATCTATACTCACCCGAAGGTCAAGGACGTTCAGGTTATCGGCGTTCCCGATGAGGGACTCGGCGAGGAAATCATGGCTTGCATTATCCTCAAGGAGGGCGAGACCATGACCGAGCAGGAGATGAAGGACTACGTTCTTTCGCACATGGCAAAGCACAAGGTGCCGAAGTATATTGACTTTGTGACCGAGTTCCCGATGAATGTTGCCGGCAAGATTTTGAAATACAAGATGCGTGAGGACGCTATCAAGAAATACGGACTGCAAAAGGCAAATTCCGTTGTAACGGCGTAACATTACAAAATGTAATGTTGATATTACAAATAATCTCTTGAAAAATCAAGAAAACTATCTTATAATGTACCGCAACAGGTACAAATAACCTGTTGAAACAAAAGCTGTGACGAAGACGGTTGCGTTTATGTCCTTTCAGAGAGTCGGCGTTTGGTGCGAGCCGATAGCGAGATGAATGTAAAACCCATCACTTCCGAGCCGGAGAGATGAAACAACAGTAGTTTCTCCCGTGACAACTGCGTCAGTGTTGAGGGATTGTCAGATCCTGCAGAGAGGCGAGAAGCAATAGCAGATCGCAATTTGAGTGGTACCGCGGATTATCAAATCCGTCTCAAAGTTCTAAGGACTTTGGGACGGATTTTTTGTTTTATCCGAAATCGGTGCCGGTACATTACGGAGGTAAAAATTATGTCAAATCAAACAGAAACAAACCAGCTTTATGAAGTGGCGGAACGTATCCACGAAATGAGAGACATATGTGCCTTTACCGTTGAACAGATGGCGGAAAAGACCGAGGTCTCTGTTGAAACCTACAGACTTTATGAGAGCGGAACGGTAGATCTCCCGTTCACATTTATTCACAAATGTGCGCTTGCGTTTGACATCGGCATTACGGATCTTCTTGAAGGTCACAGCGCCGTACTTTCATCATACACCGTCACAAGAAAGGGCAAGGGTCAGGTTACCGCCAGTGAAAACGGAATCGAGATTCAGAACCTTGCGCCGAAATTCAGAAAAAAGCTCTCCGAACCGTACTGGGTTAGATATGAGTATGATGCAGAGCTTGAAAATAAACCGATTCACACTACAACTCACAGCGGTCAGGAATTTGACCTCGTTATCAGCGGTACTCTTAAGGTAAGAGTCGGCAATCACGAAGAGATCCTTCACGAGGGCGACAGCATCTACTATAACTCGTCAACTCCTCACGGAATGATAGCCATTGACGGCAGAGACTGTCTTTTCCTTGCAATGGTTATGGCAAGTGACGAGCCTGTTCAGAATATTTTGCATGAAAGAGCTGTTATGGGCGTTAAGGCTAAGGGCAGCTACGTTTGCGAGAAGTTTATCGACGCAACCGAGGACGAGAACGGCAACCTTGTTTCAATCGACTTCAATCACGAGGACGAATTTAACTTTGCCTTTGATATCGTTGATAAGATTGCTAAGAAATCACCCGATAAGCGTGCTCTTGTTCATGTTGACCGTGACAAGACAGAGAGAATCTTCACATTCAAGGATGTTAAAGAACATTCGGCTCAGGCGGCTAACTACTTCAAGTCGCTCGGTATCAAGAAGGGTGACAGAGTCATGCTTGTTCTCAAGCGTCACTATCAGTTCTGGTTTGCTATCCTCGGCCTGCATAAGATAGGCGCAATTGCAATTCCTGCTACGAACCTTCTTGTTGACCACGATTTTGAGTACAGATTTGAGGCGGCAGGCGTTACTTCAATTCTTTGTACGGCTGACGGCGACACAGCCCATCAGGTTGATATCGCCGATTCAAAGACACATACTCTCGTAAACAAGATCATCGTCGGCGGCGAGCGTGAAGGCTGGCATAACTTCGACAGCGAATATTGCCTGTTCTCAAGACGCTACAGACGTGAGGAGGACGCACCGTGCGGAAATGATCCGATGCTCATGTTCTTCACTTCGGGCACAACGGGTTATCCGAAAATCGCAACCCATTCCTACAAATATCCGCTCGGTCACTATATCACAGCTAAATACTGGCACTGCGTAAGCAAGGACGGACTTCATCTTACTATCTCCGACACAGGTTGGGGCAAGGCTCTTTGGGGCAAGCTCTACGGACAGTGGCTCTGCGAGGGCGCCGTATTTGTATATAACTTCGATCGCTTCGATGCATCGGATATCCTTCCGATGTTCGCTAAGTATCATATTACAACGTTCTGTGCACCTCCGACGATGTACAGAATGATGATAAAAGAGGATCTCGGCAAGTACGATCTTTCTTCTATCCGTCACGCAACAACAGCAGGTGAGGCTCTCAACCCCGAGGTATTCCGTCAGTTCTACAATGCTACGGGACTTGAGCTTATGGAGGGCTTCGGTCAGACGGAAATGACCCTCGGAATCGCAACCCTCACGGGTATGACTCCGAAGCCGGGCTCAATGGGCAAGCCGACACCGCTCTACGATATCAAAATTCTCCGTCCCGACGGAACGGAAGCCGACCTCGGTGAAACCGGCGAAATCTGCGTCAATACCTCCGAAAAGGTACCGTGCGGAATATTCCTCGGCTACTACAGAAATCAGGAAAAAACAGACGAGGTTTGGCACGACGGCGTTTATCACACAGGTGATATCGCATGGCGAGATGAGGACGGTTACTTCTGGTATGTCGGCCGTATTGATGACGTTATCAAGTCGTCCGGCTACCGTATCGGACCGTTCGAGATCGAAAATGTTATCATGGAGCTTCCTTATGTTCTTGAGTGCGGTGTTTCCGCTGCTCCCGACGATGTAAGAGGACAGGTTGTTAAGGCGTCCATTGTTCTTACCAAGGGCACAGAACCTACCGAGGAGCTCAAGAAAGAGATTCAGAACTACGTCAAGAAGCACACCGCTCCTTACAAGTATCCGAGAATCGTTGTATTCAAGGATGAATTACCGAAGACTATAAGCGGCAAGATTATCCGTAATCAACTGTAAAATTGCCCATGGCACGCCGATTTCGGCGTTGACAGGCTTAGCAATACACATAGTATTGCGTCAGCCTGTCGCCTTGAACTCGACGCCCCCTGAACAATTTGATTTAAGGTATGGCACATTGCTTTCTTCGTTGGTGAGCCTCGAAATACACATAGTATTCCATCGGCTCACCGCCTTGAAATCGACGCACCCTGAACGATTTGTTCTAAGGTATGGCATGCCGATTTTAGAAGAAATATACCGGCTTCCCCTTGAGGGAAGGCTGATTAGTTCCTGTAACTATAATAATTTTTTATCAAACTTTCCCATTGCTGCGTGGTGCGATAAAGGAACAATTCGTAGGGGTCGATGCCCACATCGACCCAATGACAGGAGAAAAATTTTTTCGGCGCTCCCATATGAGGGGTTTACTAAAATTTATCATTTAATCATCAAACTTTCCGAGGTGAAAATATGAAGCGTATAACGCTTTTTGCCGGTCATTACGGCAGCGGAAAAACGAATATTGCCGTCAATTATGCTTTTAAGCTGAGACAGCAGGGCCTTGAGGTTGCGGTTGCCGACCTTGATATCGTTAATCCCTATTTCAGAACGAAAGACAGCGAAAAGGAGCTTAAAGAGGCCGGAATCAGGCTTATTTGTTCCGAGTTTGCAAGTTCCAACGTTGATTTGCCGTCGCTGCCGCAGGATATATATTCGGTTATTGACGACCGTTCCGAATTTGCCGTCATGGATATCGGCGGAGACGACAGGGGAGCTTATGCGCTCGGTCGCTATTCGGAAAGCATAGTCCGTGAAAATGACTATGAAATGTACCTTGTAATAAACATGTACAGACCGCTGACAAGGGACGCTTACAGCACTCTTGAGGTCATGAACGAAATCGAGAAAGCCGCTTCAATGAAATTTACCGCTATAATAAACAATTCAAATCTCGGCGAGGAGACGACTGCACAGGATGTTCTCGATTCACTCAAATATGCCGACGAGGTTTCAAAGCTTACGGGACTTCCCGTTGCGATGACGACCGTTAAGAAAACACTCTATAAAGAACTGTACGGAAAAGTGGACAATATGCTTCCGCTTACCCTGCAGGAGAAAATAAATTAGGAGGAATGTCAAATGGCTAAAGTAACATTCAAAACAGACCTTTGCAAGGGCTGCGGACTTTGCGTGAACGCTTGTCCCAAGGGAATAGTTCACTTGTCAGAGACAACGCTGAACAACAAGGGACATCATCCCGCAGTTGTGACAGAGCAGGAAAAATGTATAGGCTGCGCATTCTGCGCAACGATGTGTCCCGATTGTGTTATTACGGTAGAGAGGTGAAAAAAATGTCAGATAAAGTACTTATGAAAGGTAACGAAGCAATTGCCGAGGCTGCTATCAGGGCAGGCTGCCGCCATTACTTCGGTTATCCTATCACTCCGCAGACAGAGGTTGCGGCCTATATGTCAAAGCGTATGCCGAAGATCGGCGGAACCTTCCTTCAGGCGGAGAGCGAAATTGCCGCTATCAATATGGTTATCGGCGTTTCGTCAACAGGCAAGAGAGTCATGACCTCCTCTTCCAGCCCGGGAGTTTCGCTTAAAAGTGAGGGTATATCATACCTCGCAGGCTGTGACCTTCCCGCGCTCGTTGTCAACGTTCAGCGTGGCGGTCCGGGACTCGGCGGAATTCAGCCATCACAGTCTGATTACTGGCAGTCAACAAAGGGCGGCGGACACGGCGATTACCACAATATCGTACTTGCTCCGGCTTCTGTTCAGGAAATGGCAAGCCTTACGGTCAAGGGATTTGAGCTTGCAGATAAATACAGAATGGTTGCAATGATCCTTGCCGACGGTACAATGGGTCAGATGATGGAACCTGTTTCTCTCGATGTTGCCGAGGTTACTCCGGTTGAAAAGCCGTGGGCACTCACAGGCACAAAGTGCGAGAGAGAGCACAACATAGTCAATTCGCTTTACCTCAAACCCGAGGAGCTTGAAATAAAGAACTTTGAGAGATATCAGAAGTACAAGACGATTGAAGAAAACGAAACAATGTATGAGGAATATCTCATGGAGGACGCCGAGATTTGCGTAGTTGCGTTCGGCATTACTGCCCGAGTTGCAAAGAATGCAGTCAACGAAGCTCGCAAGAGAGGCGTCAAGGTCGGCATGATAAGACCGATCACTCTCTGGCCGTTCCCGACAAAGCCGCTCAGTGCCGCCGCCGAGAAGTGCGAGAGATTTATAACTGTTGAAATGAACATGGGTCAGATGATCGACGATGTAAAGCTTGCAATCGACTGCAAGAGACCGGTTGACCTTTGCAACCGCGTCGGCGGTATGATTCCGACTCCCGAGGATGTTCTTTCGGCTATCATGTCAAACGGAGGTGCAGAATAATGTCAGTTGTATTTGAAAAACCGAAATCATTGACAGACGCAACGCTTCACTATTGCCCGGGCTGTACTCACGGTATTATTCACCGTCTTGTTGCCGAGGTAATTGATGAGCTTGGAATCGAGGGAGATACTATCGGTGTCGCATCGGTCGGCTGCTCTGTTATGGCATATAACTATTTCACATGTGACTTTGTTCAGGCGGCTCACGGCCGTGCTCCCGCTGTTGCAACAGGCGTAAAAAGAAGCGACCCGTCAAAGGTTGTATTTACATATCAGGGCGACGGCGATCTTGCCGCTATCGGTACTGCCGAGACGGTTCATGCCGCCGCAAGACGTGAGAATATCACCGTAATTTTCGTCAACAACGCCATCTACGGTATGACCGGCGGTCAAATGGCTCCGACAACTCTTCCCGGCCAGGTCACTCAGACCTCTCCTTACGGCAGAGACGTAAATACAGTCGGCTATCCCGTTAAGGTTTGCGAGCTTCTTTCAAACGTTGACGGTGCAGCATACCTTGAGAGAGTTGCCGTTAACAATGTTAAGAACGTCAAGAACGCAAAGAAGGCAATCAAAAAGGCTTTCAAAAATCAGATTGAAGGCAAGGGCTTCTCACTCGTTGAGGTTATTTCAACCTGTCCGACAAACTGGGGTATGACTCCGCAGAAGGCTCTTGACTGGGCAGAGGAGAACATGATTCCTTACTATCCTCTCGGCGTTTATAAGGATATCTATGCAAAGGAGGAAGAAAAATGAGCAACACTTGCAGAATGTTATTCGCGGGCTTCGGCGGACAGGGTATTCTGTTCGCAGGCAAATTCCTTGCATATAAAGGACTTATCGAGGGCAAGCAGGTAAGCTGGCTTCCTTCCTACGGTCCCGAAATGAGAGGCGGTACTGCTAACTGTTCGGTAATCATCAGCGACGAGCCGATAGGCTCTCCGATCGTTGACAAGCCGGACGTACTTGTTGCAATGAATCTTCCGTCACTTGAAAAATATGAAAACGAAGTGGTCAGCGGTGGAATGATTTTTGTTGATTCTACAATGATTGACAAAAAGGTTGACAGAACGGATGTAGATGTATATTATATACCTGCAACGAAAATGGCGAACGATAACGGAACGCCGACGCTTGCCAATATGATTATCACGGGCAAGATTCTCAAAGAAGTGCCGCAGTTCTCGATTGATTTCACCGATGACGCACTCAAAAAGGTCGTTTCCGCCCGTCACCTTGATCTCCTTGATGTAAACAAGGGTGCTGTCAAGGCAGGCTATGACTATGAATAATAAGATGAGAATTTCCTGTATTCAGCTTGATATGAAGTTCGGCGATGTTGAGTATAACTACGCCGAGGCTCTCAGGCTGATAAGAGAGACTGTTGAAAAAGAAAAATCCGACGTTGTTGTTCTTCCCGAAACATGGACAACGGGTTTCTATCCCAAGGAAAACCTTGCGGATTATTGCGACAGAGACGGCGAGAGGGTAAAAAAGACTTTCTCGGCTTTGGCAAAGGAGCTTAACATAAACATCGTTGCGGGCAGTATTGCCAATGAGAAGAACGGCGGAATTTACAACACGGCTTTTGTTTTCAACCGTGAGGGTGAAGTCGTTGCCGAATATGACAAGACGCACCTTTTTACTCCGATGGACGAGCACAGGTTTTTCAGCTTCGGCAAAAATCTTGTGACATTTGAGCTTGACGGACATAAGTGCGGAATTGTTATCTGCTACGATATCCGATTCTGCGAGCTTATCAGAAGCCTTGCGCTCAAGGGCATCGACATGCTCTTTATGGTGTCCCAATGGCCGCTGGTCAGAACCTCTCATATTGTTACGCTCATAAGGGCGAGAGCGATTGAAAATCAGATGTTTGTTGTCTGCTGCAATTCCTGCGGCAAAACTCCGGACGCTGTATTCGGAGGTCATTCGCAGATAATCGACCCGTGGGGCGAGGTTCTCGGTGCGGCAGGCGAGCAACAGGAGGTTATAACAGCCGACTGCGATTTCGGAATAATTAAGGATATCAGAAATTCGATAAACGTTTTCAATGACAGAAAACCCGATCTCTATGAATTATAATAATGATGCTTTGAAAGGAGCGACAGAAATGTATAAATTTCCAGTAACAAGAACTACGCACCCAAAGGAGAAGCCGGATCAGAAGAAGCTCGGCTTCGGTAAGTATTTCACAGACCATATGTTTATGATCGACTATGATGAGGGTCAGGGCTGGCACGACGGAAGAATTGTTCCGCATGAGCCGATCGCCATTGAGCCTGCATCATGCGTGCTCCACTATGCCCAGATGATGTTCGAGGGCATGAAGGCATATAAAACTCCGTCGGGCGACATTCAGCTTTTCAGACCGGATCAGAACTTTGAGCGTATGAACAGAACCAATGACCGTATGTGTATTCCTCATATGGAAAAGGACATCTTCTTTGACGCTATCAATCAGCTTATCTCCGTTGATAAGGACTGGGTTCCTTCTGAGCCGGGCACAGCTCTTTATATCAGACCGTTCATCTTCGGCGACGAGGTTTCGTTCAGCGTTCTTCCGGCAATGCATTATCGTTTTATCATCATTCTTTGTCCGGTTGGTTCTTACTATGCCGCAAACGACGGCGGACTTCATACAACGAGAATTTATGTTGAGGACGAATTTATCCGTGCGGCTGTCGGAGGCACAGGCTTCGCAAAGTGCGGCGGCAACTATGCCGGCGGCATGAAGGCTTCGGCAAAGGCTATGGAGCATGACTGCAAGGACGTTCTTTGGCTCGATGCCGCAGAGCATAAATATGTTGAGGAAATCGGCACTTCAAACGCATTCTTCGTAATCGGCGACGAGGTTATCACCGCTCCGCTTATGGGTACGATTCTTCCCGGTATCACAAGAAAATCCGTTATTGAGCTTCTCAAGAAGTGGGGAGTAAAGGTTTCGGAGAGACGTCTTTCAATCGACGATGTATGCGCCGCTTCAAAAGCAGGTACTCTTAAAGAGGTATTCGCAAGCGGTACGGCTGCCGTT
>HF999649.1:51193-51485 GCA_000434055.1 Ruminococcus sp. CAG:488 | reverse complement strand
CTGCCGTTATCTCACCGATAGGAACTCTTTACTATATGGGATCGGATTACAAGGTTGCCGACGGCAATGTAGGTCCTATCGCTCAGAAGCTTTACGACACTCTTTACGGTATGCAGACAGGTCACGTTAAGGACGACATGGGCTGGACATACAAGGTACAGCTTGACTGATTCTTGATATAATAACGGCGGAAATCGTTTATCGGTTTCCGTCATTTTTTATTGCCGTTTTCCATATATTATATAGGGAGTCATATGAGACAAAGGTTAGATGAAAATATGTTCGGTTCCTT
>HF999649.1:22257-51161 GCA_000434055.1 Ruminococcus sp. CAG:488 | reverse complement strand
AGGGAAAGCCGGAATGTTTTTACACCTAAATCAAATTTTATAATATTTTTCACTGTAAAGAGGTTCAGAAAACGTATAATCCGTAGGGGTCGATGCCCACTCGACCCAAGGTTTGAATAAATCATTATTGAGCGTGGTTCTGTTTACAGAGGAGCTTTCACGGCTTGTACGTGACTGAGGGAGTGTTTCAATGGGAAAGCTGAAGAAAAAATTCAGCATGTTCAATTACACGAAGAAGTGGACTTCGATAATTCTTATATTTTGTCTGATATGGATTTCTGCAAGCTATATTCTTGCCGCTTTCGGAAGAAATGAGATCGCAGAAACGCTCGGCGGGGCGGTCATTGACCTTACGAAAGCAATTTTTTGCACCTATATTGTCAGAGCTTTTTTTGATACATACTGCGAAAAAAACTATTGCCTGAAAATGTACCGTGAATGTCAGGAAAAGAAATCCGATAATATCGAAAACAGCACAAAAAAAGACAATTGTGACGGTGAAAAGAGTAATTTATAAACCTTAAACAGAAGTATAAAAAAACATGGTCTTGTCAAAATCACAATATGGAATTGGGGTAAAATACGACAAAATGCATCTAATTGTGTCTGAATAACATATATATTGTGATGAAATTACTTTAAAAATTTGACAAAGTCTGCGAGTTATGATACCATGAACGCAACAGAAATAACGGATGTGAAGCAATGGCAGATGAGAACAAAAATTCTTGCGAAAACTGTAAATATTTTTCCGACGGATTGAGTGAAAAAGGCTATTGTAAGCTTTATCATCACAACCTAACCGAGCCGGAAAGAATTTGCAGCAGGTTCGAGCAAAAAGAGGAAAAACGGAAAGACTCGCCGAATGAGGCGGATTATACAAAAAACGCACCCGAAACGGGTCGGCTTAAATATAAGAACAATAAGCGGCTGTTATATCTTATAGGTATAGTCAGTATTTTTGTTTTGAGTATCGCACTTTTGCTTGTTGATATTGTCTTTGCCGTTGAGCTTTACCCGCACTTAATTCCGTTGCCTGTAAAGATAGGCACACTTGCCGTTGTTCTTGCCGTATATTTGTTCTTTGTATGGCACAACATGATGCTTCTGAGGAAATACAGATGGACGGCTGTTCTGTATTTTATCTTGGCATTGGCGGTTATCGTTCTTGTAATCTTCGATTTCGGCAATGTATGGATTACGCTGAACAACTGGCTGAACGGAATTATTGATTACCTTTTTTATGATATGCATATGAGATAATTGAAAAAGAATTGCAACGTCGGAGATTTCCGGCGTTTTTCTTTAAATTTTTTGAAAAAACTATTGGAAGATTGCAATAAATATTGTATAATAAACCATGTATGGAACAAATATGCTTTATGGAGTGGTCTTATGGCGGCTAAATATACCATATCACTTAAAAAGATAATAGAGGTCATCGGATTTGATATTGAATACACACCCGTTGATCCGGCAGAGATTCTTGTTTCTTCGTTGGAAATTAACCGACCGGGTCTTATGCTTTCCGGATTTACAAAATATTTTGACCCGGAGCGTATTCAAATTATGGGTGTTTCCGAGATTGAATATCTTAATTCATTCAAGCCTGAGGACAGGTTTAGAAAGGTTAAAAGACTTCTTTCAAAAAAACCCGTTGCAATCATTCTGACTCGTGACCAGAATTATCACGATGACACTATCGAGCTGGCTAAGAAATACGGCGTTGCGCTGCTCAAAACAACCGACGGAACGTCAAGCTGCATGTCAACTTTGATATCCTATCTGAGCGTTGAGCTTGCGCCGAGAATCACACGTCACGGCGTTTTTGTTGAGGTCTACGGCGAGGGCGTTCTGATAATGGGCGAGAGCGGCATGGGTAAGAGCGAAACGGCGCTTGAGCTTATCAAGCGAGGACACAGACTGGTTGCCGACGACGCTGTTGAAATTCGAAAGGTGTCGCATAAAACATTAGTCGGATCGGCACCGGAAAACATACGGCATTTTATTGAGCTGAGGGGAGTCGGCGTCGTCAACGCAAGGCGGCTTTTCGGCATCGGTTCGGTTAAGGTTTCCGAGAAAATAAACATGGTCATTCAGCTTGAACCGTGGAACGCCGAGAAAAATTACGAGCGTCTCGGACTTGATAACGAAACGATTGATATACTCGGAATTGATATTCCGATATGCGTTGTTCCCGTCACCCCGGGTCGTAACATCTCAATCATCATTGAAGCGGCGGCTATGAACAACAGGCAGAAGAAAATGGGTTACAATGCAGCAAAGCAGCTCCTTCACAACCTCGGTATGACAGACGACATCAAGGTTGAGGAAAATGAGCTTGAAATTTGGCATAACTTTTAAAGCGCAAATTGCTTAAATAACGGAGGAATTTACAATGTACAAGGTTGGAGTTGACCTCGGCGGAACAAATATTGCCGTCGGAGTTGTTGATGAAAAATACAGTATTATAGGCAAGGGCAAGGTTAAAACAAATGCGCCCCGTCCGGCAGAGGAAATTTTTGCCGACATAAAAAAGGCTATTGATATGGCTGTAGCCGACGCAGGACTTACTATGGCTGATATTGAAAGCGTAGGCGTCGGAACGCCTGGTTCGGTTAATCAGGACACAGGCATGATCGAGTTCTCGAACAATCTTGCTTTTAACAATGTTCCTGCCAAGAAGATGCTGGAGGAGCTCACGGGCAAGCCGTGCTATTTTGAGAACGACGCCAATGCCGCTGCTCTCGGCGAGGCATACGCAGGTGCCGGTAACGGCGCAAAAAACTTTGTTGCCGTAACGCTCGGAACAGGCGTCGGCAGCGGAATTATTGTGGACGGCAAGATTGTCAGCGGCATGAACTTTGCCGGCGGCGAGATGGGTCACACAGTTATCGTTGTTGACGGAATTCCCTGCAACTGCGGACGTAACGGCTGTTGGGAGAGCTACGCTTCGGCAACCGCTCTCATTGCTCAGACAAAGGCAAAGATGAAAGAGTGTCCGGACAGTAAGATGTGGGAGCTTTGCGGCGGAGATATTAACAAGGTCAGCGGCAGAACCTCATTCAACGCTATGTATGCAGGCGACGAAGCAGGCAGGGAGGTTGTTGAAAGATACCAATATTATGTTGCTGTCGGCATTATCAATATAATCAATATTTTCCAGCCCGAGGTACTTTGCGTCGGCGGCGGAATCAGCAACGAGGGCGATAACCTTCTTGACCCGATCAGAGAATATGTTAAAAAAGAAAGATACAGCAAGCATGCCAAGAAGCAGACTGAAATCTGCAAGGCGGTTCTCGGCAATGATGCCGGAATCATCGGCGCAGCGTTGTTGGGATAAAAGCAAAGAAGATTTGAGATTTATTGTGAGTCTAAAGTCTAACATCTAAAATCTAAGGTCTATCTTGGGTGACATTATGAGCTTCGATAAGATTTTTGAATACGCTGTGAGCATCGGCTGTAAAGCCGAGCGTGAAGTTCCGATGAGCAAGTACACGACATTCCGTATCGGCGGAAATGCGTCGGTTATGCTCACTCCGCTGAACGACGGGCAGCTCGCTTTGATTATCAAGGAATGTAAAAAAGAGAATATCAAGCCGTTCATTCTCGGCAACGGAAGTAATATGCTTATCTGCGATGCCGGTTTGAAAACGGTTGTTATAAATATGTGCCGCCCCGAGCCGGAAATCAAGCTTGTGAACGGCGATACAATAGTTTGCGACGCAGGCATGACTATGAGTAAGGTCTGCAATTTTGCGCTTGAAAACGGGCTTACGGGCTTGGAATTTGCATTCGGAATCCCCGGCAGTGCAGGTGGCGCGGCATATATGAACGCAGGCGCTTACGGCGGAGAAATGAAGGACGTGCTCGTTGAGTGCCGTCACATTGACCCAGACGGAAATCTCGGCTCGCTCAAGGGTGATGAGCTTGGACTTGCCTACAGAACGAGCGCATATGAGCATAACGGCTTTATTATAACAACGCTTGTTATGAAACTGAAAAAGGGCGACAAATCGGAAATCAAATCCAAAATGCAGGAGCTTTTGCAGCGCCGTAAGGATAAACAGCCTCTTGAATTTCCGAGCGCAGGCAGTACATTCAAGCGACCTGTAGGCTATTTTGCAGGCGGTTTGATCGAGGAATGCGGTCTCAAGGGCTTTTCTGTCGGCGGAGCTCAGGTCAGCGAGAAGCACGCAGGCTTTATCATAAACAAGGGCGGAGCGACCGCTCAAGACGTTCTTGACCTCATTAAATATGTACAGGACAGGGTTTATGAAGAGAAGGGTGTACATCTCGAACCCGAAGTCAGACTCATTACGGTTGGCTGATCTTTTTCCGTGATACGAACCAAATTCCTCTCGGCATATAAGAATATAGCCTTCGAGGAATTTGCTCCGTCTAACGAAAAAATCTCAAGCCTTGATTTTATAGCGTTCAAATAGCTCCCAATCTGCAAAATGCACTGTGAACAATTTTATCACAACCTCAGACTGAGTATTGGTTGGCACAATGCTCACGGTAAATTTTAAAATGCAGAAGAAATTTTTCAAGGCTTCCCCTTGAGGGTAGCGAAGCGGCGCGACGGTAGTGAATGAACGTCCGGTGGTCGTTCAGAGCCGGAGCGTGACCAAGCCGCAGCGAGACGCTCCGTCGTAAGACGGTGATGAGGTGGAAAAGTTCGGGCTTTATGTTATTATATAATGAGATGAAAATTTGCCACCTTATCCGAGCGGCGCAATCCGCCGCCCACCTTCCCCTCAAGGGGAAGGCTGATGAATGACTGCAAAATTTGCTTTTTGTTTTGTAGAAATTGCTTTAAGCAAAAGCACAACCACCACTGTTTACACCTTGAAAGGAATGGTTTTATGGAATTATTGATTGTTACGGGAATGTCAGGCGCAGGTAAATCTGCCGTTGTTGACGCTTTGGAGGATCTCGGCTATTTCTGCGCCGATAACCTTCCGCCTGCAATTATTCCGACCATTGCTCAGTTTGTAAGCAAGACGGATAACGCGCAGAAGATCGCAACGGTTACGGATATCCGTGTCGGCGAAAAAATGTTTAACGAGTTCCCGAGTGTTCTTAAAAATCTTGAGGAACAGGGATATAAGTACAAGGTGCTTTTTGTTGATGCTTCCGAGGAGGTTCTTGTCAGAAGATATAAGGAAACAAGAAGAAAGCATCCCTTGCTTGACAAATGTGACGGCTCGCTTCATGCTGCTATAGCAATGGAGCATGAAAAGCTTCTCAATATCAGAATGAAAGCCGATTATATTATTGATACATCAAAGTCGAGCGTTGCCGAGTGTAAGCAGAGGGTAAACGAGCTTTTTCTTGACGATCCGGACAGTGCATTGAAAATTCGCTGTATGTCCTTTGGCTTCAAATACGGAATTCCGAACGACGCCGACTTGGTTTTTGACGTTCGCTGTCTGCCTAATCCGTTCTATGTGCCGTCGATGAAATACAGGACAGGTCTTGAACCAGACGTCAGTGAGTATGTCATGAATTCCGATCATTCGGTTAACGTGCTTAACAAGCTCAACGATCTTATTGATTACACTGTTCCTCTTTATATCGAGGAGGGCAAGAGTCAGCTTGTTATCGCAATCGGCTGCACGGGCGGACGGCACCGTTCTGTCTGCTTCGCCGAGAAAATAAGAGAAAATCTGCTGAAGCTCGGCTACAGCGTCAGCGTTAAACACAGAGATATAGAAAAATAACAGGGGTATAAGCAGATGTCATTCACCGCAGGAGTGAAAAATGAATTAGCAACGCTTGCGTTCGAGTCCGAATGCTGCAAGCGTTCCTTTGCGTACGGTTTTTTACTGTACGGAAAGAGCTTTACGACACGTTCGGTAAGCTGTGCGACGGATTACGCCGAGGTTATGCAGGCTTTTGAAAGAACAATTGCCGAAACTTCCGGAGTCAAAACGACGGTTACTCGGCTTAGAAGCGGAAAATATGTTCTGAAAATTCCGGCAGTTGAGGACAGAAAGCGCATTATCGAGTATTTCGACCATGCCGTCAATTCAATCTCACTCAGGATCAACAGAGGAGTTTTTGAGGATGACGAGTGCTACGGGTCATTCCTGCGCGGGGTTTTTCTCTCGTGCGGTTCAATTGCCAACCCCGATAAGAATTATCACCTTGAATTTGTTATCCCTTTCCATAATCTCAGTCTTGACCTTTTGAAAATACTTACCGATTTCGGGCTTAAAGCGAAGCTTATACTCAGAAAGTATTCATATGTTGTTTACCTAAAGGACAGCGAGAGCATTGAGGATCTGCTGACCCTTATGGGTGCGGTCAATTCAAGCCTTGAACTTATGGGAATTAAAATTCAAAAGGACGTAAGAAACAAGATAAACAGACAGATGAACTTTGAGTCTGCCAACATGAGCCGCTCAATCGAAGCCGGATTGGCACAGGTTGAAGCGATAGAGATTATTGAGAAAAAGCAGGGGCTTGACTCGCTGTCGGACGAGCTGAAGGAGGTTGCGATTTTACGCAGAGAAAACCCCGATATGTCGCTCAAACAGCTCGGAGAGAACCTTACGGTGCCGATTTCACGTTCGGGCGTTAATCACAGGCTTATGAAAATCATGGAAATTGCGGATAAGTACAGGTAAGAAGCAAATATAACTTTTATAATAAAGGAGGCGGCGCGTTGAGCTTCACACATCTTCATTTACATACGGAATACAGCTTGCTTGACGGAGCATGCCGTCTTGATGACCTGCTTGACCGTGCGGTTGAGCTGGGCATGGATTCCATTGCAATTACCGACCACGGCGTTATGTACGGCGCTGTGGATTTTTACAAAAAGGCGAAGGCGAGGGGTATCAAGCCGATCATCGGCTGTGAGTGTTACCTTGCCTCAAGAGGCCGCAAGGATAAGGTTCACGCTCTCGACAATGAGAGATACCATCTTGTTCTTCTCTGTGAGAATGCAACGGGTTATCAGAATCTTATTTCAATGGTTTCAAAGGCGTGGACGGAGGGCTTTTACACAAAGCCGAGAATCGACCGTGAGCTTTTGGAGCAGTATCACGAGGGTATAATCGCTCTTTCGGCTTGCCTTGCAGGTGAAATTCCGAGAGCGCTGATAGCTGATGATTATGAGAGAGCGAAGGAAAAGGCTCTTTGGTATAACAAAGTTTTCGGTCAAGGTAATTTCTATCTTGAGCTTCAGAATCACGGAATCCGCGAGCAGAAGCAGATTGAGCCGATGCTCATAAGACTTTCAAAGGAGACCGGTATTCCACTCGTTGCGACGAATGATACGCACTATGTCCGCAAGGAGGACAGCAAGATTCAGCAGGTTCTCATCTGCATTGCAACCAATACGACCCTGGGTCAGGGCAACGGTCTTGAATTTGACAGCGACGAGTTCTATTTAAAGAGTGAGGAGGAAATGCACGAGCTTTTCTCACACGTTCCCGAGGCGATAGAAAATACGCAGATTATCGCCGATCGGTGCAATTACGACTTTGAATTCGGCAATACCAAGCTTCCTCATTTTGAAGTGCCCGACGGCAGAGATCATTTTGAATGGTTCAGGGAGCAGTGCTACGCCGGAATGTACAGGAACTACGGCGATAATCCTCCGAAAGAGTATTTTGACAGGCTGAATTACGAGCTTGATGTTATTAACAAAATGGGCTATGTTGATTATTTCCTGATAGTCCATGATTTTATAAGATATGCAAAGTCCAAGGGAATTCCCGTCGGTCCGGGCAGAGGTTCGGGCGCAGGCAGCATTGCCGCATATTGCATCGGCATAACGGGAATTGACCCGATGAAATATAATCTTCTGTTTGAACGTTTTCTCAATCCCGAGCGTGTAAGTATGCCGGATTTTGACGTTGACTTCTGCTACGAGCGCAGGGGAGAGGTAATAGACTACGTTATCGAAAAGTACGGCGCAGACCATGTTGCACAGATCGTTACCTTCGGAACGCTTGCGGCGAGGGCGGCTATTCGTGATGTCGGCAGAGCTATGGGAATACCTTATAACATCGTCGATAACGTTTCTAAGCAGGTTCCCAGAGAGCTGAATATTACAATTCAAAAGGCGCTTAAAAAGTCGCCCGAATTCCGTTCACTGTATGAAAGCAGCGACGAGATAAAGAGTCTGATTGATACATCTATGAAGGTTGAGGGTATGCCGAGACATACCTCGACCCATGCGGCGGGTGTTGTTATAACAAGAGACCCCGTGGCGAGCTATGTGCCGCTTGCGCTCAACGATAATTCGCCCGTCACTCAGTATACGATGACGACGCTTGAGGAGCTGGGACTGCTCAAGATGGACTTCCTCGGGCTGAGGACGCTGACCGTTATAAACGATGCGGTCAAGATGATAAGACTTAAAGACAATAGCTTTGATATCAACAGGATAGACATAGCAGACAAGGCAACCTATGAGATGATGGCTTCGGGTCAGACCGAGGGCGTGTTCCAGTTTGAATCGGCAGGCATGAAAAGCGTGCTCATAGGGCTGAAACCTGTCGATATTGAGGATTTGATAGCTGTTATCTCGCTCTACCGTCCGGGTCCGATGGATTCGATAAATACTTATATCGAAAACAGGCATCATCCGGAAAAGACAGTTTACAAGACGGAAAAGCTCCGTGAGATTCTTGAAGTCACCTACGGCTGTATGATCTATCAGGAACAGGTTATGCAGATATTCCGCTCTCTTGCCGGATATTCCTACGGCAGAGCCGATATTGTCCGCCGTGCAATGTCTAAGAAAAAACACGATGTCATGGAAAAGGAGCGTAAAAACTTCATCTACGGTATTGTGCGTGAGGACGGAACGGTTGAATGTGACGGCTGCGTTAAAAGGGGAATTCCCGCCGAGGTTGCCAACGATATATTCGACGATATGTCATCGTTTGCCTCATATGCATTCAACAAATCACACGCAACGGCATATGCCTATGTCGCATACCAGACAGCCTATCTCAAATGCCATTATCCTTGCGAGTTTATGGCGGCGCTTCTTTCAAGCGTTCTTGACAATACGGACAAGGTAACGGAATATACTGATGAATGTAACAGGATAGGCATTAAAATCCTGCCGCCGAACGTCAATGAGAGCAATGACAATTTCACCGTTTCAAACGGAAATATCCGTTTCGGTATGCTTGCAATTAAAAATCTCGGCAGGAGCTTTATCAGAAATATAATTTCTGAAAGAAACGCAGGCAAATTTACATCCTTTTATAATTTTTGCTCGAGAATGCACGGCTCGGATTTTAATAAAAGAGCAGTTGAAAGCCTCATTAAAAGCGGTGCACTTGACGGCTTGGGAGCAAACCGCCGTCAGATGCTCATGGCGATGAATGAGATAATCGACGAGCTTGACTCAAAGAAACGCAGAAATGTTGAGGGCCAGATCGGTCTGTTTGATTCGGTCGGCGGCGAATCTCACTCGGAATCGGCATTGAAATTCTTTGACGAATTTCCGCAGAGTGAGCTTTTAGCAATGGAAAAATCGACAACGGGTTTATATCTATCGGGTCATCCGATGGCATCTCATGCCGAGCTTGCGGCTTCAATGGGTTGTGTGAGAATTGCCGAGCTTGCAAACAGCGGCGAAAATATACATTCTTCGCATAAGGACGGAGAAAGAACCAAGATAATGGGTATAATAACCGAGGTGAAGAAAAAAATCACAAAGAGCGACACAACGATGGCATTTGTCGACGTTGAGGATACCTCTGGATCAATTGAGATTATTGTATTCCCGAAAGTTTTAACAGAAAATGCAATGATGCTTGAGACGGGCAGGATTCTTGTTTTTTACGGACGGCTCGATGTCAGGGACGAAGAACCGTCAAAGCTTATTTGCGAGCATATTTATACGCTTGAAGCGGCAAAGGATTATTTTTCGCAAAAAAGTGTTCAGGGCTCGGATTCAATTGCCGGACCTGTCAGGAAAAGGCGCAGCGGACTGTTCCTGAAATTCCCGACGGAGGGCACTCCGGAACAGGTTCAGGTGGAAAAACTCCTTGCAATTTTCGACGGCAGAGTTCCGCTTTATTATTATTTTGCCGATACCGGAAAATACGTTCATCAGCCGTATGAACGCAGTGTTGACGTCAACGAACCTTTGATAAACGAACTTAAACGGCTTCTCGGCGAAGAAAATGTGGTTTTTCAGTAGTTTTCGGCAAATATTTTTCTGTTTTATTTGACATTTTTTTTATTTAGGTGTATCATCATATAGTATTTTTAGAGAATCCTTAGGAGGAAGTTATAATGAAGACAATCGGAGTTTTGACAAGCGGCGGAGACGCCCCGGGAATGAATGCTGCCGTTCGTGCAGTTGTTCGTACAGCGTGTGAGAACCATATTAAGGTTTACGGCATTGACCGTGGCTATAAGGGCCTTATGGAGGGCTCGCTTATCCCGATGGAGATCCGCACTGTTTGCGATATTATCCACAGAGGCGGCACAATGCTTCATTCCGCAAGAAGCAAAGAATTTGCTACCGAGGAGGGTATGCAGAAGGCTATTGAAATCTGCCACGCATACGGCATTGAAGGCATTGTTGTTATCGGCGGCGACGGCTCATTCAGAGGTGCAAGAGACCTTTCCGAGCGTGGAATTCCCTGCGTAGGTATTCCCGGCACGATCGACAATGATATCGCTTGCTGCGATTATACAATAGGCTATGACACATGTCTTAACACAATCATGGAGATGGTTGACAGAATCCGTGACACATCGGCTTCCCATGACCGCTGCTCCGTTATCGAGGTTATGGGCAGACGTGCAGGATATCTTGCTCTTAATGCAGGTATTGCAGTCGGCGCAACGGCTATCCTTATCCCCGAGGTTGAGTTTGACCTCAAGAGGGACGTGTTCGACAGAATCCGACGTACTCAGAAGACAGGTAAGAAGCATTTCCTTGTTATCGTTGCAGAGGGCGTAACGGCTGACGGAAACATCACCGTTGATGAGCTTGCAAAGGCAATCGAAGAGGAAACAGGCGTTGAGTCCAGAGCAATGGTTCTCGCTCATGTTCAGCGTGGCGGCTCACCGACAGTAAGAGACCGTGTTGTTGCAAGCCAGATGGGCTACAGAGCGGTTGAACTTCTCATGGACGGCATCGGCAACCGTGTTGTTGCAATGCAGAAGGATCAGATCGTTGATTATGACATCTTCGAGGCTCTCAACATGAAGAAGCATATTGACATGAATCTTTACAAGATGGCAAACATAATTTCAATCTAAAGGAAATCAAATTATGCTTAAAGACGAATTTTTAGAACTTCGCCGCCGTATAATTGCAAAAGATTTTGAAAGAATGAATGACAGGCAGCAAGAGGCTATCTATGCAGTAAATGGCCCCTTGCTGCTTCTTGCAGGTGCAGGCAGCGGAAAAACCACGGTTCTTGTTAACAGGATTGCCAACCTTATCAAGTACGGCAACGCTTATAATTCGGACTATTCCGAATTTGAACCGAGCGAGAACGATATTGCCGTTATGAAGCATTACCTTGACGATCCGACGACGGATCTGTTCGAGGTCTATGACCTTTTGACGGTTAATGCTCCTGCTCCTTGGGAGATACTTGCCATTACGTTTACAAATAAGGCGGCCTCGGAGCTCAAGGGCAGACTTGCCGCAAAGCTCGGCGACGCCGCAAACGATATATGGGCGAGTACTTTTCATTCCTGCTGTGCAAGAATTCTCAGACGTTACGGTGATTTAATCGGCTACACGAATCGCTTCACGATTTATGACACGGACGATTCAAAGCGAGTTATGAAGGAGGCACAAAGACTCCTTGATATCAACGACAAGATGCTTCCGCACAAGACTATTCTCAAAGAGATAAGCCGTGCCAAGGATCAGCTCATAACGCCGGACGAGTACATTGCCCGAGCGGGCGGAGATGTTCGCTTAAAGGCGATAGGTGAGGCGTACAAGTGCTATCAAAAGCTTCTTAAAAATGCCGACGCAATGGATTTCGACGATATGATTTTCAGAACCGTCGAGCTTTTGCAAAAGAACGAAGAAGTCAGAAATTATTATCAGAATAAATTCAAATACATACTGGTTGACGAGTATCAGGATACCAACCATGCGCAGTATGTGCTGACAAGCCTGCTTGCCGAAAAATACAGAAATATTTGCGTTGTCGGCGATGATGACCAGAGTATATATAAATTCCGCGGAGCTACGATTCAGAACATTCTGAGCTTTGAGGAGCGCTATCCCGATGCAAAGACGATAAGACTTGAACAAAACTACCGTTCGACTCAGACTATCCTTGACGCGGCAAACGCCGTTATTGCCAACAACAGTCAGCGCAAGGGCAAAAACCTTTGGACGGCTAACGGCAAGGGCAACAAGATTACCGTCAACACCTCATATGACGAGAGAGAGGAAGCACGCTTTGTTGCCGACACGATAATGAAGGACGTTGCGTCAGGCAGAAAGATGTCCGACCATGCCGTACTTTACAGAATGAATGCACAGTCGAGCACGATTGAAAATGCGTTTGTCCGTGCAGGTATTCCGTACAGGATCATCGGCGGTCTGCGCTTCTATGAGCGTAAGGAAATCAAAGACGCTTTGGCATACCTTACACTTATCAACAACACGGCGGACAATGTCCGGCTTCGCCGTATAATAAACGAACCCAAGAGGGGAATAGGCGATACAACGCTCAACAATGCGTCGGAAATTGCCGCAGGACTGGGCGTCAGTATGTTTGAGGTCATTTCAAATGCCGACTCCTATCCGTCTCTCAGCCGCGCAGCTTCGAAGCTTTTGCAGTTCAGTGCAATGATTAAGGAGCTTATAGAAGCGGCACAGGAGCTGAAGCCTCACGAGCTGCTTGAAAAAACATTAAGCATGACGGGCTATTATCAGTTCCTTGACCTCGATAAGGACACGGCGCAGGACAGAAAAGAGAACCTCAACGAGCTTAAAGCTAACCTCATGCGTTATGAGGAGGAGAGCGACGAGCCTACGCTCAACGGCTTTCTTGAGGAAATTGCCCTCATGACCGATATTGACAACTACAATGCCGATTCCGATACGGTAGTTATGATGACGCTTCACTCGGCAAAGGGACTTGAATTCCCCATTGTTTTTATAATCGGCATGGAGGACGGAGTTTTCCCGGGAAATCAGTCGATCTATAATCCCGACGATATGGAGGAGGAACGCCGCCTTGCATATGTCGGTATAACAAGAGCAAAGCAGGAACTCTACCTGACAAATACAAGAACACGCCTTATGTTCGGTTCAACGACCCACAATGCACCGTCGCGCTTTCTCGGTGAGATTCCGGACGATTTGACGGAAAAGACGGGTGTAACATCGTATTCTTCATACAGAAGAAGTGCTGAGGACGAGCCTTACAGAGATTTCGGCGAGGATTTCACAAGCGGCAGACCGATCAAACGAGGCTTCACGGCTCAGACAACGGCGAGAAAACCACAGCCTGCCGCCGCAAGCAGGGAAACCTACAAAATCGGCGATACAGTCACACACAAGGTGTTTGGACAGGGTGTTATACTTTCGGCCAAGAGCATGGGCAATGATACACTTTTGGAAATTGCCTTTGAAAAATCGGGCACAAAGAAGCTCATGGCAAATTTTGCTAAGCTTACAAAATAATAAAATTTAATCAAAACTTAAGATTTGAAGTATTGATTTATTCTGTGACTGATGATATAATCTCAATGAAGAAAATAAGTTTGAGGTGATTATCATGACAAAAACAGCAAACAAATTTTTAGCCGTTTTTCTTGCGATTGCAATGATTTTCAGCTTTTCCGTTATCGGCTTTGCCGAGGAGGGAAAGTTTAATCTGAAATCCGGAGAAGCGGTTGCCGCATCGGGAAACTTTAAAGACAAATATGTCAGTGATCTCAAAATTACGGTTAAGTCGAACAGTGAGTTTGTGCTTGCGGACGGCTTTTCGGTAAATGTGAGCGGAACAGACGGACAGAATAAAACATACAATGCTTCAAATGCAAAGAATATTGAAATGAAGGGCAAGAGTGCGGTTATTACCGTTTCATATGAGTCGGGAATGACTCATGAGGCGGAGTACAAGATCACTTTTGCAGAGGGCTCATTCAAGACGGCTGACGGAAAGATAAGCTCGAATTATTCGTTCACGACAACGGGAAATCTCATTCTCGAAAAGCTGAACGGTGACCGTCCGACAACTACGATGCAGAAGTTTATCAGATGGCTTTCGGGCTGGAAGTATGCAGATATCATAAAGCCGATAATTGATCTTCTCAAGTGGTTTGATTCACTTTAATATCAACGATTTAAGCCTCTCCTTGATTTTTAAGGGGAGGCAAATTTAATTTTAGGCATCGGATAATTTATATGCAAAAAATAAAAGATATGAAAAACATTGATTACGCGATTTTTGACATGGATGGCACACTGCTTGATTCCATGCACATATGGGACACAGCCTCGGGCGCTTTCCTCATGATGAGGGGCATTATCCCGAGGGAATTTGACCTTTTCCGCAAGCAGGGCTATAAAACGGGAATAAGCTATATGATTAAGGAGTACAACCTCGATATGAGCTTTGACGAAGTGCTCGAAAGCTTGCAGGAGATTCTGTGGTTCTACTATTCAAACATTGCTCCTATCAAGGACGGAGTAAAGGATTTTTTGCAGTCGCTCAAGGATAACGGCGTCAAAATGGTCGTTGCAACTGCGACTGAGAGCAGAATGGCAAAAAAGGCGCTTGAGCGCAACGGCATACTCGGCTATTTTGAGGATGTTATCTCAATGCATGAGATAGGTATTCATAAGAATGACCCTGCTGCATTTGAATATGTCAAAAATGCCATTCATGCCGAGGGTGTCGGCTATGTATTTGAGGACGCTCTCTACGCAATAGAAACTGCCAAATCGGCAGGCTATAAGGTGATCGGCATTGAGGATTATTCCAATGAGGACGACAGGGACGAGATAAAGAAAATCGTCGATTTCTATGCCGAAAATTACGAACAGGTGAGAGAGTATTTTGAGCTGTGATTAGTTATATTAAATATAAAACGCTCTCGTATGAAAAAATTCATCAGAAACCCTTGACATTATCGGCATTAGCTGATAAAATATTAAGGCTGTAAAATATTGATTACAGCTATCCTTGCCGCTGAATAGGCGGCCGGAATGACCAAAAGGAGGTGCTTTTAAATGGCAGTAGAGAACTATGAGGCAATGATCGTTTACTCCGTTAAGGAGAGCGAGGATGCAGCTAAGGCTTTGGTTGAAAAGTTCAAGGCTCTTATGGAGAAGCATGGTACTGTTGAAAGCGTAGATGAGTGGGGTAAGCGCAAGCTTGCTTATGCTATCAACTACGAGACAGAAGGCTACTATGCTCTTTACAATTTCTCGGCTGAGCCGGAATTCCCGGCAGAGCTTGACCGTGTCCTTAACATCACGGACGGCGTGCTTCGTTCACTTATAATCAAGAAGTAAGGGGGACGCAACATGATTAACAATGTAGTATTGATGGGTAGACTTGTTGCAACTCCCGAGTTGCGCAATACCCAGACAGGTCTTGCCGTAACGTCTTTTTCGCTTGCTGTTGAGCGTTCATATGCTCGTCAGGGCGAACAGCGTCAGACAGATTTCATCAATTGTGTCGCATGGAGAAATACCGCTGAATTTATCTCAAGATATTTCCAGAAGGGCTCTATGATCGCTGTAACGGGTTCGATTCAGACCCGTAACTATGAGGACAAAAACGGTAATAAGCGCACAGCGGTTGAGGTTCTTGTTGACCAGGCAAGCTTCTGCGGCTCAAAGGCAGAAACAGGCACAGGCAACAACAATTACAACCAGAGCTATTCGGCTCCTGCGCAGCCTGCCGCTCCTTCATTCTCAACCGGTTCCGACGGTGACTTTGAGGAGATTTCAGGAGATGACGATCTGCCGTTCTGAGCAGATGTCACCCGAATTTTATAAGGAGGTATTTTGTAATGGCTTATGATAAGAACAACGGCCGTCCTAACAGAAAAGGCCGCAAGAAGGTTTGTTCCTTCTGTGTTGATAAAGTTGAGAGCATTGATTACAAGGATGTAAACAAGCTCAATAAGTACACTTCCGACAGAGCGAAGATTCTTCCCCGTCGTGTAACAGGTACTTGTGCAAAGCATCAGAGAGAGCTTACAACAGCTATTAAACGTGCTCGTCACGTAGCTCTTATGCCCTACACTTCAGACTGATTTAACAGTTATCGGACTGTCGCTTTTGCGGCAGTCTTTTTTATTATCAGAATTGTCCGGTCAGACCGGAGACATTCTGAAATGAATATTGATAAAATAACGTATAAATGATATAATAGCCCAAATGATAAAAGAGGTGGTATTGTGAAATTCAAAAATGTTCTGCTTGCAAGTGACTTTGACGGGACACTTGCCGACTGCAACGGCAAAATTCCGGAAAGTGTGATTTCGGCGATAAAGTATTTTATGTCCGAGGGAGGCAGATTTACCGTTTGCACGGGCAGGATTTTTCAAGGCTTCCATCTTTACAGCGAGGAGTATATCAACGCTCCCGTGCTTCTCGGCAACGGAGCTATGGCATATGATTATAAAAATAAAGAGATTGTTTTCAATGATGCTATAGGAGACGAGGGAATAGCTTCGTTAGAGGATATTATTTTTCATTTTCCTTCCGTGGCGGTCGAAACTTATAGCTTCAACAAGGTTTGCAGCATAAATGCAGGCGAGAACAGCATACATCATTTCACAAGCATGGGAATTGATTTCACAGAGGTTGAATCTCCCGAAAAGGCTCAAATTCCGTGGACCAAGGTCATGATTTACGCTCACGGCTGCTCCTTAGAGGTGCAGAGGCTCCTTGACAGACACGCAGAGGTTAACTATCTGAAAACGACGGGTGAATACATAGAAATCCTCAAAAGGGGCGTTGACAAAGGTACAGGCCTTTTAAAGCTCGGAGAAATGCTTGGCTGTGAACCTTGCGATATCTATGCCGCAGGTGACGGCTATAATGATGTAGATATGCTTAGAGCTGCAGCAAAGGGCTTTGTACCGGAGAACGGTTCACAGGAAGCATTGGCGGTAGCCGATTATGTAACGAGAACGAATAACGACGGCTGTATCGCACATGCAATTGAAATTCTTGATAAGCTTTATTAAAGATTAAGAGGCTTTATAGAAATATAAAATAGCGGCATCTTTTAATAATAAGAATAAAGTATAATTACCCCTTCTGCGGCGATAAACCGTGGGAGGGGTAATTTATATTCGGATCATTATTTATCTATCACGGGCGGAATGAAATTCTCAATTGCCTTTCTGAGCTTCGGATGGCGAATTACAAAATGAATGGCAGGTGCCTTGCTTTTTGAAACCATGACCCACTGATCCTCGTGAATTAAAATCTGCAAATTTCTGAAAGCAGGGGTAGAGGCTTTGAGCAGCTTATAGTTTGAATGGCTTGCGGCAAATTCTTCGGTCATAGCAAGGTGAGACATGTATTCCTCATAGCTATAGGTGATGTCCGTTTCGCAGAATATGCCGGAGAGCTCCAAAACCTGCGGATGAGCGGCAAACTCGTCCTTTGTGACAGTCGGAATTTCATCCTCAAGAGTTTTTGTTTCGAGTATTTTGATCACTCGCAGCTTCTGTGCTTCGACATATTCAAGTATATTCTTTTGCCGCTCTTCGGAAATTTTATTTCGTTTAAGTATTTGTTTCAGCAGCTCACGGTCGGCGGTGTACAGCGGAAGTGTTGATAATATGCTTCTGCGCTTGCCGGGTTTGTCAGAGTCGGAGAGCAGAAATGCGTTAAGCTCATTTTCTTTATCGCTTCGGTATATTTCCATGAGCGGATAAGCGTTTGCGACAAGCTCCTGTGCACGCTTTTCATAGTATGCGATTTCTTTTCTTGATTTTGTCAGATAATATTTTCCGTCACTGTGGTATCCTGCAATAGCTTCGCCCGTGAGCGCGGCAGAGCCTGATACTTTAAGAAAATGGTGGAAAACACCGTTCTGTATGCCCTTTAAATAATAGGGTGAGATCTGACCGGTCATATACATCGGAATCCAGCTTTCCAAGCCGAGCATCATCTCATCAAAAGAGCGGTCTATGTTGTGAATTTGATTGAGGTGAAGACCCTTTTTCAGCATCATTGCCATGCCGAACATCCATTTCTTAGAGAAATCCGTGTCCTTTGCCATTTCTTTTAAGGGCATATCGCTGTACATTGTTACCGGCGACATTGATTTTGAGAGAACTGTCGCTTTAAGAAAATCAAGCTCACTTTCTTTCATTTCTTCTATGCCGAAGTATGTTCTTGATGACGGGAGCTGAAACGGAACCGTCGGCACCTTCAGCTCGTCAAACTTGATGACCTTGATGTATTCGTTAAGGTTAAATTCATCGAGCCTGTTCAAAAAGACTCCGATGGTGTCGGGTTTCTGCTGCTTTTCTTTGACAAGCCATTTCTTTACCGTTGTATATACCGCAGACTGGTCGGTTATTTCATTTGTACTGCAGCCGAGCAGCTCTGCAAGGACAGTCAGCTCGGAAGGCGATTTCATTTCTTCGGCAATAAAGGAAGCCACGGCAGATGAAAAGCCTTCAAAATCGGCCGGGTTTCTTGTTCCGTTTCTGATGCGGAAAACGGTCGAAACATCATAGTTTATGTATCTGCACATACGGTTTATGTTAATACTAAGCGCAGAAATAAGAGTATTGAAGTTTTTGCGGAGAAGCTCTTTGTCGGTCGAATCAAAGTCGGAGCATGAGCAGAATTCCTCCTTGATTTTCTCATATGTAAGATTAGGGGCTTTGCTTTCGGCGATTTGGGCTATTCCGGTGCAAAGTCCGTCAAAGCCTTTGGTTCCAAGCTCGGGAACACGCTCTCCGCTTCTGTAACGGCTGAGCGTTGCTTCGGAAATTCCCGAAAGGGTACAAAGCTCCTTAGCCGTGCAGGATATCGAGGCAATATATTCGTTTAGTTTTTCACAGAATTTCATTTGAAATACCTCATAAAAGATGATTTATCGACATTATACAACATTTTATTCGGAATTAAAAGCCTTGTTAACCGGATAATTTCAGAATTGGCATTTGACTATTCGGAAATGCGGCTTAATTATAACCCGTGAACATGCTATAATCATCGCAAGGGTATAGCAGAAGAGTTATGATTTTAAAATAATTTTAAAAACGGAGGTTTTGTAAATGTCGGAATCAAGAGTATTTATGCTGAACGGCACGGAGGTGCAGGCTGTTGTTGACAGACTTGAGACCTTTTTGCATACCGAAAAGGGAATGGAGGTTCAAAGCTCACAGACGGCAGACGGATACGTGATGCAGGCAAGTCAGCCGAAGGACGGCTGGAAAACCCTGACGGGAATGAGACTCGCCGTTACAATCCAGTTGACGGTTTTTGACAGTCAGTTGAATGTAACCGTCGGCGAAGGACAGTGGGCGGATAAGATCGGAGCGGGTGCTTTGGGCTTGTTCATCGCATGGCCCTTGGCAATTACCGCCGGAATGGGTGCATTTAAGCAGAAAAAACTTCCCGATGAGATTTTCAGAACGGTTGAAAACTGCATTATTTCAGGCGGACGTTCTGCCGTTTACGGCGGAGCGGAACATTCGGCACACACTGCAGCCGAAACAATGGCGTGCCCGAAATGTGGCGCACAACTGCCTGTCGGTTCAAAGTTCTGCAACCAATGCGGAGAGAAGCTCGGCAATGTATGCCCGAGCTGCGGTGCCGAAGTCGTTCAAGGGAGTATGTTCTGCTCAAACTGCGGACAAAAGCTACAATAAAATAAAAATGTTTATATGCGAACGGGTTGACATGTTTTGTCAGCCCGTTTGCAATTATATAAATGCCCGTGTCTCAACAAACCATTTGCCGTCATCAACAAAGAAGTCACGGGTTTGACCCTGAATAATCAGGGTATATTTTGTAGCTCTGCCGCCCGAACGGACAGGGGAATTGTTCTTGATGTTTATAATCTGCTCAACAGTGAATTTTCTGCCGTCCTTCCAGAGTATGCTCAGCGGCACGACCTGCCCTTCGGGAAGCACTTCTATATACATTGTCACATATTCTCGGTTGTATTTGACATACATAATCTGACCTCCCGATTTATTATCCGAACAAATGTTCATGTATATTATAACTCATTTTCGAGACATGTCAAGAGGGGATTTTTGCATGGAAGCCGGCAGGAGCGGATTTTGCCTCCAATGCAGGGGAGCGCTCAAAGCTTCAATAGGGATAAAGAGGAGCCTGTATAATTTTTAAATGATGTTATTTTTACTCAATCAATCCGTGATATCTCAGCGTGTAATCAATCCTTTCCTTTGCCGAGTCGCTCGGACGGGTGAGAGGAAGGCGGCAAACTCCGCTGTCTGTGCCCATTTGTGCCATTGCATATTTGACCGGCATCGGGTTTACGTCGCAGAAAAGCACGTTACACAAGCCGAGATACCGAAGCTGGAGAGCGGTTGCATAATCGGCATCTCCGTCGAGTGCCGCCGACACTATATCATGGGACGCCTGCGGCATTATGTTAGAGAGAACGGAAATTGTTCCTTTTCCTCCGAGCAGGGTAAAGGCAGCGCTCTGGTCGTCGTTGCCGCAGTATATATCCAATTCGTCACCGCAAAGCATAAGTGTTTTCATCAGTGCGGAAAGGTCTCCGTTAGCTTCTTTTGTTGCCACAACATTTTCAATTTGGCTGAGCCGTTTGTAGGTTTCGGGTTTTATGTTCACTCCCGTTCGTGACGGTACATTATAAACGATTATCGGCTTTGTTACGCTGTCGCTTATGCGTGAATAGTGCTCTACCAATCCCTCCTGCGAGCACTTGTTATAGTAAGGCGTAACTATCAGCAGTGCATCAACGCCGAGCGATTCCGCCGATTGACTTTTCTTTATAACGTCCTGTGTGTTGTTGCCGCCCGTGCCTGCGATAACGGGAACCTTGCCGTTTACCTGCTTGACCGCTGTTTTGATTACCTGACGTCGTTCCCTTGAGTCAAGGGTGGCGCTTTCACCCGTTGTACCGCAGACGACGATTGCGTCCGTGCCGTTTTCAATTTGAAAATCAATTTGTTTTTTTAGAGCCTTGTAATCAACCTTCCTGTTTCCGTCGAACGGCGTGACTATGGCACATGCCGCACCCGTAAAAACTGTTTGTTTCATTAAAACGCTCCTTATATAAAAATAAAGACAGGAAAATGAATTCCTGTCTTTTTAACGATATGATGTGTTTATCAGTCCATATATCCCTTTGCACAGAGAAGCTCTGCAAGGAGAACTGCGCCGCCGGCGGCACCGCGGAGGGTGTTGTGTGAAAGGCACACGAACTTATAGTCATACTGAGTGTCCTCACGGAGTCTGCCGATGCTGACTGCCATGCCTCCCTCGAGGTCACGCTGAAACTTTGTCTGCGGCATATTGTCCTCTGTGAAATAGTGGAGGAACTGCTTCGGTGCGCTGGGAAGTGCAAGCTTCTGCGGCTCGCCCGAGAAGTTTTCCCACACCTTGAGAATTTCTTCCTTTGACGGAGCCTTGTCTGCGAATCTCATGAATACTGCACCCATATGACCGTTTGAAACTGGAACACGAATGCACTGAGCAGTGAAATGCGGCTCTGCTGCGTTGACGATTTTGCCGTCCTCGACCTTACCCCAGATTTTAAGCGGCTCCTGCTCGCTCTTTTCTTCCTCGCCGCCGATGAACGGGATAACGTTATCTACCATCTCGGGCCATCTCTCAAAGGTCTTGCCGGCGCCGGAAATTGCCTGATATGTGCAAACGAGAACGTCCTTAACCTTGTAGCCTGCTTTGTCAAGCGGATAAATCGCCGGAACATAGCTCTGAAGCGAGCAGTTTGACTTAACGGCGATGAAGCCTCTCTTTGTGCCGAGACGCTTTCTCTGATCCGCAATAACCTCTATGTGATCGGCATTGAGCTCGGGAACAACCATCGGAACATCGGGAGTAAATCTGTGAGCGCTGTTGTTTGAAACAACGGGGCACTCTGCCTTTGCGTATCTCTCCTCAAGAGCCTTGATCTCGTCCTTTTTCATGTCAACTGCGCAGAAAACGAAATCAACGAGCGAAGCGATTTTCTCAACATCAGCCGTTGCGTCGTAAACGACAAGGTCAGCCATGCTTTCAGGCAACGGAGTGTCCATGCACCAGCGGCTGCCGAGAGCCTCTTTGTATGTTTTGCCCGCCGAACGGGGACTTGCAGCAACAAGAACAACCTCGAACCAAGGGTGATTTTCAAGCAGGGTCGCAAATCTCTGTCCAACCATGCCGGTAGCTCCGATAATACCTACCTTGTACTTTTTCATTACAAATTCACCTCTTAAATAAATTTTTAAAAATGTGTTGCCATTCGACCGATTATGCAATATAATAATAAGTTGTCAACACTTTGTAACCGCCGGTTTGATCTGCGGTTACCGTTAGAAGTGATGATACCATTTTTTATTATTCAAGTCAAGAGCCAAATGGCCGAAACAGAGGTTTTACGATGAAAAAAAGTGATTTTTATTACGATCTTCCCGAGGAGCTGATAGCTCAGCACCCGATTGAGCCGAGAGACAGCTCAAGGCTTATGCATCTCGATAAAAAAACGGGCGAGGTCGAGCATCTTCATTTTTACGATATAGTCGATCTTCTTCATGAGGGTGACTGCCTTATACTCAATGATACGAGGGTTCTCCCTGCACGTCTTTACGGCGTTAAGGAGGAGACGGGTGCCGTTGTTGAATTTCTCCTGCTCAATCAGCATGACGCTCACACATGGGAGGTCATGGCAGGACCCGGCAAGAAGGCGAAAGAGGGAGCAAAATTCACTTTCGGAGAGGGCATACTCAAAGCCGAGATAAAGGAAGTCCTTGAAAACGGCAACCGTATTGCCGAATTCTCTTATGAAGGCAATTTCTATAATGTGCTTGACAAAATCGGCGAAATGCCGCTTCCCCATTATATAAAGGAAAAGCTTGAAAACAAGGAACGCTACCAGACTGTCTACTCCAAGGAACTGGGTTCGGCGGCCGCACCGACGGCGGGCTTGCATTTCACACCCGAGCTTTTGCGGAAAATCAAGGATAAGGGTGTAAAAATAGGCTTTGTAACGCTCCATGTCGGCATTGGCACTTTCCGTCCCGTTAAGACTGAGAACATCGAGGAGCACAAAATGCACTCCGAGCACTATATGATTCCTGCCGAAACGGCGGATATTATAAACGAGACGAAGAAGAACGGAGGCAGGGTCATCGCAGTCGGCACGACCTGCTGCCGCACACTTGAATCCGTATGTCAGGCGAAGGGCAAGGTTTGCGAATATGACGATTGGACAAGCATTTTTATTTACCCCGGCTATGAATTTAAGTGCATTGACGGTCTTATCACGAACTTTCACCTGCCCGAAAGCACGCTAATCATGCTCGTCAGCGCATTCTGCGGCTATGAACACACGATGAACGCATATAAAATTGCCGTTGAAGAAAAATACAGATTTTTCTCGTTCGGCGATGCAATGGCTATTCTTTAAGGAGACGGAAAATGGCAGAATTCAAAATTATAAAGCAGTGCGGAGCGGCGCGTCTCGGTGAATTCAAAACGGTTCACGGAACGGTCAAAACGCCTGCCTTTCAGAATGTCGCAACCTGCGGAGCGATAAAGGGTGCGCTTGACGCATATGACCTCAAGGACATTCATGCCCAGGTTCAGCTTTGCAACACCTATCATCTCCATGTTCGCCCGGGTGATGAGCTTGTTAAGGAGCTTGGCGGACTTCACCGGTTCACGGGCTGGGACGGTCCTATCCTGACCGACAGCGGCGGATTTCAGGTTTTCTCGCTTGCAAAGCTCCGACAGATCAAGGAGGAGGGCGTAACTTTTGCCTCCCACATCGACGGCAGACGTATTTTTATGGGACCCGAAGAAAGCATGAGAATTCAGTCGAATCTCGCTTCAACAATTGCAATGGCTTTTGACGAGTGCGTTGAAAATCCCTCGACCTACGAATATGCCAAAAAGTCCTGCGAAAGGACTACAAGATGGCTTGTAAGATGCAAGGAGGAGATGGAAAGACTTAATTCCCTGCACGACACTATAAATAAAAATCAGCTTCTTTTCGGCATCAACCAGGGCTGCGTTTACGACGAGCTGAGAATCGAGCATATGCAGAGAATTGCCGAGCTTGATCTTGACGGCTATGCAATCGGCGGACTTGCCGTCGGCGAGCCGAAGGAGGATATGTACAGGATCATTTCCGCCGTTGAGCCGTATGCGCCGAAAAACAAGATCCGTTATCTTATGGGTGTAGGCACTCCCGGCAACATCATTGAGGCTGTCAGCAGGGGAGTTGACCTTTTCGACTGTGTTATGCCGTCGAGAAACGCACGCCACGGACATCTTTTCACAATGAACGGAATAATCAATATCAACAATGCCAAGTATATGAAGGACGATACACCGATTGACCCCGAGTGTGACTGTCCGACCTGCCGCAGACATTCCAAGGCTTATATCAGACATCTTTTCAAGGCTAAGGAAATGCTTGCGATGCGCCTTTGCGTTACTCACAATCTTTATTTCTATAATACGCTGACGGAGAAAATCCGTGACGCTTTGGAGAACGGAACCTTTGAGGAATTTAAAGAAAAATACGTTGATTTGCTCGATACGAGAATTTAATTTTTAAAATTAACAGAATATACACAAATAACGCTTGCAAAAACTTACATTCTAATGTATAATACAAGCGTTATGTATAGATTAGGAGGATAACCAATGAACTATTTAACTTTATTAGCAGCTCAGGCAACCGGAAAAGGCAGCAGCTGGACAATGATTCTCATGATGGTAGCTGTTTTCGCCGTTATGTATTTTCTTATGATCAGACCTCAGAAGAAAAAGCAGAAGGAAGAGCAGGCAATGCGTGACAACCTTCAGATCGGCGACGAGATTACTACGATCGGCGGTATCGTAGGCAAGATCGTTACGGTTAAGGACGATTCTCTCATCATTGAGACAGGCGCAGACAGAAACCGTATGAAGATCACACGCTGGGCTATCAGCCAGAACAACACGGCTAACGAGAAGCTTGCGGCAGAGCGTGCAGCAGCCAAGGAGGCAGCCGAGAAGGAAAAGGCAGCCCGTATGGAAGCTAAGGGCAAGACCCCGAAGAAAAAGAATAAAGAAGAGAAATTCTAATCGAATTTAAACTTTATCTCAAAAATCCCGACTCTAAGGAGTCGGGATTTTTTTGATGGTATGAAGATAATTAAAAATTCAGAGGAGCAATGCTTCTGTCAAGGATTCCGTTCATCTGGGCGATTGCGACGCCGTAATTGACTATCTTGACGCCCTCTTGAACGGCATGAGCGATTCTGTATTTCATCTCCGTTTCGTTGAGCATACAGCCGCCGCAGTGAACGACGAGGGCATATTTGCTCAGATCGTCGGGGAATTCGGTGCCGGAGGTGAATTCAAAATTGAGCTCTTTGCCGGAGTATTTCCGAATCCAGTTCGGAAGCTTGACCGTGCCGATATCGTTGCACTGCCTGTGGTGCGTACATCCTTCGGAAATAAGAACCGTGTCGCCGTCCTCCAGCTTTTTGAGCTGTCTTGCACCGTCAATGAGCTGCTTCAAATCGCCTTTATAGCGTGCGAAAAGGATCGAGAACGAGGTAAGTCCGATATCCTCCGGAACGATTGCGGAAACCTGTTCAAAAGCCTGCGAATCTGTGATAACGAGCTTCGGCCTTTTGACGAGATTTTTAATAGTAGCGTCAAGCTCCGTCACCTGACAGCAGACTGCCGTACAATTGTTGTCAAGAAGCTCTCTGAGCACCTGCTGCTGAGGAAGAATGACTCTGCCCTTGGGTGCGGACTCGTCAATCGGGATAACGAGAATAACCGTGTCGCCCTTTTCGAGAACGTCGGCAACAATGTCCTTGCCGACCTGCTTCATCTTGCAGAATGAAGCGATTTTCTCTTTTAATTCATAAACGTTTTTGTCGTTCTTTGCGCTGACATAAATCTCATTTTTTGCCGCATCCGGCACATTTTCAAGTAAATCCGATTTATTGTAAGCGATAACAAACGGAATTTTCTTGTCCTTGAAGAAGTCTATCATCATGTTGTCGAATTTGCCGAGACCCTTAGTTGAATCGACAACCAAAACGGCAATATCTGTCTTTGTAAGCACCTGCCTTGCCTTTTGAACTCGCTTTTCGCCCAGTTCACCCTCATCGTCGATGCCCGGTGTGTCGATTATCACAACGGGTCCGAGCGGAAGAATTTCCATCGCCTTGCGAACGGGGTCGGTCGTTGTGCCCTTTACATCGGAAACGACGGCAAGCTCCTGCCCCGTAACCGCATTGACAAGGCTTGATTTACCTGCGTTTCTCATGCCGAAGAAGCTGATGTGCACCCTCTCCGCCGAAACAGTGTCATTAAGTCCCATAATATATCACCTCATAGAAAGCTGCCGCATATGGCATAAATAAAGCAACAATTGACAATGTGAACACGTAGAACTTAACGTTAACTTTTTAGTGTCAAGCCTCCCCTTAAATGATTTAAGGGGAGGTGTCGCATGAGCGACGGAGGGGATAAAGAAAGACTTTAAAGTCTTATCCCTTCCACCGCAAGCGGTCCCCCTCCCCTTACTCAATAAGGGGAGGCTGATTTAGTGAGTTAACGAGTCTGAAACATCAAAACAGATTGTTCAATTTTGCATTTATTCGTAAGCCTTATACGACAGCTAAAAATATTTTTTAAACCTTAGCGTCAGATAAAGCTTTCGTTCAGGTCGTTTTTTATTCATATTTGAGCATAAACGAGCCGATTTCTCGGGTATCCTTTTCAATCTCGCCGTTTTCGCCCATTTTGTTGTAAATTATTATTTTGTAGCCCAAGCCGTAATATTCCTTGGTTCCGCCGTCCTTGAGGGTGAAAACCCTAACGGCAAAAATCGGTTCTTTGTTGCTGCCGATCCGTTTCTTATCAACGGAATAAAATATTCCGCCCAAAATGCAAATCGCAACGATAACCGACAAAATTACGGAAATAATCTTTTTTGAAGTTTTCATTTTATCCACTTTCTTTTGTCCATTTCAGCAATTGCCGACTTTGCGGTAATGTTTCCGCACATATAGGTCTATGTCTATCTGTAGCCGTCGCCTCTTAAAATTCAAAATCAACGACCGCTCTGTCGGTGATTACAGAATGAACAAATTCCTTGACCTTGAGATGGTCGGGATGTACCTGATAGCCGTCAAGAGCAGCTTTGTCCTTGAAGATCGAATAAAGAGCAAGATCATAACCCTTTTCGTTGAAATTGAAACCGACTTCGGCACTGATAAGCCCGTCAACCTTGCCCACAAGCGCAGTCAGACGTTTCTTCATCTCTTCCATGTTGTGCTTCTTCTGATCGTCATTTCTGACATTCCAAAAAACAATGTGCTTAACCATAGGTAAAACCTCCCATTATTTTTATTTTAATTATATCAAACATTTAAAAATAGTCAACAATCTACCGTGTTATTTTTGAATAAAGGCGCGTCTTTGTGTTAAAAATTATAAAAGAGTAATCAATGATTACCAAAGAAAAAGGAGGAAAATACGATGAAGAAAATCATTGCCTGTTTAACTGCCGCCGTGCTTCTGTTTACCGTTTCGGCGTGCGGCAAAAAGAATGAAACGGACATGAACAGCGCAAAGGCGGACAACACGGTTTATTTTCTCAATTTCAAGCCGGAAATTGCGGATATCTACAAGGAAATAGCTCAAAAATATGAGGCTGAAAAGGGCGTCAAGGTCAAGGTCGTCACCGCCGCCAGCAACACCTATGAGACAACGCTTAAATCGGAGATCGCAAAGTCGGACGCTCCGACGATTTTCCAGATAAACGGCCCGGTCGGATATCAGTCCTGGGCAAAATACTGTAAGGATTTGAGTGACACAAAGCTATATGACTATCTCTCGGATAAAGACCTTGCCATCAAAAACAGCGGCGGAGTTTTCGGAATCCCTTATGTTGTCGAGGGATACGGAATCATCTATAACAACGCTATCATGGAAAAATACTTTGCTCTTAAAGATAAAGCCGTGAGCATTTCAAAGGCGGAGGAAATCACAAGCTTTAAGCTTCTCAAGGAGGTTGTCGAGGATATGACAAAGCATAAGCAGGAGCTTGGCATCGACGGCGTTTTTGCTTCAACCTCGATGTCGGGCGGAGAGCAATGGCGCTGGACTACTCATCTTTTGAATATGCCGATTTATTATGAAATGAAAGACATAAGTGACGAATCGACAATATCGACAGCTTATAATGCAAAAACGATTGATTTTAAATATGCGGATAATTTCAGGAACGTTTTTGACCTTTATATTAACAATTCCACAACAGAGAAGGGACTTCTTTCGGGCAAATCGGTTGAAGATTCAATGTCCGAATTTGCGCTCGGCAAGGCGGCAATGGTTCAGAACGGCAACTGGGCGTGGGAGCAGATTTCAAAGGTCAAAGGAAATACGGTCAAGGCGGACGATATTAAGTATCTGCCGATTTATATCGGAATCGACGGCGAAGAAAAACAGGGGCTTTGTATCGGTACGGAAAATTATCTTGCAATTAACAAGAATGTATCAGAACAAAAGCAAAAGGCTTCCGTTGAATTTCTTGAGTGGCTGTTTTCAAGTGAAACCGGCAAGTATTATGCGGTAAACAAACTTGATTTTATTTCTCCGTTCAACACCTTTAAGGAAAACGAAAGACCCGACGATCCGCTTGCAAGAGAGGTTATCAAGTGGATGGAAAAAGACAAAACAACGGTGGAATGGGTTTTCAACTCTTTCC
>HF999649.1:8634-22219 GCA_000434055.1 Ruminococcus sp. CAG:488 | reverse complement strand
AGTTTAAAGACGATTTCGGAAATGCGTTGCTTGAATATGTGCAGGGCACCAAAAGCTTCGATGATGTTAAAAAAGTCACGGTCGACGGCTGGAAATCGGCAAAATCATAAATGAGGGGAGGATAATATGGCACTGAAAAAATGGTTCCCGGTATTCGTTTTACCGACTCTTGCGGCATTCACAATTGTTTTTGCCGTGCCGTTTATCCTCGGTCTCGGCCTTTCGTTTACGGAATTCACGACCGTACTTGATGCAAAATGGGTTGCTTTTGCGAACTACGTCAAGGCTTTTTCAAATAGTGATTTTCTCAATGCTCTATGGTTCACCGTCAAGTTCACGGTCGTGTCGGTCATCACGATAAATCTAATTTCATTCGGGCTTGCGACGCTTTTGACAAAGGGCTTCAAGGGTACGAACATTTTCAGAACGGTCTTTTTTATGCCGAATCTTATCGGCGGAATCGTGCTCGGATATATATGGCAAATGATAATAAACGGAGTTCTTCAAAATTTCGGGGTAACAATAACTTATGATGCAAAATACGGCTTTTGGGGACTCGTTTTTATGATGAACTGGCAGCTTATCGGCTACATGATGATAATTTATATCGCCGGAATTCAAAATATTCCCTCGGATTTGCAGGACGCATCAAAGGTTGACGGCGCCAACAGAATTCAGACGCTCAGACATGTTACCTTGTCGCTTGTCATGCCGTCAATTACGATTTGCCTCTTTCTGACGATTACGAATTCCTTCAAGCTGTTCGATCAGAATTTAGCACTCACGGCGGGTGCGCCCTCAAAGCAAACGGCGATGCTCGCCTTGGATATCTACAACACCTTCTACGGAAAAATCGGACGGGAAGGCATCGGTCAAGCTAAGGCGGTTATATTTTTCATCATCGTTGCGGCAATTTCGTTTGCACAGCTTATTTACACAAGGAACAAAGAGGTGGAGCAATGAACGGGATAACGGCAAAAAAAGCAGGCAGAGTTCTGCTGTATATCTTCCTTATCACAATAAGTGCGGCGTTCCTTGCACCGATAATAATCGTTCTTTATAATTCGTTCAAAGGCAAGTTTTTTATCAGCGACGACCCGTTTGCGCTTCCGAATGCCGAGACCTTTTCGGGGATTGAAAACTACATCGGAGGAATAGAGAAAACGGGCTTTCTTGCCGCCTTCGGCTGGTCGCTTTTCATAACGGTGTTCTCCGTTGCGGCAATCGTTCTTTTTACGTCCATGACGGCATGGTACATTGTCAGAGTAAAGAATAAATTTACAAAGGCGCTTTATTATATCTTTGTTTTTTCAATGATAGTTCCGTTCCAGATGGTAATGTTCACCATGACGAAAACAGTTGCCGACCTCGGGCTTGATAAGCCGTGGGGACTCATAATCGTCTACCTCGGCTTCGGTGCGGGACTGGCGGTTTTCATGTTCTGCGGCTTTGTGAAATCCGTTCCGCTTGAGATTGAAGAAGCGGCAATGATAGACGGGTGCAGTCCGCTGCAAACGTTTTTTTACGTCGTGTTTCCGATAATGAAACCGACGGCGATAACAGTCGCAATTCTTGACGCAATGTGGATCTGGAACGACTATCTGCTCCCGTATCTTCTCATCGGCAGCGAATACAAAACCATTCCCATCGCCGTTCAGTATCTCAGAGGCGGCTACGGTTCAATTGATATGGGTGCAATGATGGCAATGCTTGTGCTTTCGATTATACCTATCGTCGTTTTCTATCTCTTGTGTCAGAAATATATTATCAAGGGCATCGTTGCAGGAGCCGTGAAAGGATAAATTATGTCAAGTATCAGTTTGAAAAATGTATATAAAATATTCGATGACGGCACAACGGCAGTCAATGATTTTTCCCTTGAAATCGCCGATAAGGAGTTCATTATTCTTGTAGGTCCGTCGGGCTGCGGCAAGTCAACAACGCTGAGAATGATAGCCGGACTGGAGGGCATAACAAAGGGTGAACTGAAAATCGGCGACCGTGTAGTGAATGATGTTGCGCCCAAGGACAGGGATATAGCAATGGTTTTCCAAAGCTACGCTCTTTATCCACACATGACGGTTTATAAAAACATGGCATTCGGCCTTGAATTAAGAAAAATTCCTAAGGACGAAATTGATCGCCGAGTTCGTGAGGCGGCAAAGGTTCTCGACATTGAGCATCTTTTAAAAAGGAAGCCAAGAGCACTTTCGGGAGGCCAGCGTCAGCGCGTTGCGCTCGGCAGAGCAATGGTGCGCTCTCCGTCTGTATTTCTGCTCGATGAGCCGCTCTCTAACCTTGACGCAAAGCTGCGAACGAATATGAGAACAGAGATAAAAAAGCTTCACCGGCGCTTGGGCACTACGTTCATTTATGTTACCCATGACCAGACCGAGGCAATGACAATGGGCGATAGAATCGTAGTAATGAAGGACGGAGTAATTCAGCAGGTCGATTCGCCGCAAAATCTATATAAGCATCCGCAGAATATGTTTGTCGCAGGCTTTATCGGATCGCCGCAGATGAATTTCCTTGACGCAACCGTATTAAAGCGTGACGGAAAGCTTGTTCTTTCGCTCGCAGACAACGAGCTTGACATTACAGACCCATTCGAAAGCCGAAAGGAGATAACGGGGTATCTCGATAAACCCGTCAAGTTAGGAATCCGTCCCGAGGATGTCACGGTTGACAGCAAATTTATCAAAAATAATCCGGATAAAGTGTTGACGGCAAAGCTGGAGGTCAGCGAGCTTATGGGAAGCGAAAGCTATCTCTATCTTGATTATTCGGGTCAAAAGCTGACGGCAAGAGTAGATGCAGACTCAACAACAAACGAAACCGTCGAGCTCGGAATACTTACCGACAGACTTCATCTTTTCGATCCGAATTCAACGGTAAATATCATAAAATAATTTCGGGTGTCCGGTTTAGGGCACCCTTTTATAATAGCTTTGAGTTAATGCGGGCATCATGCACTGCGATGAATTTTATGTAAGGAACATAAAATCGAATCGTTTTTTACGGTGTGCATCGTGTCTGAAAAGACAATAAAAAATAATCGAAAAAATCCGGCAATTTAATTATAATAAAAATACTTTTATTTTCGTCAATAATGTGTTATACTAAATACTGAATTATTATATTGAAAAGGGTAGTGAACTTATGACAACGCAAAATATTGCGGACGGTGTCCGCTTTTGCTCGGTCAAAACCGATAAATTCAAGACCTGCCGTGTGAACATCAGCTTGGCGATGCCGCTTGATAAGAGCGCTTCGGCAAGGGCGATTTTGCCGTTCATGTTTTCACGCAGATGTGCAAAATATCCTGATTTTACTTCTCTCAACCGTGTGCTTGACGGGCTTTACGGGGCTTCTGTTTCGGCAGGCATTCTCAAAAGGGGAGAGGCTCAAATTCTTTCCTTCAGTATGACTGCCATTGACGACCGCTTTGCTCTCGACGGCGATAAGGTTGCTTTTGAGTGTGCACAGCTTCTTGCCGAAATGATTTTTGATCCTCTAACCGAGGGCAAAAGCTTTCCGGAGGATATAATCGAGCAGGAGAAGCGTCTGCTTGTTGAGACAATCGAGAACGAGCAGAATGACAAGCGCCGCTATGCCATGCTCAGATGCGAACAGCTCATGTTTGCCGATGAAGCCTACGGAATCAACCGTCTCGGCTCGGTAGACGAGGTTAAAGCACTCACACCGGCTGATGTTTATTCCGCATGGCGTGACGTGCTCGAAAAAGCAACCGTTCAGATAACTATGGTTTCGAGCATGGATCCTCAGCCCGTGGCTGAACTTATTAAGGATAAATTTTCTGAAATCGAAAGAAATCCCGTTGAGATAAAAACTCAATTTGTTTCGGGACTTCCGAAGCCCGAATACGTTTGCGAGACAATGCCCCTCAAGCAGGGCAAGCTTGTTATGGGCTTCAGAACCGGAATGAGAAGCGAGGACGACATGATGCCGGCGATGAGGGTTGCCGTTGATATCTTCGGCGGCGGAACCTATTCAAAGCTTTTCTCAGTGGTTCGGGAAAAGATGAGCCTTTGCTATTATTGCTCGGCGGCGCTCTTTAATTCAAAGGGAATCGTAATGGTTCAAAGCGGAATTGAGGACGCAAACGAGGAAAAGGCAAAGAATGAGATAATCAATCAGCTCAGACTGACCGCAGAGGGCGAATTCTCCGACGAGGATTACTCTTCTTCAATCAAGAGCCTTACGGATACTATTCTCGGCAATTCCGACACACCGGAGGAGATAACGGCGTGGTACGCATCACAGATACTCCGCGGGGAGCTGAAAACTCCCGAGGCTTATGCCGAGGAGATCAGAAATGTTAACAGGTCTGAGGTCGTCGGGGCGGCAAAGACAATAATGCTTGACACAATATTTATGCTTAAATCAAGCGGGGAGGCGGCAGAATGATGAATATTAAAGAAGTCAGGAACGAGCTCCTCAATGAAAAATACTACGATATAGACCATCCGTCGGGCTTGAAAATTCTCGTCATGCCCAAGGAGAATTATTCAAGCACATATGCGATTTTTGCAACGAAGTACGGTTCGATTGACACGATGATTCAGATGAGCGACGGATCATTTAAGGAAATTCCCGAGGGAACGGCTCATTTCCTTGAACACAAGCTTTTTGAAAGCGAGGATCTTGACGCATTTGAGCGCTTTGCCAAAACGGGCGCTTCGGCGAACGCATATACAAGCTTTGAAAGAACGGGATATCTTTTTTCCTGCTCGGCGAATTTCAAAAAGAATCTTGAAATTCTTCTCGATTTTGTCCAAAATCCGTATTTTACACAGGCTACTGTTGAAAAGGAGCAGGGAATTATCGGTCAGGAGATCGACATGTACAAGGACGCTCCCGACTGGGAGGTCATGTTCAACTGTCTTAGAACGATGTATCACAATCTGCCCGTAAGAATTGATATCGCGGGCACGCAGGAATCGATTGCTCAGATCACGGCGAAAACGCTTTATGGCTGCTATGACAACTTCTACAATCTTCATAACATGGTTCTTGCCGTTGCAGGCAATGCCGATGTTGATGAGATAGTCGAGGTTGCCGACAAGGTGCTCAAGCCTGTTGAGGGCAAAATGGCTCAGCGTAAAGTCATCGACGAACCGGAAGAGGTCATTGACAGCTATATTGAAGAAAAGCTCTCGGTCGCAACGCCCCAGTTCATGTTCGGCTTCAAGGAGAGCTGGGATACTCCCGAGCGCACGACTAAGGAGGAAATTTCTATGGAAATTCTCCTCGATATGATTTCCGGTCAGTCCTCGGAGCTTTATAAGAGACTTTTTGACGGCAAGCTTATAAATAACAGCTTCGGCTTTGAATATTTTACCGGCTTCGGCTATTCGTGCGTGCTTTTCGCAGGTGAAAGTAATGATCCGAAAAAGGTTGCCGAGGAGATAGTCGGGGAAATCGGAAGATTCAGAGAGACCGGCTTTGACGAAACGGCCTTTGAAAGAACAAAGAAGAAGCTTTATGGCAGAATGATAATGGGCATGAACGACATTGAGGGTCTTGCGAATAACATGGCTGTTTCATACTTTGCCGGCGAAGATGTTTTCACCGATTTTGAAATTTTTAAAACCGTTACGCTTGATGACGTTAATGATATCTTTAAAAAGACGCTTGACGAAAACCGCAGCGTTCTTTCCGTAATAAATCCCAACTGATCGGAGTTGATACTATGGACACTACAACAGTGTATTTTAACGGCATAGAGCATGGATTTGAGGTCTCCTCGATCCTTGCTCAATTCTCCCTTTTCGGCCACGATATCACAATCCGCTGGTACGGAGCGATAATTGCCTTCGGATTTTTGCTTGCAGTGCTTTTCGGCGGCAGAATGGCTTACAAATGGAAAATGAGCATTGATAAGATGCTCGATGTGCTTATTTATTCGACAATTTTCGGAATTCTCGGTGCAAGGCTTTATTATTGCATCTTTGAATGGGACAGGTACAAAGATAATCCTATTGAGATCCTTTACATTTGGAACGGCGGACTTGCGATTTACGGCGGTATAATCGGCGGTATAATCGCAGCGTTCATTGTTTGCCGAGTGCGCAAGATGAATTTCTGGAATCTTATGGATATTGCGTCCATGAGCCTTTTGATAGGTCAGGGAATAGGTCGTTGGGGCAATTTTGCCAACCAAGAGGCATTCGGCACAAACACGGATATGCCATGGGGCATGTGGAGCGAAAAAATTGCCCGTTACATAACGGAGAATTCATACAAGCTCAGCGCAAACGGAATCACAATGGATCCGGAAAGGGCTGTTCACCCGACCTTCCTTTATGAATCGGTTTGGTGCTTGCTCGGATTTGTCGTGCTCTATATCATCACGAGAAAGGCAAGAAAATTCAGCGGTCAGATTTTCCTTACCTACGGCGTATGGTACGGTGCCGAAAGAGCGGTGGTTGAAGGTTTCAGAACGGACAGCCTTTATTTCGCAGGTACAACGATCAGAGTTTCACAGGTGCTTTCGGCCGTGCTTGCGGTTGTCTGCCTTGTTATTCTTATCTGTCTGCTTGTCAAGTACAAGAAACATCCAAAGCCGATTGACGGCGTAGATTATTTCCTTGAGGACGAGCTGAAAAAGCAGGCGGAGGAAAAGGAAAGCAAAGAGGAAGAGAAAGAAGCGGAGGTCAGTGATGTACAAGATAATCAGCGGTAAAGAAATTTCACTTGCGGTCAAAGAAAGAGTTGCCGCACAGGTGAGTGAAATGAAAAAGGACGGCATTGAGCCCTGCCTCGCAGTTATACTCGTCGGCGACGATCCGGCTTCGAGAGTATATGTAAACAACAAGAAAAAAGCTTGCGAATTCTGCGGAATCCGTTCGCTTGAATATCTTCTTCCCGCCGATGCAACGCAGGAGGAGCTTAATTCGCTCGTTGAAAAGCTCAACAGTGACAAGAGCGTAAACGGAATACTCTGCCAGCTTCCGCTGCCAAAGCACCTCAATGAAAAAGAGGTACTCAATCTAATCAAGCCCGAAAAGGACGTCGATGCCTTTCATCCCGAAAACGTAGGGCATATCATGATAGGTGACTACAGCTTCCTTCCGTGCACACCTGCCGGAATTATGGAAATGTTAAAGTATGAAAATATAAGCCTTGACGGCAAGCACTGCGTCATAATCGGCAGAAGCAACATTGTCGGCAAGCCTATGGCGATGCTCATGCTTAAAGAGAATGCAACCGTAACGGTCTGCCATTCGCACACGAAAAATCTTAAAGAACTCGTTTCACAGGCGGACGTTGTTGTTGCCGCAGTCGGCAGAGCAGGATTTGTCACGGCTGACATGATAAAGGAAGGCGCAATTATTATTGATGTCGGCATAAACCGCGGCGAGGACGGCAAGCTCTGCGGCGATGTTGACTTTGAAGCGTGCAAAGAAAAGGCGAGCTATATTACGCCTGTTCCGGGCGGAGTCGGCCCTATGACGATTGCGACGCTCATGCAAAACACAATAACTGCGGCTAAAATCCAGAAAGGATGATAGATATGAAAAACAAGAAGCTTTACAGAAGCACAAACAACAAAATGCTCAGCGGCGTATGTGCCGGATTTGCCGATTTTATCGGAATCGACCCGACGATCGTAAGAGTTATTTATGCTCTTGTGTCTTTTTTCACGGGCGGCTTCCCGGGAGTTATAGTTTACATCATGCTTGCAATCATCATTCCCGAGGATAACGGAATGATTGATACCGACGCAACAAATCACGAATACCGTGACGAGGAAGAAAAGTAAGCTTTCGGAGAGTGAACGGCTTGAAACAGCTTATCGTAAAAATAATAGATATTCTTGTTAAGACGTGGCTGAAAATCAAAGATACGTTTTGGCGTATAAAGGACTTTTTTTACCGAAAATTTACAAAAGTTCCGCATGTTGCTTCGGTTGATGACACAATTGATGAAATTGTAAATAATAAAAGGTCAATTGCCCGTTTCGGCGACGGCGAAATCAAGCTTGCGGCCGGAAAGGATATCTCGTTTCAGGATAATTCAAAAAAAATAAGAGACAAAATGCGAGAGGTTCTGTCGAGCGACGTTGACGGTCTTATGATAGGAATTGCCGATATCTTTGAGAACAAAGAAAGATACGACGATGTGACAAACGGTCATTGGAAAAAGCATCTTGCCCGATTCAGAGGCGTTTGGTATAAGTACCTTATCAAGGGCAAGAAGTATTACAATGCTTCCATGACACGTCAGTATATCGGCTTGCGGCACAAGGAGGAAAGCAGCGAGATCTTTGAGCATATCAAGAAGATATGGGACGGCAGAGACGTTGTGATAATCGAGGGCGAAATGAGCCGTCTCGGCGTCGGTAACGATCTGCTCGACAACGCAAAATCTATAAAGCGTATTCTCGGCCCGTCAAGGCAGGCATTTTCAAAGTATGACGAAATTCTTGATGAGGCAAAAAAGCTCGATAAAGACGTACTCATTCTTTTGGCTCTCGGCCCGGCGGCAACCTGCCTTGCCTATGATTTGCATAAGCTCGGCTATCAGGCGGTAGATATCGGTCATGTTGATGTTGAATATGAGTGGTATCGCATGAAAGCAAAGAAAAAGGTTCCCGTCAGGAACAAAATGGTGCATGAAGCGTACAGTTCGGATCTCGGCGAGCTTCACGACAGTGAATACGAAAGTCAGATTATCGCAAAAATAGTTTAATGCAATTATCGCACACATTTGCTTAATAAAACATAAAAGGTCGCTTGCTTTTTGCGGGCGGCTTTTGTTATAGGGCGTGTAAAGAATTTCAAACAGTAATTATATCCTGTTTAATTTCACGGCATGTTAAAATTTTGTCGAAATTGACGTTTAAATGCTTGACAACGAAGCGTGAAATGACCTATAATAAAATAGACATTGAGTGACCGAAGCTTGGATTGAAGCGCTGCGTGCTGTGCTTTAATCGACGGTTGCTTAAAGAGTTATTTATTTATAAATTGGGAGGATTATGATGAGCAAAAAAACCGTATTTTTGACCGGTGCATCAGGTAATATGGGATATGCCGGTTTTAAGGAGATTTATAAGAGAAAGGATAAGTACAACCTTGTTCTTCTCCTTAGAGGAAGCGAAAAGAATCGCATTAAGTTCAAGGACTACGAGAACGATCCTGCCGTTAAAATTGTTTGGGGCGACCTTACAAATTATGATGATGTTCGCAAGTGCGTAACAGGCTCGGACATCGTTCTTCACGTCGGCGGAATGGTTTCTCCGGCTGCCGACTATTTCCCGAAGAGAACAATCAAGACCAATACGACTGCTATGCAGTACATCGTTGACGCCGTTAAGGCTCAGCCCGATCCGGACGCAATCAAGGTCGTTTACATAGGCACGGTTGCAGAGACCGGCGACCGTAATCCGCCCATCCATTGGGGCAGAACGGGTGACCCGATTAAAATCAGCATCTACGATCACTATGCCGTAAGCAAGGTTAGAGCCGAGCATATTATCGCAGAGTCGGGACTTAAGTATTGGGTATCGCTTCGTCAGTCGGGTATCCTTTATCCGGGCATCCTCAAGAACATTGACCCGATAATGTTCCACGTTCCCATCAACGGCGTTCTTGAGTGGGCAACTATCGAGGATTCGGGACTTCTTCTTGCAAATGTCTGCGAGGATTCCGTTCCCGAGGATTTCTGGAGAAAGTTCTATAATATCGGTTCGGGCGAGCAGTACCGCATCACAAACTTTGAGTTTGAGGAGTATCTTCTCGGCGCAATCGGCATGGGTTCCCCGAAGAAGCTCTTTGCACCGAACTGGTTCATTCTCAAAAACTTCCACGGTCAGTATTATGCCGACTCCGACAAGCTTGAGAATTACCTCCACTTCAGACACAATGTTCCTATCAAGAAGTATTTTGACGATATGTCAAAGACCTTGCCGAAGTTCTACAAGCTTTCTAAGCTTGCTCCCGGCGGACTTGTTAAGAAGTTCCTTATGGAGGGCCTTGCAAACAAGGAAGTATTCGGTACAATGAACTGGATCAAGAACAGAGTCCCCGAGCGTATCAGCGCATATTACGGCTCATATGAGGATTGGAAGAACATCCCCAAGACCTGGGATAAGTTTGAGATAAAGAAGGCCTCCATGACTCCGACATATCTTGACCACGGCTATGATGAGACAAAGCCGCAGTCCGAGCTTGACCTTGACGATATGAAGAAGGCTGCGGAGTTCAGGGGCGGCAAGTGCCTGAGTGAGAGCATGACGAAGGGCGACCTTTTCACACCGCTCAAGTGGCAGTGTGCATTCGGTCATACATTTGAGATGACACCGAACCTTGTTCTCAACGGCGGTCACTGGTGCCCGGAGTGCGATCCGATTCCGTGGAATTACGACGAAATTGCAAAGAAGAATCCGTTCTTCGCTCAGGTTTGGTATCCGAACCACACCAAGGACGAGCACAACGTTTACGGCATGGATATCTTCAAGGATTTCGGCGAGAAATAAGTATTTAAAAATACAGGAGTGATATATATGAAAAAAACAGTAGTTACATGCATTACGGCCTTTCTCTGCGTTGTTGCAGTCTGCGTTTCATCTGTTCTCGGAACAAATAAACTTGCCGACGCAAAGGTTGAGGCGGCAAAATATGCTCCGGCATCATCAGCTTCAAACGGCAGCGGCGGTTCAAACGGAAGCAGCGACTCGGGTGACGTTACACCTGGCGATTCTTCTGTTACACCGGAGACTCCGACGGACCCGGCAACAGGCGAGCCCGACAGCACGGCCGCAGACGCAAATAACGGCGGTTCGGCAACACCGAGCGCAGGCGGAAATACAGGCGGCAGCGCTTCGGCAAACAAGCCTGCATCTTCAAAGCCCTCAACTCAGGCTGAAATTCTTAGCTATTTCAACACATCGGTTAATAAGGTTAAGACAAGCTCCAAGGGCGGCGTGAAGAACTACGAGAAGAATTCTCAGGCGGGTACATTCACTCTTAAGGGTATGCTTAAGAGCTTTTCGGGAGTTATCAATTCACTCGTTAAGAAGAACATGGGCGAGAAGAAGGGCGACACAAACCGCAAGCTCTCCAAGGCTGATATGAAGGCTTTGTTCCCTGTCGAAAACGAAAACTGGTCGTCAAAGCTTACAACAGCTAACATCTCAAGTGCAACTCTCGCCGAGAAGAACGGCAAGTATGTTATAACGATCCATGTTAAGCCGGACGCAGCCTCAACCAATCCGACTCACGGAGCAGGAAACCACGGTAAGGCGTTCAATATCGTTCAGGTTTCAACGATTCTTGACAACGCAGGCCCGCTCAAGTCAACGCTTGACGGCAACGTTAAAATAGCATATCGCAACGGTAAAATCGTAGCAACGATTGACCCTAAGACGGGAAATGTTACGCATATCAACTATTACTATGTGTGGGAGCTTGACGTAACTGTTGCAGGCAACAATGTCAACGCGCCGTTCGGCATTGAGTCCGATTTCACAATCAACTGGTAAATTCAGAAAGGATAACGGGGCATCGGAAACGGTGCCCTATAGGTGAATATTATGAAAGTGTTTATGATTGGCGGCACCGGTCTTCTCGGCTCGGCAGCCGCTGCAGAGTTCATTAAAAGAGGTCATTCCGTAAAATCAGTTGCCCTTCCTCCGCTTCCCGAGGGAGCACCGATCCCCGAGGAGATGGAGCTTGTTTTCGGCAACTATCTTGAGCTTTCCGATGATGAGCTTGTTGAAATGATGACAGGCTGCGACTGCTTCGTATTTGCAGCGGGCGTTGACGAGAGAGTTGAATTCCCGGCACCTGTTTATGAGGCATACAGAAAGTACAATATCGAGCCTGTAAGACATCTTCTTACAATTGCAAAGCAGGTCGGTATAAAAAAGAGTGTTATCCTCGGCTCTTACTTTGCTTACTTTGCAAAAGAATTCCCGGAGATGGAGCTTACAAAGAAGCATCACTATATAAGAAGCCGTATCGAGCAGGAGGAGGTTGCTCTTTCATTTGCAAAGGACGGCGAGATGGACGTTGCCGTGCTTGAGCTTCCGTATATCTTTGGCACTCAGCCGGGCAGAAAACCTGTTTGGGTAATTCTTATTGAGCAGCTTACAAACATGGGCAAGACAACAATGTATCCTAAGGGCGGCACAGCTATGGTTACCGTTCGTCAGGTTGGTGAAGCTATCGTAGGAGCAGCCGAGAAGAATGTCGGCGGCAATGCATATCCGATAGGCTATTATAACCTCACATGGGACGAGTTCCTTCGTATCGTTCACAGGGCTATGGGTCAGCCGAACAGAAAGATAATTCATATAGCAAAGTGGATGTTCAAGGCATTCGGCGTTTACATGATGAACGAGTACAAAAAGCGCAATGTCGAGTCGGGCATCAATGCGGTTTATCTTGCTGATATCATGTGCATGAACACATTTATCAATAAAAAATGGAGCGTTTCTCTCGGCGTTCAGGAGGACGATATAGAATCAGCTATCTTTGATTCCGTTAAGCTTTCCGTTGATGCCTTTACAGGAAAGCAGAAGCTTCTTGAAATGAAGGGAGAATAAGTCATGGAAAAAATAAGTCTTATCACGGGTGCAACGGGTCATATCGGCTATGCGCTTTTGAAGGAGCTTGTTGACAGCGGCGAAAAGGTGCGTATTCTTATCCGTAAAGATGTTCCCGTATTTGACGGCATTGACTGCGAAAAGGTCTACGGTGACGTTACCGATTCCGAATCGCTTGACAAGGCTTTTGAGGGTGTTGACGTTGTTTACCATCTTGCCGGAGTTATTGATATCAACCCCGGTATGGAGGATCTCACGTGGAGAGTTAACGTCAACGGCACAAAGAACGTAGTAAGAGCCTGTCAGAGATGCAATGTCCGCAGACTTGTTTACGCTTCGAGTGTTGATGCTTTTCCGCCGCTTCCCGACAATCAGGTAATGACGGAGCTTGATCATTTCAGCCCGAAAAATCTCGACGGAACATACGCAAAGACTAAGGCTATTGCAACTCAGTTCGTTCTCGATAACGTTCACGAGGGCAATATCGACGCTGTCGTTGTTCATCCGGGTGCATGTATCGGTCCTTATGACTTCAAGGTTTCCAACGTCGGCGAAATGGTACGTATGTTTATCAAAGGCAGTTTTCCGGTATCGCTCAGCTTCGGCGCATACAACTTTGTTGACGTTCGTGACGTTGCGAAGGGAATGCACGCTGCTGCCGAGAAAGGTAAGGCCGGCGACTGCTACATTCTTTGCGGCGAGATGATCTCGACCGACGGCTTTATCAAGGCAGTTGCTAAGGCCTGCGGCAAGAAAGCGCCGTCATTAAAAATGTCCTATGGCATGGTAAGACCGTTTGCTCCGCTTATGGAGAAATATTATTCCTTCACCAAGACAACGCCGCTTTTCACCCGTTATTCGATCAGAAAGCTTATGTCTAATTGCAATTTCTCGATTGAGAAGGCAAGAAAAGAATTGGGATATGAACCGATGAGCGTTCAACAGTCGGTTGACGACATGGTAAAATGGATTAAAGAAAACGAAAAATAATTCTTACAGCGGCTTCTT
>HF999649.1:0-8612 GCA_000434055.1 Ruminococcus sp. CAG:488 | reverse complement strand
GGCTTCTTCGGAAGCCGCAGCTTTTTGTTTATATATGTTGAAATTATACTGTTATTGTGATATAATCCTATTTAAGTGCTATCACATTGCAAAAGATTTCAATGATGACCTGCACTGAATTGCTCTTATTTATTATTTAAAAAAGGTAATAAGGAGAAACGACATGAAAAAATTTGACGCTCCATCTGTAAGAGAGCTGCTTGACACCGGTGCCGAGAAATTCGGCGACGCAACGTTCATCAAGTTCATCAGAGATGGAAAAATCGAAGAAAGAAGCTTTAAAAAAGTGAGAAGCGACAGCCTTGCGGTATGCCGCTGGATTCGCAGTCTTTCCGATAAGAGAATGCACATTGCGATTATCGGAAAATCAAATTACGAGTATATAACCTGTCTTTCGGGCATTCTTATCAGCGGTAATGTTGCTGTTCCGTTCGCTCCGGATATCTCCGTTGAGGAGGCGGCAGAGCTTTTCAAGCGTGCCGATATCGAGATGCTTTTGTATGAAGACGAGTTTACCGAGAACGCAGAAAAGCTCAAGGAGCTTTGCCCGTTTCTCAGGTTCTCCGTCAATCTCGGCAACGGTGAAGAATTTAACAGAATTTATACCGATTATTCCGAGAACTCGGAGTATGCGGCGCTTTCTGACATTACGGTTGATAAAAATGCCTGCTGCGTTATCATTTTTACATCCGGCACAACGGGCATAAAGAAGGGCGTTGAGCTTTCGACTCTTGCCCTTGTCGGAAATATCATGTATCACGACTATTGCACAGATATTTTCCTGCCGAACGATGTTTCACTTTCGGTTCTCCCGATGTATCACATTTATTGCTTCTCGGGCGACTATATAAAAAATCTTAAGGACGGCTTGCAGGTTTGCTTGAACGGTTCGATGATGGATTTGATCCATAATCTCAAAATCTTTGAGCCGAAGGTCGTTCGTGTAGTTCCGATGATCGCTCAGTCTCTTTTGCAGCGAGTCAAGGTTATTCTTGCAAAAGAACCCGAGACAAGCGTTAAGGATGCGGTCGCTCAGGTGTTCGGCAGAAACATCAAGTGGCTTATTTCCGGCGGTGCTTATCTTAACCCGGAGCTTATTGACGAATACGAGAAGCTCGGAATTTTCCTGCGTCAGGGCTACGGCATGACCGAGGCAGGATGCAGAATTTCCGTTCCCGATAACACGGCTTCGAGGGAGTCTGTCGGACGTGTTACGGACGTTTGCACGGTTCGTATTCAGAACGGTGAAATTCAGGTAAACACGCCGACGGTTATGCTCGGATACTACAAAATGCCAGAAGAAACAAAAGAGATGTTCACAGAGGACGGCTGGCTTAAAACAGGCGATATCGGAGAGCTTACCGAGGATAATCAGCTTTTCATTACCGGCAGAGTTAAGAATCTTATCATTCTCTCAAACGGTGAAAATGTTTCTCCGGAGGCGATTGAAAAGAAATTTGCCGACAATCGGCTTGTCAGCGAGGTTCTCGTTTACGGCGAAAAGGACAGAATCATTGCCGAAATCTATCCCGACTATGAATATGCAAAGCTTGAGGGCATTGACGATATTCAGGGTGAGCTTGAAAAGACGGTTGACAGAATGAACAAAACCGCGAAGGCGGCTCATATCATTTCCGAAGTAAGAGTCCGCACCGAGCCGCTTGAGAAAACGGGCAGCGGCAAAATCAAGAGAAAAGCAACCGTATTATAATTTTTTAAGGAGGCAGTTTATGAATTCTGTAAACAAGCCCGTATATCCGCTCATTCCGCCGCAGGAAATGATTCAGTTTATGCTTAAATACAGCTTTTTTCATAAGCAGGTCACGCAGATTCCGGATTCGATAATCGTATCACAGAAGATTGATTTTGACGTTATGACCGAGGCGTTCAATATTGAAATTGAGCGCAATGACTGTCTGAGACTTGTTTTCTTCAAACAGAACGGCAATATAATGCAGTATTTCCGTGATCCGTACAGGATAGGAAGCGTTCCCGTATATAATTTTAAATCCGACGAGGAACGTGAAAAGGTGCTCACGGCAGATGCACAGAAACCGATCAAAATGCTCAAGGGTGAAATCTTCAGACTGAAATATTTCACAACGTATGACGGCAGATACGGCGTGTATATCAATATTCACCATCTTGTTATGGATAATGCGGCTGTGTTTGCGTTCTTCAACGACCTTTTTGCCGTGTATGACCATCTCAAAAACGGCAAGCCGATGCCGAAACCTCTCGGAAGCTATGAGGACAGAATCAAGCGAGAGCTTGCTTATGTTGAGGATAAGTCCAATCTCGAAAAGGAGAAGGAGGCATATACCGAATACATAACGAGAAACGGCGAACCGGTCTATCTCGGCGTTGAGGGACCCAAGCTTCTTGAGGCGGAGCGCAAAAAGAAGAAGGATCCGAGTATCAATGCGCCGTCTCTCTTTGACCCGATTCATGATAAGGCGGAGCTTACAAAGACAACATTTTCTCCCGAGCTTAGCGAAAAGTTCTTCTCTTTCTGCGAGAATAACAATGTCAGCCCCGAGTGCCTTGTTCAGCTCGCCCTGAGAATGCACCTTTCAAAAATCAACAACGGTCATCTTGATACATATTTTATTTGCCTTTGCACAAGGCGTCGCACTCTCACCGAAAAGCGTTCGGGCGGAACGGTCACTGCTCCGCTGCCGTGGAGAGTTCATCTTGAAGAGGACGATACCTTCATGTCGGCACTCGACAAAATGGCTGACGCTCAGGTATGGGCGTTCAGACACATGGACTATCCTTATCTTGAGTACCGTGATCTCCAGCGTGAGCTGTTCAATTATTCCGCCGCCGCCGGCTCGTCAACGATGATGTTCTCCTGGATGCCGATAAACGAGAAGTCGATAAACGGCTGGGAATATGAGTATGTCGGCTACGGTCTCGGACGTTATATAATGGTGCTTTACACCTTCGCTATGAAGGATGCACACAGCGGCTGCCTGAAAATAAGCTGCTTGCACAGGACGAAGTTCGTCAGCGTTGAGGATATCAAAGCTTTGCATAACGGCACTAAGAAGGTTCTTGAAATTGCATTAAACGAACCGGATATCAGCATTAAAGATTTGCTTGAAAAAATGTAAAAGAGGGTTATTAAAATGCTTGAAACATTCAGAAATATAATTTGCAACTATGTTGACATTGATCCCGAGGATATCACGGAGGATTCAAAGCTTCGTTCGGATATCGAACTCAACTCCTTCGATATGGTAAATGTTGCGGTTGACCTTGAAAATCAGTATGGGGTAAAAATTGACAGTAAGAAATTCGGCGGATTGAAAACCGTCGGCGATTTGATGAGTTATATCGAGTCAATTAAATAAAACCAAAGCTGTGATGAAATTTTGTTTTTCATCACAGCTTTTTATTATATTAGCTTTTTATCTCCAGATGAACCAGATAAGTATATATCCTGTCAGCACGGCGGCGAGGGTGAAGGGAACGCCGTATTTCATAAAGGTTGTAGCCTTGACCTCATATCCCTCTTTCTTGAGGATTCCGATGCCGGCGATATTTGCGCTTGCACCGATCGGGGTGAGATTTCCGCCGAGCGTTGCGCCGCAAAGCAGACCGTAGTAAAGGAGCTTCGGTTCCATACCCATGTCGGCGGCGATAACGGGCACGATTGTGAGCATTGTCGCCGTGTAGGGAATATTGTCGATAAACGCCGAAAGAATAACGGAAATCCATACTATAATCGTGTAGATTATGAACTCGGAGCCTGAGCCGAGCTTTGCGATACCGTTGCCGATAACGTCGATAACGCCCGCGCTTTTGATTCCGCCGATTACGATGAAAAGACCTGTGAGCAGGGCAATTGTATAGTAGTCGATTTCCTTGAAGGTGTCCTTGACGATTTTATAATTCTTGTTGAAGAAAACCTCACGGATAATGCCGATTATAAAGAAACCGATGCAGATGAGACCGTTGGTGATATCCGGCTTGTAGAACTGACCCTCGGCTGCGCCGTCCTTGTAGGGGATGAACGAAGCGGCAATGAGCAGCACGATGGTTCCGACGAGGAGAAATGTCGGGAATTTATCCTCAACCTTTGTTCTTGCGTTGAATTCAATCTTCGCATTGTCCTTGCGGAACATAAAAAGAATAATGAGTGCGCTGACGATTGCTCCTGCCTCAACGACCCAGAACATACCGGGTTTTCCGCTGTCAACGAAGAAGTCCGAGAAGTCGAGGTTAGCCGATTTTGCGAGAAGAATCGAAGTTGTGTCGCCGACGAGCGTTGCCGCACCCTGGAGATTCGAGGATACCGCAATGCAAATGATTGACGGAACAGGGGAGATGTTGACCTTTTTGCAGAAGGCGAGGGCAACCGGCGCAATCATGAGCACCGTCGCAACATTGTCAACGAATGCAGAAACAATACCTGCGAAAAGCGAAAGACAAACGATCGCCCACTTGACGTTTGGCATTTTTGAGATGAGAATGTCGGACATGAGCTGCGGCATCTTCGACTCGATGAAAAGATAAACCGTTCCCATTGTTCCGGCTATCATCATAAGAACATTCCAGTCGATTTCTCCGAGAGCCTGTGCGACGCCGTAGGAATAAGTTGACTCGCCGACGTTGAAGAATCCGCTGCCGAAAAGATCGGGTGAAGCTGAGGCGATAGTGCCGAGAGTGATGAAAATAAGCGCAGAGCCTATCGCAACGTATGGCCTGATCTTCTGAAAAGCCATCATCAGTATGTAGGTGGCGGCGAACAGAATCAAGGCTGTGATCGTGATTGGGTTCATGGTTTGACACTCCTAAAATTATTTCGGGCGGAATCCAAGGGCAAACGGTTTTGCAAAAAAATAAGGCAGAATCTCTACGGATCCTGCCTGAAAAGACCAAAGCTTAATTAGGTCAATATAACCCGAAACAAATAGAACATAATGTTCTATGACAGACTCCACCACTTGCTGCCGAATATCTTCGGCTCAATCGGGTTACCGTATGATTATAACATATTTATGCGGCAAGTCAAGCAAAATGAATAGATTTTAAGACTTATTTTATGGTTTTAATTGATAAAATATTTTCAAATTCAATTTCGCTTCTGTCGCTCAAAATAAGACTGCGTCCGATTTCGTCAATTCTCCTGATCGTGCACGGAACGGTGATGATTGCTCCGCCGTCCTTTCTGCCGTCGGGACGGAAAAAGGTCAGCTCAACAGCCGTTTCCTTTTGCGGGTTATCCCTTATTTCGAGAAGAATACGGTTGATTTTTTCCTTCTCGGCTTCCTCAAGCTCGGGCTTGGTGTCCGTCAGTCTTGCCGTTTCCTCCATCTCGTCATCAAGTCCGACTAATGCGGCAAATGGGGCAAACTGCGCAGCCCGTGCCGAGCGTGTCATCTGCGGTCTTTTGTTCGAAACACGGTGGGGGAGGTTGATTATATCGTCGTATTTTCCGCTCATGCCTTATGACCTCCGATTTGTCGGTTCCTTTCAAGCGCCGTTGCGCCCTCCTTGAGATTCATGCCCTTTATTATTGAGTTCTTGCCGTATTTACTCTTGATTTTGAGAATTGCTTTTTGCATATCCTTCTCTTTCTTCAGCTCGTTTTCTTCGGCTTCCTGCTTCCCTGTGTCGGAAAAAAGGTTAAGCTGGATGTATTCGCATTCTTTTTCGGCGTCGTTTTCGGTTATAATATGATTGGCGACGATGTACATTCGGCGCACGAGCAGCTCTTTATCAACGATTCTGTCAAAAAGCTTAATCGCCGTTTCGCAAATAAGCTTCGTCGAGGAAGTGTAGCGCCCGATATTTTTGCTTGAATGGGCCGTCTTTGGAATTTTTCTGCCATAGCGATCGGTCTCAACCGCACCCGAGTAGCTTTTTTTCAGGCTTTCAATGTCATAGCCGACAGTCAGAACAATCTGGTCGGTAACAATCCTTTTTGAAACAAGCTCTAAGGACAGCAGGTCTGCCATTTCTTTCAGCACAAGCTTTGCTTTTGAAAACTCATACGGCTCTTGAAGCACCTGACCCGAGCTGAGACTGCTGCTCTCGGGGCGATAGGACTTAATGTCGGAAATCTCGGTCGGCTCCCAGCCCCATGCGTGGTCTATAAGAAGCTCGGCGTTGACTCCGAAAAGCTTATAAAGCAAATCCTCGTTATAATAATCGCTCTCCCTGCCGACCGAACAGCGGGCGACGTCGCCCATGGTGTACATGCCGTGCTCCTCAAGCTTTTTTGAAATTCCTCTGCCGACACGCCAAAAATCAGTCAGCGGACGGTGATCCCAGAGTATTCTGCGGTAGCTCATCTCGTCAAGCTCGGCTATTCGGACGCCGTTTTTGTCGGGCTCACAGTGTTTTGCATAGATATCCATTGCGATTTTACAAAGATAAAGGTTCGTTCCTACGCCTGCCGTGGCGGTTATGCCTGTTGTTTCAAGCACGTCAAGCACCATTTTCATCGCAAGCTCACGCGGCGTCAAGCCATAGGTTTTGAGATAATCCGTTGCGTCAATGAAAACCTCGTCGATTGAATAAACGTGGATATCCTCGGGAGCAATATATTTCAGATAGACATTATATATCCGGGTGCTTACCTCCATGTAATGCGCCATTCGAGGCGGTGCGGTGATGAATGTCAGCTCGGCAGACGGGTCTTTAATAAGCTCGGAATGAAAATACGATTCATGGCTGAAGCTATGCCCGGGAGCCTTGTATTTGCGTTGGGCGTTGACTTCGCGCACCTTTTGAATTGCCTCAAAGAGCCTCGCTCTGCCGGGTATGCCGTAGGATTTTAGGGACGGGGAGACGGCGAGACAGATGGTTTTCTCCGTCCTCGTCGGGTCGGCGACAACAAGGTTTGTGTCCAAAGGGTCAAGACCCCTGTCGACACATTCGACAGAAGCATAGAACGATTTAAGGTCAATTGCAATATATGCCTTGTTCGCCACCGACGGCACCTCCGGATATGGATTTTAGATGTTGACAAATTATATAAGCGGTATTTGATGCTTATCTCATCTAAAAGCTGATATCTACATTATACCCCGAACAAACGTTCAGGTCAATATGGTTTTTCAAAATTATTGTGATAAAATTTTAACAATATCGCGAGTACAATGTCACAATGCACAAAAAGATATTTGTTATGTTGTGTATTTTGTCGTATAAAATCTTGACAATACGGGACAGAATAATTATAATATTGTTGTATTTACATACCAAAAGAAAGGGTGATACACATGAATGAATATATTGAAAGAGTTCTCGCTTCCGTAAGAGAAAAGAATGCGTCCGAGCCTGAGTTTGTTCAGACAGTCGAGGAGGTTTTCAAGTCGATTGCGCCGGTAGTTGAAAGACATCCGGAATACGAGAAAAACGGACTTCTCGAAAGACTTGTTGAGCCTGAGCGTATGTTTTCGTTCCGTATTGCATGGGTTGACGATAACGGCAAGGTGCAGGTGAACAAGGGCTATCGCTGTCAGTTCAACGGCTCTATCGGACCATACAAGGGAGGACTTCGCTTCCATCCGAGCGTTTATTCCGGAATCGTTAAGTTCCTCGGCTTTGAGCAGATTTTCAAGAACAGCCTCACCGGACTTCCTATCGGCGGCGCAAAGGGCGGTTCTGATTTTAATCCCAACGGCAAGTCGGACGGGGAGATCATGCGTTTCTGTCAGGCATTTATGAACAATCTTTACAGATTTATCGGTCCGGATATTGACGTTCCGGCAGGAGATATAGGTGTCGGCGGACGTGAGATCGGCTATCTTTACGGTCAGTACAGACACATCAAGGGCGTTTTCGAGAACGGCGTTCTCACCGGTAAGGGTCAGAGCTACGGCGGTTCAAACATTCGTCCCGAGGCAACGGGCTACGGTGCAGTTTACTATGCCGAGGAGGTTCTCGCACACTTCGGCGAGAAGATCGAGGGCAAGACAATTGCAATCTCGGGCTTCGGCAATGTTGCTTGGGGCGTTGCCAAGAAGGCGGCTCAGCTCGGCGCAAGGGTTGTTACAATTTCGGGTCCCGACGGTTATGTTTATGATAAAGACGGTGTTTCAACGGACGAGAAGATCGCGTATCTCCTTGAAATGAGAGCACACGGCACGGGCAATGTCAAGGATTATGCCGACAAGTTCGGTGCAGAGTATTTCCCGGGCGAGAAGCCGTGGGGAGTTAAGGCAGATATCGTAATGCCTTGCGCAACTCAGAACGAGGTTGACCTTGAAGAGGCAATGAAGATAATCAAGAACGGCACAAAGTATTACGTTGAGGTTTCAAATATGCCGACAACGAACGACGCTCTTGAATATCTCCAGGAGAACGCAGTCGTTGCTCCGTCAAAGGCGGTTAACGCCGGCGGTGTTGCGGTTTCCGCTCTTGAAATGAGCCAGGATTCAATGCGTTACAGCTGGTCTGCCGAAGAGGTTGACGAGAAGCTCAGAGAGATCATGAAGAACATCTACAACAATTCGGTTACTGCCGCCGAGGAATACGGCTGCGGCTATAATCTTGTTGTAGGCGCAAATATTGCAGGCTTCCTTAAGGTTGCCGACGCAATGATGCAGCAGGGTATATTCTGATATAAAAATTTTTGCGGGGCGGATTTTTTCGCC
>HF999648.1:160337-168536 GCA_000434055.1 Ruminococcus sp. CAG:488 | reverse complement strand
CAATGTTGAGAAAAAGGCGGCTTTAAAATCGGCAAATGCACTTACGGGCTTGCTCGAGGTCAGCGTTGATCTTCATGGTGCAAACACGGTATGGGCAAGGACGTATGTAATTGATGCAAATAACGAAGTTCATTACGGCACGGTGAGACAGTTTGACGTGACAGCGGGAACCTCATCGGCAGGCGATGAAATAATAACTCTCGGTGCAGAAAGCTACGATCTGACAGATCTCAACAGCGACGCGGAAGCACCGACGATAGAGGACGAGCCGACAGAGAAGAGTCCGCTTGAAATACTCAAGACGGTATTCTCGAAGCTGATAGAAATTATCAACGAAATAATTTCATACTTTACTAAACCGGGGGCAAAAAAATGAGATACGAAAAACCTGAGATAAAGATTGAAAAGTTTTCGATAGTTGAGAATATCATGGATGATGGAGTCAGCGCAGGCGGTTTTCACCCGATAATTGACGAGAACAAAGACCCGTGGTTCGAGACGGCGGGCGAAGCACTCGGAAACATTTTCAGTATAGACTAACACAAAACGGCACCCCTCAAAGGTGCCGTTTGCTTTTAAAAGGGACGGTGATTGATTTTGAAAAAGGTTATCCTGTGTATATTGATATTGTGCTTAGCAGTTCTGCCGTTGAACTCTTCTGTAAAGGCAGTGGAAGATCGAACTGTGTTTTATCTTGATTACGGAGATGTTAAAATCGGTTCGGACGGCGTTTCTGGCTATGATGAAAACGGAAAGCTTGTTTCGGAAGTGAATGCCGTCGGTTATACCGTTACCCAACAAAATCCGCAGAAAGCACTCGAAAGAAGCATATCAATTACTTCCGGTGAGCAGAATGTTGAGATTAAGAACATCAATATTGCAAGAAAGGGCGAAAACGATTATGCTCTGTGTGTCTTAAAGACCGCAAGTGCGGTGATAACCGTTAGCGGCGAAAATCACCTCAAATCAGGAACGTACAGAGCCGGACTGGACATTGCCGTAAAGGCTTCAGCCATGATAAACGGTGACGGCATACTCTATGCCGAAAGCGAGCTGGAGGCAGGTATCGGCGGAGGAAGCGGAAAATCAAACGGAACACTGACTATCAATTCGGGAACAATATATGCAACGGGCGGCACCGACGGTTACAGCGCAGGTATCGGCGGAGGCTCTTCGGGAAAAGGCGGAACGATAACTATAAACGGCGGCACTGTAGTTGCTGTCGGCGGTCTTTATGCCGCAGGTATCGGCGGCGGTTTCCTCTGCAGCGGCGGCACTGTTACAATTAACGGCGGCACTGTTACGGCAATAGGCGGCAACGAAGGAGCAGGTATCGGAGGCGGTTCCGGCGGAAACGGCGGTACAGTAGTAATTAACGGCGGCAGTGTCAAGGCGATTGCAGGCACCGGCGCGGATGACATCGGAAACGGCAATAATTGCAAGACAGAGTTTGCGGGAATTCATAACAGCAACGGTGACAGTGTTTCAAAACTGACGGTTTCCTTGAGCGGCTTTGAACGTGTTTATCAAAACAGCATAGAAAATGCGCCCATAACAGCAGGACATCCCGATGACGAAAATCTATATTTCTATGTGACTTCATCTCAGAATATTGCAACGGTTTATATGAACGGCGGCGAGGTCAAGTACCTGAGCTATAACAGCAACGGCTTTGATGAAATCAACCCGTTTTTGAAGGGAGACGAAAGGTATTCATCTTATTTGATTGTTTCCGATAAAAACAACATTTCCGTTGCCGACGGCTTTTTTATAGAAAAAGAGAACTGCCGTCTTATTTATAACGGCAGTTGCGTGGATAAATTTGAAATTGTCATAAGGGGAGATGTGAATCTTGACGGAAATCTCGACGGAATGGACGCTGTTGAAGCGGCTTGCGTCGAGGACGGCATGAATACGGATAAGCTTGCTTTGATGCTTGCCGATGCAAACGGCGACGGATATGTAAACACCTCGGATATCAGCTTGTTGGAAAACCTTGGAATTGCGTCAAAGAATTAAAAATCGTTGTCTATCGGATTTTCTCTCATTTCGCTGATTTTTTTCATTCCTTCTTTATAATCTGCGGTTTCACGGCTTTCGGATTCTTCCGTTTCCGTTTGAGAGGAAAGAATGTTCTCGACAATTTTATTCTCATTAGCGTCATCAACAATTATATGCTCTTTCATTTGATTTACGGCTTCCATACCCTGTGAAACATCAGCTGTTTCGCTTTCAAAGTTTTCTTCATCAATCAGATTCAGCGGATTAAGTTCTTCGTTGGGCTTTTCGTGAGGCTCGGCAAGGAAATTATCGATTTTTTTATCGTTGTTTATGTCAATAGTTTCTTTCGGAGTCAGATATTCGTTAAGCTCCATAATATCGGCTTGTGCGGACTGAGCCTTGATTTTTTTTCTGACAACGGCAGTGAGGACGAGAATAACAATCAGTGTTATCACGAATAGAACAATCGAAACACGGCACGACAGAACAAAATCATTGAAGATTTTTGCGATAAGAATGTTTGCGATTTCCATAACTATGAAATATAAAAAGGCAAATATCTCGGCTCCGCCGCAAAGCTTTGTCGGTCGTGACCTTGAGCTGCTTTGAATTCCTTTGAAATAGAAAAAGAAACGTGCAAACGGTGTCAGAAATACTCTGTTATCGTTCTTTCTCAGATCACGGTCATATGTAAAGCCGAAAAGATAGCAGGTCAGAAAAGCACCGAAATTAAATGCCGTAAATATTATGCAATAACATATAATGAGCAAATTATAATGTCCCATAAGAATCTTCCTTTTGTTTTATATGAGTTAAGCCAATATCGCACAGTTGAAGTATACGAATTGCCTTAATTATACTATATATTTAATTAAAATTCAAATGCTATAGCGCCTAAAATGTGTGAATTTTTGTTGCAAGCATCAGATCGGCAGCGATAAATTATTAAGTCCTTGTCGGTTTATTTAATCACAAACATTTTTATGATCGAAAACAAAAATAAAGGAGAATGAAAATGACAGAGCTTGAAAAAATGCAAAGAGCAAAAATGTGCATTGATAAGCCGGCAAACGGAGTCGATCCGCAGACGGATAATGAGATTACGGACGACCGCAGGCTTAACGATTTCTATATAAGCAGGTGCCATCACATTCCGAAAGAAGGCAACTTCAAGGTCGGAGCAGAGTATGAGTATTCCTACATCATTGACGGCATCTATGTTGTAGACGATAACGGTGACAGTATTGACTTTAACGATTATACCTTCCTATGGTATTTCACAAAGCTGTAAATACAAAAGAGCTATTCAATTTAAACAGAAAACCAAATATCAACAAAAAACATTACCGACTGCAAAAGTCAGTAATGCCTTTTATAGTATTAAAATAATTGTACCTGCAAACCGATAGAACGCTTAGAATAAAGTCGTTTTACAGCTTGCTATCATTTTTGCTTGTGCGATTTTGAAATTTTGATTATTATTCACAATAGGCTTAGCATAAGGCAATCAAAATTGATTTTTCTAATAATTCTCAATAAACATATTTTTAACATATAATTGTAGGAGGTTTCACACTTACAGATTATTATAATTACGCCATTGCTTAATTGATTCCCAACCAAAATCGTCAACATTACCTATTGCCAATTTCAAACAACTTTCATCAATAGGTTTTTTTATCATCGTATTGTAGTCACCGCTACCATCCATGATATGCGCACTTTCATACATTCTCCTATAGTTTTTACATATCGCCCGTAAATATTTGTATGCCTCATGGCAAGTGTCTTTATCGCCAAACAAAGCGTTTAATGATGCTTGTATATTTTCGCTATTTTTTTCACCAATAAGAGTACCTAAAAATCCTATCATATAATAAGGAATGGGTGTTCGCTTATCAATGCTATCTTTCTTTTGCTCATGTTCAGCTGTTTTATAAAAATAATAAAGCTTTATCATATTATCACAAGTTAAATATGAATGAATGTTTGAACAATATTCATCAAATAGTTCTTTACCTTGAACTAACACTAAATTTTTTTTTGTAAATGCTACATAGCCGGTTTTTATAAATGCTAGAAACACTTGCAATAACTTTTCCAGAGGTACACATATATCTGAATAACTCGTTATTCCATATTTGCTACAATCACCTATGCAATCTATAAAGCAATTGGCTTTTTGTATTAGTTTTCCTTTTTCAGCTTGTGAAAGAGTTTCTTTGAATTTATTGTTGTCACTCGGCTTCACCAATAAAATAAAACCTCGTTTTAAAAATTCTTCTTGCATTCTATAAAAAACATCCATATTTGATGTAAAAGCCTTGTCAGATATGGCATTTTGTTTGTTAGTGTATTTAACTACATTGTTATAGAACGTCTTGTTGTCAGTATTTTCTGGGTTATCTATAACTAATGTTTTAAGCATTACATAGACATTCTTAAATTCGTTTTCAACATTCCCTCCAGCATTTTCCAATACTTTTTTTATAGAACTTACTGTTTGACAACCATTTACTATCTGAGGGTTTACTAATGGAAGTATTCTTAATTTTCTATTCGTGTCTTGATATGGTGTTTGAACTTCTTGACATATTACCGTTATACCATTATTATAATACATAAAATTTTTTCTTTCAGATTCCGAACGAAGGGTTTCGACTATTCCGTTATTAACAGAACTTTTTCCGAGATACTCTCTTATGTTCTTTTCAAAAATGGAATAACCTTTTTCCTCTGCTGCTAATAACATTTTATATATTTCATAAACTGGTGTTATTATGTAATATGCTTCATACAGTCCGTCAACACCATATTCCTCTCTTAACGAAGCAAAAGTTCCTTTATTAACGGTTCCTAATTTGTATTCAAAATTTATATCCGGTTTATAATTTTTCCCATAATACAATTCATATAACGAGGAGAGATCAAAATAGGAAGAATTGACAAAACATGATATGCTATGTTTACCATTATTAAAGTCTTTTATTAGGCTTTCTATATCACCGCTCTTATTATTTGTTGTAGCATAAAAATGAAAACAAATTTTATAATCAGGATCATCTTTGATTTTATTAAAAATATTTTGCAAATTTTCACTTTTTTTATAGCGGTTACTTTTTAAAAGCGTTAAAGGAGATGTCAAAAAATCCGAAACACTGCTTCTTGTAACAGCCGTATCATCTTGATAATACTTATTCTGTATTATATATAGCTCTTTGTTTTCTTCAAAATGGACATAACAATCTATCCCTTTATCACTATATTCAGTGATATATTCTGGGATAATTTCTTCATCCAGACCAAATATTCTACTTAGTATCCAATAATTAAATGCATAAGCGTCATTATCGAGATTAGAGTCCACGAATCCCCATTGGTCTTTTATTATGTTTATATCTTCTTGGATTTGTTCTTTAAACAGTGTCAAATCTTGATTTATCATTTCTTACTCCTATATTTTTTAAAAATTCTATTTTTATAACTTCTAAATAATCCGCACAAACTCAATTGTGCGGATTATCGCAACTTTTTCAATTTATTCCCACTCCACCGTTCCGGGGGGTTTGGAGGTGATGTCGTAGACGATGCGGTTGACGCCGTCAACCTCGTTGGTGATGCGGTTGGAGACGGTTGCAAGGATATCATACGGGATTCTTGCCCAGTCTGCGGTCATGAAGTCGTCCGTTGTGACGGCACGGATCGCAATGACATTCTCGTATGTTCTGTGATCGCCCATAACGCCGACCGACTTTGAGCCTGTGTAAACGCAGAAGAACTGGCTGAGGTTTTTCTCATAGCCGTTCTTAGCCATCTCATCTCTGAGAACAAAGTCTGCGTCCTGGAGGATTCTTATCTTTTCGGCTGTTATATCGCCGACAATTCTTACACCGAGACCCGGACCCGGGAACGGCTGGCGCCATACAAGCTCATGGGGAATTCCGAGCATCTCGCCGACCTTGCGAACCTCGTCCTTAAAAAGATCCTTGAGCGGTTCAATCGTGCCGAGAAATTGTATATCAGACGGCTTTTCAACCATGTTATGATGAGTTTTGATAACGGCGGTGTTTGCCTTATCCTTGCTCTTACCCTTGCCTGACTCGATTCTGTCGGGATAAATCGTACCCTGTGCGAAAAATCCGTCCTCAGCCTGTTTTCTGACCTCGTCCCAGAACACCTTATAGAATTCCGTACCGATGATTTTTCTCTTCTGCTCGGGGTCAACAACGCCTTTGAGCATCGCAAGGAAGTGGTCGCCGCAGTTTACACGGACAAAATTCATATCAAAGAGGGAAGTGAAGGTCTGCTCAACAAAATCTCCCTCATCTTTTCTCATAAGACCCTGATCGACAAAAACGCAGGTGAGCTGCTTGCCGACGGCACGGCTGAGAAGCGCAGCGGCAACAGAGCTGTCAACACCGCCCGAAAGACCGAGAACGACTTTTTTGTCGCCAATCTTTTCACGGAGCTTTTCAACGGTTGTATCAATGAAGCTGTCCATCTTCCAGTCACCTGTGCAGCCGCAAACATTGAAAACAAAGTTTCTGAGCATTTGATTGCCGTACTCGGAATGAGTAACCTCGGGGTGGAATTGAACAGCATAGAGCTTTCTGTCAACGTTCTGCATTGCTGCGCAGGGGCAGTTGTCGGTTTTGGCGATAATCTCAAAGCCCTTCGGAGGCTCGGAGATATAGTCCGTATGGCTCATCCAAACAACACTCTTTTCGGGGACGTTCTCCCAAAGAAGGCTGTCCTTACTCTGCTCAAGCTCAATCTTGCCGTATTCGGAAACAGGAGCGGTTGCAACCTTGCCGTCGCCCATCCATGCGATGAGCTGGCATCCGTAGCAGATGCCGAGAATAGGAACGCCGATGTCAAGAATATCTTTTGTATAATGCGGAGATTCCATATCGAAAACAGAGTTCGGTCCGCCTGTGAAGATAATTCCCTTGTAGCCGTTTGCCTTGATCGTCTCAAGGTCGGTGGTGTAGGGGAGAATTTCGGCGTAAACGTTGAAATCACGGACTCTGCGGGCGATGAGCTGATTGTACTGTCCGCCGAAATCGAGGACAAGTATTTTTTCGTTCATTCTTTTCGTCCTTTCTAAAAATGATGAGGGGCTGTTGAATTCAGCGCAGACCAAAGAGCAAATAATTTATATAGCATCAATTAAATCAAAGCTATAATCCACATGGCTTATCTTGGCTACTGTATGTGAATTATAGCTTTTTATTTTTGCTCTTTGGTCTGCGCTGAATGCGGCAACACCTTTTTATCGGTATATAATTTCTTCTCTCTTCGGACCGTTGGAAACCATTGTGATCGGCTTACCGATCTCCTTTTCGATAAAGAGAACATAGTCCTGTGCTTCCTTCGGGAGCTTGTCGAATTCCTTGATGCCTCTTATGTCGCACTTGAAGCCGGGAAGTGTTTCGAAAATCGGTTTTGCTTTCTTGAGCATATGAGTGTTCGGGAAATCCTTAATGATTTTTCCTTCAATCTCGTAACCTGTGCAAACCTTGATCTCGTCAAGATAGCTGAGGCAGTCAAGAGCAGTCAGGCAAACCTGAGTTGCGCCCTGAACCTCAACACCGTAGCGTGTTGCAACGCAGTCGAACCAGCCCATACGACGGGGACGACCTGTTGTTGCGCCGTATTCACCGGCATCGCCGCCGTGATTACGCATTTTATCGGCTTCCTCGCCGAAAATCTCGCTGACGAATTCGCCTGCGCCGACTGCCGAGGAATAAGCCTTTGTAACAGTGATTATATCCTTAATCTCATGTGCGGGGATACCTGCGCCTACAGTGCCGTAGCCTGCGAGAGTTGAGGAGGATGTAACCATCGGGTAGATACCGAAATCGGGATCTTTGAGTGAGCCGAGCTGACCCTCAAGAAGAATCTCCTTGCCGTCCTTGATTGCCTGACGAATAAATGCGCCTGTGTCGGCAACATAAGGCTCAATCATGTCCTTGTACTCCATAAGTGTGTTGAAAAGCTCGTCAACATCAAGGAGAGGTTTATGATAAACGTACTTAAGAAGGAGGTTCTTAACCTCGCAAACGCTTGCAAGCTTTTCTTTAAGCTCATCGGGGTAGAAAAGATCGCAAACCTGGAAACCGATCTTAGCATACTTGTCCGAATAGAACGGAGCGATACCCGATTTTGTCGAGCCGAACTGCTTGTCTGCGAGACGCT
>HF999648.1:159282-160313 GCA_000434055.1 Ruminococcus sp. CAG:488 | reverse complement strand
CTTCCTCATATGTGTCGAGGAGAACGTGATAAGGCATCATGATCTGTGCCCTGTCGGAAACAAGAAGCTTGGGCTGAGGAACGCCCTTGGAAGTAACGTCGTTAATTTCCTTAACGAGCTTCGGAATATCAAGAGCTACGCCGTTACCGATGATGTTTGTAATCTCGGGATGGCATATGCCCGACGGAAGAAGATGCAGAGCAAACTTTCCGTAATCGTTGATAATTGTGTGACCTGCGTTTGCACCGCCCTGGAAACGGATAACGACATCCGCTTTGGAAGCAAACATATCTGTGATTTTACCCTTACCTTCGTCGCCCCAGTTAGCGCCGACAATTGCTCTTACCAATGAAAGCACCTCCAAATGAAATATGGAACTCTCGTTCCAAACATGATAATTATAATATTTTTAAGAAGTAATGTCAATGAGAATAAGGAAGTTTTTCGTGGTAATCGACGGAAAAAGAGGAAAACAGTCGTTCGGGTATGATTGACGACGGTGACAATTGATGATATAATCAAAGCGGTGATTAAATTGAGCATGAGAAAGCAGATAAAATTTAATAACGGACACCTTAAGGTTTTGCAGATTTCCGATTTGCAGGATAATCGCTTCACTTGCGTTGACACACTTCGCTTCATGGAAGCGGCGGTGAAAAAAATAAAGCCCGATCTTATAGTTTTCACGGGCGATCAGCTTGATGTCGTTGACCTTTGGGGCAAAGGAGAGAGGTGCAGAAGGAATGTTGAAAAGGCGATCAACCGCCTTTTCAGTGTTTTTGAAAGTTTTGATATTCCTTTTGTGCTGACCTTCGGCAATCACGACCGTGAAACGGGACTTCCAAACGATGAACAGGCGAAAATCTATGCAAAGATGAAAAATTGCATATGCTTCGATGACCTTAACGACGGCAGACCCGATGCAGGAACGTTTAATGTACCGATCATGTCCTCAGACGGAAGCCGCACGGCGATGAATATTTATGTTTTTGACACAGGTTCAAAAACCAACGGCGTTTACGGCGGCGTCA
>HF999648.1:81596-159265 GCA_000434055.1 Ruminococcus sp. CAG:488 | reverse complement strand
ACGGCGGCGTCAGAAAGGAACAGCTTGAATGGCTTGACAAAACGAGCCGTGAGGTCAATGCGGATTCAATCGTTTTTCAGCATATTCCGGTTGACGAAATATATGAACTGCTCGAAAAGGTTCCGAAGGGAACGGAGGGTGCCGAGCCTGCCTACGGAAACAGAAAAGGCGAATATTACAGGCGCAGGGACGGCATTAAATTCATGGGTGAGTACGGCGAAACGCCCGCGGCTCTGCCCCGTGAGTGCGGCGAATTTGAACAGCTGAAAAAGCAGGGAGATGTTTTTGCCGTCTATTGCGGCCATGACCATTATGACAGCTTTATCGGAACGGTTGACGGAATTGACCTCGGCTATTGCCCCGGTGCAGGCTATAACACCTATGGTATATATCAAAGAGAGGTCAGAGTTTTTGAATTCAACGAAAACGATGTAAAAAACTATAAGACCTATACTGTGAGTTACGGCGATGTTTGCAATAAGCCGCTCGCTGAGCCTGTCAAAACCTATATTTTCAGCATTGCACCGTGCTGCACTCCGCAGCTGCCGATGTTTGCGGTCAAGGTTTTTGCATTGCTTGCCGCAATTGCCGTGCTGTTTGTTCTGCTGGCAAAGGTCATCGGATCGAAAATCGTAATCGGAATACTATTGGCGTTGCTTGCCGTTTCTGTAATATATTTCGGCGGAGCGATAATTTATAATATTGTTACAAGAAAAAAGCTGATTGAGAGGTATCGAAATGAACGAGGTAATTAAAGCAATTCTTGAAAGACAGACGATAAGATCATATAAAAAAGAGCAGATAACGGATGAGCAGCTCGACCTGCTCATGCAGGCGGCAAAGAAGGCGCCGAGCGGAAGAAATATGCAGCCCTGCCATGTCCGGTTTATTCAAAACAAAGAAATGCTTGACCAAATGAACACTGATTTTAAGGAGCTTGTCGGCTACGATACACCTGCCTACACCCGTTGGGATGTGAATCCCGTTTACCACAATGCTCCGACATTTGCGGTTCTTTTCGCAGAGAATGAGAGCTATATGGACGGCGGAATTATGTGTGAAAATATCTGCATTGCAGCACAGGGTCTCGGACTCGGAACATGTATAATCGCAAGCGTCGGTGCACTCTTTGCTGACGGAAATGCCGAGGGTAACAAGTGGAAAAGGGCATGGGATATTCCGGAAAACTATAAATTTCTTATCGCCGTAGCAATAGGATATCCCGATGAGAAGCCCGAGGAAAAGCCGCGCTTCGACGACCGTATAAAGGTAATAAGATGAAATATTCGATAGACAGAATTGAAGAAAACATCGCCGTTTGCGAGGGCGACGACGGCGACGTTCTGAAGCTGAAGCTTGACGAGCTGCCAAAGGGAACCCGTGAGGGAGACATAATAGAGAAAACAGAAAACGGCTTTATAATTGACGCCGACGAAACACAACTTCGCCGCAAAAAAATGGCGGAAATGCAAAGAAATATATTCGGAAAGAAAAGAAAATGAACTCTAAAAGGGTGATTTTATGAAAAAACTGGAATGCCATCTTTCCTTCGACAATACATGCTGCTGGATGTGGACGCTGTCGTCTATATTTGTCGGCTTTAAGATCTTGGAGGAAAAAGGACTTTTGAAGGTTAAATCCGTCTCGATGGACAGAAATTTTCGTGCCGACGGACGCTATCCCGACCGTATGATAGTTGAACTGAAGGCAGACGGAAAAACAATTGCCTATGATATGTCCGACGGATATCAGAGCATCAATATTCCCGAACTGTTCGATTCTCAGCTGGACAGGCTTGATTATTATTTTAAATCGAGCTATGATCCGAATTTTGCCGAAAAGCTCAGGAATCACGATAAATTTCTTCCTCTCGGAATAGCTTACGAATGTTCATGTGACGGAAACTATTTTGAAAAAGCAAATATTAACGATGCGCTGAAAAATCACAGATATAAAGAGTTCGTTTTTCAGATATTGACAAAATCCAAAAGGCAAAGGCTGTTGAACTACAAAAACTTTGAAGGCAATGAGCACTTTGATAACTATAAAATCCTTTTTTGGTCACGGCTTTGGAATGTGCATACGACGCCGGAAGAAATTTTAAAGGTGTATTCTGAGCTTGATTATGATAGGGCAAAGGAAAAGGCAGAGACCCAGAACCGAATGTTTGAGGATGTCAACAGGCAAAGAATTCAATGCGTGCAGGTTCTCAAAAAGGAATTCGGCTCGCGCTTTGTCGGTGGACTGAGTGACAGTGAGGAAAGCCGCAGTCTTGCCCCTGAACTGATTACTCACGATCCTGCTATAGAGACGAGGGGGGAATACCTCGCTTCATTAAAAAAGAACTACATAAATGTTTTATCAAAGGGCTTGCACGGCTGTATAGGTGCGAGATACGGAGAGACATTTGCTGCGGGCAGAGCATTTATGACGGATCCGCTTGTGTATGCGCCGGCAGGAAACCCGCAAAAGGATATCAATTATCTTGAATATACCGATGCGTATTCATTGGCAGAAAACATGAATCGACTTATTACCGATGTTGACAGAATACATGAAATCGAAAACGCAAATAATGAGTATTACAATAATTATGTCAGACCTGATTCAAGAATACTGAACACGCTGAAAATTGCTTTCCCTGAATATTTTTAAAAAGAACAGAACCGCAGATTTTTGAGATGCTGCGGTTCTGCCGTTTTTTTATTTTAATTTAACTGCAATATATTCATCCGTTTCAACGATGCAGTCTTTGCTCGGGTAGGGGGCGATATCAGAATACTTTTTGTGAGCTTCATCATACTGCGCTCTTGTGCAATGCTTAAAGCTGACGCCGATATAATTGCAGAATTTGTAAAGTTCGTCCTCGGGCTTGTCTCTGTCAAATGAGTTTCTTATGCTCCAGTCCAGATAGGATCTTCCGATATAATCATATTTTCGTTTTGCTTTATCGGCAGAATTGCCGGATGCCAAACGGTTTATGAGTTTGCCCAACGGAGATGAATCGGAAACGGAGGTTAAGTCTGTTATGTGATCCGACATGTTATAGCCGCCGATAAATACAACAGGCTTATTTGTATCGCAGTTTTCACTTATTCGGCTGTTCACTGTCAAAATAACGTTTTTTTCTTCCGTAAATCGCTGATTGTTTATCCAGTATGATTTGTTTAAAGCGCCGATTTGAATAATCAGTGTGAAAACAAATAAAGCGGCAAAGGCTTTCTTAGCGAGGCTTTTGCCTGATTGAACATTAAGACAAAGAAGAAAAGCCGTAAAAGCAACAAAGAACGGCATTCCCTGTTCGGTTCTGTATTCTGCGCCGCCGCCTCTGAAAAGTGTCATAGCAAAAACAGGGAGAATCCCGCCGAGAAAAAGAAGAAAACTCGAAAAGTTTTTTGTCTTTTTTATGTTGACAATGAATAAAATAATGAATATTATTCCTGCCGCAAACAATACAGTAAAGGCGGGATTGCAGAATACTTTAAGCCCCCAATAGGCAATATATGAACGGATAAGATTTTTAACAGCTTTTATTGATGCTGTCCAAAAGCTTTGAGTTCTTGCAAAAGAATTGACTTCAATTGAGAAGATTTTTATGAGCGCCTTTGTGATAACAGTCTCAAACACAACACCGAGTACAAGAACTGCGGCATGAAAAATTCCTTTTGAAATAACCTCTCCCGTTTTTATTCCGTTTTCAGTGCGTTCTTTAAGTATAAAAACTGCAAATACCGTGCCGATATAGGGCAGAATCATGCATTCATACCAGGAAAAAACAAACATCATCAGCACAGTCGGCAGAATAAGGCAACGCCATATATCGCTGTATTTAATCGAAAAATACAATGCAAGCGACAGCAGAACCGTACAGCCTCCGACCGTTAGTATTGCTCCGTTATAAATAAAATACTCCGCCAGAAGAGGGAATGAAATATATATGCAGGAAAAAACAATAGACGGAACGATGCTTCTGTATTCCGTGAAACCGTCAAAAATTGCGAGCATTATAAGCGTTCCGAGAATGAAACAAACGAGTCCGAGCAACGGCTCAAACCAAACAGGGCAGTCCCATAAATTGAGCACTCTTTCGACAATCGTTGCCGTAAATCTTCCCTGACCGAAAAGCATACCGCTGTAATATCGGTCATATGAAAGCCAGTCGATTGACGGCGAAGGGTTGGTAAGATAAAAGCCGTATGCTCCGAGAGCGGTCAACGCAACCGCTATCAGATAAAAAGGGTTGGTTATTCGTTTGCATATCGACTCTTTGAGGTCAAGATTTTGATTTGTAAGCTTATGTTTAATCATTTTTATTTTCCTCGTCATTATTAAAGTTTATTCTTTCTTCCTCAATAACAAGCGGCCGATTCATAACCCTTGTGTTTATATTGAGAACATATTCTCCGAGAAGTCCGATAAAGAATAGCTGAACGCTTCCGAGAAAGCACATGCCGATAAGCACGGGTGCCATGCCCATCGGGAAGTTATCCCACATGATAAGCTTGAGAATGAGATAAATTATTCCGACAATGAAGCTTATCGCACCTACTCCTACGCCAAAAAATGTTGCGAGCCTGAGGCCGATTTTGGTGTAAGAGGTGAAGCTGAGCATCGCCGCATCATAAAGCGTGTAAAAATTATTATGTGTCTTTCCCGCTCTGCGCTTTGCCTGCTCATAAGGAATATCCTTGCGCCTGTAGCCGAGCTCCGCAACAATTCCTCTGAGGAAAGGCGTGGGATCCTTGAGATTTCTGAGAACCTCAATAAATGACTTGTCATAAAGACCGAAGCCGGTAAAGTGTTCAATCTGCTCAACGTCGCTCATTTTCTTGATGAGTTTATAATAGCAGGTACGCAAAAATCTGATAATTTTATTTTCCTTGCTCGTTGTTTTAATGGCGCAGACAATTTTATAGCCGTTCTCCCATTCGTGAACAAGTTTCGGAATCATTTCGATCGGGTCCTGAAAATCGCAGCACATACAAATTGTGCAGTCGCCTGTTGTTTGCAGCATTCCGTAATAAGGTGAATTGAATTGGCCGAAGTTTTTGGCATTGAAAATTGCCTTGATCTTCGGATTGTTTTTGCAAATTTCACGTAGGAGCGGACGTGTGTTGTCCTTTGAATCATTGTCAATAAAGAGAATTTCATAGTCATATTCGGGAAGACTTTTTCCTAATTCATTTATGACAGCCTCACTTATCGGAACAACGTTTTCTTCCTCGTTATAGCACGGAATCATAATGCTGATTTTTTTCATATTCAAGACCTCAATCCAAAAATTCTTTTATTCCTGCTTCAAAGCTTATTTCGGGAACAAATCCCGTGTCCTTTGTCAGCTCGGAAATATCCGCCTGTAAAAACATGACCTGATTGCGAGAGTACGGTATTGCGCCGAAGTCAATTTCCGACCGGCTGCCGCAGAGCTCATGTATTTTTTCTATATATTCTCTCAGCGGTTTGGCTTTGCCGCTTCCGAGACAGTAGATTTTTTCATTGTGTTCACTGTCACAGCCGACGAGATAAAACGCGTTTGCGGCATCCCTTGCACTCAGAAAATCCCAGAGCTGTTCGCCCTTGCTGAATTCGGCCTTTTCATTGGCGGTGAATTTATTTATTGCCGATTTTATTACGGAGTTCTCCGGATCGTACTTCCCGTAAACGCTGAGAATTCTCACCCATGTGTGATTTATGCCGAGCTTGCGGCATTTTAGCCTGCTGAGCTGACCTGCGGCAAGCTTAGCCATGCCGTAGCCCGTAAAAGGAAATGCCGGTGTTTTTGGGGTCAGCGGCTTATCGCAAAGACCGTATTCCGCCTGCGAACCTGCGCCGATAAATTTTCGGCAGCCCATTTTTTTTGCCAGCTCAACGGCATCAAGGGTGTATTCAATATTTTTAAGCTGAAGGTCAGCGTCGTCTCTTGCCGTTCCCGTGGTGCCCGCCCAAGCGAGGTGGTAGAAAACATCATAATCATTTTCTTCGGGAACAAAGCTTTTCATTTCGTCAAGAGAACAGCAGACTTTTTTTATGAGTCTGTTGTCGGGAATATCGTCAACTCTTTTTGAACCTCTGTGGCAGAGCACGGTGATCTCGACGTTTTCGGCGATGAGCTTGTCGATTATTGCTCGGCCGACCGAGCCTGTTGCACCTGTTATTACGGCTTTTTTCATAATATCACTCTTTTATCAGCGGAATGTACATATTCTGAGCCAGCTCATCTCTGTCAAGGAACGGAGCAAGATCCTCAAGCGGAGGACTGACAAGCGTTCCGTCAGGGAGACGTTTAGTGCTGCTCTTAGGCTCCCAAACCTGCTTTGTATCCGTGAAGATTTCGCAGAAAGCATAGCCGTCGGTTGCAAGAGCCTTTTTGACCGCGTCCTGCATTTCGGCATTACTGCTTGCCGAAAAATACGGGAATCCGAAGGCCTTTGCTATGTTCTCAAATTTCGGGAAGGAGAGATCGCCGCTCTCCGGACCGATGCCTACCTTAGTATGATCTTTGAACAGGTTGTTTTGAGTTATTCTGATACTGTGGTAGCCGCTGTTGTTAATAAGGAAAAGCTTGATCGGCAGCTTATTTGTTACTATTGTCTGGAGCTCCTGAAGATTCATCATTATGCTGCCGTCACCCTCGAGGCAAATCGTGTCCTGCTTTTTGCCCGAAACGCAGAGACCAACAGCCGCCGGCAGACCGTAACCCATGCTTGCGATTGCGCTGTTGATGATGAATCGTGAGCCGTGCTTGATTGTCCAGCACTGATGGCCGGCAACGCAGCAAGCGCCGTTGCTGACCGCCGTAAGCGAATTTTCGGGAAGCTGATCGGCAAGATATTTTATGAAAGCATAAACATTTGCCGTTGTGCCGTTCTCCTCCTTATGACGCGGGAGCACGACCGGATATTTTTCTTTCCATTCAAGACACTGTCTGCGCCAATCGTTTCCGCCGAAAACGGGAGCATTTTCATCACTTACATTTCTGATAACGGCTTCGAGAAAATCCTTTGCGTCTGCCCAAACAGGCATATCAACATGAATGGTCGGCTTTTTCATCTCAGCCTTGTCAATGTCAACCATGATTACCTCGGCGGCTCTTGCCCATGTGCCGTAGTCATAGCCGACCTGACGTATGCTGATTCTTGTGCCAACCGTGAGAAGAAGATCGGAATTTTGAACGGCAAAGTTTCCCGGGCGGTCGCCCATGTTGCCGCCTCTGCCGCAATAGAGAGGGTCATTATCCTCTATAACGTCAATGCTGTTCCAGTATGTTACGACGGGAACGCCGAGAAGCTTTGAAGCTTTTTTGAAAGCTTCATATCCGCCCGAAAGACGTATTCCGCCGCCGGCATAAATAACCGGGCGCTTGGCATTTTTTATTTTTCGGAGAATTATTTTAATTGTATTGTCATCGATCTTGGGCGGAAGCTCACCGTCGTCATCGGTCGGGTCATAGCCCTTGAGGTCATCCGTTTCAATATAACTGCCCTGATAATTAACGGGTATATCAAGCCAAACGGGACCCGGTCTGCCCGTTGTGGCGAGATGCCATGCCTTTTCAAGCATATAACGTATATCGTTGATATCCTCAAGCATGGCGGAGTATTTGCACATGCAGGAGATAGCTTTTGTGATATCAAATTCCTGGTCACCGACAGCTCTGAGAGGGAGTCCCTCGGTGAACTGCTCGGCATATCGTGCCGTTGTGGTGTATTTAACCTGACCGCTGACGACAAACATAGGAATCGAATCGAGCCATCCGCCGACAACGCCGGTAATTGCGTTTGTGCCGCCGGGACCTGTAGTAACGCAGAGAGCGGCAATTTTGTTATTGAGTCTGGCATAGGCTTCTGCCGCAATTGCACTTGCCTGCTCATGGTGATTATAGGTGCAATGAATTCTGTCGTTATGACCGAATGCGTCGTTGAGGTGCATTGCACCGCCGCCGACAACAGTAAAGCAGTCGGTTACGCCGCGGTCGGCAAGAAAATTTGCAATATAGTCAGCAAGTCTGATTTTCATTTTTTTCATCCTTTGTCGGTTTTGATTTAAAAGCCCAAAATTTGTTCATGACAAAATTGAGCGGAATTGTTATAACGAGCGCGCCGAGGCTTGCAATGAAGAACGGAACGCTGATTTTTGTAAGTAGAATTTTTATTATCGGCGAAAGTATCAAGCCTGTAATACCGTAGCAGGCAAAGGTCTTGAAATAAGTTTTGAAATGCTCGGAAAAGCTCTTTTTGCCTGAGCCGAAAACATATCTGTTGTTCCAAAAATACGAGTTTGAAACGCTGACAACAAAAGCAATGACAGTCGTTATAACGATTTTAACATTGTTGCCGTCGGTAGATATGCCGAGAAGCGCAAGAAGATTTAAAATGCCGATAAATTTTGTATTCTTGAAAAGAACGTAGTAGCAAAGCATTTCAATACCGTAGGAAATCGCAGTGTTAGACACGCCTACAAGCCCGAATTTTATAAACTGTATCAGCGAGCTAAGCTTTTCGTTCTGCAAAAGAGCTTTGATTTTATTCATTTTTGAGCGCCTCGATGACAGTCTTTGCCATATACATGAGCTTTTCGTCCGTCATGCCGGGATAAACGCCGATCCAAAAGGAATCATTCATGATTCTGTCGGTGCTTTCGAGCGTACCGACAACACGGTAGCCCTTGCCGCTTGCACGCATCTCGTCAAAGCAGGGATGCTTTATAAGATTGCCGGCGAACAGCATTCTTGTCTGAACGCCCTTACTCTCAACGTATTGAACGAGCTTGTTCCTGTCAACGCCGTCCCTGCAGGTGATGAAGAATCCGAACCAGCTCGGGTCGGAATTCTCATTCGCCTCCGGAAGCATGAGCTTATCGGAAACGCACTCAAGAGCATCGTGAAGTACCTTGAAATTGTGCTTTCTCTTTTCGACGAAGCTCGGAAACTTCTTCAACTGAGCGCAGCCGACAGCCGCCTGCATATCCGTGGCTTTAAGATTGTAGCCGAAGTGGGAGTAAACATATTTATGGTCGTAGCCGAGCGGAAGCTCGCCGTACTGTCTGTCAAATCGGTGACCGCATAGGTTATCCTGACCGGGCTCGCACATACAGTCACGTCCCCAGTCACGCATAGAGCGGATAATCTTGTGAAGAAGCGGATTGTTTGTATAAACTGCGCCGCCTTCGCCCATTGTCATATGGTGCGGCGGATAGAAGCTGCTTGTGCCGATATCTCCGATTGTGCCCGTAAATTTCGTCTCTCCGTCAATTGTATAGGTCGAGCCGAGCGAATCGCAGTTATCTTCAACAAGCCAAAGGTTGTGCCTGTCGCAGAAAGCCTTGACAGACTTGAGGTCAAACGGATTGCCGAGCGTATGTGCAACCATGACGGCCTTTGTCTTATCTGAATATGCTTTTTCGAGCATGGAAACGTCAATGTCTGCATTCGGAAGCTTTACATCAACAAAAACGGGAATTGCGCCGAACTGAATCATCGGTGTAACAGTCGTCGGGAAGCCTGCCGCAACGGTGATTACCTCATCGCCGGGTTTGATCGCTCTTTCTTTGAGGAGGGGAGAGGTGAGCGTCATAAACGCAACAAGGTTTGCGCTTGAGCCCGAATTGACGAGCGAACAAAACTTTATGCCGAGATATTTGCTGAAATCGCTCTCAAACTGCTTTGTATATCTTCCTGCTGTGAGCCAGAATTCAAGCGCGCTGTCAACAAGGTTCACCATTTCCTCAGAGTCGTAAACTCTTGAAGCGTAAGGGATTCGCTGTCCCTCTCTGAATTCGGTTGGAACATTGTGAAATTTGTCGCAGTATTCCCTTACCTTTTCGAGTATTTCATCATGTAACTGTTCTTTTTCGTTCATTGCGATTTCTCCGTTCAAATATTAAAAAATTCTTTTATCTGCTTGGCGGTATATACCGTCATGTCCTCATTGCCGACATATGCCTTTGTCCATTCAACGGTTTTTTCAACAGCCTGACGTGCCGTCCATCTCGGCTTCCAGCCGAAAACAGATTTGACCTTTGAACAGTCAAGCTTGAGGAAATTTGCCTCGTGCGGTCCGTCCTTATGCTCGGCAACAAAGCTCTGTCCGCCGCCCCAAGCGTCGCAGAAGCAGCCTGCCAGCTCGCCCGTTGTGAGACAGTCGGACTCATTAGGGCCGACATTGTACCAATCGGCAACGCTTGCGTCCTCATACTGCGCCGCAGCTATCATCAAGTAAACATAGAGCGGTTCAAGCACATGCTGATAGGGACGAATGGAGTTCGGATTTCGCACCTTAATATCCTCGCCTTTAATTGCTGCCCTTACGCAGTCGGGGATAATTCTGTTTGCCGCAAAGTCGCCGCCGCCTATAACATTGCCTGCTCTTGCGGTGGAAATTCTTACACGATTATCTGCAAAGAATGAGCTTTTGTAGCTGTGGGTTACAAGCTCGGAGCAGGATTTTGAGTTTGAATACGGATCAAAGCCGTCAAGAGGCTCATTCTCACGGAAGCCCCAAATAGTTTCATCGTTTTTATAAACTTTATCGGTCGTAACGTTGAGAAACGATTTGACCGAATTTCCCGTTCTTATACATTCGAGAATGTTGACCGTGCCCATTACATTGGTTTCATAAGTATATTTCGGATTGTTGTAGGATTCGAGGACAATCGGCTGAGCCGCAAGATGTAAAACTATCTCGGGCTGAATCTCGTCAAAAACATTTTTGAGATTCTCAAAGTCTCTGATATCGCCGATTACGGAATTCATTCTTCCTCCGAGACCCGTAATCTCAAACATACTCGGGTTCGTCGGCGGTTCAAGCGAATAGCCTGTTATATCGGCACCCGCAAGCAGGAGAATGTTGCAAAGCCACGTTCCCTTGAAGCCCGTGTGGCCTGTAACGAGAACCTTTTTACCTTTATAAAACGTAAGATCAAGCATAATAATTACTCCGTTAAGTTATCTTTATTACCAGATTTTCCACGGTGCGGTGGAGTCTGCCCACATTTTTTCAAGCTGCTGCTTTTCTCTGAGGGTGTCCATCGGTTTCCAGAAGCCGTCATGCATATAAGCGTCAAGCTGACCGAGAGAAGCGCAGGTTTCAAGCGGCTTTTTTTCAAAAACAGTCTCATCTCCGTCGATAAAATCGAAAATTTTCGGCTCAAGTACCATAAAACCGGCATTGATGCGTCCGCCGTCGTTATCGCTTTTTTCACGGAAGGAAGAAATCTTATTGTCTTTTTCAATATCAAGCACACCGAAGCGCTGACCGATATTAACGGCGGTCAGTGTTGCAATGTGTCCGTTATCCTTATGAAATTTAACAAGGTCGTCAATATTGATGTCTGCAACGCCGTCACCGTAGGTCAGCATGAAAGGCTCGTCGCCTATATATTTCTGAACTCTCTTAACTCTGCCGCCTGTCATTGTATTAAGACCCGTATCAACTAACGTAACCTTCCATGGCTCATTCTCGTTTGAATGAACAATCATTTTGCCGTTATCGGTAAAGTCGAAGGTAATATCACTCCTGTAAAGGAAATAATCGGCAAAATATTCCTTGATAACATGCTGCTTATAGCCGCAGCAGATAACAAAATCATTATAGCCGTAAGATGAGTAGATTTTCATTATATGCCAAAGGATCGGCATACCGCCTATCTCAACCATAGGTTTAGGAATAAGATGACTCTCCTCACTTATTCTGGTTCCGAATCCGCCCGCAAGAATAACCGTTTTCATAAAATCGCCGCCTTTTCATTATTTTTAAATACAAATTCCCAGTATAAAATACCTATACTACTATATCACATGCGGCGGTTAAAATCAAGAATTTAATACTGTTTACTCGCTTTGAATTGAACAAAAAACTATCTTATGCGCTTTATATCCAAAATAAGAAGCACGTTTTTTTGCACATTTCACAAAAATAAAAAATCTGAGGGAAATCTATTGACATTTGCTCGTGTTTGGTTTATCCTATGATCGTAGGGTAAACGATTACCCAAGCCAAACGAAATGGAGAGTATATGGACGGTAAAAGCATTTCGATGGTCGATATAGCCCGAATGTCGGGAGTTTCGATCGCCACGGTCTCAAGAGTCCTTAATAAGAACGGACGGTATTCCGCCGAGACAGAAAAAAAGGTAATGGCAGTCGTCGAGAAGTACAATTACGCCATAAATCCCAACGCACAGGGATTAAGAACCAACAGGACAAAAACTATCGGAGTTATAATTCCCGATATCACAAACGAATATTTCTCACAGATAGTAAGGTCGGTTGAAAGCACGGTTATCCCGATGGGATATAACGTATTTGTCTGCGACAGTGACGAGAATGTTGATTATGAATCTCATCATATTGCGTCACTCCAGTCAAAGGGTGTTGAAGGTATAATTTATTTCAGCGTAAGAAAACCGGGCGACGAAGTTTCAAAGGAATTTACGGTTCCAGTTGTTTACATTGACAGACGTCCGGGTGTTGAATTTAACTTCGTTTCTTCTGACAACGAAACGGGCGGCTTCCTCGCAACGGAGGAGCTTATCAAAAAGGGCTGCCGAAAGATAGTTCTTATTCATGATGTCAACTCTTACTCAACGGTTAACAAACGTAAGCAGGGCTACCTCAGAGCACAAAAGCAATATGGCATTGAGATTGACGACAGCAGAATGGTTCCTTGCAGAGTTTCCTATCCCGATGCGAGGAACACGGTAAAAAAACTTATAGCCGACGGCGTAGATTTTGACGGAGTTTTCTGCACAACGGATTCCATGGCACTCGGAGCACTGAGAGGCCTCAAAGAGTGCGGAAAAAGAGTTCCCGAGGACGTGAAGCTGGTAGGCTTTGACGGTATAACACATACCGAGATTTCAGATCCGCCGATAACAACGGTCATTCAGGACACAGATCAGCTCGGTAAAAGATCGGTTGAGGTTTTGATGGATCTTATCAATAACAACACGGGTAAGATTCACGAATACACAATTCCCGTTAAGCTTTCGGTTAGAGGAAGCACGGACTGATTAAATAATTTAAGAAAGGGTTCAGCCCTTTTTTAAACAGCTGTTGAGTAAACCTTTACTCAACGATATATACAAATTATTTCCACATAATATATTTCGTAAAGCAGCATTGAGAAAGGAAGGATACCATGAGTACTCTCGTTGAAATGAAAGGGGTAGTCAAAAAGTTCCCCGGAGTTACAGCGCTGAAGGATATTTCCTTCGATATCCAAGCGGGCGAAGTACACGTCCTGCTCGGAGAGAACGGAGCCGGTAAATCGACCCTGATGAAAATTCTTTCGGGCGTTTACCAGCCGACCGAGGGAAAAATAATCATCGGCGGCAAGGAATTCAGCAAGCTCACGCCGAAGGACTCCTATGATAACGGAATCAGCGTTATCTACCAGGAATTGAGCGTTATCAATGAACTTTCGATTCAGGAAAATCTTTTTGTAGGAAAGCTTCCGATGAAAAAGATAGGACTTGCATCGGTCGTTGATTACGGCGAAATGAACAGGAAAGCGAAAGAGCTTCTGGCAAAGATCGGTCTTAACAGAGACCCGAAAACGTTGGTCGAGGATATCAGCGTTTCGGAAAAGCAGCAGGTCGAAATTGCAAAGGCGCTGGCATCCGACAGTAAGGTAATCGTCATGGACGAGCCTACGGCCTCTCTGACAAACAAAGAGGTTGAGCATCTTTTTGACGTTGTCAGAGCACTGAAAAAGGAAGGCAAAGGAATTGTATTTATCTCGCATAAGCTTGCCGAGATTAAAGAAATCGGAGACAGAGTTTCGGTTCTTAAGGACGGTGCTTATGTCGGAACAAAGCAGGTAAGCGATGTTTCGGTTGACGATCTTGTAACGATGATGGTCGGCAGAACGGTTCAGAACACCTACCAGCATGAGGACGCTCCTGATAATTACGACGGCGAGGAGGTAATCTTCGAGGTCAAGAATCTTTCCCGTAAGGACGGAAAGGTAAAGGACGTTTCGTTCAAGCTTCATAAGGGCGAAATAGTCGGTTTTTCCGGACTCGTCGGATCGGGTCGAAGCGAAATGATGAACTCAATCTTCGGTGCCGAACCGAAATCGTCTGGCGAGGTTTTCATAGGCGGCAAGAAGGTCAACATCAAAAGCCCGTATTCGGCAATAAAGCACGGACTTGCGATGGTTACGGAAAACAGACGTGAGACCGGATTCTTCCACAACTTTGATATCAAGCAGAATATTTCGATTCTGCCGTTTATAAAAGCGTCAAGTCTCGGCGGTGCCGGCGGACTGATAAGCAGCAAATTTGAAAAAGAATGTGCCGAAGCTCAGAAAAAGAGCCTTAATATCAAATGTTATTCCGTAGATCAGGGTATCACGGAGCTTTCGGGCGGTAATCAGCAGAAGGTAATCCTTGGCAAATGGGTAGCCGCCGATTCACAGATAATTATTTTTGACGAGCCCACAAAGGGTATTGATATCGGCAGTAAGAGTGAAATTTACACCCTTATGCGTAGGCTTGCCGACGAGGGCAAGGGAGTCCTTGTTGTTTCGTCGGAGTTGCCGGAGCTTCTCGCGGTTTGCGACACGATCCATGTTTTCAGAGAGGGTCAAATAGTTAAAACCTTCCCGCACAGAGAAGCAACAGAAGAAAATATCATCAAAGCGTCTACGGCGGATATCGCCTGAATTAGGAAAGGAACGTGAATACCATGTCTGAAAAAATAAAGCAGGTTAAACCTAAGGAAAAACTCACTTTTAATATGATCTGGCAGAAGTACGGAACATTCGGAATCCTTGTAATCTTGCTTGTAATTCTTGCAATTATGAGACCCGGAACCTTCTTCTCCACAGCAACGATAACACAGATTCTTTCACAGAGTTCGGTTAACATTCTTATTGCGATGGGCGAGTTCTTCGCAATCCTTATCGCAGGTATCGACCTTTCGGTCGGCTCGGTTGTTGCCCTGACCGGTATGGTCTCGGCTCAGATGATGGTCGCAGGCATCAATCCGCTGATTGCAGTTTTGCTCGGCATAATCTTCGGCGGCTTACTCGGCTTCATCAACGGACTTCTTATCAACGTAACCGGACTTCATCCGTTCATCATCACACTCGGTACGCAATCAATTTTCAGAGGCGTAACACTTATCATCTCAAACTCAAGCGCAGTTTTCGGTTTCCCGAAATCATTCACAAACATTATTTCTTACAAAGTATTTGACCTTCTCCCAATCGTTGCGATAATCGCAATCGTTGTAGCGCTTTTCCTCTCGTTCCTAACAAGGAAAACAAAGGTCGGCAGAAACATTTACGCACTCGGCGGCAACAAAGAATCGGCTTGGTACTCGGGTATCAACGTTAACATGCACACGCTTATCGTATTCATTATCTCGGGTATTTGCGCAGGTATCGCAGGTATCGTCCTTCTCGGACGTGTCGGTTCTGCTGAGCCGGCAGCCGCAACAGGATTTGAAACTTACGCAATCGCAGCTTCAATCATCGGCGGAACAAGCTTCTTCGGCGGTAAAGGTAAGATCTTCGGCGTTGTAATGGGCGGTCTCATCATCGGCGTTATCAACTACGGTCTTAACATTCTCGCAGTTCCGAGCGTTTGGCAGCAGGTTGTTATGGGCTTGCTCATCATCGGTTCCGTTGCACTCGACAGATTCGTAGCTCGCAAGAAATAATCTAACCGCAAAGAGGTGCTTTTTATGAAACCAATGTTTAATCCGTCGCTTATGTGCATGGATCTCCTTGATATAAAAAATCAGACGGAGATCCTCAACGAAAGATGCGACCTCTATCATGTGGATATAATGGACGGTCACTTCGTCAAGAACATTACTCTTTCACCTGATTTTGTAAAAGCTTTCTCAACTATAGCAAAGAAACCTATTGATTGTCATTTGATGGTTACAACACCCGATGATTACATCGAAAATCTCGCTAAGGCAGGGGCAGGCTATATCTGTCCCCATGCCGAAACGATAGTCAACGACGCTTTCAGAATCATGAACAAGATTGAGTCGCTCGGCTGCAAAAAGGGAGTTGTGCTCAGTCCGTCAACTCCGCTCTCGGCAATCAAGCATTATATCAACAGAATTGATAAGCTTACAATAATGTCTGTTGACCCCGGATTTGCAGGACAGCCTTTTATCGAGGAAATGCTTGATAAAATCAGCGAGGCGAGAGAGCTTAAAGAAAAGTACGGCTATAACTATCTTATTGAGGTTGACGGCTCATGCAATCAAAAAACCTTCAAGCGACTTTACGACGCAGGAACGGAAGTGTTCATTGTCGGTTCCTCCGGACTGTTCTCAAAGGATCCGGATCTTTGCAAGGCATGGGATATCATGACAGATGAATTCAAAACCCTGACAGGCGCAGAAATATAATTGATTACCTGCCAAAAGGAGGTGGACAGGATGGGAAATTTAACTTTGGGAATTGACATCGGCGGAACGAATTTCAGGCTCGGTGCAGTCGACGAGGAAGGCAACATCAGTCACTTTGAAAAAAATTCAAGCAGAGTTTTTGATGCGGGCGATGTTGTGGAGATAATTCACAAGGAAATTGAGGATTATATGGACAGATACGGAATCCGTGATTCTGTCAGAGCCGCGGCGGTCGGAATACCGTCAATAGTCAGCAAGGATAAAAAGACAATTATTTCAACCCCGAACCTTAAAGGGTTCAACAATATCCGATTCAGTGACAAGCTTCAGGAAAAGCTCGGTATTCCGGTTTTTCTTGACAGAGATGTAAATTTTCTCCTTATGAATGACATGAATAAGCTGAAAATCGACAATACTAAAACCGTGCTCGGTTTTTATGTCGGAACCGGTTTCGGAAATGCCATCTGCATCAACGGCAAGCTCTATGCCGGCAAGAACGGTGCGGCAGGCGAGCTTGGACACATTCCTCTTTATGATGTTGATGAGGAATGTACCTGCGGCAATATCGGCTGCTCGGAAACAAGATGCTCGGGCAAGAGACTTGAATACCTTGCGGAAAGGTATTTCCCCGATGTTTCGATAAGAGAGGTTTTTAAGTATCACGGAAATTCACCGATTATTTTAAAATTTGTCAAGGATCTTGCAATTCCTATCGCAACAGAGATAAATATTCTTGATCCCGATTATTCAATAATTGCAGGCGGAGTTACCTTTATGGAGGGCTTTCCGAAGGACGTTCTTCTCAAAGCTGTCCATGAAAAGGTGCGCAAGCCTTACCCGGAGGAAAACCTTGAAATCATGTTTACCGAGCATGACCAGCAGAGCGGAATTTACGGCAGCGGAATTTACGCTCACCAAATGTTAAAGAATATTATCTGACGGCAGATTGATCCGTTGGTAGTATTAAAAAACGGAAGCTGTTAAAACAGTTACCGAAAAAATTATTAAAAAACAGAAAGGATAATCACTATGAAAAAGACACGAATTCTCAGCATTATTTTAGCGGCAGTTATGGTATTTGCACTTGTACTCACAGGTTGCAGCACAGGCGGCAATACAGACAAGAACACAGGCAGCGCAGACTATGCAGTTATTCTCAAACCGCTTTCAAATGACTTCTGGGCAAAGATGAAGGCAGGTATTGAGGAAGAAGCAAAGAAGCAGGGTGTTACTGTTGATATCTTTGCAGCAACAACAGAGGAAGACACAGAAGGCCAGCTCAAGATCCTTGAAAACTGCATCAACAAGGGCTACAAGGCAATCGGCGTTGCTCCGCTTTCACCGACAAACCTTATTAACGGTATTGTTGAGGCTAACAAGAAGGGCATCTATGTAATGAACATCGATGAGAAGATCGACATGGATACTCTTAAGGCAGCAGGCGGCAGCGTTATCGCTTTCGCAACAACGGATAACGAAAAGGTCGGCGAAAAGGGCGCTCAGTATATCATTGAAAAGCTTGCAAACGGCGGCGAGGTAGCTATCATCGAGGGTAAAGCAGGTAACGCTTCCGGTGAATCAAGAAAGACAGGCGCAACAAACGCATTCAATGCTAACTCAAAGGTTAAGCTTGTAGCTTCTCAGCCGGCAGACTGGGATCGTCAGAAGGCTCTTGATACGGCAGCAAGTATGCTTCAGTCAAATCCGAACCTCAAGGCTATCTACTGCTGCAACGACACAATGGCACTCGGCGCACTTCAGGCTGTTAAGAATGCAGGCAAGGACGTTATCGTAGTAGGTACAGACGGTGCAGAAGAGGCTCTCCAGAGCGTTCAGGCAGGCGAGCTTTCAGCAACGGTTGCTCAGGACTCCGCAGGAATCGGTGCAACATCACTTAAGCGTATGATCGAAGCCGTTAAGAATAAGGAGACTATCGACGCTAACGCAACTCCGGAAACAATTCCGGTTGACTCCAACCTTGTTACAAAATAATTAAATAAGGTTCTTTCCTCCGAACTTTATTATATGTAATCTGTAGATTACAAAAGCTCCGGGACACCTACGGCATACTGCGTCCCGGAGCACGAGCAAAAAAATGACGGCTCGATCGGCTCACTTCTTGATATATTTTCCCCTTCTATTTTCCAAAAACTGCTTTACGAGTTTAGATCGACCGACATTTTGTTGCCGCCGCATTGTTAATAAACGGTGTGGCGGCAACAATAAAGCATAATAATCGCTGATTAAATTTCAGCACGGTACAGCGAATGTGTGCCGCAATTTAATCAACGATTATTTGAAAGGTGGTTTTTTCCATGAAAATTGCAATAGGCTGTGACCATGTCGGATTTGAGTTAAAGGGCAAGGTCATTGAACATCTTAAAGAAAAAGGAATCGAAGTTGTTGACTTCGGCACAAACAGCACCGAGCGCACGGATTATCCGATTTACGGCAAGGCGGTAGGTGAGGCGGTTGCCTCCGGTGAGTGCGATAAGGGCATATTGATTTGCGGCACAGGCGTAGGTATTTCTCTGGCGGCAAACAAGGTAAAGGGTATCCGCGCCGTTGTTTGCAGCGAGCCCTATTCAGCATTGCTTTCAAGACAGCACAATGATACAAATGTGCTTGCCTTCGGCGCAAGAGTTGTCGGACTTGACCTCGCTTTGATGATTGTTGACGCATGGCTCTCCGGCGTTTATGAAGGCGGACGTCATGCAAAGAGAGTACAGATGCTTGCAGATATTGAAAATGAAAGATAATCGGATTGCACCGAAAACGACCGTTGCAGATTTTTTGCGGCGGTCGTTTTTCGGTGCCGGAACCGTGTATATACAGATCTGAGATACCTGTTTAAAAGCAGCAATAAGACATAAATCTCCGTAAAGTGCATATTTCACAAAAAAAACCAACTAATATTGTCTATTAACACCAAGTCAAGCACCTTGCACTTTGACGGAAAATAATTTATAATATTATTTGTGATGGTATAGTCAATTGTTAGATTTTGTATAATAGGAGTGTTGCTTATGAAACGTAGGATCTTATCCGTCGCGATAGCGATTCTTATTTTGACCGTCTCGGTGATTCCGGGACTTTCCGCGCTGGCGGCAGGTACGGTGCCGACCTTATCGGGCGGAGTTTATCAAATCGGAACCGCTTCTGAGCTCATTTGGTTTGCCGATGCCGTAAACAGCGGCTCACAGTCAATAAAGGGTAAGCTGACGGCAGATATCCAGCTCAATGCTCCCGGCTCTGTTGCTAACAAGTGGACGCCTATCGGTACGCAGGCAAGTCCGTTCCGCGGAACCTTTGACGGTGACGGACACACGGTCAGCGGAGTTTATGTTGATTCGGGTATTGACTGTGCGGGATTCTTCGGCAGCGTCGTAATTCCGAGCAATACTTCCGGTGATGCGGACGCTCCCGATAAAATGACTTCGGAATATGTTCTTCAGCACACTCAGACAAGCATTAAGAATATAAAGATAACAAATGCGGAAATTCACGGCGGCTACAGCGTCGGCGGTATTGTCGGCTATGCCGAGAACCTCGGTCTTTCCGATTGCTCCTTCGAGGGAGATGTTTACGGCTCGGGTAACAGCATCGGCGGCATCGTCGGTTGGGCATACTATTATACGGTTATCAATCAGTGCTATTCTTCGGGAACAGTCAGCGGTAATCAGCGTGTCGGCGGCATCGCAGGCTATGCAAACGGCAACTCGGTTATAGTAAAGAGCTACAGCGATATGGCTGTTTCCGGCAAATTGAATGTCGGCGGTGTCGGCGGAACTCTCTCGGGCGCATTTCTTGAGGGCTGCTTCTTCCTCGGCTCTGTTTCGGCAGACGATACTGTCGGCGGACTTGTGGGCTACGCCCTTTTCTCAACAGTTTGCGACGCCTATGCAATAGCTCCCGTTACAAGCACGGGAAAAGAGGTTGGCGGTACGATAGGTTCCGTTTACGGCAGCGAATGTGACAGCAACTTCTACAGCTATGAGACTTCGGGCGTTGACGGCACGGCAGGCGTCGGACGTACATTGGCAGACATGAAGCTTTCCGCCTTTGTAAAAGAACTCAACGGTCAAAAAGCATACTTCTGCTTTGACTATACGGAGATCAATAACGGTTATCCCGTTCTTGCATGGATGCTTTCGCTTGATGTTTGGGCAGGCGACCGCTCTGTTCCGCAGAAGAATTCAAGCGGTACATATCTTATTTCAAAACCGTCGGAGCTTGCATGGTTTGCGGCTTTGGTAAACGGTCAGCTCAACGGCATGGATGCAAATCCCAATGCCAACGCAACCGTTACGGACAACCTTCTTATGAACATCAATGTCAATGATGACAGCTTTGGTGTTATTGAATGGACGCCGATAGGCATTGACGAGGCACACGGATATAACGGCATTTTCAACGGCGGCGGCTACAATATCGCGGGTCTTTATACGTCATCAAGCTCGGGCGACAGCGGAAGAAATATCGGTCTCTTTGGATATATCAATACCGGTACGGTCACGAATACGGTCGTGCTTGACGGCAGAATCTCAGGCATTGAAAATGTCGGAGGTATTGCCGGCTATTTAAAAAGCGGTTCGATTCTTAACTGTGCGGTTGACAGTGAGGTAAGCGGTGATAAGGCAGTCGGCGGAATTGTCGGCAATCTCGGCGGCTCAACGGCAAGCGTATCAACGAGCGGTATGCTCGGCAGCATCGTGGGTACAAATTATTCCAACGATAAAGCGTTCCTGACAAATGTCGGAGGAGTTGTAGGCATCAGCAATAAGGCAACGGTAAACAAGTGCTTTAACTATGCGACGATAAGCGCTCCGAATGCAAGATTTGTCGGCGGTATTCTCGGCTACAACTCAGCCGGAACACTTACCAACAGCTACAGCACAGCGGCTCAGACAAGCGGTAACGTCATGGTCGGCGGACTTGTCGGCTACAACAATAACGGCACGGTCAAAACCTGCTATGTTTCAAGCAAAGTAACGGGTTCAAGCCAGGTCGGCGTCGCTTTCGGCAATACTGTGGGTGCAAATGTTTCGAGCATTATATTTGACGGAACATATAAAACAAACCTGTTGACAACGGGTGCAACGGAAAAAACTCCCGCCCAGATGACAGGGTCTTCCTCTGTTTCAAACATCGGATTTTCAAGCTCCGACTGGAGAGCAACCGCCGATGATACGTATTTTTATTATTATCCTCAGCTTACATCAATGTACAATATGTCCTCCGTCAAGGTGATAAAAGACGGTTCCGTGAGGAGCGTAAAGAGAGTTCAGGACAAGTATGTTGCAAAGGTTCAGATAGACGGACGCACGGATACATATTATGAAACCGTTGCGGCAGCTATTGACTATGCTTCAAACACAAGCTCAACCGTTCTTCCGACGGTTTATGTTATCCGTGATACCGAGCTTGCCTCAACCGTAAACATCACCTCGGAAATCGGAATTTTCTCCGAGGACGGCGCGACGCTCACAAGGGCGGCTTCGCTTACCGCTCCGATGTTCAATGTAACCGGTAAGCTGACCTTGGGCTCAAAGGTCTATGGAGACGAAAGCTCGGCTAATTTCTATATCGACGGCAACAATGTTGCGGCAACGGCTTCTGCAATCAAGGTTGCCGAGGGAGCAACGCTTACGGTTCAGCCGGGTGTTGAATTATATGACTTCAAAACCGCAGAGCAGTCAGCGGCAACCGTAATGGGTGCAGTTGTTTATAACCAAGGCACAACGGAGATCGTCGGCGGTATTTTCAGCGGAAATATCGGCAAGTCTGTCGGCGGCGTAATCTATAACCTTGAGGGCACCGTAAAAATCAGCGGCGGCATATTCAGATCAAATGAGGCGACACAGGGTGCAGTTCTTTACAATAACGGCGGACAGGCTGTCATCACAGGAGGCTCATTTACCGCTAATATTGCAAAGCTGAAGGGCGGTGTTGTGGCATCGTACAGTGTTTATGCAACAACGGCTGTCGGCGGAAAGGCTTCAATGACCGCTAATCAGGCAACCTATGGCGGCGCGATTTGCGCAATGAATTATTCAACGGTTGAAATCAGCGGCGGTACGCTTTCCTCTAACCGTGCATATTCTTCGGGCGGTGCAATTCAGATAGAAACAGGCGCAGAGGTCAGAATCTCAGGCGGCGATGTTTCAAGCAACACCTCGGATAAGGCACTCGGAAATGCGATATATAACGGAGCAACGCTCTCTCTCGACGCTGCGGCTCAGATCGACTCTTCAAATGATATTTATCTTGTCAGCGGCAAGACCGTTGATATAACCGGCAAGCTCACATGCTCCGGATTTGCGGCAACTGTAACGCCGCAAACCTACGCTGAAAAGACAAAGGTTCTCGGCGGAAGTGCAATGAGCACCAACTATATGAAATTCGGACTTTCAAATTCCAACTGGTACACGCTCGCTAACGGTACAATAACCAGCATGGAGACCACAACGGTCGCAAGGGTAAGTAAAGCCGGAGCCTTTTCGGTTGAATACACCGATTTGTCCGACGCTTTTGCGGCAGTCTCGGCAGATGAGACGGCGATAATTACGCTCGTTGCCAATGCTTCGGTAACCTCAACAATTACCGTCAACGGCGACGTAACTCTTCTCTGCGACGATGCGGGCTATAAGGCGATCAGAACAGGCTCATTCTACGGAATAATGTTTGATGTCAAGAAAGGCGCAACGCTGAGATTGGGCAATTCCGTTGCCGATAACGTTCAGCAGTCCCAGAGCGACTATGAATCGGGCACGGATTCCGACGGACTTATGATAATCGACGGAGGCAAGGAGCTGACCGGAGTTGTCGGTGCAGCGGCTGTAAATGTCCAGACGGGCGGAAGCCTTTATATGCACGAGAAATCCGCGGTTCAGAATTGTAAGAACACCACGACCGGTGCAATTACAGTTTCCGGCACAATGTATATCTACGGCGGAACGGTAAGAAATAATGAGTGTAATTACGGCGGCGTTTATGTCAAGGCAGGGGGCAAGCTCTTTACCTACGGTGGCGTTATAGCCGATAATAAATCCGCAACGAGCGGAGACGCAGTCTATTCCCTCGGCAAAGTTACAAGGGTTGTTCAAACATACAGTTACCTCTATGTTGAGAAGGAATATGACGAAGACGGCAACGTTATCGGCTCAAAAGATCCCGTTGCGGCAGGCTCTTCAAAGACAGATATATTGATTAAGAACGGCGACGCAGTCTACAATTCAACGAACATTATCTATATCGACACGGCGACGACGGATATTTATATCACAAGTATGTCGCAGGTTCCCGAACAGACGGAGTTCAAACGCTATGTCATGACTCTTGACTGTGCAAAGTACACTGTCGGCAATGTGATTGTTTCGGGCGAGAATGTGATAGACAGCTACAGTTATTTCGACACCTACGTTGACGGCTATTGCATACTTTATACGGGTAAGCTTGGCATAAACAAGCTTGTTGCGAAAAGCACTTCGGGATTGATTGTTGACAGAAAGAACAATCTGGTTTCTGGCTTCAATTTCAATAATCTGACCGTAAGCAAGGTAGTTTCACTCTTTGAAAATGAGGTAGTTTACCTCAGAGTTTATGATGCAAATAACACCATGCTGAAAAACACGAATAAGGTGACAACAGGCTGCACCGTAAGGCTGATTGACGCTTCGGGCAATGTGATTGATTCACTCACTGTTGTTATTCGCGGCGATGTCAACGGTGACGGCTACATCGATGGCAGAGATTCTGTTATTGTCAGAGCAATTGCAGGAGGAATGTTGAGCGGCGATAATGTGACTGCGGCTCAGACGGCGGCAGGAGATGTCAACTTTGACGGAACGGTAACTTCCGTTGATGCAGAACATATCGACCTCGCAGGCATCGGACTGCAAACAATCGCTCAAAAAGCTTGAACGATTAAAACGGGAAATTGATTTTTCATGCAACAAAACAGTGATTTAAGACATCCGAAAGGGTGTCTTTTTTCATATCTTCACTTCAAAAGTCTGTGAGAAAGAGAGTAATTCGAATACAAGATGTAACTTGTAAAAATACAGGATAACATTTTATTGCAAAAATGACGGTTGAAAGCTCCGTTAAATGAGTTTTTATAAGTGTAAACACTTTGATTTACCCTGAAACACCGACAGGCTACGGAAAAATTCTTTCGGTAACCTTGAACCGATATAAAGAGAAAACCGTCGCCCCAGATTCTGAACAGATTACAATAATCGGAAGTGATGATTTGAAAGGATTTGAAAGTATAGCTGTCGCTCAGATAGAATTAAACAGATTAAGAAAACCCAAAACAAGAAAAAAGCCTTATTTATCAACGTTTTCATTGATAAATAAGACTTTCAGTAAGTGGTCGGAGTGGCGGGATTTGAAGAAACGGCGACGATAGGCTCAAACGCTTATATATCAACGGTTACACTGCTTTTTGACTTGCATGTTGACTTGCACTGTTCAAAAAGTCGTTTAGCTTTTCAATGGAAGATTTTTTCTTTTCTTCCGAAAGATGCGTATAAATTCCCATTGTGGTTTGCACGTCTGAGTGCCCGAGCAAGTCCCTTGCGGTCATAACATCAACCTCGGCATCGTAAAGCAGCGTCGCATATGTATGACGTAAACAGTGCATCGTGAACGGCTCAACAACCATAGGCTCTTTCTTGTTGTGCAGCGTCGGCTTCCAACCTCTAAAATCGCCGAAAGTGTGATTGTAATTATACAAGTATGATTCCCACAGGTGCCGCCAATTCGTTTCGGTCATTGTACCACCCTTTGTATTCGTGACGACAAGACTGTTCTTTTTACCTTTCAGCGGTTTTAAGAATTGTATCAGCTCTTCGGGCATTGGTACCGTTCTGATACCTGCGGCAGTTTTGGGAAGCTTAACCTTATTGTTTTTGAAATCAAATGATTTTGAAACGGTTATCGTCTTTTCTTTAAAATCTATGTCCGACCATTTTAAAGCGGATATTTCGCCTCGCCTTAAACCGCAGAGCATAGCAATCATAGCCGGAAGCTGCGCACGGTGTTTAAATGTACGAACTCGGTTTTGCTCTTCGGCAGTTAAGGCTCGTCTGTCCTTTTTCGGCACGGCCTGTTTAGGGATTGTCAGAGCTTTCGAAGAGTCAAAGTCAATATATCGGTTGTCGGTCAAATATTTATAAAACATCTGTACGGTGTTTTTATAATTCAACACGGTCTTGTATGACGAGGGATTTTTTGTGGTAGGATTGTTGACAGCTATATCGTTTAAAACGGCCTGCAGGTTCTCAGGCTTAATATGGCGTAGTGGATAATTGCCCAAGCGTTCAACAAATACGGATATACGGTATTCATATAGATTGTACTGTGACTCTGATGTTTGAAACTTCATCGTTGACAGCCATTTTTTCACGCAATCGGCAAAAGGCGTTGAGCTTTCGACAATGTTAATTCCTCTGTCAAGTTGGTTTTTGATTTCTCTGACTTTCTTTTCGACTTCCTTTTCGGTTTTTCCGTACACGACTTTATATTGTCTTTTGCCGTTGATCCTGCCGAGATAAACCTGACGTTGAAATCTTCCGTCAGGTCGTTTTGCTGTTTTAGCCATAAAAATAACCGTCCTTTCAAAAAAATGATTGCAAAAACCTGAGAAAGGCGGTATAATGTAGCCACAGCCTTTCTTTTGGTGGTTCGAGAGATTGGATGTATTGCCGTTCGGTGTGCCAGCACCGAGCGGCGTTTTTTATTTTAGCTTCTTTACTTCTGTTTTTGCTTTTTTTTCGGTTTCTTTGATTGTTTCAAGGTATGACTGCTCAACGGGGGAGAGGTTGTCTCGTTGATATTTGCGATATTCTTTTTCGGCTTTTTCGAGAGCCTGTGTATGGCTTATTCTGCCTGGACCGGCGAGAACATCTCTGTTGCCGGAAGTAAGAACAGCGTCAAGTTGTCGGATATAATCTTTCATATACATCGGCCTGTGTTCGATGGCGTTGATTTCTGCCAAGTCAAAGTAACCAGAAACGAGGTTGTTTAAAACTCTTAATTCGTCCTCAGAGAGGTAATTTTTAGCAACCTTTGTATCGCTTAAAACAGGAAAATCACCTTTAAATGAGGTTAGTCCCATGAACGGCTTTTCTGCGTCTGCACGTTCATATATTACTTCTGCAGCGGTGTGACCGTGTGTGGCATAGTGTAATTTGTTTTGAACTATTTTGAAAAATTGAACGGACTCATCGCTTTTGGGGTCATAGTCAATACTTGTTGCATACAAATCTAAAACCTGTCTGTAAAGAACTTTTTCCGAAGAACGAATGTCACGGATTCTGGCAAGCAACTCTTTCCAGTAATATCCGCCTCCGACGGATTTAAGCAAATCATCATTCATCGAAAATCCTTTAACAAGGTATTCTTTCAAGATGCCGTTTGCCCATATACGGAATTGTGTTCCACGTAAGGATTTTACACGGTAGCCGACAGAGATAATCATATCAAGATTATAGTAATGAGTATTATAAGGCTTACCGTCTGCGGCAGTTGTCAAAAAATCCTTGACAACTGAATTTTCGTTTAGTTCACCTTCCTTGAAACAGTTACCTATATGATAACTGATATTTTGCTTCGTCGTTTGGAAAAGCTCTGCCATTTGAGACTGATTAAGCCAAACGGTTTCATTTTCAATTTTTACGTCAATATGTGTTAATCCATCATCAGATTGATAGATGATGATGTCGCCGTTATTATCTGACATATTGAACACCTCTTTTCTTAGCCGCCCTCAGAACGAGCGGCGTTTTTATTACTCTGAATCAATATTTTTCGTATTTTTTAAATAGTCCACGTGTAAAGGATCTTTTTTGTTAAGTATTGGCGGTTTGCCTGTTCTCGTTTTAAGTCCATCAATGTGCAAATTTAAGCTATCTCGGATCGTATGCCACATAGGATCAAGTATAAAGTCTATACCCTCACGCCTTGCGTGTTTTGCTGCTGGAACAAAATCGCTGTCTCCGGCAATTAAAACGATTTGATCAACAAGACGTTTCTGAGCCAATGAAGCAATATCTAATCCTATTCGCATATCAACGCCTTTTTGCTGAACCTCAAACACAAGATCATCTTCTGTAAGGTCATCAACAGAGATTTTCTTCTCGCAAAGTTTTTTGAACGAATCGGGTTTTATCCGATATCCGGCACTGCTTTCAAGAATTTCTCCCATTCTAAGAGCAAGTTTTCTCTTTTTGGATAATTCCGAGAAAAACTCATTTGACCAAGAATACAATTCTGATTTCTTTAAGTTAACAGATTTTTTTGTTAAAGGATTATATATGGTTTTTTCAGACGGATAACAGTCGTAATAAAAAATTCTGTATAACTCATTATGTGTTCCATATGATTCCTTTAAATGTCGATGACAATATTCTACCAATTCATACGCTCGTTGTTCGGGTGACTTTTCTCCGAATAAAAATTTAGCTTGCTTGCGATAAAAGCCGCCGTCAACTAAAATTGCTGTCTTTCCCATAGATTACATCCTTTACTTTATAAAATAAAAAGCCCCAGATTTCGAAACTTCCCTCATCTTGGGGAGATCTACCGTCTGGGACTATAATTAACATGTGTAACCGTAGTTACACTATTATAATATTCCCAAAAGGCCTTAAAGTCAAGCAAAAATTTAAGCAAACAAAAATTTTTGTGTATTTTAAACAACTTTTGAAGATAAGTACTTATATTTTTTCTTACCACCCTCAGAACGAGCGGCGTTTTTACTTCTATTGATGCGAAAATAAATCACAAATCAGTCTTTCGGGTAGGTGTCAAAGGTTTCATTTGTTGAAATGTCGATTATATTATCTTACTTATCTAAAATGACTTGCGCTGCGGTGGTGGTAGTGCTGTTACCCGAACTATCCGGGCTTGAATCATTGGTAACGCTGATAATTAGGGCAACGGAAATAATTGCAAAAGCAAGGATCGCTATTATAAAAGCCCACATACAGCCCGTTTTTGCTTTTGTCTTTTGTATGCTTGATTTAAGATCTGCGCCGCACTCGGGGCACTGTACTGAACCGTTGGGAATAACCTTTTTACACTTTGAACATATCATTTTCAATATCTCCGTTATTTTATTTCTATTACGTTGCCAATTTTACATGTAGCGACATATTGTAGTTTTGTAAATCGATTTTTAATTTCAACATTAAAATCTAATTTGTAAAAAGGTACGCTGTTAATTTTTAATCGTATTTTGTGTGTACCGACATTTAATTTATAAGAGCCTGTATTGCCGTTAAAAATTGTACCGTAATCTATGCCGTCGATTTTTATACGGATACTTGCCTTTTTATTGTAAAGCTTTCCTGTTGTTGCTGTAATGAAAAGATTTGGTTCTTTTACGATTTGATTTAATCTCTCCATTGCGTTCCGTGCAATCTCGTTATCAAAATCTAAGTCTAAAACACGATTGTAATAGATCTCTGCTCCGTCGGTGTCACCTCTTTGCATATATTCGGAAGCTCTGCGAAGAAGATTATCAATTTCACCGGAATGGTCAACGCCAACACTTCCACGATGTTCGACGACTACCTTTTCCTGCACAATTTTTGTGCCGCAATAGGAACAGAAGCCAAATTCTCTCGAATCGTCCAACTGAACCTGTGCACCGCATTGCGGACAAACCATCGGAATAAATCCCATTTTTAACACCCTTTCAATTAAAGTCATTTATCACACCGCAAGGCGGTTATGAACTAAAGTTAATCAATTTCTCTTATAAGCAGCCTCGGCACGCCGATAACACGGCAGTGTTCGAGGGCTTCGTTTTCTATGGTTTCGGGCTTATATAGCGGATTGAGCGGCACAAGGCGTAGCCAATCCTCGCCGTGAACAAACTCGATCTTTTTCAGCGTGGCACACTCATCTTCATAGATGATAGCACCGATGTCACCGCTTCGGTCAAGCGTGCTTTGCTTTAAAATAAGCACCGTGTCGCCGTCCTGATATAAAGGATACATCGAATCGCCGTGAACCTTTAATACCATATAATCGGATTTAGGTCTGCCTTTTAAATAGCTTGTCGGAACTTCAACCGTGTCACCGCTCCAATCTTCGTTGGCAACGCAGTTATAACCTGCGGCGATTTCTCCGATAACGGGAAATGTTACAACATCGTCCGTTACGGTAGGGGAAACGAGCTTGTATTCCTTCTCCATCGGCACGTCAGCACCCATAAGCCACGCTATAGATACATTTAATGTTTTGGCAAGCCTGTCAAGATTTTCTTGCGTTGCCTTATATGCACCCTTTTTATATTGGCTTATTGCACCCTCATTTACTTGAGATAATCTTGCCAGCTCAGCGGCAGACATTTTTCTTATGGCTAACGCCTCTTTTAATCTGTCTTTAAATTCAGCCATGTAATCACCTCTGGTAGATTTATAATATCACAAATATTTAGATATTTCAAGAAAAACTTTAAAAATTTAAAAGTTTTTTTCAAAAAGCTATTGACTTTAGATATCTATAGTGATATAATCTATCCATACCAAGGAGGTGAACACAGTGAGTAAGCAAAAGAAAAACGGTCGCAAGAACCCCACCACTACCGAAAAGGTGCTTCTTGCAACCGCCATAATACAGCTTATCTCAACGGTTGTTGAAATAATCAACAAACTGTTATCGGGATAAGCGCAGGGGCGAAAGCCCCTGTATGGTTATCATATATTATTTTGCTCTCATTGTCAATATATAAAGAGGTGCTATTTATGGAAAAAGTATCGTTATTGCTTGATATAGCTGTAATTATCGGCGATATCGCAGTCATTTTGATGATTTTAAGGAGGTGGAAAGAGTGAACTATGTTTACGATTATTCCAAGCTTCTCGGTCGGCTGCGTGAGAAGAAGATCACGCAGTCAGAGCTTGCCGGAAGATTGGGAATAAGCGATACATCTCTTAATCTCAGTCTTAACAATAAAAGACCGTTTAAACAGTCCGAGATAAGCGGTATTTGCGATTGTCTTGCTATTCCCGATGAGTGTATCGACACTTATTTTTTTGCACGCTGACTATAGATATCTATAGATAAATAAACGTAATAAAAAGCTTTTTACACGAAGTACAAATCGGACGGCGTGGATATTACAAATGAAATATCGATTTTATGCAATATGTCAAAAAAATAGGATTTTTGTAAAAAGGTGTTGACTTTTGGTTAATTAGGCTCCGCCTAATTAGGCTTTATAATATAACCAAGTTAAGCACAACGGCTTAACAATAAAGTCAGGGAGGTCAAGACGATGCAAAGGCAAAAGAAAAGCCGCAAGGACTTCAAGGAGGTGAGGATATGACGAAAAAAATTAAGCTTCTGCTTAAAGAAAAAGGAATATCACAAACCGAGCTTGCCGAGAATGTGGGCGTTTCACAAGCGATGATAAGCTACATTGTAAAGGGGTTCAAAGCTCCGTCGGTGACTTTGCTGAAACGCATTTCCGATTATCTCGGCGTAACGATGGACGAACTCGTACAATAATGCCGCGTAAACGCAAGAACAGGAGGCTTCGTATGACACCGGCAATATTATCACTGCTTATATGGTGGGTTGCAATTATCGGCACATTGATAATGCAGCATATAAGTCAAGCGTGGAAGGCTTATGCAATATACGCTGCGATAATAGCTACACTTTTCACTTTGTTTTTCAATTGGCTTTATGAGAATTTTTCAGCTTGATAAGTTCGTCATTCAATACGGATGACAAGCTATATAAGGCTTCGCAATACTTTATCCGTTCATCAATTGGAATTGATTGAGCAAATTGTTCATTTGCCAATTTAACAAAGGACTGAATTTTAGCTTTATTTTCTTGGTTACAAAACAGTATTGCTGAATAGGCTGCGGATTGTAAACGTTCAAGATTAGGGCGATCAGGGTCTATCCGATATACACCTGCGATTTTTAGTAAATCATAAAATGCTTGTTTCTTTTCAGAGTAATACAAATCCATTTGCTTGACTTCTAAATCGTGCTGTAACTCCATTTTGCGAAGTCTTGCTTGATAACGGTTGTTTAATATCGCTACGGCTATTGGAGAGACAAGCGCAACAAGAGCAATGATAACCGATATTGTAACAGTTAAATTAAATTCCATTATTTTCACCTCCTTTGAGGTGATTATAGCACAAAGCAAGGAAGAATTACAACAGAGTGAAAGCAACTCACATCAATAAGGAGTGTCAATTATGAAAAACGGTAATCACACTCAGAACGGCGATACAACCTTTATGAACCACCAAATAAAAAATGAGGAGGTGCGAAATGAAACAGAAGATTGATTATTACGACGAAGTTTTTACCCTTAATGAATTGTGTTGCTTTCTCAAGTTGAGCGAAAAGACGGTCAGAGGACTGTTGCAAAAGGGCACAATCAAAGGAGCAAAAGTCGGAAAAAAATGGCGCATTTACAAATCAAATGTTATCAAATACTTAGGTGCATAACAGAAAGGAGGGATAAGCAATGGATTTGTTTTTCTGGATATTTTTTGCGGGATTTTTCGGCAGCATGTTCACGGCGGCGTTTTTCTTCGGCGGATATCAGGCGATCAAGGACAAGCTTTACAACATCAACGCCGAGCGAGATGCCGAGATCGTCAGGCTTGCAAAGAAGCTTGACACTGCCAACATGAAGAACCGCCGCTATCAGGTCGAGCTTGAGCAGCTCAGACAGGCACACTTTGAAGCCAACGCAGAGAATGTCCTGATAAAGGAAAAGAACCCGCCCAGCAGCGCAACTGAACGAGTTCTAAGGAAGTGAATATGTGTCACTATTCGCTTTCATTATACCACAACAATTAAATTTGTCAAATAGGAGAAGTTATGAATTATCAAGAAGCAGACGAGCTTGCCGCAGAAAAGGGAAGAAATGTTCCTTTTGAAATGTCTCAGAGGCAGGCGGAATACATCAACAAAAATATAAATACACTTTTTCTCATAATGAAAGGAGTACACAATGAACCTTTACGAAATGACAGCCGCAGCAAATGAGCTTTATGCTCTTTTGACCGCAGATGAAATCGACGAAGAAACAGTAAAAGACACACTTGAAGCAATGGGTTCAGAAGAAAAGCTTGAAAGCTGCTGCGTGGTTATCCGAGAGCTTGAAGCAGATGCGGAAAAGTTTAAGAAAGAAAAAGACCGTCTTGCTGCAAGACAGAAAACAGCAGAAAACGGCGTTAAGCGTATTAAATCCTCAATTATTGATTTTATGCAGGCGACGGGAACGCAGAAAAGCAAAGCGGGCGTATTTGCCATTGCTTTATCATCAAGCAAAGCTGTCGTAATCAATAACGAAGCTGATATTCCCACTCGCTTTCTTATTGAGCAACCGGCAAAGATAGACAAAGCCGCTATACGTTCCGAGCTTATGGCAGGCGGCGAGGTTGCGGGCGCAGAATTGCAGACGAATACAGGAGTGAGGATCAAATGATTTTCAGAGACTTAACGGCAAACGAAATTGATGCACGTATCGGAACGGTTAATGAAAAGGGCTTGACACTGCTCTTATATAAAGATGCACGGTGTGATATGGCGATCCTTGACGAAACTGTCGGGACCGAACGTTGGCAGCGTGAACATTACGAAGTTAAAGGCAACTTATATTGTCGTGTCGGCATTAAATGTGAAACAACTTCTGACTGGGTTTGGAAAAGTGACTGTGGAACAGAGAGCTACACGGAGAAGCAAAAGGGCGAAAGCTCCGACAGCTTCAAACGTGCCTGCGTGAACTGGGGTATAGGTAGAGAGCTATACACTGCACCGCTCATTTACATACCGGCTGCAAATAATGACGGTACACCGAATTATAAAGCGTTTGAGAAAAACGGAAAAATGACCACTTATGACAAATTCAAGGTCACAAAAATGACGGTTGAGAACAAGCGTATAGCAGAGCTTGTAATTATAAACACGAAATCAAAAAAGTGTGTTTTCTCTTATTCGGACAAGCCTGTATCTAATTCTGCAAGTGAGCCTACAAAGCCTCAAAGAACAGACCCGAGAAACAACATGATTGTTGAGGTAGACAAGCTCGTTTCAGAGTTCGCACAGATGAGAGGCAAGACTAAGGCTGAGGTTATGAGTTCTCTCTATGCATCACAGAATGTGTATGTTAATCCCGGTACTGATTTATCCGATTTCACTCTTGATCAGCTTCAAAAAGCAGGTTCAGTCCTTACAAAATGGATAAGGAAAGCCAATGAAAGTTAAAACCACAAAAGCCAAATGGTTTATTGATTCAAGCGGTTCATATCTTATGTTGCCTGTTCAAATTGAGCAGGCACGAAAGATATGCGATTCAATGAAGGACGGAAAGATATATACCGCCGAGATAAAAGAATACAGAGAAAAGCGAAGTTTAAATGCAAATGCGTATTTTTGGGTGCTTCTCACTAAGCTTGCCGCCAAACTCAATATACCGAAGCTTGACCTTTACAGAGAGTTCATCAGAGGCATAGGCGATAATTTCTATGTTCTTCTTGTTAGAACATCTGAAGTGACAGCGGTAATTAAAAGCTGGCAACATAACGGGTTAGGTTGGATTGCAGACGATTTAGGACAATGTGACGATGAATATTCTTATGTTATGTTTTATAAAGGCTCATCAACTTACGATACAAAGCAAATGTCAAATTTGATTGAGCTTGCGGTAACAGAATGTAAAGAACAAGGAATTGAGACAAAAACGCCCGATGAAATCGCTCTTATGGTGTCGCTTTGGGAGGAAGAAGATGCACAAACAAACTAAGGCTACATCAATTTCTAAGAGTGTTAAATGTGCTGTGTATGAGCGTGACGGCTACCGTTGTATTATTTGCGAAAGTTCGCAGGGACAGCCTAACGCTCATTATATAGCACGGTCACAGGGCGGACTTGGAATTGAAGAAAATATCGTTACGCTTTGTCCGAGCTGTCACCGAGAATATGACCAGTCAGACAAGCGAGCAACTTACAAAGAATTTATTAGGAACTATCTTATGAAAAAATATCCCGCATGGGACGAAAACAAACTTATTTACCGAAAATGGAGGTTTTAATATGATAAACAATGTTGTGCTTATAGGTCGCCTCGTTGCGACCCCTGAGCTTAAATGCACACCGCAGCAGAATGCCGTTACAAGCTTCACACTTGCTGTTGAGCGTTCATACGCTCGGCAGGGAGAACAGCGTCAGGCCGATTTCATCAACTGCGTTGCATGGAGAAAGACCGCTGAATTTATCACAAAATATTTTCAGAAGGGTAATATGATTGCCGTTACCGGATCTATTCAGACACGAAATTATCAGGACAAAAACGGTAACAAGAGAATAGCTGTTGAGGTTATTGTTGAACAGGCAAGTTTCTGCGGTGAAAAGGTGAGCGCAAACAATGCTGAACCAAACTATACTCAGGCAAGTTCAGACGATTTTGAAGAGATATCCGGTGATGAGGATCTCCCGTTCTGAGGTGTGAATCATGGAAGTTTCAATGAAGCATCGTGGAAAGATTGAACAGTATGTTTTAGTTCCTTTTAATTGCTTCTATTGTCAGTATTACCAGTTCAGAGAAAGTGGGGCAGTATGCCTTAAAGACTGCCACGTTATAACGGATTTGACGACATGTGAAGAAATTAAAAGGCAACTGAAATTCGGTTATTAAGGAGGACTTATGGCAGAAAAAAAGACAAGCTTTGTTTTGCCTACAGATTGCATTGAAGACCTCGAGGATTTCACCGATGCCGAGGCTGGCGAACTATTTAAGGCAATTCTTATATATGCAAATGAACAAAAAGAAACGGAATTCTCTGACCGAGCAATGAAGATGTATTTTAAACGCATAAAAAAGTACATAGATAGTGCAAATGAGAATTATGAAAAGGTTATACAGGCAAACAGACTTAACGGAGCAAAGGGTGGCAGGCCAAAAAAAGAAACCGAAGAAAACCCAAAAAACCGAACGGTTATTGAAAAAACCGAAGGGTTTTCTGAAAAACCCAAAAAAGCCGATACTGAGTCTGATACTGATACTGATACTGAGTCTGATTTTAAAGAGAGTACCAGAGAAAGCACGCCCCCACCAAAGAAAAAATACGGTGAAAATGGCAATGTTATGCTGACTGATGACGAATATAAGCGTTTGGCTGAGCAAATGGGTGTAAGCAAACGCAACGAGTATATCGAAAAGCTCAGCGATTACATGGCGTCAACGGGGAAAATGTATCGCAGCCACTATTCTACAATTCGGAATTGGTGGAGACGTGACGGCGGCGATGAAAGGAAGAAGCCGAGCTATGATATGGACGAGATCATGAGAAGAGCAGAAAAGCTACCGGTATATCCGGGGAGGTAAGAAATGAACGAACGTGAAACACAGAAAAAGATAATTCTTGAGCATCTGTCCGCAGGTGAAAAGCTGACACCTGCCGACGCATTCCGGCTTACGGGATCAACACGTCTGTCTGCTCGCATATATGACCTCCGACGTGACGGACATGTTATCAACACTGAAATGATAACGATTCGCAACCGCTTCGGCAGAACGGCAACGGTCGCACAGTACAGCATGGAGGCGAACTCTATTGAGCAAGTACAATAATCAAAAAATCAGAGTAGGCGGAGAATTGTTTGACAGCAAGCGTGAATATAACCGTTGGTGCGAATTGCGCTTGCTTGAGCGCTCCGGCATAATCTGCAACTTACAACGACAGGTAAAATTCCGCTTGATTGACAGTCAGAAAACATCAGAGCGAACAGAACGCCCGTGTGATTACATAGCTGATTTTGTGTACTACGAAAGCGGTAGCCGTGTTGTTGAGGACTGCAAAGGAATGAGAACCGACGTGTATAAAATCAAACGTAAACTTATGCTTGAAAAATATAACATCTCGATTAAGGAGACTTGACTATGAATACTAAAAAGATGAGGATCGTCCTTGATGATGGCGCATATATGCCTGTCAGAGGGCACAAGACAGATGCAGGGCTTGATATAAAAACGCCGAAAGATGTTACCGTTCCTGCAAAAGGATCGGTAATTGTTGACACGGGAGTACATATTGAATTGCCGCCGAATACAGTTGGAATGCTTAAAAGCAAAAGCGGACTGAATGTTAAATACGGAATAACCTCAGAGGGCGTAATTGATGTCGGATATACAGGCTCAATTGTTGCAAAGCTCTATAACCATAGTGAAACACATGTCATTTTGAAAAAAGGCAACAAGATTACCCAGCTTGTTATTCTTCCTATTGTTCCGGTTGAATTGGAACAGGTGAGTGAACTGATGGCTACAGAGAGAGGATCGGGCGGATTTGGCTCTACGGGTAGATAACCATGAAATCAGTAATAAGAACGGAATGTCTGCCGAAGGAGCAGAGGGTGGCTATTCGGAGGGCGTGTCAGGACGAAATTAAAAATCAGAACAGACGATTGTTAAAGCTGGTTTGCATTGCATTGCACGAAGAATACGGATTTGGACGAGAACGGTTATATAAACTCGTTGAGAAAATAGCGGAGATATCAAACTCCCGCATGGACGACCCGGTATATTGGCAGCACAATGATAAATTCCTCACCGAAACACTGAAAATGGCGTGGGATATAGAAAATTACGAAGAAATGGGAGAATAACCATGGGACTGAAACAGCAGCCGAAGTGTGGAAGACGGCTAAAACCAGTTGATGAAAATCTGTTGAAGGAGCGTGATTGACAGTGACAGCCAAGGAATATTTGTCGCAGGGGAGGTGGCTTAATCAGAAGATACTGAACCGTAACGATGAGATCAGGCAGCTTCGGGAGCTGGCGGAGACGATAAAGGCTACAAACTATGAGCAGAGCATTGTTCAGACCTCAGGAAAGCCCGATGCCGTGTTTGCCTCTATTGTTGAGAAGATAGCAGACAGCGAATCCGAGCTGTCGGACGAGGTTGAAAGATATCTTAAATTCAGAGAGAAAATCGGCAGAGAAATTCGGCAGCTTCCCGAGGACGAGGAAAAGATACTTCTTGAAAAGCGGTACATAAGCTTTAAACCCTGGACTGTAATCGCCGATGAAATGGGCTATGTCAGGCGGCATATCACGAGAAAACACGCAGAAGCATTACAGAGCTTTGAAAGAATTCACACAGAAATTTTGAAAAATGTCCCTAAATGTCCTTGAATGTCCCTCTTGACATGGTATATTATTATACTTGGAAATATAGTAAAGCCGTGTTGAGAAGTCAATGCGGCTTTTGCTTTTGGAGAAGCTATGAATAAGAGATGTAAGAAATGCGTTTGGCTTGAGAGGATCAACGCTCAGACGGCATATTGTATGTTTAAACGGTGCATTTATGGAAATTCAAGAGAAAAAGATAAAAGAACTGATACCTTACGAAAAGAACCCGAGAAAGAACGATGCGGCGGTTGAGTATGTCGCAAATTCAATTAAAGAATTCGGATTTAAGGTGCCGATAGTCATTGACAAAAACGGCGTGATCGTATGCGGCCATACACGGTATAAGGCGGCGCAGCGGCTGAGGCTGAAAACCGTGCCATGCATTATCGCCGATGATCTCAACGACGAGCAGATAAAGGCATTCAGACTGGCGGATAACAAGGTCTCGGAAAAATCCGAATGGGATTTCGATTTGCTTTATGAGGAGCTTGACGGCATATTTGATATTGATATGGAGGATTTTGATTTTGACTTGCCAGAGGAGCAGGAGACGCCCGACGAGCCGAAAGAAAACCACCGTGAGGCAACCTACAAGAAATATAATCTCGAATTGGTGGACGGCACAAGGCTTGACGGCTTTTATCAGATGCCGATTATTCATAAGGAAGATTTTATCCCCGAGGATTTAATCGGGTTTAACTATATGCTTACTTCAAAGGATAAGAATGTCGGTATTCATTGCTTTGTTGACGATTATCAATTTGAAAGGCTTTGGACTTCGCCGCAGGAATATGTTGAGAAGATAGCCGAATACGATTGCTTTTTATCTCCCGATTTCAGTCTTTATATGGACATGCCTATGGCGATGAAGATATGGAATATCTATCGAAGCCGACTGATAGGTCAGTTTTTGCAGGACTGCGGAGTATGTGTTATTCCGACGATATCATGGGCGGAGCCCGAAACGTTTTCTTTCTGCTTTGCCGGCATAGAGAAAGGTTCGGTCGTTGCGGTATCGACTATCGGAGTGAAGCGCGAAGAAGCTTCTTTTCACGTCTGGAAAACAGGTATGGACGAAATGATACGTGTGCTTGAGCCGGCTGCTATTCTCGTTTACGGCGGCGAGGTCGAATACGATTACAAGGGAATAAAGGCTGTTTATTACGGTAATCATGTGACGGATAAGTTTAAAAAGGATGTGAAATAATGGGCGGGAGGGGCGCATCAAGCGGAATGTCGGTTAAAGGTAAATTATATGGAACAGAATACAGATCATTGCTGACTGTTGGAAACATTAAGTTCATAAAGAAGAATGATGGCAATGTAACCGCACCCCTTGAGACAATGACAAAGGGACGTGTATATGTTACTTTAAATAATGATAACAAACCTAAATTTATTTCATATTATGACGCATCAAACAAAAGGAGTAAGACTATTGATTTAGATAAACCACACAATGGTATAAGTCCTCATGTGCATCATGGATATGAACATAATGAAAGAGATAATTCAAAAGGGGCAACCGGATTAACGGTAAAAGAACGTAAAATGGTTGATAATGTTAAAAAGATATGGTATAATAAAATAAACAAGTAGTAATGTAGGAGGAGCAAGCGGTGGTTGCCGCTGGCCCGTGTGCAAATCCGGGCGCTTGTTTATTACCGTTGGCTATTTTATAGTCAGCGGTATTTTTATACCCAAAAACAGAAAGAGGCGATTATATGATAAAAATAAATATACAGCGCTTTGGTGGCAGAGGAGCAAGCTCGGGTGCTAATACTTCAAATAAACCGTCAGCCCTTGAGGTATTTAAAGAAAGCGCAAATCAATTCAAAAGGGCTTTGCAGAACGGCAAGGAGAACAAAGCGGCTATTGTCGAGTATACGGATGTGACAGGAAAGACTTTTAAAAGATACTGGGACGGTTCTACATACGGAGACCGACCCAGTTCAATGTACAACTCTTTAAGCAATAAAGATATGTCGGGTACTTTTAAATCAAAATTTGAAGAACCGAAAGATTGGAGAAAACGCTCAAAGAGTAAATAAGGTGGTAATGTGGCGAATGAAGAAAACTTAAAACCGTTTACAAGTAATCAAAGCCGTGAGGAAGCCGTGAAAAATGCACAAAAAGGCGGCGTTGCGAGCGGAAGGGCACGGCGCAGGAAAAAGCTGTTAAAAGATACGGTCAATATGCTTTTGGCTTTGCCGATGCAGGAGGGACGGCTCGACAGGCTGACGGATTTAAAATCAATTAAGGATAAAAATATCACGGTTGAGGAAGCTATGGTATTAAAGCAGATACAAAACGCTATGAAGGGCGATCTGAGGGCTTTTGAAAGCATAATCGCACTGTCCGAATCTCATAACAAGACAGGCGAGCAGCCGAAAGCACAGGATACTGACAACGCATTTATTGAAGCACTGAACGGCAAGGCTGCGGAGGCGTGGAACGATGCAGAAAAGGAATAAATTCAAATGGGAGCCGTTCAGCAATAAGCAGTTAAAGGTTATGACTTGGTGGTGCGATAATTCACCCGTCAAGGACTATGACGGCATTATAGCCGACGGAGCGGTCAGATCGGGTAAAACCGTATCAATGGCTATTTCGTTTGTGAATTGGGCTATGGCACGATTTAATGAAACGGATTTTGCCTTATGCGGAAAGACGGTCGGAAGCTTGCGCCGTAACGTTGTTATTACGCTTAAACAACAGCTTCTGAGCCTTAACTACGAGTACGAGGAAAAACGTACGGATAATCTCATAATCATTTCAAAGGGGAATGTAACAAATTATTTCTATGTGTTCGGCGGCAAGGACGAAAGCTCACAGGACTTGATACAGGGCATGACGCTCGCCGGCGTTCTTTTTGATGAGGTTGCATTGATGCCCGAATCGTTCGTTTCACAGGCTGAGGCACGATGCAGCGTTGAGGGCTCAAAGCTATGGTACAACTGCAATCCGAAAGGACCGACGCACTATTTCAAGACAAAATATGTTGATGCGATAAAGGACAAAAATCTTCTTTATCTCCATTTCACAATGGACGATAATCTTACGCTGTCTGAAGCCGTTAAAGAAAGATACCGCCGAATGTTTACGGGCGTTTTCTATGACCGAAATATTTTAGGCTTATGGGTAACGGCGGAAGGCAAGATATATTTTTCGTTTACGAAGGACAATGTAATTGCTTCTGCCGATTGGTATGCAAAAGACGGAAACGGTAATTATATTAACCCGCTGAGAAAGAATATATCAATATGCACCATAGGCGTTGATTTCGGCGGAAATAAATCAAGCACAGCGTTTACATGCACGGCATTTACAAAGGGCTTTGCCGAGTGCGTGACGGTCAAGGAGCGGCGCATTAAAAATGAGATCGACCCGACACAGCTTGAAAAGGAGTTTGTTGACTTCTGCCGAGAGTGCAGAGCGGAATATACGGTGCTTGCCGCTTATTGCGACTCAGCCGAGCAGGTGCTTATACGAGGGCTGAGAAAGGCGGTCATGAACGAGCACATACCTATTGCAATAAATAACGCCCGTAAGGGTGAAATAATAGACAGAATACGGTTTGGATTGACGATGTTTGCACAACATCGTTTTTTTATTGTCTCAAATTGTACGGAAACCATACAGGCGTACACCGATGCGGTATGGGACGATAAGAAAGAGGACGTAAGGCTTGACGACGGGACAACAAACATAGATAACCTTGACAGCTCGGAATACAGCCAGGAGCCCTACATGAAAACAATGATAGACTTAACGAAGAAAAGAGGATAGCATGAATCCGCAGATTGTAAATTATTTAAAGAGCAAAGGAAATACGGTCATTGACGAAAACATTGATGACAAGCTTGAAACATGGGAGCAGTGGTACAGAGGACACGTCGACCGCTTCCATTCATACAAGATATACGAGGGTCAGAAGAACCTCAATCAGAAAAGGCGCACGCTCAATATGGCTGCTCGTGTATGCCAGGATTGGGCGGACCTGCTGCTTAACGAAAAGGTTGAGCTTTCGGCATCGGATAAATATACCGAGGAAGTTTTGCACAGGCTTCTTGAACAGGTCAATTTCTATGTCAGAGGAAACAACCTTATTGAAGCGGCTTTCGCAAAGGGCGGCGGCTTTCTTATCCAATATTGGGATGGAATGAAGGTAAATCAAAAGTACATTACGCAAGATAAATTCTATCCGATTTCCTTTGATTCCGGCAAGGTAACGGAAGCGGCTTTTGCTTCGGAAATAACAATCAAGGGTCAGACCTATACATATCTTGAGACGCATACAAAAGACGAAAACGGCTTTTATGTTGTTGAAAATAATATTTTAAAGTCGGAAAGTCAAAGCATTTCCGAAATGCCCGAGATGTACGGGGAATTGGGCTTGGATCAGTATATTTACACGCTTTCCAAAACGCCGACATTTCAGCAGATACGCCCGAACATTGCAAACAAGGATAAATTCGATTCACCTTACGGAACAAGCATATTTGCCGGTGCAACGGATGTCCTTGAGGGCGTTGACATTGTATATGACGCTTATGTTAAGGAAATCCTTCTCGGTCGAAAGAGAATATTTGCGAGGGATTCAGTTACCAACGTTCACATTATGGAGAACGGACAAACGGTCAAGGTGTTCGACCCGTCGGACGAGGTCTTTTATCTGCTGCCCGAGAACAAGGACGACCCGTCTGCACCGCCGATTATTGAGAGCAATATGCAGTTGAGAGTTACCGAGCTTGATGCGGCGATGCAAACGCAGTTGAATTTGCTGTCGCAGGCGTGCGGCTTCGGAGCAAACGGTTACAAATGGGACAGCGGCAATGTGTCAACGGCTACACAGGTCATATCGGAAAACAGCAAAATGTTCCGCACTCTGCATAAGCACGAATCGGTTCTGAGAACCGCAATAATTGACATGGCACACAGCCTTTTGAACTTTGAAGCGATATATAACGGAGATAAAAGCATTGATTTAAACGCAACGATAACGGTTGATTTTGACGATTCTATCATCGAAGATACGGCGGAGATAAAAAGACAGGCAATGCTTGAATTCAACGCAGGTCTAATTGATGCGATTGAGTATTACAAGCAGATTTACAAGCTCGACGAAGAGCAGGCAAAAAGCTTTTATAACGAAATGCTGCAGAGAAAGCCGGAAGTTGAGGAAGAACCCGAGGGCACATAATGATTAAGGACATTGACAGTTTATCACAGCCGATAATCAATATTTACAGTCAAATTGAGCTTGATCTCATAAAGGAAATAGCGAGAAGATTTGACTTGAACGATAAAATCGGCGGTACAATGGAATGGCAATTGAAAAAGCTTGATGAATTGGGCGTTCTCAATGCCGACACGGTAAAGGTTATTGCCTCATATTCGGAAAAGAGCGAGCAGGAAATACTCAATATGCTCAAAAAGGCACAGCTTGCAAACATCAATATGACCGAGCTTGAAGAAGCATACAGGCAGGGCAGTATCACGGTTGACCCGAGGAATATAAAAACCAATTCGGCATTTGCCGAGGCCATGGAGCTGAGCTATAAGGAGCTGAGCAATACATACAGACTTATTCAGACAAAGGCGCTTGAAAGCGCAAAGCAGGCGTATATGAACGTTATCAACCGCTCATATATCGAAGTCGCGACGGGAACATACGACTATCAGACGGCGATCAAGCGAGCCATAAAGGATATGGCAAAGAACGGCATAAGCGGCGCAACATACAAGAGAAACGGAAAGCTCGTTCAATACTCACTTGAGGGAACAGTAAGACGTGATACTCTGACGGCGGTCAATAAGCTTGCCAACAAGTCCTCGGAGACGCTTTGCAAAGAGCTCGGTGCGGAATATGTTGAAATTTCTTCGCACTTGGGGGCAAGAACGCACCCCACAAATCCTATTGCAAACCATGCAGGCTGGCAGGGCAAGGTGTTCAAAATCGACGGAAGCGACAAGAAATACCCGAACCTTAAAGAGAGTACAGGCTATCCCGATGACATCTTAGGCTTGGGCGGCGTGAATTGCCGACACCGTATGTTTCCGTTCTTCCCGGGTATAAGCACACCGAACCCGATTAGGTTTAACGAGGAAGAAAACCGCCGCGTTTATGAGCTTACGCAGAAGCAGCGTGCTATGGAGCGCAGGATGAGACAGCTCAAGAAAGAACAGGCGGCGTCAAAGGAAATAGGCGATAAGGAGACGGTGAAGAAGCTCAATAAGAAAATTTCCGAGCAAAGCACAAAGATTGATGAATTCTGCAAGAAAAACGGCTTGAGGCGAGATCACAGCCGAGAGCTGGTCAAGGAGCAGATTACGCCAAAGAAAAGCGTTGCAAAATCAGAAAATAGTGGTATAATCAATATCAAGGACGTAGAAACGGTGGGTAATAGTGTGCATAATGTTTGTAAAATAGACAAGGAATTGTATTCTTGCGTAACATCGGACATTCAATCGGACGATGTGATAATTACGGATAAACAGATCGCTCATATCATGGAAAGACATCCAAACGATTATGAAAGATATTGCGGATATATTGAACAAATAATTCAATACCCGGACTACATCCTTGAAGCTAATAAACCAAACACAGCTTTTGTGTTGAAACATATAGAGGATAATGGTAAGAATTATGAGTTGATTCTTAGACTATGTACTTCGGAAGACCCTTCAGAATACAAAAATTCAGTGATTACGTTTTTGAAAGTTGAAGAAAAACGATATAATAGATATTTAAGAACTAAAAAAATCCTTTACAAAGCAGAATAATTGTGCTAAAATATACATAGGATAAGAAGGCTATTTGAGGTGGACAATTTCGTGGCATCCATACGCCGATGGTAACGACAGGGGGAACCCGAGAGATGCAGGAGAACGCCACGCCTGCCAAATAGCCATAAATCCGGAAGTCGCTTGAGCAATCAGGCGACTTTCCTTGTATAGCTAATTTCGCACCCTGAGAAATCAAGGTGCTTTTTTCATGCAACAAAATAATGATTCAAGACATCCGAAAGGGTGTCTTTTTTCATATACACCGCTGAGCAGTCGGACATAAAAGGCTCGATCACCCCTGAGCACGGGACATAAAAGGCTTAATACTGCCGGAGACACCGGACATAAAAACAAGGAGTATTTATATGGAAAATCTTGAAATCTTGAAAGGCATCGTATCCGATGAGACCTATGCGGCGCTTGAAGCCGAAACGAAGGACTCGAAAATCAGACTTGGTGACTTGTCCACCGACAAATATGTCAGCGCCGACAAGTACAAGGACCTTGAGAAGCAGTTGGGTAAGGTCAACAGCGCATTGACCGAGAAAACAACCGAATACGATACCCTCAAGGAAAAAGCGGGCGACAACGCAGAATTGAAGGCAGAAATCGAACGATTGAAAGCGGAAAACACAAACACAGTAAACAGCCTTAAGGCCGATTACGAAAAGCAGTTGAAGCGTTCAACCGTTATCAATGAAATTCAGAACAAATATCACCCGAAAGACGTTAACGACATAATCCCACACATTGACATGGAAAAAATCAGCGTCGAAAATGATAGTATTGTCGGTCTGACCGAGCAGATAACGCCTCTTACGGAAAGTAAGGCGTATCTTTTCGGCAACGAACCGCAGCGAAATAAGAGCGGATTGGAGCATGACGACAAGGATTATGACACCGCAAGGCTCGAAGCGGCTTTCGGAATAACGAAAAAGGAGTAATGAAACATGGCAAATTCAATTGCACTTGCAAAGAAATATTCAACGATGCTTGACCTTGTGTATAAGCAGGCATCATTAACAAGCGTTCTTGACGGAGCGCAGGAGCTTGTCAGGGAGGGCTATAATGCCAACGAAATGGTAATTCCTATCCTCGACATGAACGGTCTTGCCGATTATTCACGTAACGACGGCTATGTAAACGGCGATGCACAGCTCAGATATGAGACTGTAAAATGTAACTTCGACAGAGGCAGAATGTTCCAAGTTGACGAGCTTGACAACATTGAAACAGGCGGCATTGCCTTCGGCAGATTGGGCGGCGAATTTGTGAGAACAAAGGTCGTTCCCGAGCTTGACGCTTTCAGAATTTCCAAGTATGCGAGCAAGGAGGGCATCTCAAAGGACTATACGACCTCAATCACCACGGGCGCAAAGGCTATCGAAGCTATCAGAACAGCCAATGACGCCATGGATAACGACGAAGTACCTTATGAGGGAAGAATCCTTCTCGCTACACCCGGTATTATCGGCTCTATCCAGGATATGGATACGACCAAGTCGAGAGAGCTTCTCAGATCTTTCTCAGGTATAATCAAGATGCCCAAGAAGAGATTTAACAATAAGATCACTCAGCTCAGCGGCACAGGTGATTATAAAGAGGGCGGATACAGTGTTCCCGAGGACGCAAATCCGCTTAACTTTATGATCATTCACCCGTCGGCTCTTATTCAGTTCAACAAGCTTGTAAAGCCGAAGATCATCAGCCCCGAAGCAAACCAGAACGCCGATGCATGGAAGTACGGCTACCGTCTTGTTTCTATCGCCGATGTTTATGCAAATAAGCTCGCAGGCGTATATGCAAGCGTTAACGGTACCGCACCGACCGCGAGTAATACATAATGTATCAGTTCTATGTTGAAGAGTATCACGGAAATAATATCGACAAAACTACGTTTGACCGCTTATGCGTGGAAGCAGAAGCTTATGTTGACGCTCTGATCACGAACCCCGATAACCTTAAATATGAACAGATTGACAGAAAGCGCAGGCTTGCCGTTTGCGCCGCTGTTGACTGCTTATATGCGGAGAGGGAAACGGCGGAACAGAGTATAAAAGCGAGCGAAAGTGTCGGCGACCATTCGGTATCGTACCGTGATACAAGAAAAACATCCGATGAATACAGCTCGGAGCTCAGGCGAAAGGTGATGCTTTACCTGTCGGGCACCGGGCTTTGCTATTCGGCTTTGAGGTGATAATGTGTTTCCGAACACAATAACAATCTATTCCCATTCCTCCCAAAACCTCAAAGATATATATACCCGTCAAGTCGTATCGGGTGTTTACTGGTACGGCTCGGTGGGTATGTCCTCGGCGAATAAAGGCGTTGAAAATGTTTCCGATGTAAAAATCATCACGTCGCCCGAGACTACAGCCGAATACGGTAAATCGTGGACGGTACACAACGGTGACCGCATTGTAAAGGGTGAGCATGGCGATATTGCTTCCTTTAAGGATTTAAACGGTGAGCAGGTCATAACGGTAACGTCGGTTGCGGAGCATATCTGCGGCTCAGAGGTTGATAATATCACGATCGGGGGCAAGTAAGATGTTTACGGTTAAGATTGATGTAAGCGACGCTGCAACAATTTTGAAGAACCACGGATTAAATCCGGGCGGAAGAGTGCAGGCATTTTTTACAAGCGAAGTAATGAAAAAAGCTGATCCATATGTGCCAGTTTTGTCGGAAGCATTAAAAAATTCGGCTCGTATATCTGAGGATAAATGTGCTATTATCTATGATGCGCCGTACGCAAGATACCATTGGTTCGGTAAGCTGATGGTTGACCCCGTGACGGGAAAAGGTGCATTTTACAGCCCGTCTTACGGATTTTGGAGCAGACCCGACGTAAACAAAGAGAAAACCGACCGGGACCTTAATTACAACGGTGCGCCGTTAAGAGGTCCTCGGTGGGTCGAGCGGTGCTGGATTAACGAAAAGGAAAACATAATCAAATCAACGGAGGCGTTTATGAGAAAATGACAATAATCGAAAGCGTAACAAGGTTTATTATGAGTTGCCCGTTCTTAAACGAGCTGGCACGTGTCAATGTTGATTTCCTCCCGGCTGACCCCGACACATACTCGGTCGAAGAAGTGCCGTCGGAAACGATTCGCAAAAAATATCTCGACGGTTCGTCGGAAAGGCAGTTTATGTTCACCTTTGCGGCACGTCTCAGCTACAGCGATGAGGTTCGCAACAACATTGACAACAGCGGATTTTTTGAGGACTTTGAGGAATGGTTGGAAAAATGCACGGAGACCGACAATCTCCCTGAATTAAGAGAGGGCTTGACGCCCTTGAAAATTGAAGCAATTTCAAGCGGCTACCTGTTTGATATATCGGGTGATTTGAAAAATTCCCGCTATCAAATACAGTGCCGCTTAATTTATGATAAGGAGTGACTTTAATGGAAAAAGTAAAATCCAGTAAGTCGGCGGTGCTGCTTAATATCGGCACGGCGGCATCACCGGACTACAAGCGTATCGGTAAGGGTGTAACGTCATTGCCGATAAGCTATAATCCGAAAACCACAACGGAAACATACGTTGACGAGGACAATGCGACAACCTCGGTTGACAGCTATGAGATTTCTTCGGATATCGAACAGACTGCAATCAAGGACGATCCGATTTTTGATTATGTCGACGGAATAAGACGAGGATTGAAAACGGGTTCGGATTGTGAAACAACCGCAGTTTTGGTTGATATTTACAACATGAACATTACAGACGGTTCGGGCACCGGCAAGGGTCAGAAGTTCAATGCAACAGTAACAGTTTCCGATTTTGATCTTTCAGGCGGCGAAATCGCTAAAATCAAGTATAAAATCGGATTTAACGGCGACCCGACAGAGGTTGATGTAACCGTCGCAGGCGGCGTTATCACTGTCGGAGCAACAGCATAATCGGGAGGGGGCTATATGCTCCCTCTTCTTTTTATAGGAGGATATTATGGAACAGTTAAGGATTCAGCGTAAAGATCTTTATGAAATTCAGGTCAATGACAACGGAGATACGATTATTTTTCAGTTGGGTGACCTTGAACTGCCGTTTAAGCTTGACAAAGCGTTTAACGACGTCAACAAGATACAGAATGACCTGAAAACCCGTCTTATCATCATTGATAAGCAGAAGGACAGCAAGGGCAAAAATGACCTTATGAGCAGAAATCAGCGTGACAGAATGAACGCATGGAAGAACGCATACAGCAAGATGCGCACGGCGATGGACGGTTTCCTCGGCGAAGGCGGCTGTCAGAAAATTTTCGGCGACAGCAATTATCTTGAAATGTTCGATGATTTGTTTGATGAGCTTGACCGTCCGCAGGCTGACGGAAAATCTCACCTTGAGAAGATGAGGCTTTCCGACGAGGCCATTGTTAAGAGAATTGAGGACAAGTATAAGAGCGCAAAGAACAAGCAGGTGATTTAACGTGTACCCTACACACGCAGAAATCAACGGTGATATTTATCCGATAAACACCGATTACCGTGTCGCAAAGGAATGCTACGAGATCATCAATGATGATACCATATCTGATCAGGAAAGAGCTTTAGCGGTTATTTATAAGCTGTTCGGCTTTGTTCCGCTTGAAAACGGTGAGGCGTTCCTTGATAAGGCTTCGCTTTTCTTGACTTGCGGACAGAAGCAGGAAAATAAGTCAGATGAGCCGCCCGATTTTGACGTAAACGAGGACGAGGGCTTTATTGAAGCTTCATTTAAAAGCTGCTACGGGGTTGATCTTGATGAGGTCAATATGCACTGGTGGAAGTTTAACGATCTTGTACAGGGGCTTGACAAGCATTGCATACTGTCGAGAGTGCGTGAAATCAGGAATTATGATTTGAACGAAATCAAAGACCCTATACAGCGGTCAAAAATGGCTGAGGCGCAGGAACGGTTGAAGCTTCCGGAGAGAATATCAACGGAGGAACAGGAAAAAATTGATGAGTTTGACGCTCTGTTTGGAGGTGGTTAAATGGCGGCGGACGGTTCAATAAGAGTTGAAACGAAACTCGATACCAAGGGCTTTGAAAAAGGCTTGGAAGATGTCGATAAGATGTGTAACGGCACTAAAAAGCATCTTGAAAGCATTGCAGAAAGCCTGAATATAAAAACAAATCCGATTGAGATTATAAATAATTCTCAGCTTGCAAAAGCAAAGAAAAAACTTGAAGAAATCAACGCAGAGGTTGAAAAAATACAAGCTCAGACAGACGAACTGCTTCCAAAGGCAGAAACGGAGGAACAGGTTGTTAACCTTCTCAAGCTGGAGGAGGAACAAACAAAAAATCTTGTGGCAGAGCAAAACAATCTCAACAAGGCTATTTCCGAATATGAAGCCAAACAAGAAAAAATAGCTGCCGAAAAGCAGCAAAAGGAGCTTGAAAGACAAAGACAAGCAGAGATCAAGGCTGCCGAAAAACAGCAGAAAGACGATATTAAATCAATCAATTCCGATGTTTCCGGCACGGTCGCAGGTGATGATTTTGTTTCGAAAATCAAGAATGCCGAGCAGTACGAAGCGACACTTGAAAAGGTCAAAGCAAAAATGCAGACGATTGAGCAGAAAACGGCGAAATTGGCAGCGAAGAAAGGCATTGACGGCTCGGATGCATTGAGCGCAAACAGGGAATATCAGAAGCTTAAAAAGCAGCATGACGCACTCATAGCCAGTGCAGGCAAATTTAAACGCTCGTCAAAAGGCGGTTTTGATACGGCGAATTCCGGTGCCAAAAAGCTCGGTGCAAGCATGAAAAGCGCAGTAAAAAGCATGGCAAAATATACGCTTGCAATTTTCGGCGCACAAGCGGGATTCTATGCCGTAAAGAATGCTATTCGTCAGGTCCTTTCCGACAATGAGGAGCTTAACAATACCGTAACCGCTATGAAAGGTGCATTTGCAAACGCTTTAGCTCCCGTAATAGAACGGGTGGTATATTGGCTGAAATATGCCTTTGCATACTTAAATCTGTTCGTCAAGGTGCTTACAGGCGTTGATATGGCGGCACAGTACAATGCAAAGGCGATTAACAAGCAAACTGAAGCTACAAAGAAAAATGCAAAGGCGACGAAAGAAGCAAATTTACAGCTTGCGTCGTTTGATGAAAAGAATGTTCAGTCAGCAAATAATCTGAATGCAGCAGATACTGAGTCAGAAAGCCCTGCCGCATTGCTTGATCTTCCCGATGTCAGCGGCGGAAAGTTTGAACAGATATGTGAAAATATCAAGGCACACCTTAACGAACTTATGATTATTGCAGGTTGGGCGATGATTGCAATAGGCTTGATATTACTTGCACTGGGGCAATATCCTATGGGCATTGCCTGCCTTATTGCGGGTATAGTCCTTGAAGCGAAAGCCTTGGGAAATTGGAGTCAATTATCCGAAGAAGCGCAAAAAATGATTTCTGCCATAATGGGAATTGCAGGTACTGCTTTTTTGGCGCTGGGAATTATCCTGTGCATTGCTCAGCAATATCCGTTGGGAATCGCTTTAATTGTTTTAGGTGTTGCAATGATAGCAACCGCAATAGCCTTGAATTGGGACGGTATAAAAGCAAAAATTGAGGTCGTACTGGATAAAATCAAGCAAGTAATTTTGAAGTCCTTTCTTATTGTTCTCGGAATAATGTTACTTACGACGGGCGTAGGCATGCCTCTTGGCATTGCCTTAATCGTTGAAGGGATTAAGGCGATCAGATCGGAAGAAACACTTGATTGGGAAGCAATTAAAACTCATATCGAAACCGCATTAACGAAAGTAAAAAATATAATTACAGGCGTCTTGATGATGGTTGTTGGTGTATTACTCTGCTGTTCAGGTGTTGGCATACCTCTCGGTGTCGGTCTGATTATAGAGGGAGTTCGTGCAATCAAATCCGACGAAGCTCTTGATTGGGAAAAAATGAAAACTTCCATTGAAAACACCATGGACAAAGTCAAAATGTACTTGCTAAACGCAGGAGCAATAGTCGTTGGCGTATTGCTTTGCGCGACTGGTGTAAGCTTACCGCTCGGATTAGCCCTTATACTTTCCGGAATCAAAGCATTTAAAACAGGTGAAACAATTAACTCCGATTTGATTTTGAACACCGTAAAAGATACATGGGCAAGAATTAAAGCTTTTTGGAATGCACATATCGGTTATGTGTTCAAAAAAGAATGGTGGAGCAGAAAATTTGACTGTATAAAACAGGGAATGAAAGACGCTCTGAACGGTGTTATCGGTATTGTCGAGCGTACGATAAACAATATCGTTTCAAAGCTGAATTCATTCAGCATTAAAATTCCAAACTGGGTACCGACCTATGGCGGCAGCTCTTTGGGATTTAATATTCCTTACGCTCATCTTCCCCGTCTTGCAAAAGGCGGTATTGTAAATAACCCGGGCAGAGGTCAGGCGGTTATTGCCGGTGAAGCCGGAGCGGAGGCTATCCTCCCGTTGCAGAACAACACCGAGTGGATGGATATGCTCGTTGACAAGGTTGCCGATAGGGTATCAATGAACGTTGTCAACCGCATTACGATTGACGGCAAGGATGTAAATTCATCAAACAAGAAGTACGATTCACGATTTGCCTTTGCCACAAACGGAGGTGTTTTGTGATGATAAAAACATATACAGATACCACTATAAAAAACTGCACGCAGCCTTTTGCAATCAAATGCGGTGCAACGTGGTATGCTTTCCCGAGTACAATTAAAGATGCGTCGCTCAGCGACTATAAGCTGTGGGGAGATGATACGGGGCGCAGTATGACGGGCTCATCAAAAGGTACGCTTATCGGTATATTTCCGAAGTTGCAGGTGACAATCGGAAAACAAAATGCCGACGAGCGTGCCATTTTGTGTAAATGTCTTAATCAGACCGAAGCTACCGTCAGAGCGTACTGCACCGAACGCAAGCGCTTTGAAACCGCAAGCTTTTATTTTGGCGATGTTACCAACAAGATAAAGCATTGGGATAAATACGGTACGCTCGGAACATTGAGCAACGGCGTACAGTCGTACCAATGTAAAAGCACATTTGACTCAATGCAATTTAGTATCGTTGCCAATAACAGGAGGTCGAAATCATGAGCAAAACCGTACAGGAAATAATGGAGGTAATGGGCAAGACGGCTGAGGTCGTTATGGCGATAATTAAAAAAAGTGGCGGCAACTACTCTCTTGTTGCCGACCTTGCGCCGACGAGCATTAACGAAATGCGTTATTACTTTGACGGTGCGCTTTATCGTTCGGTCATGCGCTGCCTTGAGGTCAAGCTTATCGGCAATCAGACCGAAAAGGCTCGCAAGGGCTATTTTCTCGGCGAAATCGGATTGACCTTGACCCACCCCGAGGGCGACAGCATTAAAATTAAATATGGCAGCTTTTGCATCGCCGAAGAGCCCGAATACGATGCGGCGCAGAACCTCACAAGCATAATTGCATATGACGGGCTCTATCCGTCCATGCAACCGTACGATATCTCGCTTTGGAAGCAGGGCATAACGCTCAAGGAATTTCTCGTAGCAATTCTTAAACAATGCGAAATTCCTTATGATGCCGACAGCTTATCGCTTATGGCAAATGCCGATAAGGTGATCACAAGCGAGAAATATCTTGACATTGAGAACGACAGCACCGAAGCGGCTTATACATACCGTGATATTCTTGACGAAATCGCAAAGGCTTCGGGCGTGACGTTTGCGTTTAAGAATTCACTCGGCGGCAATCCTGCTAAGCTCTATGCAATCAAGCCGACCGAGAGCGGCTATGTGATTGACGAGAGCAACCTCCGCAGTGTGACAATCGGTACAAAGTACGGACCCGTCAAGGGCGTTGTGCTTTCCCGAGAGCCGCAGGAGGATAATGTCTATTATCCGTCAAACCTTTCGGATTCTCAGACCGCGGTTAAAATATCGAACGTCGAGCTTATTGAGGACTCAAGCAACGACGAATACCGAAAGCAGTTTGCAAAAGGTATTTATGATAACGTTACAGGTACGGAGTATTACCTTTATGACCTTGATTCGTTCGGCATCGGCTTCCTTAATTTCGGTGATATATTCACTCTCAAGGTTTGTGAACGCACAGGCGGTATGATCGGTGACGAAAAAGAGTACAAAACAATCTTTATGCGTACCGATATGACTGTCAGCCAAGGAGTAAAAGAAAAGTCGAAGCTCGAAGCTCCGCAGGCTACATCAACGGACTATTCGGCGGCAGAGTCGGCATCTGATAAGTTGCTGAAGAAAACCATGATCAAGGTTGACAAGCAGGAGCAGAGGATCACGGCACTTGTCAAGGAATCTGACGACAAGTATTCCGAATTTACTCAAACCGTAAACGGTATTAAGGTCGAAATAGTTGATACCAAGAATGATCTTGAAGCAAAAATCACGGCAACTGCTTCGGCGGCAACAAGCCAATATACGGCGCTGAAAACGGAGGTTGAGAAAAACTATGTGGCGAACAGCACATACAATACGTTTGTAAATCAGACCGCCGAAAAGTTTTCAACACAGGCAGAGTCAATTAAGAACATTCGGGATGCAGGGTATATCACCGAGGAGCGATGTAACTCACTCATTGAAGCGCATTCGGACAAGATTACGCTATCGGTCGAGCAAAATATCAAAATCGGCACAAGAAATATTCTGCTGAATTCCGAGTGTTTCGCAGGGTTCACACCGACGAAATATAAGGTCAGCAGAGCGCCAATGGTCCCTTCAATTTCCGATACCTATGTACCTTCGGGTAAGTATTCTGTTGTTGGCTTCGATTCCGTGTTGGACGGCGAAAGCACAACAAGAGGCGTAAGCTTTGTTGGAACCGATATTCTCGGTCAAAGCACAATTGATAAAATCAAGCCAAATACAACATATACCTTGTCATTTTGGCTCAGAACAAGGAGCGGTGCACAAGTAGATGAGCTCACGAAATATGCTGTTATTTATGCCGGAGATAATGCAAAGGTCACTCTTGATACAAGCCGCAGCATTACACCGACGCCCACAGAATCGTGGCAGAAATATGTTCTGACGTTCAAAATTACGGGCACAATAAGTCATTTCTATATAAGGATGTTCTTCGAGAACTGCAAGGATGGTACGCAAAAACCGAGTGAGGCGGATGTACAATATTGGATTGACATTTCCTCATTTAAGCTTGAAGAAGGCAACATTGCTACCGATTGGACGCCGTCGGCGGAAGATATAGATCAATCCGTCAAGGCGCAGATATCTATGTGTGTGCAGAAGGACAAGAATAATAAGCTTACATCTGCTATTGCGATTGAGGGTAATATGATTTCTATTAAGTCGAATAAATTTGAGTTGACAAATGAGGGCGCGGTGATTTGTAACGATTTAACCTGTGTGCGCATATTTCGTGATGAGGAAGTAGGAACAGAAGACATCACAAGTATGAAAATTACAAATGCGACAATCTCGCATACATTCAATTCGAGACAGATTGGGCAAATCGGTGTAAAGCTTGATTTAATAGGAACGTATTACGAAGCAATAACTGCTGGTGATGCGTGTGGGGTAATGCTGGAATCAAATGGCGGAAATGGTTATAGAGCGGCGATATATGATTCTGGATTTACGGTAACAAAAGGCGATACGTCGGCAAGTCTTACTTTGTTGGATGATACGGGCTTTGGAATTGTGCATAAAGGTAACACTTTTGGTGTCGGTATGCAAGAGTGGGATTACGGTAATATATCTTCGGCAGAACAAATGCTGCTTTTTTCTGATTGTGGTATGGTTATTGGTTCTCAAGATAAGCTCTGTTTACAAGGAAATTCGGGCGTTTGGCTATGCGGCACCGTTCGGCTCACTGATTATTTTATTTCCGACACAAAAGGCACCAAAAAGCCATTATATGTTGATACAAATACTGGGATCATATCCACCTAAGGAGGCACACATGAAAACATCAATTAAGCAAATATTAAACGCCCGTGAGACACTTTCACGGCTTGCAGGGCAGACATTGCCCGTAAAGCAGAGCTACAGACTGGCAAAGCTCATTAAAGCCATTGACGGCGAAATCAATGTGTACGACGGCGAACGTATCAAGCTCTGCGAGAAGTACGGCACGCTGAACAAGGAAAAGCATATCTACGAGTTTGAGGATGAGGCGTACAAGAGCTTTGAGACTGATATTAACGTCTTGCAGAGCCAAGAGGTCGAGCTTGATATCAAGCTGATTGACATCAGCGACCTTGAGCTTTCGGCGCAGGATATCATCAATATTGAGCCTTTTATTGAGGTGATCACCGATGATTAACCGAATTACAGTCAGCGAAAAAAGGGGATTGTTTCCCGAATATTCAAGTCTCGGCACTATAGGGGAGAAGAACGCAACGACACTGTTGTTTCTTCTCCCTGTTGCGTTGCAGGGATACAGCGAAAATATCGTCTGTGAGACCGCACAGGGCAGTTTTAACTATACGTTATCAAACGATACCTTCGACCTTCCGAGTGAGGTTCTGACGGACAGCACGCTGAAATTACAGCTTGTTCTCAAGGACGGTGACAAAGTCATATGGAAGTCAATTCCGTACACATTCACATTAAATCCGACCCTTGACAACAGCGGCGAAAACGTCATTGAAAAAGCGAAAACGGAGCAGAGAGAGACCGACAGGACGGAGCTTGGAAAGGCTCTGAAAGAAGCAACGGGTGAGGACTATGAAGCTGACAATTGGGAAAATTTGATTGAAAATGTCGGGGCACTTATTGTCTTAACTGACGAGAATAAGAGCGCCCTTGAAAACAACAAACACATCAGCTTTCTGTTTGAACGCTCTACGCAACCGCCCTCAATTCTTTACGGCAATTATGCGGTTGCTGACGATGAAGCTTCGGACTATGTTGACTCCGACGGTCTTGTCGTTACGCCTTATTTGGATACGCCTAATGCATTATATTCCGCGGGTACTCGTTTTAGCAGCAAGATTAGCAACGTCGAAATAAACGTGTCAGGGGTTGACAATTCGGGATTTAATAAATCAAGCGGCAATACAAGCTCAGTCTTTTGGCTCAGTGGTACGAATGTCAAAAAGATGGTGCTTGTGGGTTCTCAAAACATATCAAACATGGCGTTCCTGTTTTGTAACGCTCCTTTGGAAGAACTCACGTTCCTTGAAACCGGGGAGAAAAGAGAGGACATCACGTACAGGAACGGCTGGGAATGGACATTCAACGGCTGTTCAAACCTCAAATATATTTTGGGAACACCCCTTGACATAACCCGAAGCAACGGTTCAAGCGGATTTAATATGTTTGCTAAATGCACAAACTTGCGCTATGTCGGGTTCAAGCCAAAAACAATCACCGGAACATTTGATATGGGCGCTTGTTCTCAGCTCACAAGGTCAAACATGGAGGCAATCGTTAATCTTTTAAACGGCTGTCGTGATTGGGTAAATGCCGGAACGGCGTCTTGCACACTCACGTTGAACAGCGTATGTAAAGATGATCTAAAAAATCAGAAATGTCATTGCAACAAGGAAACAGGAGAGTATATCAGCCACAACACCTATCTACAATCTTCTGAGGAGGAGCAGAAAAAATACGGCGCAGAAGTTGGTTATATAGCGGCGTTTACTCACCAAGGTACGGTATGTGACTCAACGACTCAGACTGAGGTTTGGTACAAGGGAAAAGGAGTGACATTGGCATGGAGTTAATTGTTAAGACAGAACAGGGATTTATTCAGGTGCTTCCGCCCGAAGGACACAAAATTCGTTTGAACGGAGATAATACGCAGAGCTTTACAGAAATTGATATGCCGCTCGGCAACAAGGCTGATATTGAAAAGTACATTGCCGTACCGCTCGACGAACCGGATGAGACGGTCGAAAATCCTCCGATAACGCCGACAGAGGACGAAGAAATCAGCGACAGCGAGGCGCTGTCTATAATAATTTCGGGAGGTAATGACAATGACGAGAGCGGAAGCTAAAGCTTACAGAAATAAGGTCGTGCAGGGTGAGCAGGTCGAAAAGCTCGGCGGCATAACCGAAAAAATAGAGCAATCAGATAAGATTGGATATGATTGGCATAATTATTATGTCGGCGATAAGCTTGTAAAGTCCGAGTATGTCGAACAGGATAATCCCGTCGGCACACAGGACAATCCGTTTACATGGTCGCCCGGCATGCGGCTTATCCCGAACGGCTATTACACATACAACGGCAAGAGATATGTTGCGGTTGCGGAGGGCTCACCCGAAACGATCACAGCAGAATATCTCGTTGAATTTTAAGGAGGAGTCAAAATGACACCAACAGGAAACAGACTTATTGACACAATCATATATGTTGCAGGCTCGGCAATCGCATTTAATGTGATCCTGCCGATCTGTGCCGTAATTCTTAAGGCCCTCGGGCTGATGTGAGGTGCGGCATGGAGGGAATCATCGCAGCAATCATCACAGGAGTCTTGTCACTTGTCGGAGTTGTGATAAGCAACCTTGCGGCAAATGCCAAGATGTCAAAAGAGCTTGAAAAAGCACAGGCGGTAACGGATACCAAAATCGAAGAATTAACACGAGAAGTACGGGAGCACAATAATTTTGCGAAGCGTGTCCCGGTGCTCGAAGAAAAGGCGAAGGTCGCAGATCACCGTATCAGCGATTTAGAGCATATCAATCAGAAAGACTAAGGAGGAATCTCAAATGAAAAAAATCAATCTTAAGGGCGTAACAGCACAAACATGGGCGAGAACTCTCGTGCTTGTCCTCGCGCTCATCAGTCAGCTTGCCGTTATCCTCGGCAAGAGAAGCGAAGCAATCGACATTGATCAATGGCAGGAGTATGTGACCTACATATTCACCGTCGGCGCATCAATCGTCGCCTGGTGGAAGAACAACAGCTTCACCAAGAACGCACAGGTTGCCGATGATGTCAAGAACAGCCCCGAACTGACAAACGGAAGAGGTGAGTGAATATGAGTAACAGCTCACTCGCTACATATCAGCGACTGACCGATAATTACGACCCTCGCAGAAACAAGATCGACACGATTACAATTCATTGTTACGTTGGACAGGTCACGGCAAAGCAGGGTTGCGATTATTTTTACAACACCGACAGAGAGGTTTCCTCAAACTATGTTGTCGGTCGTGACGGTTCGATCGGTCTTTCGGTTGCAGAGAATCACAGAGCGTGGACGTCGTCCTCTCCATCAAACGACCACAGGGCAATCACAATTGAAGTTGCCTCGGACACAAAGCCACCGTATGCGGTCACAGATAAGGCATATAGTGCACTCATAACACTTGTAACCGACATCTGCAAGCGTAACGACATCAAAAGGCTTGTGTGGTCCGATAACAAGAGTAACCGAGTTAACCACCGCAACGGCTGCAATATGACCGTACACAGGGATTTTGCTTCGACTGCTTGTCCCGGTGCATATCTTTACAGCCGTATGGCAGATACTGCGGCTCAGGTCAACAAGAGACTTTCCGCAGGCACAACAAAGCCGACAGCCAAACCGACAACCACAATCAAAATTGACGCACCGTCAGACGTAGGAGGTAATGATATGACAAGAGGATATTTTCAGGTAGGCGACCGCAACGAGGGTGTTTACGCATACAAACAGCAGCTTATGCTCCTCAAGAAAAAGGGTATAATCTCGCAGGGCGTTGACAATAACAACATCTTCGGCGCAGGCACAAAGACAGCCACAAAGCAGGTGCAGCTCGCCGCAGGCATAACCGTTGACGGTCTCGCCGGGCCGCAGACAATAAGAGTTTGCTATGTGTTGGCTGCGAAGTAAGTTTTAAAATTATAATCAAAATAAACTGATTCCCAGATTACCACTATTATGGTGACAATCTGGGAATTTTACGTTTATTAACAAAAAAGTTAATAAATTTTAAATAAAGTACTTGACAAATGCAACTTTTTATGTTATAATCATTAACACTGAAAGGAGAATGCGATATGTTATCAAGTTTAGGTAAATATTTGAGAACGCTTAGAATTCAAAAAAATGAGCTTCTGAAGGATATGGCAGAGAAGCTTACACTTGCACCGGCGTATTTGTCAAGTATTGAAAACGGTAAGAGAACGCCAACAAAAAAATTGATTGACACAATCATAAGGGTATATGAGCTTGATGAAAAGGAAAAAGAAAATATCGAAGAAGCGTATATGCTTAGCGTTGAAGAAATGCACATTGATATGAAAGATGCAAATGATGAGCAAAGAAGTTTAGGCGTTGCCTTTGCAAGAAAATTCAATAATCTGTCTGAAGATCAGATAAATAAAATAAAAAAGGCATTAGGGGAAGGAGACTGTTAATGTCATCAATTATGGTTCCTGCACATGGGAGAAAAGAAATTGAAAAGTATGTTGAAACAATTAAAGACTTGTTCGGACTTGACAAATCGATGTATATTCCGGTATTAAAAATTGCAGAGCTAATCATTCCGCAATTTGATTCAGGTTATAGCTTTGTACCAGTATTTGACTGTGAACTTGAAAATAACGAATATGCAAAATACATTCCTGAAAGCAATGAGCTTTTGATTAAGGAGTCGGTTTATTGTGACGCCTGTCAAGGAAATCCGCGACATAGATTTACTATTGCCCATGAACTTGGACATTATTTTCTGCACGGGGATACAGCAAGTTTTTCAAGGTGTTCTGATACATACAAAATACCTGCTTACGTTAACCCGGAATGGCAGGCAAATGTTTTTGCCGGAGCATTTTTGATATCGCCAAAGTTGACACAGGGTATGACGGCAAGCCAAATTGCACAGAAATGCGGAGTTTCATACGAGGCAGCGTCTATTGCCGTTAAAACAAATAAAAAAGAGCTTAATGCTACCAACATTAAACTCTTTTCATAAAAAATGATATCTGTCCGCCAACGGTACGATATCTTGCACAAATTTATTGTACCACAATATCATTCTTTTTGCAAGCATTTTTTTGTAAAGGAGATGATGCTAATGTGGGTTTATACACCGTATATCACAGTAAAGGGCCGTCGCATTTATGCGTCAGCCTACGGACTCAAAGTTTTCCGATTTTGGGTCGATAAAAACAAAATAAATTAAAGTAAAGTATTAAAATAAAACCGTTTTGGTTGGCGGGACGGTTTTATAAAAGGAGATTTTAAATGAAATTAAATCTTTTAGAACATCTTTTAAAATGGAAAGAGTTCGGAGTCTTGGATGTTATATCCATGTTATTATCAACAGTAGTGCCGATTATTATAATGATAATTACACTGATAGTCGAAAAAAAACGGGCAAACAAAAATATGAAAATACAACAAAAAAAACATCTGAAAGATATTGAAGAAACAAAAACTATGCACCAAGAACAGATAAAAGTACTTAAAGAGGGAAACCAAAAACGAATCGATGCTCAGAATGAGATAAATAGAATTTCGATAATGCCATATTTAATAAATGAACCGAATGTTAGTCTTGAGAGCGGAGATACTTTAACGATACCATTTAAAAATATCGGTAACGGAACAGCTACCCATTGCTGTGTTGAATATGATGAATTGTCAGACTGCATATGTGAAACTAATTTTATTGAATATTACTGTTCACAACCGTTTGATTGCATTTCTAATGTAATCCAAAAAAATCAAAGTAACGATTTGAAAATCAAATTAAAAATTAAGGACGATATGGACTTTGATAAAGAGAATTTATGTGATAGATTAAATTTTGCAATTAAATTTGATGACATGAAAATGAATAGTTACAAGCAAGATGTCATAGCAGAGATATCTTTTAAAGATAGTATTTTTCAATGTGGAAGAATAGTTGTAGGTGAACCCACACTACAAAATAAAGTGGAGTAGTACATAGAGCGTTCAGGAATCCCCTCAGACTGAGGGGATTTTTGCGGTTATGGGACTAATTTTGACTTGCATTTTGACTTGCATACTTGCATTTTGACTTGCATTTTTAGAGGTAATTTGCGGTAAAATTAAGCGGATTAGAGAAGCTAAAAACAAGAAAAAAGCCTTATTTATCAACGTTTTCATTGATAAATAAGACTTTCAGTAAGTGGTCGGAGTGGCGGGATTTGAACCCACGGCCTCTTGGTCCCGAACCAAGCACGCTACCATCTGCGCTACACCCCGACAACGCTTGAATATTATATACTATAATCATCATAAAATCAAGTGTTTTTCTAAAAAATTTTGATTTTTTTTAGAAAAACAGATGAATTGAGATAAAGGAAAAATAAATGCGTTAGTGATAGGACATCTATTGCGGTAATTGCTTATTTCCTGTACTGTTATTTTGCAGAGCTTTTTTGCTGAAACGTCGCAGGTGCGTCACTTGACTGAGAATCCATTGACTTTTTCGAGCTGTGGGCGTAGAATTACGGCAAGGTGAAAGTGCGGGAACACTGAGGTGAACAGGCGCCGTCCGTCGGTGTGTTCCCGGCTGTCAACTTTAACTTGTTGAAAGGATTGATCTTATGATCGAAAAAAATATGCTTGGAAAATTCATCAGAATAAAGAGAGAGAATGCCGGACTTTCTCAAAAGCAGTTTGCCGAACAGCTCTTTGTGACCGAGTCGGCTGTTTCAAAATGGGAGAGGGGAGTTAATTATCCCGACATCACAATGATCTCCGACATTTGCCGTGTGCTGAATATAAGCGAAAAGGAGCTTATCACGGCTTCGGATGACACAGCATATCGGCAGATGAAAAAGCAGTCGGCAAAATATGAGAGAATTCAAAAGCTTACGTTTTGGATCCCGACCTCGGCATATATTTTTAGTTTTATTATTTGCCTTATTTGTGCCTTATGCGGCGTCATGCCGTTTTCGACCCTGTTCATTGTTACGGCGAGTCTTTTTTGTGCATTTCTTTTCTTCCCGTCGGTTACGAATTTTTTCAGTAATCAAAAGATGCTTGCCTATCTTGCTTCATCGGCGATAGGTGTTATATTGTTGCTTGTTGTATGCGGAATCGCAACAAAGAGCATTACATGGGTCCCGACAGCGGTCATGGGGACATTGCTTGGATATTCTGCCGTATTTCTGCCGATTGTTTTAAAAAAATATTCAAAAGCAGGATTTGTTTCAACGCATAAAACATTTATAAGCTTTATTGCCGATACGGTGCTGACAATCATTCTCGTTGCAACGGTTCAAATTCTTATACCGATAAATTTACGCAGTGCGGAGCTGACGGTTCTTTATTGTTTCTGTCCGTTGCTGATAACAGGTCTTGTTGTCAGTCTCAGACTTAACGGGCTGATAAAAGGCGGAATTTGTACGGTTATATTCGGCATTTGTGCTTTCCTTGCGAACTATTTTGTCGGCTTGGTTTATGATGTGCCGGCAGACATGGCAATCAATCTGTCGGATTGGGCAACATATACCAACGGAAATGTGCTGCTGACTGTGCTGGTCACATGCGCTGCGGTTGGAATAGGTCTCATCGGCTGTGGAATAAAGAAAAGCAGAAAGTAAATAGAAAAGGGCTGTGACATTTTTTGCCACAGCCTGATTTTATTTCAATATATTTTTTTCAACATACTTTGATGTCATTGCGTTGAGCAGGCAGTTGTAGGTCATTTTAAAATCTACGACTGAGCCGACTTTATAATCGTCGCTGCAGTCGGTTACGTCAAGAACAACGTGATCACTGCTGCCGCCGACAATTTTCATTCGCTTGTCTGCACAGATAAGTCCGGGCAGGTAAATATCCTGCTTGCCGATCGCAACTATTGCACGCTTCATCAGCTTGTCGCAGTCCTGCGGAAGAATTTCGGGCACACTCGGCTTTTCTTTCAGCTCGATGATTTCGGCTTTAAGAATGAAATTGTCCTCTCTCGCTCCGTCAAAGGGAACATCATAAACGGGAATGTTGCCAAGAAAAATCGACTCACCCATTCGCATATTGTTGATGACTTTCGGCAATTTGCCGTCAAAAAGCATATTTATTGAGCTTGACGCACCGCCGGAAACTATCGGAAGGTTAATATTGTATTCCTTCTGAACTTCATTGACGGCGTTCTCAAACAGAGCCATGTTTTTTTCACTCGGGAGCACCTCGTTTACACAACTGAGGTTCGTTCCTACGCCGTAAAGCTCAAGGTTCGGCATTTTGAGGATCTCGTCCGCAAGAGACTTTAGCTCGTTTGTATAGCAGCCGTCACGTAAGTCGCCGCATTCATACATGAGAATGACCTTATGGCGCTTATTCTGCTTCTTCGCTTCGTCATTCAGTGCACGGAGCACATCAAGCTCGCTGTTAAGGCTGACGTCGGTGAACTTCACAACGTCGCTCACCTGCGAAAGCATAGGAGAGCGAATCAGCCATTTTTCAGCCTTGATATCAACAAATTCCATGAAGTTTTCAACTCTGGAATCGCAAATTGCCTTGATTTTGCCCTCCTCGACGAGGTAGCGCACAAGAGGCTCATAGCCGACAAGCATCTTTGTAACGACCGAGAGAGACATTCCGTTTTCTGAACATCTTTGCTTCATTATTTTAAGGTTATGAAGTATTCCGTCCGGTCTTATTTCGATACATGGAAACATATTTTTACTCCGTTTTCTGATCTATGAAACGTCTTACGGTCTTGAACGAATTGCGCTCGATTTCAAAAAAGCTTTCGTCAAGCGGCTTGCACTGTTCGCAGCCCTTTGCCTTGAGAGCCTCGTTGATTATCTTCTCCGTGTACCACGGATTCTTTACGAATACCGGACCGAGCGCATTGGTGAAGATAACGTTTTTGTATTTTGCACCCTCGGTTTGATCCTTGTCATTGTTGCCCTTGCCGTAAGTGAGCTTTCCGAGTGCGATTGACGGGTCGTTAAGGAAGAAATCAACAAGGTGAATCTGAACCGCCATGATTTCAAAATTTTTGTCCTCGCAGAGAGAGAATTGAAGATCGTCTCCGTAAATCTCGTTGCGTTCAACAGCAGTTGCGTCAAGAAGTCCGAGGCCTTCAACAACAGAGCCGTCGCATCTTTTTGTGGACTTGATGAGAACCATACCCGTTGTTCCGATTGCAATAATCGGTTTTCCGCTCTCGGCGAAGTTATAAACGGCATCGCCGTATTTTTTGATGCTTTTTACTATTGAAGCTGCGGTTTTTATTTCGCCCGCATTCATAAAGATAATGTCGGAATTCTCAAAATCAATCTCCTGAGCGAAGGTGTCAATACGGTTGATTTTAACGTCGAGACCCATTGCCTTTCCGACACGCTCAAAAGCCATGAGATTTCCGCGGTCGCCGTGGAGATTAAGCAGGTCGGGATAAAGCCATGTTATATTTAATGTGTTCATTATTCGTTACCTCCGTACTGCTTTGTGGATTTTTCAAGCTCATGGTATTTCTTGAGCCACGTGATAAGGTAAACATTGTCAACGTCGAATTTGTCAAGCTCCTTGAGAATTGCCTCGTCGCTGTCGTTCGGAAGTATCGAAATGTCATTTCTGTCGATACCCGCATAAATCATTCTGTTTGCAGTGTCATATGCAACGGCCTCGGAGAAGCAGATATAGTGCTTGATGTTGTTCTTTTTAAGCGACTCAAAATCAACGTCAAAAGCGTAGAATGTGTTGGTATAGTACGGGTCGAAGTCCTTGAGCTCCTCCAGTCCCATGAGAAGAAGCTTCGGCGAATCGTCCTTTGCGATATAGTCAAGCGCAGTCTGGAGAGTTTCGGGATTTTCCTGTTTGATTCTGATATATTTGAGTGTCTTGGTCTTGTATTTGAGGGTTTCCATGCGGCCGCTTATGTTTTTAAAGTTTGAAAAGCTCCTTTGAAGCTCCTCGTTTGTCATGCCGAGCTTTGTGCAGACGGCAATGCAAAGCGCATAGTTGAAGATGTAGAAAGGCTCCTTGTTCGTTACGGTGAAGCGATATCCGTTACAGTCGAAGCTGCACTCGGAGAAATCAACGTTCTGAGCGTAGAAATCAACCTTTTTCTCGGATGAAAAATCACAGCCTGCGCAGTGAAACTTGCCGACATTGTCAACGTTGTAATAATCGAAAATAATCTTGTCGTTGCACTTGGGGCAGGGCATTGTTACGTCGTAGAACTTGTCCTTGACGAAAGAATACTGAGTTTTGTCAACGCCGTAGTAGTATACCTTGTCGGAAAAATCCTCGAAGGATTTTGATCTCGGCTCACCGTCATTGAGGAAGAAGGTCATGCTGTCGTTAAATACCTTGCGGAATTTCTGAACGATGTAATCCGGCTCGCCGTTACGCTGAACCTGATCCTTCTGAAGGTTTGTTATGCATATCTTCTTAGCCGGGATATATTTATAAATACCGGCAAGCGAACGCTCGTCGATCTCAAAAGAGAAAAACTCCGTTGTAACCTTGCCTGTAAGCGTTGAATTGCGGATGAGAGCTGTTGCAATTCCGCCTATCATGTTGGCACCCTCAAGATTTGAGCAAACTGTTCTGCCGGAATCTCTGAGAGCGTGAACTATCATATTGTTGGCTGTGGATTTTCCGTTTGTGCCCGTGATAAAAATAACCTTCTCGGGGTCGATTCCCGTAAAATGACCGATGAAATCAGGCATAATTCTGTTTGCCTTTGCGCCGGGCATATTTGTTCCTCTGCCCTTGGCAAAGATATTTGAAAAGAGCATAAGCCCCTTGCCGATGAGCAGAGTTAAGATGAATTTTAGCTTTTGCATTTTGATCCTCCCGAATAAATAAAACGTTCATTTAATTAACGCTATTATTGTATCACATTTAATTGTAAAGTCAACATTGACAGACAGAATGAGTGAATATATTTTTTTGAATTGCAAAGACTGAATATAACAATAATTTTTTCTTAATCGCTATTGACAACACCCCCTTTTCGGGGTTAAAATATTCGTATCAATTCAATGGAATTGCCAAAATTCAATGTGAGGTGAGATTTCAGTGAGTAGTGACAGTAGCTACGGGCAACGAAACTTGAACAAATTCAATAATTTGCACAGCATGAATACCGTTGCAGACGTCCTCTCGCGAGATCGGAGCTGAAATTACGCCTGCAGCGCGGTTTTGTGCCGTGCTGAAAGGGGCGCTTAAAATTGGACACTATGGTTGAAATCATCAGCAAGATGCTTGCCAACAACAAATTTTCTGCCATCAAGGAAATGCTCAGCGAAATGAATGTCGTTGATATTGCCGCCTTGATTGAGGAGATGGAACCGGAAAACCAGGTTCGCCTTTTCCGCTTGTTGCCCAAGACATCATCGGCTGATGCTTTTTCTTATTTGCCCGGCGATATTCAGGGTAATATCGTTGACGCAATCACAAATTCCGAGCTTGAATTCCTTATGGAGGACATGTTCCTTGACGATGCGGTTGACTTCCTTGAGGAGGTTCCGGCAAACGTCGTAACCCGTGTGCTTGCCCACACAAAGCCGGACACGAGAAAGCTTATTAACAAATTCCTTCAATATCCCGAAAATTCGGCAGGAAGCATCATGACTATCGAGATGGTTTCTTTCCCTGAGACCTATACCGTTAAACAGGCGATAGAAATGATAAGAAAAACCGCTCTCGACAAGGAGACGATTTACACCTGCTACTGTATGGACGATAAACGCAAGCTTGTCGGAACGGTTCCGCTTCGCAAGCTCATTGTTGCTCCCGAAAATCAGATCGTTAAGGATATCATGGAGGACGATGAGCAGCTCATTTTCGTCAACACGATGGACGACCAGGAAGAGGTTGCCGCAATTGCGAAGAAATACGACCTGCTTTCAATTCCCGTTGTCGATAAGGAAGAAAGACTTGTCGGTATCATCACCATTGACGATATCGTTGACGTCATCGAAGACGAGAACACAGAGGACTTTGAAAAGATGGCTTTGCTGTTGCCCTCTGAGGATTCATATCTTAAAACAGGCATTTTCACCCTTTACAAAAACCGAATCGTGTGGCTCCTTATTCTCATGGTTTCGGCAACCTTTACGGGTCAGATAATCGAGGGCTTCGAGGATAAGCTTTCAATGATTGCCGGTCTGACCGCCTCCATTCCCATGCTTATGGACACCGGCGGAAACTGCGGCAACCAGGTTTCGACCCTTGTTATCCGTGGACTTGCCCTCGGCGATATTCACATCAAGGATTTCTTCAAGATTATCTGGAAGGAAATCCGAGTTGCTGTTCTCTGCGGCTTGACGCTTGCCGTTGTTAACTATGCGAGAATGTGGATCATCAAGCTGGTAACGCACAATGACATTTCAAGCAACACATTTATAGTTGTTTGCCTTGCAATGATTTGCGCCGTTATCGTTGCCAAGGTGATAGGCTGTGCATTGCCGATTCTGGCAAAGCTTTTGCATCTCGACCCTGCACTTATGGCAGGACCGATGATTACAACTATTGTTGATGCGCTTACGCTGCTCATTTACTTCGGCTTCGCAACCCTCTTTATCAACGGCGGACTTTTGGTTTAGGTTAAAACAGAATAGTAACGCTTCGTTATCTTCGGATTGCGGAGCGTTTTTTCTTGCACTAATCAAAAAAATATTATATAATCAGCATATATTCTATGTTTCAATTAAGGTTCGGGTGGTACAGTTATATCGAAAAGAACGGAGAGGGTGGTTTTATGAAGCTTCTATATGCCGAGGACGAGGTTAGCATGTCCGAAGCGGTTGTAGATTTTTTGACCTTTCACAAGTATATAGTCGACGCCGTGTATGACGGTGCGGACGCGCTTGCCTATGCCGAATTCATTGACGGCGGAGTAATGTTTAAAATAAAATTCAAAAAATAAAAAATCGCACCGAGTTGAAAAATTCGGTGCGATTTTATCTTGTTAAGATTTGACGGATTTAATCCAACTCAATCGTTCTTCCGAGGTCGAACGAATAAATTACCGTGCCGTGAATTTTTTTGCCTGTGCACTCGTGCAGGGCAAATTCGTACATTTTCAACTGCTCCTTGTAGCGGCTTTTCAGCATTTCTTCGTCCGTTCTGCGGTCGGTTTTGTAATCGACTATAACCAGTCCGCCGTTCTCTTCAAAAGCGCAGTCGACATAGCCCTGAACAACGATAATTTCATCAGCAGAATTTTCGGCAATGTCGGGATATATATCGCCGGCACGAACTCCGACGGTAACTTTTTTTTCACGCAGGAGAAGCGGTGAATGTTTAATTCTTGCGGCGATTTCATTCCTGAAGAATCTTTTGAGCTTATCGCGCTCAAGTATTTTCGCCTCGTCCTCTGTCAGGTGATGCTCCGCGACCATGCGTTCAATCTGTGCGTCTACGTCGAAGCTCTCGGCAGAATAATCGAAAAATTCCATGAATTTGTGTGTTGCCGTTCCTCTGTTTGCCGGATTCATGCCGCTCTTGCTCAAGAATTGCGGCTTCTCGGAAGCAAAGTATTCTGTCGAGAATTCCGTTGCTTCAAGGTCTGAGGGCGAAACCTTTGCCATAATGCCTGCAAGCGATGAATACGGGTATTTATACTCGGTTTTGCGCTTTATTTTTTCCAAAAGATCGGGGTCGGCGGCAAGCTTTTCTCCCTCACCGGTACTTTCAACCGGTGAACCGAGCTCTTTTATCAATTCGAAGTGCATATTTCTTGCTGCCGGGAGGGTTATCGGCGAGTTTTCACCCCAAAGTGACGCTGCATCGGGGTGTCGGATAAAACCGAGCAGAAGCCAGTCTGCCATTGAACTTTTTGAAAGCAGAGCAAAGGGCATTATATGCTCCTCTGTGCCGATTTCACCCCTGATTGCGGAAAGCTTCTTTTCCGGATTGTCATATCTTGTGATGCAAATCAGTCTTTCCTTGGCTCTCGTCATTGCAACGTAAAGAACTCTCAGCTCCTCGGAACGTCCGGAAATTTTTTCGGCAATGTCAATTGCTTTTTTGCCGACGGTCGGATATTTGCATTTGCGCTTTGAATCACGCCGCTCAAAGCAGATACCCATATCCGGGTGGTAGGCAGCAACATTCCTTGCGGCATCGCCGTTGAACGGCGCATTGAGGTCGGCGATTATGCACACGGGGAATTCAAGTCCCTTGCTTTTATGAATCGTCATAATATGCACAACGTCTGCGGCTTCCGAAACGTCTGCAGCGGCTTCAAGGTCGCTGTTTTTACGCTGAATTCTGTCGATGAAACGAATAAAGCCCGAAAGTCCGCGCTTACCCGAGTCTTCGTATTTCTTTGCGTAGTCAACAAGCATGCTGAGGTTTGCTTTGCGCTGTGAGCCGTTCGGCATGGCGGAAGCAATGGCTTTACAGCCTGTTTTTTCAAACATTTCTTCAAGGAATCGGTCACAGGGGAGAGTTGCACTGAGCATACGAAGCTCGTCGATTTTTGAGAGAAATGCAATGCATTTTTCATTGCCGCTGTCGGCAGCTTTCCTTATGCAATGATAGATCGGCTTTTTGCGTTCGTCAATTCGCATCTGTGCCAGCTCGTCCGCAGTGAAGCCGAAAATCGGCGAGAGCAGAATTGCCAGCAGCGGAACGTCCTGAATGGGATTGTCCGTCACTCTCATTAGACTCAGCATGGTGCTGATTTCTGGCGAGGCGAAAAATCCCGACTTACTTTCGATATATGACGGTATGAGGTTTTCGGCAAGTATCTTTTCGTATATTTCGGCTTTTCCGCCGCCTGCCGAGCGCAGAAGAATACAAAAGTCGCGGTACGACGCTTTTCTGTAGCCATTTTTATCCTTTACCTTCATATCGCCCGAAAGAATTTCGTGTATCTTATCGGCAATGAACTGCGCTTCGCTTTCTCTGCCGACTTTTTCCGCCATATCGCCGAGAATATACATCTCGGCTTCGGGGAAGCTGCTTTCTTCATAATCCGCCGCCGCAACAAGCTGTTCATTCTCGTTGTAATCGACCGAACCCATCTGCCTTGACATTATCTGAGAAAAGAGAAAGTTAACATTTTCCGTAACACCTGAACGGCTTCTGAAGTTGCGGTCAAGCGTAATTTTTGCAGGATAGTTGTCGCACTCAAAGTCATTGAGAGCGTCACGCCGTGAGAGGAAAATTTCGGGCATTGCCTGGCGGAAACGATAGATGCTCTGCTTGACATCGCCGACAGTGAACATATTTGTTTCATCCCTCGAAACAGCCCAAAACAGAGTGTTTTGCAGATCGTTGACGTCCTGATACTCGTCAACAAGGATTTCTTGGAAACGCTCAGCGAAGCTTTCGGCAAGCGCTGTCTTTTCGGCGTTGCCGCTCTCGTCGTATTTCACAAGAAGCTTCAACGCAAAATGGCATATGTCGGAGAAGTCATAGCTGTTTGCTCTTTTTTTCTCCTCACCCAGGATTTCGCCGTATCGCTTAACCGCTTCAATGAGCTTTTCGGCAACAGGGCGAAGATAATCCATGTCGTCTTTATTCTCACTCTCAGACGCACAGAAAAGCGGCGCAAGCTTCTTCAATTGATCGGTAAGAACATTTTTCTGTGCCTTGACCGATTCGGACTGGACAGAGGAATACTTGTTTGGCAAGCGGCCGAGACTGCCGACAGAAGCTGAGGTGACAGCACTGCGTATCTCGTCCCATGAGCCGTTCTCAATCACCTTGGAAAGCTCGTCAAACATTACGGCGTTGTTGGCGATTCCGACTCCGTATTTTTCGCCGACAACGGGATCGTCTTTGCCCGATTCAATCATTTTGCCGCAGAGCATACGGCAATATTCAACCGACTTTGCGGCGTAGTTTATGATAATTTTGCCCCACACTTGATCACGCAGGGGAGCGTCGGTATGATATGCGCTCGTAAGACTGTCGAGAAAGGCTTCCGGTCTTGCAAAAGCCATTGAATCGTTATAAAGCTTGCATATAAGGTCGGTCAGCGCACTGTCGTCCGTGCCGTTTGCCATTATGCCTACAAGTTCGACGAATTCGGGCGAATTTTCTCTGTAAAGCTCGTCCATAACCTGTGAAACGGCGTCGTCACACATCAGGGCAAGCTGTGAATTGTCAAGAATCCCGTAGTCGGGGGAAATCTCTATATCGTGAAAATTCTCACGAACAATGTCGTTGCAAAAGCCGTCGATAGTACTTATTCTCGCAAAGGGGAGCAGAAGTGCCTGACGCTTGAGCAGATCGTTATCGGGAGCCTTGTCGATTTCGGACATGAGCGCCTGATAGATTCTGTCTTTCATCTGTGCGGTTGCGGCTCTGGTGAAGGTAACGATTAAAAGACTGTCGGCAGGACAAGGCTCTTTTTCATCCATGAGCCTTTCGATAACACGCTGAACCAAAACAGCCGTTTTACCCGAGCCTGCCGCGGCGGAGACGAGAATCGAGCCTTTGCGCGAGTCAATCGCTTTTTTCTGTTCTTTTGTCCATTCAGGCATTCTCATCACCTCCTAATTTCTGCAAGCTTTCGGAATGGTTCGGGCTTGTTATCTCTCTCGTCGGCGTATTTTCGTCAACATGGCAAACGTCCTTGTAGTCGCAGTATTTGCAAACATCGTTGTAGGGACTTTGACTGTTGGCTGCATGCGCCGGCATAACGTGAATAATTCCGTTGTGGAGATCAACTGCCATTTTTTCGAGTATTTTTTCACATCGCTTCATCAGAAGCTCCATTTGTTTTATTGAAATAAGATTGCCGCTGTTCGTGCCGTCCTTCTTGATTGAGGCGGGCACGAACATTCCGCTGCCGCTGTTATCCATCATGTAAATCACACGGCTGTCGTCAAGCACCATGCCGTTCATTTTTGTTCCTTTGAGTTTTTTCTGCTCAATCGTTTTTTCGTTCTCGTCGCGCTCCGTTTCAACGAAGGGAGCATTAACGGGCATATACAGAATACCGGCAGGGGTAATATTTTTGTAATCCCTGAATCCGTTTTTCCATATGGCGAAAAGATATATAAGCATTTGCATATTCAACCCGTAGAAAACCTCGTTGAGGTCGAATTTTTTTCCTCCTGATTTGTAATCGACAACCCTGACATAGCTCGTTCCGTTCTGTTCGGCAACGTCAACACGGTCAACCGAGCCTTTAATTTTAAGCGTTCCGCCGTCGGGCAGGGGAATGTTATAGGTATCAACCTCGCCGTCGCTGTCAATGCTCAGCTCAAATGCGACAGGAACAAAGTTGCTGTTGGCAAATTCTGCAACAAGCCTGTCAACGACCTCACAGACGGTGAGACCGAGCTGACGGAAGAGGTAATCGAATCTTTCACCCATTTCTTCGCCGGAGGTCAGATTTTCTTTGAAATATTCCTCAAGAATGTCGAAAACGCATTTGTCACGGTCTGCTTTCTCCATGGAGCAAAGTCCGTCACTGCCGTATGCGGAAATCAGCTTTTCAAGTATATAGTGTATCGCTGTGCCCTTTTGCATCGGATCAAGCTCAGCGGTTTTTCTCGGCTGAGCGTTCAGTCCGTATTTGCAGAAATATTCAAACGGACACTTGTGATAAACCTCGGTTCTCGAGGCTGACATATACATGTTGAGCCCGAAAAGCTTGGTTGCGATTTCCTTGTCTCTGATTTTGATTTCTTCTTTGTTAATTCCTCTCTTGAGGGCGGCAAGACGGTCGGAATATCCGGGAACAGCTTCGAAATATTTTTCAAGCGTGCTGTGCAGAACGGTGTTTTTTTGCGTCAGCTCCGCCATGATATCGAAGGCGCTTTCGACGCTTTCGATCCTGTCGGTGTCGTCAATATCAACGGTGTCAATAACGGTGAGCTTCGGAAAAAGCTTTTTTATCTGAGTGACGATTTCCGAAGGGGAAACCTGTGCGCCGTTTATGTCCTTGCGAAGATATGTGACGTAAAGTCTGTCGGAGGTTGAGCAAAGCGTATTGTATGCTATAAAACGCTCCTCCATCATTTTTTCTTCAAAGCTGTCGTCGGTTTTCAGTTCAAATTCGGCAAGCTCACGCCGCTCGTTTTCCGAAAAAATGCCGTCGGAATTCGGAATCATCGGGAAAACGCCGTCGTTCATTCCGACGGCAAATACGATTTTCGGCGCAGAGGTCTTAACCCTGTCCGCACTGCCGATAGTGATTTCGTCAAGACCCTGCGGCAGGTTGCCTACGGAATAGGTGGAAACCAGCAAATCAAAAAGCTCTCTGAATCTTGACGGCGTGAGTCGCACTCCTTCAAGAGAGTCGGCTATACGGTCGAGCATTTCCATTGTCAGCGACCATATTCTTTCCTGCTCGGAGGCGAGCTCGGACTGTGAACTCTCATTAAGCTTTATCGCAAGCTTTTTGAGATTTTCGCCAACATTCATGTCAATGAGCAGGTAATAGATAGCCTGCGCCGCTTCAAGTGACGTGAAGTCCCTGAGCTTAACTCTGAATTTCTGCAACGGTGCAACGAGCTTTATTCTTGTGTCATTTATTTCCCTGAGCTCGGCGGCATCCTTTTCAAGCATTTTTTCACCCAAGCCGTTTGGGTGAGCAGTCCATTCATCAAGCCATTTTTTACCGTTTATCTGCCACATAAGCGCATAGTTTTCAATCTTTGCGATTTCTTCGATTGTAAGGTCGGTAAGACCTGTTTTTGCAAGTCGCATAAGCGCGTCTGTCGAAAAGCCCGATGTACCTATTTCAATCGCACTCCTGACAAATTCAATCAGCGGCTCAGAGGTTATCGGTTGACGCTTGTCCTCGAAAACGGGAACGCCGTTCTTGATAAGGGCAGAGCGAATCTGTCTTGAATAATTATTTTCGCTTCGCGAAATTACGGCAATGTCACGGCAACGGATATTTTCGGTTCTGATGAGTCTTTTGATCGTGCAAGCGACGAACTCACATTCGCTTTCAAAATCCTCCGCCGAGCAAAGCGTGATTTTTTTCGTTTTTTCACCGTATATTTCGGCACCGCCCGAGTAGAGACCTTTTTCAAGGGCATTAAGCTCGGGGTCAATGCTACCGTCACGGGTGAGAAACTCAGGCTTCGCAATATCTGTTCCACTCTTTTGTGCACAGCGGATGAGCTTGCGCTTTGTTCTGAACGTGTGGGCAAAAACGCCGAATTCATCATCTGCTTTGTCAACGCAAAGCGTCACCCAAGTTTCGGCGGATTGGCGCATAATTCTTTCGAGAACGGCATATTCCTGCGCCGTGAAGCCGCGAAAGCCGTCAACGAAAACCTCTGCACCGTCAAAATCTCTGTGTTCGTCCAAAACGTCGCAAAGAATATCAAGCGCACAGTCATCGTCAAAATAATTCTGCTCAACCAGTGCGGTGTACGTTCTGTCAATAAGCAGAATTTCGCCGAGCTTATCTTTAAGAAGCGACGGCTTCAGCTTTGCGAGCGTCTCTTCAATTTTATCGGAGGTCACAGAGCACTGACGGAAATCTTTAAGAGTTTTGAGCATCTGCAAAATTACGGCCGGACTGTATCTGTGGCGTGAATAGACCTGCAAATCGTCACCCGCTTCGTCGAGAGCGACACTCATCAGCATGGCACGGGTGCTGTCATCAAGAGACTTTTCGGAATTCAAACCGTATTTCTTCAAAAGATTCTTTGCAAGGAAAGAGAAGCTGACAACATTGACCCTGTCGGCACCCCGAGCACCGAGCATTTCAAGCATTTTTTTCTCCGTATGGAAGGAATACTGCTCCGGAACGACGAGTGTAACCTCGCCGCCCTGTTCGGTTATTTTGCGAATTTCTTCATAAATGCGTGCGGTTTTGCCGCAGCCGATCCGTCCTGTTACAAGTCTGAGCATATTTTCCATTTTCCTCCGTGCTTTAATGATATAATTATATAATAATCGAGCATTAAAAGCAACAATTAAAACAAATCGACAGCACCGAAAAAGGTACTGCCGATAAGATAAGTTATATTATGTTAAGTAAACCTGTTTTGCTCGTGAAAACATTTTCTTCGTCAAACTGTTTTTCCCGCTGACGTTCAAGCGTTCTTACCGTTTCAATTTCATTGTCGTCGGCATATGCGCCCGTGATCGCCACCGTAGCAACCTCGGAAAATGAGCTTGTCGCCTTTTCGTTGGCTGCGTAAGCGACTATCTTGTAAAAGTATTCGCCCGACCGATTTGCAGAGAAGTCGGTGAAGCTCGTACCTCTTACGTCGCTGATTGCAACATAAACGCCGTCAACGGTTCTTGAACGGTAAACAACATATTTTTCCGCTCCGTCGACCTTGCTCCATGTGAGATTTCCAAAGCCGTTTTTATCATTTTCAACCTTTGAAACAACCGGCGCAGGGAGCTTTGCCGTGATGTACATGATTTCGGTAATATCGCTGTCATATTTTTCTTTATCAGCAATGGTCTTGAGCTTGTAATAATATCTGTGACCCTCTTTAACGTCCTTATCAATGTAGCTTGTTGTGCTGCTGTCAAGCTTTTTATGTTCCTTGAATTTACCGTTTGAGCTTTCGCATCGGTAAATTATGTAACCCTTTGCTTTGTCAACCTTATCCCAGCTTATGCCTATTTCGTCCTTGGCAATATTTGTCAGCTTGATATTCTGCGGCTTGCCGATCAGAACGTTGACGTCAACCGAGGAAAAAGCCGAACCGTAATTTGTCGTTGCCGTGAGAGTAACCTTGCCGTAGCCCATGCCGGTTATAATTCCTGTATTGCTGATAACGGCAATGCTCGGATCCGAGGATTGCCACGTTACGCCTTTATCGGTCGAGCCGACAGGGAGCTGCGCCCACATGATTTCGGCAGTCTGACCGATACCCACGTTAATTGAGGTTTCGCTGAGAACAAGCTGCTGAGGAACGTCACTGACCGTTACAACGGCATACATCGGGCCCGTGTAAAGATTGCCGTTTATCGTGGCATACGCTCTGTAATAGTATGTGGTTTTCGGCTTAAGCTTGCCGAATTTTTTTGAAACGCTCATGCTCAGCGGAATTTCCTTGCTTGATGATGACGAAACAACGGGATATTTTGTAAGGTCATTTTTGTCAGCGCCGAAGTAGAAGCCTGCCGCCGAAACATAGTTTCCGCCCGTATTCCTGATCGAACCGTTCAGCGTTGCGTCGCTGCTTGTTATACCTGTCGCCGTGGTGGTTACAACCGAGAGATTACTTCCGTATGCGGTTGAATTGGAATGTGAGCCGCCCGAGGAAGAAACGGAAGCCGCAAAGGCGTATGAGCCGACATAGGTTGAAGCGTCGTTATATTTCGGAACTCCGTAGCCGAGGACATAGGAGGCATTCAGCTCTCTTGTTCTGCCGTTGCACATATAGCCCTCGTCGCCGCCCGTGTTGCCCTCGATGGTATAGAGACTGCCGCCGGAAACGCCGGTTACGATTCCAATGTGCTGTGCACTTGAGCCGCCGCTCCAATTAAAGAATACCATATCGCCCGGTTTGGGAATATAACCCGAGGAGCGTGAATAATAAATCGACCTGCTTTGATACCAGTCGGTAAGCGTTACGCAGTTGCCGAGCCGAGGAACGACAGAGGAAGGGATGCCTGCCTGAGAAGCGCACCAGGATATGAAGTAAGCGCACCATGCGCCGTTCGGCTCACCGAAGGAAGCACCGTATTTTGTATAGCCGCCGTCGCTTGCGGATGAAATCGGATTACCGGAGCTGTCAAGTTCCGTATAACCAAGCTGGGTTTTTGCAACACCTATTAAGTCTGCAATGTGCGAACCGGTGTTTCTGTGAGTATTCGGATAGTAGTCGGGATAGCCGGCCGCCGCCGCTTCAAACGCAACAGAGAAGCACAGCGCAACTATCATAAGCAATGCGCCGATACGTTTTATGCCGTTTTTCATTACGTTCACTATCCTTTCTTAAGACAATTTGTGCTGTGTTGCCTTTGTCCGTATAATTTTATTTTATCAAATTGCCCGTTATATGTCAATGGAGCAACGTGGTAATGATGCCTGTCAAAGTTCCGAGAATCATCAGTCCTGCGAGGACGAGAGCAATTATTTTAGTTGTGCTTCTGTTCATTCTTTTTGCCTTTCTTTTTGAAAAATCCCGCTTTTGAGAACGCCGTGATAAACATTCCGGTGAGTGAGCCTGCCGCACCTATTATAAGGTCGATCATTGTGTCGATGAGTCCCGCCTCGGTATTGAAGCCCGAGCGCTGAAGATTAAGACCGTAGAGCCTGTCCATTGTGAATTCGTAAAACTCCCAGCCTGTCAGGAGCATTACGGAAAACGCAAGGCCGAACATTGCGGCAAGCGCCGGACTGAGCTTCTTGTCCTTTGGCTGTCTGCTTTGGATTATGACGGCGAGCTCATAGCTGCCTGCGGCGGCGATATAGCCTGCAAAGAAATGCTCGGGAATGTCTATGTGCTCAAAGGTTGTGAATTTATTGATGGTAGAGCCTACGACGACGCCGAAGCATATCAAAAGATTGAGCATCGTCTGCACACGGTGCGGAAAGAGTG
>HF999648.1:36101-81575 GCA_000434055.1 Ruminococcus sp. CAG:488 | reverse complement strand
AGTGTGATAAAAGTTTTTCCTCCGAGAAGCTGAAAGAGATCCCACAGAAAAGTAAAAATTATCGCAAAAACCGCCTCAAGAAATTCCGTTGTGTAGCCGGTTAAAAGCATGACTGCGCCCCATATGAAAAGGAGCCCTCGACACACATACCATGTCACTTGAACGGCGGTAGGTAATTTCGGGATTGAATTCAATGTTTTTTTCTTCATTTTAGCACCTTATTTTTTTATGATCTTCCGCCTGTAACGATATTTAACAGCTTGGGAGCAATTTTTCCGAGCACAAAGTGAATGAACGCTGCAGCGGCAATTATAATTATAATGAATAAAAAGCGAAGCGTAAGGCTTGCAAAGAACGCATACGGTATTTTTGACACGGCCGGGATCAAAAATCGCCTGAATTCAAGAAGCGGCTGATGAATTGCATAGACGAGAAATGAAATTCGATAAGCTTTTTTGCCTTCAAAAGCCGTAAGGTCAGGCATAAAATACAAAATCAGCACCGGAAGAATTCTGACAAGCGAATCCTTTGCAATTCCCGTGAAAGCCCCTTCAAAAAGTATGCCTGCAAGAAGCAGAGACAGGATATATTTTATCTTATCGGTTCCGTCGGAATTCTCCGAGAAATGACCCATAAACGCTCCGATGAGAAACGACGGGAGATATGAAAAAACCAGCCTGATATATCCGTAGGAAAGAATTTGCCTGCTAACGATGTTGTCGGTGTTGTCCAGGCAATATATAAGCACGGTCAAAGCCACGGTTGCGAGCCAGCCGATGTTTTTATTTTTGAATAGCAAAAGAAAAAGCGGCGATAAAGCGGTCAGCAAAAACAGTGCGTAGAGATACCAAAGCGCACCGTTCGGCGGCAGGCTTTTCATCAGAAATACGCCGCAGAGCAAATCTTGAAAAAGCTTGGAAAAAACAATTGAGCTGTGACGTATGAGCGGTATAACGATCAGCGGAACAACTGCGGCAAATTCCCAGATGAAATACGGCACCAAAAGCGAAACCGCACGTTTTTTTAACTTCTCTGCATAATTCTTAAGAGTCAGATTGCGAAAAAGCAGGAATCCGCTGATTGAAAAGAACCAGCACATAGCAACAAAAGCCAAAGCTTCGGCAGATGAATCGACAATACCGATTGCTTTGCCGTCAAATGAGCCGAAGGGCTCACCGCTGTAATTGCAATGATAAAAAACAATTATAAGGGTCATAATAAATCCGACGGATTTTATTGTGCTGCTCATTTTCTTTGTAATCAAGCATTTACCCCCTCAGATATCCGCAATATTTATATTATATCATCTGTAAGCCCTTTCGTCAACAAATAAGAAAGTAAAGATGATAATAAAAACAGTTGCATTTTTTATAATAAGGTTTTATAATAATTGACGGAAACCAATAAAAGTGAGGTTGTTTAAAATGTCAAATCAGGTTTTAGTCGAAACATCGGCTCGCCATGTTCATGTCACACAGGAGGTTCTTGAAACTCTCTTCGGCAAGGGATATGAGCTTACCAAAAAGAAGGATCTTTCTCAGCCGGGTCAGTTCGCTTCAAACGAAAGGGTTCAGGTTATCGGATCCAAGAGCAGCTTCCCCGCTGTATCAATTCTCGGCCCCGTTCGTCCCGAGACTCAGGTTGAGCTTTCCGCTTCGGACGCCCGTTCGATCGGCGTAAACGCACCCTGCCGTGAGTCGGGCGATATCGCAGGCAGCGGCGCATGCAAGCTGGTAGGTCCCGCAGGTGAGGTCGAGCTCAGCGAGGGCGTTATCGTTGCAAAGCGTCACATTCATGCAACTCCCGAGGATGCCGAAAAGTTTGGTCTCAAGGATAAGGAGATAGTTTCCGTTAAAATCAACTCCAACGGACGTTCGCTTGTTTTCGGTGATGTTGTTGTAAGAGTAAGCCCCAAGTATGCCCTTGCAATGCACATTGATACAGATGAGTCAAACGCAGCTTTCGCAACTCCCGGCATGATGGGTGAGATTATTAAATAAGCTGTAAATTTTAAAAAGACTGCTCCGAGTGCTTCGGGGCAGTTTTTGTTTTCGTTGAGATGTGTTGTATAGGTTCGGTAAAAGCACAATTCTTAGAGGTCGATGTTAAGTTCGGCAGAAGCCTCCCCTTGGCACCGTGCAGGGCGGGAATATTCATATGCAAAAAAGCTTGACTAAACCACAAGATATAGTGTAAAATATACTTTGTATCTTGGAAAGTATTGCTTTAGAGAAAGGAATGGTCATTTTTATGGCAAAAAAGACAAGCTACGGAAATAACGATATTGTGGCGCTCAAGGGACCCGACCGGGTTCGTAAACGTCCTGCTGTTATTTTCGGCTCCGACGGATTGGAAGGTTGTCAGCATTCCGTTTTTGAAATTTTGTCAAACTCAATTGACGAGGCTCGTGAGGGATTCGGCGATAAAATAATTATCACGCGCTTTCTCGACAAGTCGGTTGAAATTCAGGATTTCGGCCGAGGAATTCCGGTTGACTATAACGAGAAAGAAAAGAACTATAACTGGTTCCTTGTTTTCTGCACTCTTTATGCAGGAGGCAAATACAACACGAACAACGGCGGCAGCTATGAATACTCACTCGGTCTTAACGGACTCGGACTTTGTGCCACCCAGTTCGCCTCGGAGTACATGGAAGCCGAAATTCACCGTGACGGCTGGTGCTATAAGCTCAATTTCAAAAAAGGCAAGGCCGTCGGCGAAATGGAAAAGGAAAAATACACCAAGAGGGACACGGGCTCACGCATAAAATGGCGCCCGGATCTCAAGGTCTTTACCGATATCGACATTCCGCTTGAATATTATCAGAGCACTATTAAGCGTCAGGCTATAGTCAACGCAGGCGTTAAGTTTATTCTCAAAAATCAGCTTAACAAGACTCAGTTTGAAACGTTTGAATATTGCTACACGGACGGTATCACGGATTACGTCAAGGAGATTGCCGGCGATAACGCAATGACAAGTGTGCAGACGTGGAAAGCCGAGCGTGTCGGACGTGACCGTGACGACCTCAATGACTATAAAGTGCTCATCAATTCGGCGCTTTGTTTCTCAAATAAAAACCAGCTCAAGGAGTATTACCACAATTCGAGCTGGTTGGAGCACGGCGGCGCACCCGAAAAGGCGGTCAGAAATGCGTTCACATATCAGATTGACGCTTATCTCAAGGCGAACGGAAAATATGTAAAGAATGACCCGAAAATTAAGTTTGAGGATATAGAGGATTGCATGATTCTTGTCATTTCCGCGTTCTCAACTCAGACCTCATACGAAAATCAGACGAAAAAGGCTATTACAAATAAATTTATTCAGGAAGCGATGACGGATTTCTTCAAGCATCAGCTTGAAATCTATTTCATAGAGAACAGGGCAGAGGCTGAGAAAATCGCCAACCAGGTGCTCGTCAACATGAGAAGCCGAGTTAAGGCGGAAACAACACGTCAGAGCCTTAAAAAGACGCTTTCAACCTCGAACGACCTTGCTAACAGAGTTCAGAAGTTTGTCGACTGCCGCACAAAGGACGCAAGCGAACGTGAGCTTTTTATCGTTGAGGGTGATTCTGCTCTCGGTGCCTGTAAGCAGGCGAGAAACTCTGAATTTCAGGCACTCATGCCCGTCAGAGGTAAGATACTCAATTGTCTGAAGGTTGAGTACGACAGAATTTTTAAAAGCGAGATCATAACAGATCTTATTAAAGTACTCGGCTGCGGCGTTGAGGTCAAGAGCAAGGCGATGAAGGGTCTTGCACAGTTCAATCTCGATATGCTCAGATACAATAAGGTCATTATATGTACAGATGCCGACGTTGACGGTTTTCAGATAAGAACGCTTATTTTAACGATGATATACAGACTTATGCCGACCCTCATCGAGGAAGGCAAGGTCTTTATTGCGGAAACTCCGCTTTACGAAATCAACACGAAGGATCAGGTATGGTTTGCCTATACCGAAAAGGAGAAAGCGCAGGCTCTTGAGGAGATAGGAAATCAGAAATATACAATTCAGCGTTCAAAGGGACTCGGTGAAAATGAGGCGGATATGATGTGGATGACGACAATGAATCCCGAGACTCGCCGTCTTGTCGAGATTCTTCCCGAGGACGCAGAGAGAACGTCACAAATATTTGATATGCTGCTCGGGGACAACCTTGCAGGACGTAAGGAGCACATTGCCGACAACGGACATCTTTATATCGACATGCTCGATTTAAGCTGAGAGGAGTGGTATGAATGGCTAAGAAAAAGAAAACGGAAAAGCCCGTTGAAAAAATGGATCAGAATACCCATATTCTCGGCGCAGGCGAGGTTTTACGTCAGAATATCACCGATACGCTTGAAACGAACTATATGCCATATGCAATGAGCGTTATTCTTTCACGTGCAATTCCCGAGATTGACGGCTTCAAGCCCTCTCACAGAAAGCTCCTTTATACAATGTATAAAATGGGGCTTATCAACGGAGCAAGGACAAAATCGGCGAACATCGTCGGTCAAACTATGAAGCTCAATCCCCACGGCGACGCTGCGATTTACGATACGATGGTTCGCCTTTCGAGAGGCTACGAAGCGCTTTTGCACCCGTTTGTTGACTCAAAGGGTAACTTCGGCAAGGCGTATTCAAGAGATATGCAGTGGGCGGCTCCGAGATATACAGAGGCAAAGCTCGCACCGATCTGTACGGAGCTTTTTGCCGAAATTGATAAGGATACGGTGGATTTTGTCGATAACTACGACAACACAATGAAAGAGCCGAGCCTTTTGCCTGTGCGCTTTCCGAGTATTCTCGCCAACCCGACGACAGGTATTGCCGTAGGTATGGCAAGCTCAATTTGTCCGTTCAACCTTCGTGAGCTTTGTGAAACGACGATTGCGCTCATTAAAGATCCCGAAGCCGATATTTCCGAAACGCTTAAGGCTCCGGATTTCGCCGGCGGCGGCCTTCTTCTCTATGACAGAGATGTTATTGACACGATTTACAAAACAGGTCGCGGCGGCTTCAAGATAAGAGCGAAGTATAATTACGATAAAGACGGAAAGTGCATTGATATCACCGAAATTCCGCCGACAACGACTGCCGAAGCAATTATCGACAAGGTTATCGAAAAATTTAAGTCCGGATCTCTGCGTGAAATCAGCGATATCCGTGACGAAACGGACAAGTCGGGACTTAAAATTACAATCGACCTCAAAAAAGGCACGGATCCCGACAAGCTCATGCAGAAGCTTTATAAGGCTACTCCTCTCGAGGATACATTCTCCTGCAACTTTAATGTACTGATTGCGGGTGCGCCGAGGGTCATGGGAGTCGGCGAGATACTCAACGAGTGGATAGCATTCAGAACAGAATGTGTCAAGCGCAGAGTTTATTTTGATTTGAGCAAGGCTAAAGACAAGCTTCATTTGCTTGAAGGTTTGCAAAAGATTCTTCTTGATATCGACAAGGCGATTAAAATAATCCGCTCGACCGAGGAAGAAAGCGAAGTTGTTCCCAATTTGATGATTGGCTTCGGTATTGATGAAATTCAGGCGAATTATGTTGCCGAGATAAAGCTTCGTCACCTCAACCGTGAGTATATTCTCAAGAGAACGCAGGATATCGAACAGCTCAGAGCCGACATTGAAAAAATGGAGGATATCTTAGCTCATAAGTCGAAGATAAAGAAGATTCTTGTCAATGAGCTGACCGATGTTGTAAATAAATACGGTCAGGACAGAAAAACCCGAATTATATTCGCTTCAGAAGTAGCCGAGGAGGAGACCGAGGAGGAAATTCCCGATTTTCCTGTCAATCTTTTCTTCTCAAAGGAGGGCTATTTCAAGAAGATAACGCCGCAGGCGCTCAGAATGAGCGGCGAGCAGAAGCTCAAAGAGGGCGACGAAATGCTGCTTGAAATCGAAGCGACTAATAATACGGATTTGCTGTTCTTTACGGATCAGTGTCAGGTATATAAAGCAAAGGCTGCCGATTTTGACCTCGGCAAAGCGAGCCAGCTCGGAGATTTCGTTGCAAATAAACTCCAGATGGACAGCGGCGAAAACGCAATTTACATGGTTTCAACGCTCGACTACAAGGGATATGTAATGTTCTTCTTTGAAAACGGAAAGGTTGCAAAGGTTGACCTTGCGTCATATCAGACCAAAACGAACAGAAAGAAGCTTATCAAGGCATACAGTAACAAGTCACCCATAGCGGCAATAAGAAAGATTGAAGAGGATTGCGATCTTGTGATTGAATCAACGGCAGGCAAGCTGCTGCTGTTCAACACAGGGGCAATAGTTCCAAAGACAACCAAGGACACTCAGGGTGTTGCGGTCATGACGCTGAAAAAGGGTCATGTTGTTAAACTCGTCAGGGATTATCGCAAGGGCGAATTTGCAAAGCCCTACAGATACAAGACGAAAAATCTTCCTGCCTCGGGAGCAACCCTGAGCGCAGAGGACGCCGGTGAACAGCTTTCGCTGATATAAAGGCAACACCGCACAAACCGACGAAAAATTTTGCTACGCAATTCGCACATCTCAATTTGTGCGATATTGTCCGAAAAAAATCGCCGCTCACTTTAAAAAGTGAACGGCGAACAGCGGAAAACTGCAAACGCCGGTTATTTATAATTTCCGCTGACGGCGGCTTGTTTTTTGCCGCCTGATATTATAATGAACCGATTTTTTGCAATAATTCATTGAAATACTTTGCTTTCTGAAAAAATTATGGTAATTGCTATTGCATTTTGTGAAAGTGTGTGCTAAAATAAATCGGTAAAAATACTTATGGAGGTTTGATTATGAGTGCTTTGCAGTATGTATTCGGAGCAGTTCTTATAATTCTTGCGATTTTCCTTATAATTGTTGTTCTTCTTCAGGAGAGCCGTTCGGCAGGCCTTTCGGGAGCTATTTCCGGCGGTGCCGACACATTTTTCGGCAAGAGTAAGGGCAGAACTATGGAACAGAAGCTCGTTAAGCTTACAAGAATTTCCGCAATCGTTTTCTTTATTCTTACACTTGGCATTACGATTTTCTTCATGTTCAAGTATTGATTAAAATTCAAAACAAATGAAGCAGGTAACTTCGGTTATCTGCTTTTTATTTTGCTCATTTTTTGTGGGCAATTTTTTTTTGCAAAAAATTTATTTTCTAAACTTCAGCTAAGGTAAGCCCGTTATGCTATAGACAACAAAAACAGCAAGGGAGTGATAAACATGAACTTCAGACACGAATTTAAGCACGAGATAGGCTATTGCGATATGCTCGCTTTGAGGTCGAGGCTGTCGGCTGTTATGCAGCAGGACCCTCACGCAATCAACGGAAGATACAAGATTCGCAGTCTTTATTTTGATAATCCTGACGACAAGGCTTTACTTGAAAAGGTGAACGGTGTTGACCGACGTGAAAAGTTCCGCCTTCGATGCTACAACGGCGACACATCTTTGATTTTTCTTGAAAAAAAGATAAAGGTCAACGGGCTTTGCGCAAAGGAGCAGACAGTTGTTGATCGGGAGCAGGCAATGGCTATCGTCAACGGAAATGACTTTGACAACGGCGGGAATGAACTTTTGAAGGATTTCAGAATAAAAACCGAAACGCTCGGGCTGAGACCGAAAACAATCGTTGATTACGTACGTGAGCCGTTCGTTTTCCCGGTCGGAAATGTTAGGGTGACAATGGACTACAACATCAGAACCGGAATGAACTGCACGGATTTCTTCAACAGCGACTGCGTAACCGTTCCGGCAGGGGATGCGCCGATAATTCTTGAGGTCAAATGGAATGAAGTGCTTCCGTCACTGATAAGAGACATAGTACAGATTCCGAGTACACGCACATCGGCTTTTTCAAAATATGCGGCATGCCGTGTTTACGGCTGAAATAAAAAATAAAAAAGGAGTTGCTTTTTATGAGTTTTAACGACATTTTCAAATCAAGCTTTTTGGAGAACATAACCTCTGTTTCACCGCTCGATATGGTGATTTCCCTGGCACTTGCATTCGGCATAGGTCTTTTCATCTTTTTAATTTATAAAAAAACCTTCGCCGGCGTAATGTATGCGTCAAGCTTCGGCGTAACTCTTGTGGCACTGACAATGATATCAACCTTTGTAATTCTCGCCGTAACCTCGAATGTGGTTCTTTCACTCGGTATGGTCGGTGCGCTTTCAATCGTAAGATTCAGAACGGCAATCAAAGAACCGCTCGACATTGCGTTTCTCTTCTGGGCAATTGCCGCAGGTATCGTTCTTGCCGCATGTGCAGGTGTTCTGATACTCGGAGTCGCATTAGCGTTTGTTTACAGAAAGAAAAGCTAAAAATAAGGGGCGGTTCAATGTAAACGGCCCCTTAAAGTTATTTGATAATTTTTACATATTTCGGATCGTTTGATCCGTGGTAATTATATACTACATTTGTTTTGCGTATCCGATATATTTTTATTTTGTCGGATTCTTTGAGCAGTACGGTTCCTATGTATTCCTTTGGCATAAATGGCGGAAATTCTTTCCTGAGTGTGCAGTGCCAAAAGCTCGTTTTCAGTGAAACAAGATCACAGCCGATTGTCACAATGTATGTGTATTTCGAAGTATCAAGCTCCAGTTTTGACGGATCTATGCCGATATCCCGCAAGCGTTCCGGGGATGTGCTTATGACTCCGTTCTCATAATCGCTGACGGAAAACCAGAAAATATTTTGCATCTCTTCGCTGATTTCCTGCGGCTTGTCAAAGGAATAAACCTCGGTAAAATTATATCTGTGCTCAAGAAATATTGAATTAAGAACAACAATTGTCAAAACTATTGCAGCTATTATAAATAATTTTCTTTTTCCTTTCATCTTTTCCGCTCCCTAAATCAACCGTCATAAACGCCCATTATAACAATACCGGTGACGGTGAGAAGGATGCACACATAGTGTTTCCACGAAAGCTTTTCTTTAAGGAAAATTCTGCCCCAGAGGACGGATGCGGCGCAGTAAGCGGAAATAATCGGCGCCGAGAGGGCAAAGTGCTCACTGTCGGCAATGGCATAGATATATGCAAACTGACCTGCCGTTTCAAACGCCGCGCCGATATATTTCGGAGCTTCCTTTTTCGGAAAGAACTTATCCTTCTTGATGAATTTAACATAAATGAAGCAAAGTATGCCGCAGATGAGGAAAGTCAGTTCATATGAAGTGTTGGCGGCATCCTCGTCAAGCTTTTCAAGAACAAGGCTGTCGGCAAAAGATCCGAGTGCATCAAGCAGACAGTAAATAATCGGCAAGAGAATTGCGAGAACACTTTTTGTATATTTATAGTTGCTTTTGCTCTGGCGTGCCGCTCTCAGGTCATCATCCTCTGTCATTTCGGCAATGCTGAGTCCGACAATGCCGATGGCAACAAGGGCGATTGCAATGTACTGAGCCTTAACGAGTACTGCCATTCCTGTGATTATGCTGATAATAGAAGCCAATGAACCGGATGAATTGCATATCGGAGAGGAAATCGAAAGCTCGATAAAACGAAGTCCGACATAGCCGATCGTCATTGACGATATGTAAAGGAATGAGACGGGCAAATAGGTGAGCATGGTTTGAAAAGTGAAGTCAACGTCGGTAAAAATAAGCGTGTATGCAGCATGAAGGCCCATAACAACACCGACTGCGGTGACCATCTTCAGTGCGCTGTGTTTATCCTTTGAGTCGGCGCAGCCGATTTTTGAAAATAAATCCGAAAAGCTCCAGCAAAGCAGAGCTGCAATAGAAAAAATAAACCATTTCATAATAATAACAACCTCAATATACTAATTTTTTTTCAACATATAGCATCCCGTCGACAAGGCTGATTTTGCCTAACCCGAGGAACTTCTTTGCGGGAGAATAAACACGGCAAAAGCCGTCGTTTTTTTCACCCTTGATTCTGTTGAGGTCGAGTTCTCCGCCGTTTTCAAAGCGTATCGCCTGCTTTTCGCTGACATTGACGGCAGTGTAGCAACGAAGCATTTCGTCACACGGGGTGATCAGTTCGTCAATTCGTCCTTCGTCGGCAAGCCGCCGAACGGTTTCAAGTGTAACGGTTTTGTCTATTGAAACGCCGTTGGCTTCAATGCGTCTGAGTGCGGTTATTACTGCCCCGCAGCCAAGTTCAGAGCCTATGTCGGCGGCAAGCGAGCGTATATACGTTCCGGCACTGCATGAGACCTCGATCTCAAACTCGTTATTTTCGTCCGGAACGTCAATAAGCTTTATATAGCGAATAACAACATTCCTTGCTTCTCTTTCTATTTCGATGCCCTGACGGGCAAGCTTATACAATCTGATGCCGTCCTTTGAAACTGCGGAATACATCGGAGGAAGCTGACTTATTGAGCCGACAAAACGGTTGATTACCCCGTTGAGTCTGTCAACGCTGACGTTAACAGGATTTTTCTGAAGCACCGTACCTGTTATATCGAGCGTGTCTGTGACGGTGCCGAGTAAAATTTTTGCACGGTAAGCCTTGTCGTGAGTCGGCAGGTACTGTGAAAATCTCGTCGCTCCGCCAAGCATGACAGGAAGCACGCCGGTTGCCATTGGATCGAGTGTGCCGGTGTGTCCTGTTTTATTTATTTTCAGTATTCTCTTGACTCTGTTTGCCGCAACAAAGGACGTAAGCCCCTCAGGCTTGTCAAGAAAAATGAATCCTGTCAAAATTATCCCTCCGTGAGAGCATAGTGCGGTTGAATTATACATTATAGACGAAAAAAAGTCAAATATTATCTATGTATCAGAGCGATTGTCACATTGAAAACATAAAAAGTTTGTGCAATTAAAATATTTGTGTCAATATAAGTACAATTTTAATTGTTAAAACAACCAAAAAATATCTGTTAAATTTGTTACAATCTTCAAAAATTGAGAAAACAACGGATTTTTTGTTGACATTGATTAATTAATGGGATATCATATAAACGTATCTTAGTCCTGTGAGGTGTGCGTATGAGCAAAATTCCGATAAATTCGGATAAAGTTTATGCGGCACGTTACGGCGATAAAGCAGCAATGAATGAACTGATTTCATCTCTTGCGCCGACTGTTGAGTGCATTGCCACAGGCTATGTCGGACGGTGTCCGATGAGCCGGAGCGATCTTATTCAGGAGGGCATGATAGGTCTTCTCGGTTCTGTTTACGGGTACGACCCTGATGAGGGCGTGAGGTTTGAGACCTTTGCAACGGTTTGCATTTCCAATCGCATCAAAAGCGCCGTGCGAAATCAACTGCGGAGCAAGCATATGCCGCTCAACGGATATGTTGACATTGACGACGTTGAAATCAGCGACGATATGTCTGACCCGCAGACGATGATAATTATGCAGGAACGGTTCGAGGATCTCAGCGAGAGTATCGAAAAAAAGCTGACGGATCTTGAAAAAGATGTGCTGAGGCTCCATATCGGAGGTCATAATTACAGTTCTATTGCCGAAATGCTTTCAATAAGCGTCAAAAGTGTTGACAATGCTTTGCAAAGGGCAAGAAAAAAGCTCAAGGAAAAATGATACCCCTATGCCTGCGCTGTACATAACGTTTAAGGACGTGCGCAGAGCGTAAATAAAATTTAGCGAGGTAAATTATCATGTACGAAGACAAGACGTTAGTATGTAAGGATTGCGGTCAGGAGTTCACTTTCACCGCAGGCGAGCAGGAGTTCTACGCTGAGAAAGGCTTTGTTAACGAGCCGCAGCGCTGCAAGGCTTGCCGTGATGCAAGAAAGAATGCAGTCAGAGGCGAGCGCGAAATGTTCGAGGCAACATGCGCTAACTGCGGCGGCGTAGCTAAGGTTCCTTTCCGTCCGAGAGAAGACCGTCCTGTATATTGCAGCGAGTGCTTTGCAAAGATGAAGGAAGAGGGCTAATTACCGAATAATTGAGGAGCTGTATCAGAGTTCGTAAAAGCGAACAACGGTACAGCTCCTTTTTTGTTTTAAGTCGAAATTCACAGATTGCCGTGAATGCCTTAAGAATTTGAAAAGCCTTTAAGAAAATCATCTACGTCAAAGCTTTCAACGTTTTCCTTTGTCATATCGGGCTTTGAAGTCTTAGGCGGATTATATTGTCCCTTCGGCTTACCGAAATCCTTAAGATAACTGTCGATTTCCTCCTCGGAAAGCTCCCCGTTATGCGGCAAGGCGGATTGAACAGTGTTTTCTTTTATAATCTCTTTGAATTGACTCGGGCTTATCTCGGCTTTACCGTTGAAAGCCTCAGCGTTAATTACTTCTTTTTCCTCATGCGTTTCAATCGGCGCTGGATTTTTTGTTTTTTCTTTTGCTGCGACGGTTGATTTTTTTTCGCTTGTTTTTTCTTCGACGGATTTGGCTGAAGAAGCTTTTTTACAATATATTGCAACCAAAGCAAGGGAGATAAGCTGAGTTGCAAGCATATGGATCATAAAGAGCCATTTGGTGCTTTGATCTACAATATGGAGGCTGTTTGCAAGGAAAACATAAAGAAAGTTGTCGATAATTGAAATATATACCGCTCCGCTTACTTTTGCAAGCATGCCCCATTTCAAGCCCGTTATAAACTCGTGAACAAGATAAAAAATAACTACAAATGTCGCAAGCTTTACAATATCCTCACTGTAGTAGTTCATGGCAAAATTTCGTATCAATTTCGGAATAACGAATGTCATGTAAAGAAGTGCCTGAAAAATGTTTGCTACCTTAAGGGTCGTAAGCTTCTCAAGCTTGTGGAGCAAAAATCCGCGAAAAAACATCTCCTTGAAGCAGGCGGCAAAAAGAGAAGTCAAAATATAAATCGCAATACATAAAGCCGGTGTGAGATATCCCCCGGTTTGCACATAGCTGAGGCTAGGAGGAGTGAAATTGATATCAATGGCATTTGGATAGAGTATCTTAAAAAATATAAATTCAAATATTGAAACAGTTGCAATCGGGACAACGGAAAAAAATGTGCCGAAAATAAATGCGGATTTCAGTTTAGTTGCTTTTCTGCGTATACCAAAGGTTATTAAATGTTCCCTTTTGAATACAACTGTCATCAAAAGTACTGTTAAGCAAAGAAAACGCGAATAAAAATTATCGCCGAGAACCGTGAGATCGGATTTGAGAAAAAACACATCCAAACAGTATATTACAAGCATTATAAGATACATTGAAATAAGATTCGGTAATGCTTTGCCTTTCGGATTGCTCATCGGCTCACTCCTTTTTAAGTATTTTTCGCTGTAATTATATCATGGATTGACAGACTAATCAATACAACAATAAAAATTTGATTCCCATGCAGGGACATAAGGATGATGAGCAAAATAAATTCTGTAATCCCGACATATCGAACGGATTTTCAGCGGCAGAGCGAACAGGTCGCTGTTGCGATGATAGGCGCAAACATAAAGCTTAGGGCGAAAGGTTTTTATTGTTTTCACGGCTCCGACAAGTGCCTTCTCTTCGCTGCCCTCTATATCCATTTTTAACAGAGTAATTTCTTCTCCATTGAGAATACCGTCAACGCTGTTTGCATCAACTTTAATTTTGCCGAACGATGAAAGCTTTGAATTTCTTCCCTTTTTCTTTTCAAAGAAGAGGGCTTCTTTTTTATCCCATGCCGCAAGATTAAATCTCTCGATTCTTGAAAGCTCGGATGTTTTGTCTAATAGCTTTTTGAAATTTTTTTCATCGGCCTCAACGGCATAAATTTTTTGATATTTGTTATCGGTTACGTTGAGTAATTCTCTTATCGTGTCACCGTCGTATGCGCCGAGATCCATGATAATTTCATTATCGCCCGGGCGAAGATAATCGGAATATATTTCTTCTTTTTCTCTCTCGCATTTAAAGAGATATTCCGTTTTACCGCTGACTTTAAAATTGAGAACATCAATATAGCTTTGCCGTGATTTTTCATCGCTCAAAAGAGAATACGCTTTATCAAATTCGCTGTCATGTTCTTTAATATATTCTCTTGAAAAAATTCCGTCGCCGACAACGGGAACGTCGGGAAAATAAAGCGTGTGTTCCTTTGAAAGCTCCTTAACTCTCGCAAGCATTTTTTTGTCATGAACCGCAAATGCCATTACAATAACGAAATCATTGTATTTCTCCTTAACTTCTGAATATTTCAGCACCTTTTTGCCGTGGAAGCTGTGACCCCTTACAAACTCGTCGCTCGCAAAAATATCGGCAAAATCAACGCCGATGCTTTGAAGCTTTTCGATAATCATATCCGCTCCGTTTCCCATGCCGTAAATAACGATGGGAAGAGTTGTTTTTATTAACGAATCCCAGACGTTTTTTTCGTGAATTTTTTCAATCATTATTTCATCGCTTTCTATTGCTTAATTGCCTTGTTTTATGATATACTAAATTGAAAAAATAATCAAGGCTGTGATGAAATGATTTTTATGTTCAAAGACATAAAAATAATTGCCGACGGGGAAAAAGCAAAATTCGCCGCCGAGCTTTTCGCGGAAGAAATTGAAATCAGAACAGGTAAAAAGCCGCTCGTTTTCGACAAAAAAACAGGCGACTGTTACGTTGAACTGAAGCTCGTTGACGAGAGCGAAAGCGAAGATTTTTCGATTGAACATGAAAAAGAAAAAATTACGGTTACGGCGCATCGTTTGCGAGGCTTGATTTACGGCTACTCTGTCTTTCTCAGAAAATGCAGGGTGACTGACGGTGAGCTTGCACTGACGAAAGATATAAGCGGAAAATATTCACCGTATATGCCCATAAGAGGTCATCAGCTCAGCTATACGGACATGAACAATACATATGAGACGTGGGACGAAAAGCAATACGAAAGATATATCCGTGATTTGATGATGTTCGGAACGAACACGGTTGAGGCGTGTCTCGGCGACGATGAAAAGCACACGGATTTGATGAAATACAGCTTTGAAGAAATCACAAAAATTAAATCGCAAATTTGCGAAAGACTTGATATAAATTTTTCAATTTTCTGCGCTTATGCAAAGAGACTTTCCGACGAAGAAAGCAGCGATTATTTCTGCGGCTGTTGTCATAATATACCGAAATTTAATTTTTATTTTCCGCCGGGAGGAGATCCGGGTGATTTGCAGGCTGAAGACTTTTTTGTGCGCTGCAAAAAAATAAAAAAAGATCTGCAAAAGGAATTTCCGGACATTGAGCTTTGGCCGTCGGCTCAGGCTCCGCATCAGTATGCCGATTGGGGCCAACGGTTTATAAAAGAAATGGCAAAAATGCCCGAGGAAATCGACGGACTTATTTACGGGCCGAATCATCCGTTTACGCTCGATGAAATGCGCCGTTTTGTTGATGTTAAATACCCGATAAGATACTACCCGGATATTTGCCACAATTTGCGCTGTGAAATTCCCGTTCACTTTGACCGTGACGATTGGCACTACGCCTATGCCGCAACGCTCAGCCGTGAAGCAATCAACCCGAGACCGAGCGAGTACAGGCTGATTCACCGCCTGACGAAGCAATATGTTTGCGGCAGCGTTTCTTATTCCGAAGGGGTTAATGACGACGTTAATAAATTCGTTTTCGGCGCACTTGATTTTGACCCCGATGCCGACCTCCGTGAAATTCTCAGGGATTATGCCCGTGCGTTTTTTTCGGGTGAGGATTGCGAAAAAATTGTTGACGTTATTTTCGGCATGGAGCAGAGCTGGAACGGTGACCCGGCCGAAAATTCTTCGGTTGAAAATGTTTACGGAATGCTTATTGAAATGAAGTCCGATAAGTTAATGAAAAACTGGAGATATGTTCTTTTTCTTTTCAGAGCGAGTTGCGATAAAATTATTCGTGACAGAAGAATTTTTGAGCTTGATTTGATTGATGACGCAAGGACTAAGATAAGAAAAGGCAATATTGAGCTTGCAAAAGAAATTCTTTCAACGGATTTTGACGAAGAATATAAAGATTTGCGAGCGGAATTATTCCCGCTTGCAGAGAAGCTTTTTAATCTTATCGGAATGCAGCTTGATGTTGAGCATTTCGGCGGAATGAACGTCGAAAGAGGTTGTGTTCTTGACACGATCGATATGCCCGTGACGGACAGAAATTATCTTCTTAATAAAATCAAAAGTCACCCCGACAGCGATTATCTTGCTGAAATATTTGACAGGAACAGGGTTGAAAAGGACGAGTATTATTTCTCGTTTGCTGAGCACGGCTTTGAGGTCTGCGGCAAGCAAAAGGGCGAATTCTATATGAATTTCCAAGGGGACGATAATGCCGATGCAAGGCTTCCGATGTGCATTACCAAGGTTTATGACCATTTCAATTTTAACTGTAATGTTGCGGGGCTGACAGGCGGCGATTATAAGCTGCGAGTGACATATAAATCACGCCCGAACGAAAAAATAAATCATCATAAAATTACAGTGAACGGCAACGTTATTTATGACGGGCCGCAGTTCGGCGGCAGACGTGACGGGGAGTACGAAAAGAAATTCCTTGCCGACGGATATCAAAGTATTGTCTATGACGTGCCGAAAGATTTTTTGCAAAACGGTTGTGCCGAGCTTGAAATTACAGAGCCGCTCGACGGCTTTATGATAAGCGAATTTCGCTTTGTGAAAAAGAGGTGAGCCAATGCCGAAATACAGTGTTTTGCTGACGGTTTACAACAGTGAAAAATATCTCGATGAATGCTTCAATTCGATTTTGTGCCAGACCTTTAACGATTTTGAGGTGGTTGTTGTCGATGACGCCTCGACGGATTCAAGCGGAAAAATATGTGATAAATATGCCCGAAAAGACAGCAGAGTTAAGGTTATTCACAAGGCAAACGAAGGAGTAAACGTTGCCCGTAAAACCGCTTTTGAAAATTCAACGGGAGATTATATTCTGACCGTTGATTGCGATGACATAATTGATCATGATTTAATTGAAACGGTTGACGGAATTTTTGAAAAATATTCCTGCGATATTGTCATGTTCGATCTGTCGATTTTTGATAACAAAACGGGCAAGGTTACAATAAAAAAGATGGCGGAAAAAAGCTGCTTTTACGATAAAAAAAATAAAAAAGAATTGTATTTGATTTTGCTGAATCGCTGCATGAATTCACTTTGTACAAAATGCTGCCGCAGAGAAATTTACGGCAGGTCGTTTGACTTTTTGAAATATCTTTCGATGTGTCACGGCGAGGATTGGTTCCAATCGGCAATTCAGGTTTACAAAATGAAAACAGGCTATTATCTTCAGCGACCGATGTATCATTATCGAAACCTCGGCTCGAGTCTTTCTCACAGCTTTGACCTCGACTCATTCAGACTCAATTCCGATTCGCTTTCGGACGTGAAAGCGATGATTATTGATGACGGATATTTTGACGCCGAAGTAAAAGCGATGTGGAAGGCATATGCAAGGAAGGTTGTCAATACACTTTTGCTCGGACTTTCAAGTTCCGATTTGAACATGAAAGAAAAAATCGGCACGGTCAAATCAGTGGCCGATACCGATATTTATAAAACTGCGATTGATAGCGATGCCGATTACGGTTCGTCAAGAATGACAGTTCTTAAATTCCGCTTGCTTAAAAACAAAATGTACAGATTGCTTTTTGCGCTGATGAAAAACAGAAATTTATGATTTTTGCAAGCTCTTATCAATATGAATCAGCACTGCGAGAGAAGCGACAAAGGTTATGATATCGGCTATTGCCATGAACCAAAGCAGTCCGTCAAGTCCGAACCAAATCGGAAGCAGAAGCACAAGACCTACGCCGCAAACAATTTCTCTGAGCACTGAGAGCAGGGTTGCTGTTCCTGCCCTGCCGAGGGATTGCAGAAAAATCGTAACACCCTTGTTGACGCATGAAAGAATCGTAGCGCAAAGAATTATGCGAATAGCTTTTATTGCGAACTGCGTGTAGTAAACGCTCTCGTTGCCTGCGCCGAATATGCCGATAAGCTGCGTAGGGAAAAGCTCAAAAATAATTGTTGCAACAAGTCCTGCGGTTGCCTCTGCAAGCATGAGCAAACGCATAAGCTCACGAACTCTGTCCTTGCGACCTGCACCGAGGTTGAATCCGACGATCGGGATACAGCCTGCCGACATGCCGATTGCGATCGACATGATTATCTGAAAAAATTTAAGAACAATGCCGATGACAGCCGTCGGTATTTGGGCGTACTCGTTCTGTCCGAAAATCGGATCGAGTGCGCCGTATTTTTTGCACATATTGAGCACCGCCGCCATTGAAAAGACGACGGAAATCTGAGCAAGAAAGCTTGATGCTCCGAGCGGAATAATTTTACAAATAACCGATTTGTCGGGAACAAAGCTCGCCCTGCAGAGCTTTACGCTTTTTAGTTTAAAAAGATAAATAAGTGAGAGAACAGCGGAGAGAATTTGACCGATCACGGTTGCGACCGCAGCACCCATCATGCCCCAATGAAATTTAAAAATGAATATCGGGTCGAGAATACAGTTGCTTATTGCGCCGACAAGCAGGGTGATCATGGCGAAACGGGGGTTGCCGTCCGAACGGATTATCGGATTAAGCGCCTGACCGAACATATAAAACGGAACACCGAGCGAAATCCAAAAGAAATATTCCTTTGACAGCCTGAAGGTTTCTTCGTTGACCGTGCCGCCGAAAGCGGTTATAATTCGGTCGGCAAAGATCAAGTAAATTACCATTAGAACAATGCTTGAAGCGACGGTCAGAAGAACCGAATTTCCGATGCTTTTGTGCGCTTTTTGAAAGTCCTTTGCACCGAGACGAATGCTGACGAATGCGCCGCAGCCGTCGCCGATCATTGTTGCTATTGCAAGGGCGATAACCGTCAGCGGAAATACGACCGAGTTTGCCGCATTGCCGTAAGAGCCGAGATAATCGGCGTTTGCAATGAAAATCTGATCGACAATGTTGTAGAGCGCGCCGACAAGCAGGGAGATTATGCACGGCAATGAGAATTTGCGCATGAGCCTGCCGATTCGCTCCGTTTCCAAAAATGAATTGACCTTTGTTTCTTCCATAATGAATCCTCCTGTCGCTTTACAACACAAACAAAAAGCACACGCCTAAAGCGTGCGCCGTAAAGCCGGAGTAAAACGATACACGCCAAGCCTGCACCTTGTGTCGTATCAGGACAGGGAGTCCGTGTATCGTGTCTTCAAGCTGAAATATTTATTATTGCAAATTGAATTACTTTTAATTCAATCAACGATTAATTATTATACATTGATTTTTTGAATTTGTCAAAGAAAATATAAGGATAAAACAGAAAAAAGCTTGCATAATTTAAAAATATATGGTATATTTATAATCACCGAAAGGGAGTAGTCGGCGAAAACCGTTACATTCAGCGTCAATTCGGTCAAAAAGACCCGCTTTTGTATTAAATGACGAGACTTTTATTGCTATTGCAGTAGAAGTCTCTTTTTTTATGCCGATTCTTCCGAAAATTTTTAAAAAGGAGTTTGTTTATGGAATTTTTCTCTTTTCTGTATCAAAATGCCGTATATAATTTTGATTACAGAATGCTTATCATGTGGGCGATAGGCGGATTGCTGATTTTTCTTGCAATCAAAAAGAATATGGAGCCGACGCTGCTTTTGCCGATAGGCTTCGGCGTTATTCTTGTTAACCTGCCGCTCTCGGGAGTGGTTGACCGTGTGGTAAACGGCTTGCCGCAGGAGGGTGCGCTAAGTATTCTCTACAAGTCAGGAATCGCAAATGAGCTTTTTCCGCTGATACTTTTTATCGGCATAGGGGCAATGATCGATTTCGGACCGATTCTTGCAAATCCGAAGCTGATGATATTCGGTGCGGCAGCGCAGTTCGGAATATTTTTTACCCTTTGCACATCGTCAATGTTTTTTGACATAAAGGACGCTGCGTCGATAGCAACGATCGGAGCGGCAGACGGCCCGACCGCAATAGTGGTTGCTCAAATGCTGGATTCGAAATATCTCGGCGCAATAATGGTTGCGGCATATTCATATATGGCACTTGTACCTATCATTCAGCCGCCGGTAATAAAGCTGCTTACAACGGAAAAAGAGCGAAAAATACGAATGAAATATAAGCCGAGTCAGGTTTCAAAGCTTACAAAAATACTGTTCCCGATTGTGATAACAATAATTGCCGGAGTTGTTTCGCCAAACTCCGTTGCACTCGTAGGATTTCTCATGTTCGGAAATCTTATCCGTGAATGCGGTGTGCTTGATTCGTTGTCTGAAACGGCGCAAAGAGTGCTTGCAAATCTTGTCACGATTTTTCTCGGAATTACCATTGCGACTCAGATGCAGTTTGACAAATTTCTTCGGAGGGAGACGCTGCTTATTCTCGGTCTCGGATTTATAGCGTTTATATTCGATACTGCAGGCGGTGTTATTTTTGCAAAATTTTTAAATCTTTTCCTCAAGGAAAAAATCAATCCTATGATTGGTGCCGCCGGAATTTCGGCTTTCCCGATGTCGGGCCGTGTTGTTCACAAAATGGGCCTTGCCGAGGATCCTCAAAACTTTTTGCTTATGCAGTCGATGGGCGTTAATGTTTCGGGTCAGATTGCCTCGGTAATTGCCGGCGGACTCATACTTAACTTTTTTGCATGATGAAAGGAGATTTATTTATGAATTTATTAGGTTTTAATCCGTACGCTTTCATAGAAACGCTCCCGTATATGGGAAAAGGTATGCTTGGAATTTTTATTGTTATAGGAATTATAATAATTTGTGCAACAATTTTGAATAAGCTGACAGGAAAGAACAAATCAAAAGACAATAAATAAAACCAGCCGCAAAGCAATCATCACAATTTGCTTTGCGGCTGAAATTTTTTTATTCAATACTCATCGTCGCATAGGCGTTCAATGACATATCGGCGGTATTGCCACCGATGAATTCATAATAGCCCTGTGCACCGACCATTGCACCGTTGTCGCCGCAATATTTAAGCTCGGGGGCGAAAAGCTCCCAGCCGTTCTTTTTGCAAAGAGCCTCCATATCCCTGCGGAGAACCGAGTTGGCCGAAACGCCGCCGGCAAGCACGATCTTTTTATAACCGAGGTCCTTTGCCGCTTTCTCCGTATTTTCGGTCAGGCAGCGTACAATCGCCTTGATATACGATGCGCCAAGGTCGGGAACGTTTATCTCCTCGCCCTTCTGCTTTGCAATATTTATGGTGTTCAATGCGGCTGTTTTCAGTCCCGAAAAGCTGAAATCGTAAGGCGCACCGTCAACTCTCGGGTGCGGCATTTTGTATGCCGTCGGGTCGCCGTCCTTTGCAACACGGTCAAGGTTCAGACCGCCGGGGTAGGGCAGACCCATTGCTCTTGCCGCCTTGTCCATTGCTTCGCCTGCCGCATCGTCATGCGTGTAGCCGACGATTTTAAATTTCGTATAGTCCTTAACCTCGACAATATGGCTGTGTCCGCCCGAAACAACGAGGCAGAGAAATTCAGGCTCAAGCTCGGGGTGGGTGATGTAGTTTGCGGCAATGTGTGAGCGCAGGTGATGAACGGGAACAAGCGGAATACCGCTTGCAAGCGACAGACCCTTTGCGTAATTTACGCCGACCAAAAGTGCGCCGATAAGTCCGGGCGCATATGTAACGGCGATTGCCGAAATGTCGTCAAGAGTACAGCCTGCATCGCTCAGAGCCTTGTTAACGACACCCGAAACGGCTTCGACATGGCGACGCGATGCAATCTCAGGCACAACTCCGCCGTAGATAATATGTTCCTGCACCTGAGAAGCTACAACGCTTGACAGTACCTTTCTGCCGTCCTCAACGACGGCGGCCGCAGTCTCGTCACACGAGGATTCGAGGGATAATATTTTCATTTGATATCACATTCTTTCAATGTCATGATGACCGCATCTTCGGCGGGATTTGTATAGAAATTTTTACGCTCGCCTGCCGTTTGGTAGCCGAGCTTTTTATACAGCGAAATCGCTTTTTCGTTGCTTCTGCGAACCTCAAGCGTAATGAATTCACACTTCCTGCCGAACGCATTTTCCTGCGCCGTTTTGAGAAGCTTTTCGCCGATGCCGAGTCGCCTGTAATCGGGGCGCACTGCGATATTGTCAATATATGCCTCGCCGCAAACCTCGTGAACTCCGATGTAGCCGAGAACATTTTTGCCCGACTGAGCGACGAGAAAACGAGCGTTTTCATTGTCAAGCTCCTCGGCGATCCCTTTTTCCGTCCACGGAGCGGAGAAGCAGAGCTTTTCTATCTCGGCAATGTCGGAAACGTGCCCGGCGGACATGGGCTTGATTTCGGCAGTCAGGACGTCGAGAAGCCTTGAAACGAAGCTTTCAATCTGATCCGCACAGGCGGAGTAAACGTCCTCGTCACCGCCGTAAGGGTCGGAGATTTCAGGCTCGGGAACAATAACCTTGAATTTCGGATTCAGCGTCATTATTGCCTGCTTATGCGCCTTAGTCATACATACCATGAGGTCGGTTCCGTTAAAAATATATTGGTTGATCTGTCTTGAACGGTGGTCAGAAATGTCCGCACCGTGCATTCTTGCCGCCCAAACGGCAAGCGGCGATGCGCTGTCGCCCGTAAATGCGCCGAGACCGCAGCTTTGACAGGTTATGTTTTCGATTTTTTTGTCGGCAATGAGCCTTTTGCAAATGCCCTCTGCCATTGCGCTGCGGCAGGTATTGCCAGTGCAAACAAAGGTAATTGTCATATTATCATCCTATCAGATAGCGGCTGTCAAGCGTTCCGTTAAAGAATTCAATAACGCTTTTGGCAGCCCTGTTGTTCATTTCACGGAAATTTTCTTTTGTAAAAGGAGCTGTGTGAGGTGTTAAGACAACATTCGGCAAACCGATAAGAGGGGAGTCCGTGCAAGGCTCATTGTCAAAGACATCAATTGCCGCACCGGAGAGCTTGCCGGATTTCAACGCATCGACAAGCGCATTTGTGTCAACAATTCCGCTTCTTGCCGTGTTGATTAGAATTGCTCCGTCCTTCATTTTTGAAAATATTTTTTTGTCTATCATGTTGACGGTGCTTTCGTTAAGCGGAACGTTGATTGAAACGTAATCGCTTTTTGCGAGAAGCTCGTCAAGCTCGGCGTAATTTGCACCGAATTCATCCTTGGGGTGGCGGCAATAGTAAAGCACGTCCATGCCGAACGGAACGGCACGCTTTGCGATTTCCTTGCCGATTCCGCCGAATCCGATAAGGCCGAGCGTGTGACTTTTTGCGCCCGGGGTCATGATTCGCTTCCATTCGCCCTTGTTCATGCTCTCGCTTTGCAGGTCGATTCGTCTTGCAAAATAGAGGATATAAGCCATAACGCTCTCTGCAACCGAGCCTTCAACCGTACCGAGCGCACGGGCAACTGCAACGCCGTTCTTTTTGCAGAAATCAATGTCAATAGAATCGTAGCCGATTCCTCGGCGGGAAACGATTTTAAGATTTTTGCCTTCAGCTATTGCTTTATTACTTACTTTTTCGGGACCGCATATAACTGCGTCGGCGTCAAGCACAAGCGAACGTATATACTCCTCGTCCGTGCCGCTGCCTATGTCCTCTTTGCTGTGATCCTCAACTTCAAATCCTGCATTTTTGAGCATTTGAAGAGCAGTTTTGTCATCTGTCGAGAAATTTCTTGCCGTAACAACAACCTTCATTTTGCATTATCCTTTTGCGTCGTACCAGCTCTTGCCGCAATGCACATCTGCGGTGAGCTTTACCTTCATCTTACATGCATTTTCCATCTCTTCACGGATGATTTTTTGAACCTGCTCCTGCTCATTTTCGGGAGCCTCGACAATCAGTTCGTCATGGATCTGCATGATAAGCTTTGATTTGAGATTTTCTTTTTCAAGCCTGTCGTAGACACGAACCATCGCAATTTTGATTATATCTGCGGCGGTTCCCTGAATAGGCATATTCCTTGCGACACGCTCGCCGAAGTTGCGGATCATAGCATTCGACGCGGCAAGCTCGGGCAGATAGCGGCGGCGCTTGAACAGAGTCTGAACATAGCCGTCCTCCTTCGCCTTGGCAATGACATTCTTCATGTAGCTGTCAACGCCCGAAAAATGATGAAGATAGCCTTTGATATATTTGTCGGCTTCGGCTCTCGTTACGCCGATATCATGGGCGAGTGAGAATGCGCCGATACCGTAAACTATGCCGAAATTGACTGCCTTGGCACGGCTTCTCATCAACGGAGTTACCGCCTCAACGGGCATGTTGAAAACCTGCGAAGCCGTTATTGTGTGGATATCGTCGCCGTTGTTGAAGGCGGATATCATTGTTTCGTCGTTTGCAATGTCCGAGAGAACGCGCAATTCAATCTGCGAATAATCGGCATCAACGAGCACACAGCCTTCCTTGGCAATAAAGAATTTTCTCAGCTCGCGTCCGACGGGAGTTCTGACGGGAATGTTTTGAAGATTAGGTTCGGTCGAGGAAATTCGTCCGGTCTTTGTTTCGGTTTGGTTGAGCGTCGAATGAATCCTGCCGTCAGGCGCAATGCATTTCTGCAAGCCGTCGCAGTAGGTCGATTTGAGCTTTGCAAGCGTTCTGTATTCGAGAATGAGCGAAACTATCGGATAATCGGGTGCAAGACCTTCAAGCACGTCGGCATTGGTCGAATAACCCGATTTTGTTTTTTTCTTTGCCGGCAGTCCGAGCTTTTCAAAAAGGATTGTGCCGAGCTGCTTTGGCGAATTTATATTGAATTCCTCGCCTGCAAGGTCATAAATCTCGCTGACCAGGGAGTTGATTTTTTCTTCAAGCACCGCTCCGTATTGTTGAATGCTCTCACGGTCAACAAGAAATCCCGTAACCTCCATTGAGGAAAGCACCTTTGAAAGCGGCATTTCAATATCGTATAGGAGCGGAAGCTGGTCATTTTCCTCGATTTGCTTGATGACCTTTTCCCATGCGCCATTTAAAGCGGCGGCTTTGAGAGCCGTCTCGTTTTCCTCGCTTATCTCTGGGCAGAGCGCACCGTATTCCTGCGCCATTCTTACAGGCGAATAGTCGCTCGCCGAAGGGTTAAGAATATAGCCGGCAATCATAATGTCGCTTACTTTTCCTTTTATCCGAACATCACGCATGAACGCCCATGAATAGAGCTGCTTGGCATCGCAGGTTATTTTTTCGATTTTTTCATTTGAGAGAATATCGGCAAGCTCAGAAGCAAATGTGAAGCTGTTATTATCAACAACGGCAATAAATTCGCCGCAGTCGAAAGCGATTGAAATTATATCGCCGTCCGAAAATTCGGAAATGAAATAAGCCTTATCGCCGAGCCTGATTTCCGAGAGCGACTCAAGGTGCTTGACAGAAACGCTGACTGTTTCGATATCGGTCTGCTCGCCTTTGCCGAGGTCAAATTTTTCAATCATTTTAAACATTTCAAGCGAAGCAAGAAGCCTTGAGGCCTTGCCGCTGTCGGGAACGGACGGAATGTAGAAATCCATGTCCGTATCAATCGGAGCGTCCGTGCGAATGGTGCCGAGCGTGTGGCTGAGCATTGCGCTGTCCTTGGAATTGACGAGCTTTTCACGGAGCTTGTCCTTTATTTCAATTGTATCAATGTTACTGTAAATGTTTTCAACCGAGCCGAAGCGCTGAATTAAATCTCCTGCGGTCTTGGGACCTACTCCGGCAACTCCGGGAATATTGTCCGAGCTGTCGCCCTGGAGAGCCTTAATTTCAATCATCTGCCACGGTTCAACGCCGTAGTCCTCTTTGATTTTTGCTTTGTCATAGGGGATTGTCTGAGTTTTGCCCATCTTGGTTGAAGCGAGAAGAACGGTCGTCGTGTCGCTGACAAGCTGTAAGCTGTCACGGTCTCCCGTTGCTATGAAGCACTTGTCACCGTCCTTCATCTGAACCGAAAGCGTGCCGAGAATGTCATCGGCTTCCCATCCCGCTTTTTCGACAATCTTATAACCCAGGAGCGTCAAAAGCTCCTTGAGAACGGGCAGTTGCTGCTTAAGCTCCTCGGGCATGGCATGGCGGCCTGCCTTATATTCGGGATACATTTCGTGACGGAAGGTCGGCTTCTTGACGTCAAAAGCAACGGCAACCCTGTCCGGTCGGCAATCGTCGAGAAGCTTATGAAAAATATTCATGAAGCCGTAAATTCCGTTTGTATATTTGCCGTCCTTGGTGCTAAGGAGCTTTATTCCGTAAAAAGCACGGTTGATTATACTGTTGCCGTCAATAACAAGAAGTCGCATTTTATTTCACCTTACTTAATTTAGCGTTGATTTTGTCGCGGTCGGGTGTGACGTTGACCGAGTAGTAAACGTGGTATATGACCTTACCGTAGGGCGCACCCTGCGGCTTTTTGAGATTTTTAACATATGTGTAGTCAACCGGTACAAGCTTTGCATCGCGAGCCTTTGAGTGATAGGCGGCGATTTCGGCCGCTTCAACTATCGCTTCGTCGCTTATCTCCCTGTTGTCGCTGACTATTATAACGTGAGAGCCGGGAAATTTCTGCGTGTGAAGCCACATATCATTTTTTGCGGCGGTTTTGAGCGAAAGCCTGTCGTTTTGTACGTTGTTTCTGCCGACGAGAACCCTAAAGCCGTCAGTTGTCCTGTATTCAATAGGCGGCAAGGCCTTTGATGATTTTTTATCAGTTCCACGCTTTTTCTTGACGTAACCGCCAAGCGAAAGCTCGTTACGAATTTCGTCAATTTCAGCCTGCGTGTCGGCTCTCTCAAGTGAGTCGGCAACCGTTTCAAGATAGGCAAGCTCCTGCTTGCTCTCCTCAATGAAGCCGGTCAAAAGCTGCTCGGCAGTCTTCGCCTTGCGATATTCCTTGAAGTATTTTTGTGCGTTCTGCGACGGGGATTTTGACGGGTCGGCTTTAATCCTAATCGGTTTGTTTTCGTCATAGTAATTTTCAAGGTCGTAGAAAAGCGCACCTTTTTCGAGTCTGTAAAGGTTTGCGTTGATAAGCTCGGCATTGATTCTCAGCTTTTCTCTGTCTGCACAGTGAGCCAGCTCCGCCTGCCTCAGACTGAGCTTTTTTGAAACTCTCGATATTGCGGAATTGAGAAGCTTTACCAAGTCCTGACCCTTTTGCTTTGTGCGTTCGAGTCGGTCACATTCGTAATAGAACTCGTCAAGAAGCTCGGAAAAACTTGACTTTATCTCCGTTCTGTAGCGGTCGCCGTACTGTTTTATTGGAAAGAAAGAGAAGTCAACGGGCTTGCCTGTCTCGTCCTTGAGCATGAAAGGAACGCCCGGTTCATTCATAATAATATTGCGTAAACTGTCGAGATTTTCGGAGAGATACTCAAAGCCCTTGTCGCTGACCTCGTCTGTGTAAAGCTCACCGAACTCTCCGCAAAGCTCACGGCAGGTGAGCGGAGAGGCACCCTGCAAGGTGCTGAGAACGGCAGACGAAAGAGACTTTGACGGGAAAGTCTTAATCTGTGCGATGATATTCTCTGTCGTATGGTCGGTTATGTTGAGCTTGCTCTGCGGCGGCGGTGCAATATATTTGAAGCCGGGCAGAATCTGACGGACCGCCGACTGGCTGAGGTCAACACGTTTGATTGCGTCAACGATTTTTCCGTCGCCGTCGAAGAGAATGATATTTGAATATTTTGCCATTATCTCAATCGAGAGAATGAGTTTTATTTTATCGCCGATTTCGTTTGTTGCATTGAAGTCGAGGTAAAGTATACGGTCAAGACCCGATTGGCGGATATCGACAAGCTGAGCGTTGAGCAGCTTTTTTCTCATCAGCATGCAAAACATCGGTGGAACAGCCGGATTCTCGGGCGCATGTTCGGTCAGATGGATTCTCGGGCTGTTGCTCCTTATCGAAAGAAAAAGCTTCTTCGCTCCGTTTTTGCCGCGCAGGTGAATAACCAGCTCCTCACGGGAGGGCTGGTGAACCTTTTCAACTCTGCCGAATGAGATTTCTCTGAGCAGTTCATCTTTAATTTTGCTGAGAAATATTCCGTCAAGTGCCATAATTACCTCAAATAAATTTTATCGGATTTTCCTGTTTAATGTCAATAATTTCAATGTCGGGGAACTGTGTCTGCAATTTTTTTACAAGAACGGGAACAACAACTATTTCCGTTTCGTAATGTCCCGCTGCAATGAGCGTGATGCCTGCCTGAATGCAGTCGAGAAAGTTGTGGTGCGATGCGTCGCCCGTGATGAAAGCGTCAATTTCACCTGCCGCTTCAATCAGCGAACAGCCTGCGCCTGTGCAGATCGCAATTTTTTCGATTTTTCTGCCTGCGTCGGCATAGCGCACCTTCGTGTTGAGCGTTTTTGCGATTTTGCCTGCAAGATTTTCCGCCGTGGTCGGCTCAACCGTTCCGAGCCTTAATATCGGATCTTCGGTACGGGTGACCTCTATTCCGAGCAGTTTTGCAAGACTGTCGTTCGTTCCGCCGTCTGCAATGTCGAGCGGAGTATGACAGCAGAGAGCGTTTATCGAGCTTGCGACAAGCTCATACGGCACACTGCCCCTTGTCACGGATTTTATCGGGTTGAAAATGACAGGGTGGTGGCTGATTATTAAGTCCGCACCGATTGCTTTGGCTTTTTTGATTTCTTCGTGAGTGATATCGAGCACAACGGCAACCTTTTTTACTTCGGCGTCCATATCGCCGACGAGCATTCCGCTGTTGTCCCAGTTCTCCTGCGTTTCAAAGGGAGCAATGCTGTTAAGATAACCGTAAAAATCCTTTACCTTTGCCATTTTTCCACCTCTTTTATTATTGATTCAAGTCGCTCTTTTTCGCCCTCGTCACCGCCGTGTGCGTTGAGTGCGGAAAGGCGAGCTGTTATTCTTTTCAGTTTTTTATTTATGAAAGCTTCTGCCGCTTCGTCGTGGCGTGTGAGGAGACTGCCGAACATAATCTCGGCTTCGCTGTGTGATGTTATTGAGCCTGTATAAACAGCTCCGATACATATGTAAACCTTGCCGTCCTCGAAGCAGACCGTCTCGTCTGTTATATTAAAACCGTTGGCAAAAAGGTATCTGCGAACGTCCTCGTCATGCGACTGCGGCTGTAGAATAAGCTTGTATTTTTCGTTTTTTACCCATTCGGCGGCTGTCAGAATTTCGGAGATTAAAATACCGCCCATGCCAGCGATAACGATATCGTCGGCATCGTCGGGAGAAACACATTTAAGCCCATCGGAAAGGCGAAGCTGAACCCTGTCCTCAATATGATTGGAGCGGACGGTTTCCAAGGCGTTTTCCAATGGACCTTTTCTGAGGTCTGCCGCAACGGCAGACGGTATTTTGCCCGACAAAATGAGCGCTGTCGGCAGATAGGCATGGTCGGTTCCGATGTCAGCGACACGGGAACCGTAACGAACCATATCCGCCGCCGATTGAAGCCTCGGCTTAAGTCGAATCATTTGCTTGCAAGATAAGCGTTGATGTCTGCAACCATCTGCTCAACGTCAACACCGTGAACGGCGCATGCCATCTCAAGGCTCTCTCCTCTTGCCGAGGGGCAGCCGAGACAGTGCATACCCATGTTGAGGAAGAACTCGGCTGTGCCGCTGTCTGCATCAAGAATATCGCCTATAAGCATATCTTTAGTAACTTCTGTCATGTTAAAACCTCCGTTTCATACTGTTATATATATTATACACATTTTTTATTATTTTTCAAGGTTAAATGCCTTTATACTCTTTTCAAAAGGGTAAAAATATGTTAGAATAAACCGAACGGAGGGTTAAAGATATGAAAAAGTTTTTGTTTTATCTTGTAGAATGGACATGGGCGCTGCCGATCAACCTTATCGGCTTCATTGCCTATATAATTTTTGCGGTCATCAAGGGCTGTAAGCACGAAAGATTTTTCAATGCGACGGTTACATATGTGCCCGGCGACTGGGGCGGAATTTCATTCGGAACGTTTATCTTTATGAATCCCGACCGACCGGATGACTGGCTTCGGGATACAAAAATTCACGAGTACGGCCACACATGGCAGGCTCTTCTGCTCGGCCCGATATGGTTCCTCGTCATTGCGATTCCGTCATTTATCTGGTGCAATTTTAAGCCCTGCATAAACTACCGAAAGAACAACAACGTTTCTTATTACTCCCTCTATTGTGAAGCTTGGGCAAACGCATGGGGACAGAAGTTCACAGGCCTCAAGCAGACGAGAATAGGAAAGTGAGTCGGAAGGACTAAAAAAGTTAGGTTGTTTTTTAAATCCCCACCACCGCAAGCGGTGGGAATTTGGAAATAATCACCTTAGAAATGAACCTTCTACCGCAATACAGACTTAAACTGCCCGAAAGGAAAGAACATATGAAAGCAGAATACAAGGCAGCAGCCAAAATAAACCTCATGCTCGATATACTAAGAACGCTTGACAACGGATATCACAGCCTGTTTATGATAATGCAGTCTGTCGGACTTTATGACACGGTGAGTGTTGAGACAACGGACGACAGAAAGATCACGATAACGTGCAGCGAAGCGGCTCTGCCGTGCGACAAAACGAACATTGCATACAAGGCGGCGCAGGCATTTTTTGACTATACAAAAATCAAAAACACAGGTATAAAAATTCATATTGAAAAGAACATTCCGTTTGCCGCAGGTATGGCAGGCGGCAGTGCGGACGGAGCGGCGGTCATTGCCGCGCTTAACGATATTTTTTCGGCAGGTTTAACATTAAAGGAGCTTTGCGCAGTCGGCGTTAAGGTCGGTGCGGATGTTCCGTTCTGCCTGACGGGCGGCACATGCGTTGCACAGAATATCGGCGAGATTCTTTCTCCGCTGCCCGATTTAACGGATTGCCGGATAGTGCTTGCGAAGCCTGATAGGGGAGTCTCAACAAAAGAGGCTTACTCTGCTTTTGATACGGCGCAGAATATACGCCACCTTGACACCTGCGGAATGCTGTACGCCGCATCGCAGGGCGATCTTTATGAGATGTGCCGTCGCTGTAAAAATATATTTGAGCAGCTTATCGAGGTGCCCGAGCGTGTGCCGATAAAATCGGTTCTTAATCGCTACGGGGCGTTGGCGGCTTGCATGAGCGGAAGCGGTCCGACGGTTTACGGAATCTTTGACGACGAGTCGAAAGCCGAGTGCGCCGCAGAAAGCCTGAAATCAATCGTTAAACAGGTCTATGTCACCAGGCCCGTCAAGTCGGGACTTGAAAAGATTGTATAATTCGGGAGAAAACGCTATGAATAATAAAATTGCAAAAGGCATTGCATTGATTTTGTTCGGTATACTTCTTTGTGTAGCCGGTGCGGATATTAACAAAACTCTTTTAAGCAGCTTTTCCGATTTTCCGTTCTCTTTGGTCGGTATAATCAGCGGAATCGCAGGACTTGTTATGATATTTGCCAAGAATAAGGATGAAAAGGATAAATAAAGCTTAATCGAGTTTCAAGAGGAGATTATAATGAAAAAATTTTTAAAAATAATAGTTGTTGTTATTGCTTTGGCGGCTGTTTTGCTGCCGCTCGAACACTATTATTGCGACAATATTTACGCATTGGCAGCATTTTCAAAGGCTCCTGTAATTGAGGTTGACAAGAACGTGTATCGCTGTGCAAAGGACGATTATAAGGATTTTATCGAATATATGCAAAGTGAAGGCTGGAGCTATGTTACTCAGCTTGGCTCGGTACATTTCTTTGAAAAAGGGGATAAAATTGTCGGCTGTGATTTGTCGATAAAAAAGCTTTATGCCGAATGGACCGTGGAGGAATGCAGCTCGCTACCGATTGAGCGAGTTGATGAATAAAGAAGGAGAGCGAAAATGAATAAAAAAGCTATTGCATTACTAATGGTATTCTGTTCTTTTGCTTTGCTTGTGTCATGCACAAGCCGTGATTCCGGCGAGTTTTGGGGCTCATATACCGCTGACAAAACCTACAGCCATGATAATAAATATTATGCGCTTCAGACCGTTGAGGATAATATGATTGTTGTGACGGTCTATGATTCCGAAACAAACAAAAAGATTGACAGCTTTTCCCCTGCACGATCCATGGACTTTTGGGGAATCTGTTGGGAGAAGGATTCGTACAACATCTGGACGCAGTCTGCCGATATCGGTGACTATTGCTTTGAATATAAAAACGGGAAATGGGTGCGCCACGACGAGTATATGACGCCGCCCGACTACATAATTTCAAGATACGATGAAAAATACAGGGATAATCACGAGATGTGGAGCAACATATACATAAGCCCGACAAAGTGATAGGATTACAGGGGAATCCTGAGCGAAATACCGAAATTGAGTTTAACTTGGAGGTAAAGACCTTAAAGGTCTTCAGCTCGAAAAAGCCGAGAATTATGACGGTGAGATATCTATGTTTTAAGTCAAGTGAACAGTAAATAAAAAGGCAACGAAATCGTTTTGATCTCGTTGCCTTAAATATTTATTTTTCAGTCAAGATTACTTGCCGAGAGGTGAGGGAATCCAAGCATAGATTCCTCTCAAAAGTGCAAGGATTCCGTGAGCAAGATGACGAAGTACTATTCTGAACCTGTATCCTGCAACAGTCTCCGAGTGCTCCTGATTCGGGATGTTTGAGCCGTCCTTAACCGCAAGATCGCTTGTGTAAAGATTCTCTGTGCTGTAGGTTGAAAGATCTTTTTCGTCAAGAGTAATTACCATTGATCCCTGATCCGTAACGCTGCTGTATGACTTGAAGGTTGTGCCCGGAACGCTGACTGCCGTAACGCCGTCAACATCAACGCTGAAGTTGTTGACATGGTCATGGCCGAAGAAGCAAGCCTTAACGTCGCCTGTCTCTACGAACGCATCCCACTGACCCTCGTTATCGGGTGACGGGCACGGAGCTTCGGAAAGGATTCCGTTGAACGCAAAGTAGTTCGGAAGATATGTAGCGGATGTTCCGTCGGTAAAGTTCTTAGTGAGCTTGCCGAGCTGGAACGGAAGAGAGAACATAACAGCCTGAGCTGCTTCCTGCGGAATGATGTGCTGGAATGCAAGTGACGGAACAGCTACGCCGCCGTTGGCCGCCTTGAGCTTTGCACTCTCTGCCTTGTACCATTCGATCTGGTCTGCACGAACGCAATCATAGCCTCTTCTCTTGCCGTTCTCGTAGAAAACATAATCTCCGCTGTCGAACATCCAAAGGTTGTAAGCGACCTTTTTGCCGTCGCTTGAGAGAATCGGAAGATTGTGAGTTGCACAGCCGTGAAGCGACGGGTCTGCATCATAAGCAAGGCAGCCGTCATAGGACTGATACTTTTTGAGCATTTCTTCCTTTGTTACCGTCGGAGCGGACTCATCATCGTGATTGCCGAATACGAAAGTGAACGGGACGCCCTTGCTTTCGAGGATCGGGAATACCTCGTCGTAGCCCTTCCAGTAGCTTTCAACCGTGCCGTCCTCGGGGCTCATAATGTTATCGCCGAGGAACATAACAAGGTCGGGATCCGAGGCGTCAATAGCTTCAGCTATATAAGCCTTGAGTGCTTCGCCGACCGGGAAGCCGGACTGAATATCGGCAAGAGCAAGAATCTTAAACTGTCCGTTCTCGTCAAACTGAAGCTTGTCATTACCCTTTGCAGACGCAAAAACAACGCCCGAAATGAGAATAACAACAGCTAAAAAGATTGATAATACTTTTTTCATGGTTTCACCCTCCATTATTTTTTTCGTATATATGTTAGCACAAACTAACTGTAAAGTCAACCGACGATTAGTCGATTCTGTTTATTTTATCGACAATTTTGCTGAGACAAAGTTCATTATTTTTGTCGAGAATCCATACCTCGCCGCCGTCATTGCCTCTGACCGTACCTATCATACCGTCGACGAAAAGCAATGCGGCGCCGTTTTCAATCGCAAGTCCCTGCTCGGGTCGGTCGAGAATAGCCTTTTTGAAGGTCTGCCAGTGGTCCGATTCATAGTGCGGACAGGCACAGTAGGGGAGAATTCCGAGGCAGTCGCAGAACAAGAAGCTGTGCTCCGGGCCGCAGTCGTCATAGCCGACATCGAACCAGCAGACTGCGCCTGCACTGTAGCCCGACATGATTTTGCCGCTGCTGTATGCTTCAATAAGAGCTTTATCGGCTCCCGTTTTACGCCAGGTTTCCATCATGAAGCGGACATCACCTCCGCCGACATAGACGATATCCGCATCGAGAATGACTGAGCGAATATCATCGACGGTTCTTTTCTCATCCGTGAGATAGAGAATATTATATTGACAGCCGTATTTTTCAAAGCTGCGCTGAATATCCTCGTCTCCGTTGATATCGTCATAGCCTGCCGTCGGAAGAAACAGAACCTTAGGGTTCTTTTTGTCCGCAAGGGAGACTATTTTTTCAAAGATATTGATTATTTCGCCGTCACTGTAGCGTCCGCCGCCGATTGCAACAATTTTTCCCATGCTGTTCTCCTCATTTGTGATAGAGCTTTTTGGTCTGATATTTGGGTTCACAGGTTATGTTGATACCGAATTTTTTGAAAACGGATTCGTCCTGCTCCTTGAGGATAACCGTTGCGTGAGCCTCCATACCTCTGAGCTTCGGAATTTGCTGAAGTGCAAGCTTCGCAAGCGGATTTGTTGCAGCAGAAACGGAAAGAGCAATGAGCACTTCGTCAACGTGAAGTCTCGGGTTGTGGTTGCCCATGTATTTTACTTTCAGCTCCTGAACCGGCTCGATAACAGCAGGTGAGAGGAGGTGAATATCGTCGTTGATACCCGCAAGGCTTTTAAGTGCGTTAAGCATTGCCGCTGCACCCGCACCCATGAGAAGTGAGGTTTTGCCCGTAACAAGAGTATCCTTGCCCGTCTCAATTGCCATTGCCGGCTCTCCTGTTTCCTCTGCTTTGGCCTTTGCTGCGGCGATAACGGGACGCTCATCAAGAGAAATACCCGTTTTTTTCATGATAAGCTTGATTTTGTCAACGCTTCCCGAATTGCCGAGACCCTTTTTAACCGAGCACTGTTCGGCATAGAAACGTCTGATAATCTCCTGTCTTGAGGCTTCGCAGCATGCCTCATCGTCAATGATGCAGTTGCCCGCCATGTTAACGCCCATATCTGTGGGTGACTTATACGGACATTCGCCGTAGATCTGGTCAAAGGTTGCCGCAAGAACCGGGAAAATTTCAACGTCACGGTTGTAGTTGACCGTCATTTCGCCGTATGCCTCAAGGTGAAACGGGTCAATCATGTTTATATCGTTGAGGTCTGCCGTTGCTGCTTCATAAGCGAGATTAACAGGGTGGTTGAGCGGAAGATTCCAAATCGGGAATGTTTCAAATTTCGCATAGCCTGCACTGATTCCTCTTTTGTGCTCGTGATAGAGCTGTGAAAGGCAGGTCGCCATTTTTCCGCTGCCCGGGCCGGGAGCGGTGATAACAACGAGTGAACGGGAAGTTTCGATATATTCGTTTTTTCCGAATCCCTCGTCGCTGACGATTCTGTCAACGTCGGACGGATAGCCGGGAATCGTGTAATGGCGGTATACCTTAACGCCGAGGCTTTCAAGTCTTTTACAAAATGCATCTGCCGCAGGCTGTGCGCTGTAGCGTGTCATGACAACGCTGCCGACAAGAAGTCCGATTCCTCTGAAAGCGTCAATAAGCCTGAGAACGTCAAGATCGTATGTAATGCCAAGGTCGCCTCTTATCTTGTTCTTCTCAATGTCGGAAGCATTTACGACAATAACAATTTCAGCCTGATCCTTGAGCTCCATGAGCATTTTAACCTTGCTGTCGGGTGCAAAGCCCGGGAGGACTCTCGATGCATGGTAATCGTCGAAGAGCTTTCCGCCGAATTCAAGATAGAGCTTGCCGCCGAACTTGTTAATTCTTTCTCTTATATGCTCAGATTGCATCTTAACATATTTTTCGTTATCAAATCCGATTTTTTTCAACACCAACACCTCAAAAATTGCAACATTCGATTTATTATAATACTAACGGCTTTTTTTTTCAATAAGATTTGCTGATTTTGTTTTACAAGCCCTGTATTTTTTGCCTTATTGCATATAAAGTATAAAAAAGAAACAGATAAACTAATTTTTATTTGACTTGCATACAAACTATAGATATAATTATAGTAACCGAAGGTTAAAGACAGGAGTTGATTTTTTGAAAAAACCGCTTCACAAATGGGAAAACCCGTTATTCTTTCGTGAGAACAAAAAAGACGGGCATAACCTCGCTTTACCGTATGACGCAAGAGACAGGGTTGAATACGGCAAGTCAAAATACAAGCTTTCGCTGAACGGAAAATGGAAATTTATGTGGCAGATGGGGGTAGAAAATCAGCCGCAGGATTTTTTCTGTCCGGATTTTGATGACAGCGGCTGGGATACGGTAAATGTTCCGTCGGTCTGGCAGATGCAAGGCTACGGCAAGCCGATTTATCTCTGCTCGTCAATGCCGCCGCAAGTATCGACTGCCGAATCGCAGATTCCGAAAATAAGCCACGAAAAGAACGAGATAGGTTTCTATCGCCGCAGCTTCACTCTGCCCGAAGGCTTTGACGGCAGGAGGATCATTCTGCATTTCGGCGCGGCAAAGTCTGCGCTTTATGTCTATATCAACGGCGAATATGTCGGTTATTCGCAGGGCTCAATGACCCCGGCCGAGTTTGATATAACCGATGTGCTCCATGAGGGCGAAAACACTCTTGCCGCAAAGCTTATGCGCTTCAGTGACGCAACCTATCTTGAAAACCAGGATATGTGGCAGTTCTCCGGAATATACCGTGAGGTCTACCTTGTTGCCGAGCCCGAAACCACGGTTGAGGATATCTATGCAAGAACAACACTTGATGACAGCTACATTGACGGCATACTTGACCTGAAACTTAAATTCAGCACGGATAGGGAAGTTACATGCCGTGTTGACCTTGACAAAAAGGAAATTTTCAGGGGCAAGGTAAGCGGCAAGCTTGAAATAAACCGCATTGTCGAAAAATGCCGCAAATGGAGCGCGGAAACACCCGAGCTTTATACTTTGACCGTCAAGCTCTATGAGGGCACATACTGCTTGGTCAAAAAAGAGATAAGAATAGGCTTCAAGCGTGTTGAAATAAAAGGAAATGTTTACTATATTAACGGACAAAAGGTTATAATCAAGGGCGTAAACCGTCACGACTATGACCCCGATTACGGCTGGGCTGTGCCAAGGGAGAGATATTATCAGGATCTTTACCTAATGAAACAGGCCAACATCAATGCCATAAGAACCAGTCATTATCCGGACGATCCGTTCTTCTATGAGCTCTGTGACGAGCTTGGCTTTTATGTAATGGACGAGTGCGACGTTGAAAGTCACGGTGTACGCAGAAAGAATGTACCCGGCGACAATCCGCTTTGGACCTCGGCAGTAATTGACAGGGCAGAGATGATGGTTTTGCGTGACAGAAGCCACGCCTGTATCTGCTTCTGGTCGCTCGGCAACGAAGCGGGAGACGGATCGAATTTTGCCGAGATGAAAAAGGCAATTTTGAAGCTTTGTGACCTTTATCCGATACACTATGAGGGCGATTTTGACCTCACAAAGTCTGATTTTATCAGCCGAATGTACCCGATGGAAAATGTTGTTGACAAGCTCGTTCATCGGGAAGCAATCACGGCGACACTGTTTGACAACATAGCCAATGCCCTTGCCGCCGACAACAAGGACGTACCGGAATCGGCATTTGAGGATCATCCGGTGATTTATTGTGAGTACGCTCACTCAATGGAGAACAGCCTCGGCAATTTCAAGGAATATGTTGACGATTTTGAAAAGTATGACCACATGACGGGCGGATTTATATGGGATTTCGTCGATCAGGCGATACACAAGGACGGCAAGTGGCTATACGGCGGCGACTTTAAGGAAGGCTGGTCAAGCTTCTATTTCTGCGCCAACGGAATAATTGCCGCCGACCGCACGCCGCACCCGGCATATTATGAGGTCAAGCAGGTCTATTCCAATGTCTGCGCCGAGGATATCGACGTTGAAAGAAAAAGAGTTAAGATAAAGAATAAGAATTATTTTATTCCGCTTGATTATTGCTATCTCGAATGGTCCGTTGCAAAGAACGGCAAGGAGCTTGAAAGCGGCAGAATCTCACTCGACGGAATTGCTCCGCAGACGGTAAAGACGCTCTCAATCCCGTATTCTGCCGAGTTTGAAACAGGTGAATATATTCTTACGCTTTCATTCAGATACAAGAACGAAAACGAGTGGCACAAGGCCGGTGATGAAATCAGCTTTAACCAGTTCACTCTCAGCAACGAAAAGGCGAAGCCCGAGCCGAGAGAGGGCATGGTCAAGGTTCTTTCAAAGGGCAACGTCCACAAGATAATTGCAAGCGGCACAACCGTTACCTTTAAAAATAAAAAGCTTTACGGAATCGACTTCGGCAGCGGAAACATTCTTGACAATTCGCTTTCATTTAAGCCGAATTTCTTCCGCCCGTTGACTGATAACGACACAAACTATTTTAATTTTGCACCGATGTTCAAACGTCTCAATCCGCTCTACCTTTGGGATATAACAAGCCGAAGCGTCAGCATAAAGAGCTTTGTTATCTTCCCGTTCAGCGGATCATGTATAGTAAATATTCATTGGTTTGCACCGTTTGCAGGTCATGTTGAGACTGATATAATCGTCAACAGCGACGGAAGTGTAAGCATCGGACAAAATATGAACAGTCCCTTACTTCCGATGCTGCGTTCGGGTGTAAGACTCGGAATAAACAAGGATTTTTGCAATGTCAAGTGGTACGGAAGAGGTCCCGAGGAGTCGTATTGTGACAGAAAAACGGGACAGCGCATTTCTGAATTCAATAAGAAGGCCGATGAACTCTTCCATTATTATATGAGACCGCAGGAAAACGGCAACCGAACCGATGTGCGTTCGCTTGAAATTACGGATGACAGCGGCAACGGCTTCTCCGTCAGCTCGGATTTCCCGTTTGAGTTCTCCATGCACAGCTATTCTCAGGAAAAAATTGAGAAAGCAATGCATAATCACGAGCTCACCAAGGATGAATATTATTCGCTTTGCATCGATGTAAAACAACGAGGCGTCGGCGGCGATATGCCCGGCACGGCGTGTTTACATGAGCCGTACAAGATGCACAGCGGCAATTATTCTTTTGCATTCTCGATAAGAGGAATTAAGGCGGATAAGTGAAATTTACACAAAGGCGCCTGTAGGAAAGCTGTTGGTGAAGCCGAATGAGGGTGTAGAGCTTCATCGGATATAAACGTCGCTTTTTTAAACAACTATTACTCGAAAGGACTTGATTAAAATGGTATTATCAACTCAGACTGAAGTGGGCTCAAAACGCTTAGGTGACGAAAAATGTGTTCGCATGATATGCGAGGCAGGCTTTGATGCATTGGACTATTCAATGTTCTGTATGCAGGCAGACGATAATATCCTTAATCAGCCCACATATCTCGAGCATGTGTTCGAAGTAAAGAAAATCGTTGAAAGCTACGGTAAATACTTTAATCAGGCTCATGCACCTTTTCCGAGCTTTAAGGTCGGGGAGGATACATACAACACGGTAATTCTTGAAAAAATCAAGCGTTCAATAGAAATCGCAGGTACTCTCGGAGCGAAAAATATTGTAATTCATCCGACATATTACGGCAAAGACAGCAAGAGAAATCTTGAGCTTAATGCCGAGTTTTACAATAATCTTATTCCGCTTTGCAAGGAATATAATATAAAAATCGCATGTGAGAATATGTTCGGCAGGGATCGCCGCAGACATTGTATTATTCCGAATATTTGCAGCGTCGGCGAGGAGTTCAAAGCCATGATGGATATGCTTGATCCGAGATATTTTACCGCTTGCGTCGATATAGGACACGCAGGCCTTGTCGGAACGACGGCTCCCGAAATGCTCAGAACTCTCGGTCACGAGAATGTCGGCTGTCTGCACGTCCATGACAATGACTATCTTGAGGACAGGCATTGTCCGCCGTATTTCTTTGATCTCGACTGGGAGGAAATCACTCAGGCTCTTGCCGAGATTGACTATAAGGGCGATCTTACATTTGAATCTGATGATTTTCTTGTTAATTTCCCCGAAGAGGTCTTCCCGGCAGCATATAAGCTTTTGCATGATATCGGCAGGAGCTTGATAAAGAAGATTGAGAGTAAAAAGGAGAAAATATATGGCAATGCTTGAGTGTGACCTTCACGGTTCATTGTTTGAAATCAGTGAAGCCATTGACAGGGCGGTCAACAAAAGCGTTTCTGCTTCCGTTGAGGACGAGTCATACTGCGAAAAAGGGAATTGTGCCTGTTCTGTAAAGGTCTATGAGCGTTACAGCTACATAGGCGGCAACAGAGTCAGCCTGAGCGTCACGCTTTTTGCGTGCGGAGAAGACGTGCATCTCACGGCAATAAGCTCGGGCGGAAGCCAGGCAGTCTTTTTCAAAATCAACACATGGGGTGAGGATGCGTTTCTCGATACAATTCGTGATACGGTCGAACAATTTACTTAAGGAGATGATAGAATGAAAAAATTTATTTCAATTCTTACGGCACTTGCATTTGCGGCGGCGCTGACCGTCGGTTCGTCGGCAATGTTATTTCTCGGCGATGTAAATCGGGATGGAAAAGTTAATTCAACGGACGCTCTTTCAATTCTGAGATATATAGTCGGCTTGGATGTCGGCGGGAATTTTGATCGTGCCGCAGCGGACATAAACGGCGACGGTGCAATCAATTCGGCAGATGCTTTGTCGGCATTGAGAATAACGGTCGGCTTGGAAAAAACATATGAGCTGCCGTCCGAAAAACAGGAGATATTGTCTTTTTATAACAGTGCACTTGATAAAACATATGCAAAAACAACGGAAATAGAGGAAACTGTGACAGATGATTATGGATTATGGGTCGATATTCCCGTGACTGATGAAGGGCAGAGAATGAATTTCGGACCTGATACATACAATTATTTCTTCACGGACGGACTTGATGAATACGGCAACGCTCCTGAAGATATTGCGCCTAACTCGTTGCTGACGGAAGAAATGATTAAGCAAATTTCCATAAAAAAGATAAAAAACGGATATGAAGTAAACCTGGAATTGTGGTTTGAAGAAGCCGGGCTTTCTGAAGTTCCCGAAATTCAGTATTGCGGAGGAGTACCGTTCTATTATATCAATGACGAAACGGACGACTTTGAATATAACGGTGGTCAAATTATGTACATAGGAACAAAAGTCACGGCATTTATTAACGAAGACGGATATGTTGAATCGTTTGATGTCTATGTTCCGTATGAGAGCTATTATAGCATTCTGTTCGATTATGAGGGTGACATCTACAAAAGTGAAATTGCTGAAATCGGTTACAGACAACATCATTTTGATATTATAACGACGAGGAGATGATATAGAATGAAAAAATTTATTTCAATTCTTACGGCACTTGCATTTGCGGCGGCGCTGACCGTCGGTTCGTCGGCGGCTTTGCTCGGAGATGCAAATGACGACGGAAAAATCAATTCCGCCGATGCGCTTTGTGTGCTTCAATACAGCGTCGGAATGAATGTTAAAAGCTTCAACAAAGCCAATGCCGATGCAAACGGTGACGGGAAAATCAATTCATCCGATGCGCTTAAAATATTGAGAATAACTGTCGGTCTCGAGCAGGCAGAAAATATCCCGACGGTTAAGGGCGAAATTGTCAAGTATTATAACGACGCCCTGAAAAAGACATATTCTCAGGTCAAAAAGGCAACGGTAACATTATCCGACGAGGGAGTTTATACTTTTAACGGAAAGTCGGAAAAAATGGAGCCGAACAAAAACACTTTTACGGGGAATTTTGTGAACGGTGTTGATGAAAACAATTTGCCTGCCTATACGTACGGACCGGATACAAAGATCACGGAAAATATGCTCAGCTCGGCAACGATTGCCAAGATGAGCAACGGTCTCAAAATCAGATTGGTTATCAAATCCGAAAAGGTTGACGTAAAAAAGGATTCGGTTTACAATGCCGCCGGCGGCTTCCCGTTTGAGTTTGGTTATGACGGAACGTTCATAAAGGACTATACCTCGGGCAGCGTAACCTACAGCGGTACGGTTATTGAGGCTGTAACGGACACAAACGGCAGGGTGAAGGAGCTGAATGTCAAAACGCCGTACAGTTCCGAGTTCACTATGAAGCAGAAAAACGGTAAGGTTAACAAGATAACCGAAAAGGGCGAAACGTCATACTACGGAATATTTACTTTCTGAATAAATAATGGAAGCTGATGCGGGGTCGAATCTGCATCAGCTTCTTTCTATTTTGTCTTTTCGATAATTTCATACGGCTTTTCGGCAATATATTCCGCTCCCGCCGTGATCAGCTCGGAAACGTCACGGTTGCCCCATGTTACGCCGACACAGGGGAGACCTGCATTGTGTGCGGTCTGAACGTCAACCTCGGAATCACCCGAGTAAACGCATTTTGCCTTGTCTGCGCCGAGCGTTTCAATGACGTAAAGCACCGAATCGGGCGCAGGCTTTGACGGAAAGCGATCCATCTTGCCGACAACAAGGTCGAAGATGTTGCCGAAGAAATCTTCAACCACCTTTTTTGCCGCCTCATCGGCTTTGTTCGACACAACGGCAACCTTGCAGCCGTTCTGCTTGAGCGTCTTTATAACGTCAACAATGCCGTCATACGGTTTTGTGAAGTCTGCGATATGGTCGAGATAATACGCCGTGAAAATCGCAAGCGTTTTGTCGTAATCCTCCGAGGAAATGTCCTGCGGAGAGGCGCGCTTTATCAGCAGTCTTATTCCGTTGCCGATGAATCGGCGAACCTCGTCAATTGTTCTTTCGGGATAATTCATTTGACGCATCGCATAGTTCACGGCATTTGCCAAGTCCTGCAATGTGTCAAGAAGCGTTCCGTCAAGGTCAAAAATATATGTGTTGTATTTCATAATTATCACCGATTTGATATTATATCACAAACGTCGAAAAATGCAACATAAAGAAACAAAATGACCGCTTCAATTTTTTACAAAAATGAAACGGTCCAAAATTATTTTTGAATGTGGTCGTAAATGGTCTTTGCTATTACTTCGGCGGCTTCGTCGAGCTTTTCGTCGAAGATTTTGTTGTCGTTATCGTTGGTGATGAAGCCGACTTCAAGAAGAAGCGATGGCATATCGGTGTCGGAATTTATATAGTAATCGCCGAAAGAGTTGTCACGAAAGCCTTTTTTTATTCCGCGATTCTGTTGGCCTGTCAAGTTGCAGATATTACTGACAAGATTTTCGGCGAGCGTGTATTCGTCACCTTTGGGATTTCTTGAAACCCACGCTTCGATTCCGTTAGCCTTTTTGTCCTCGGCGGAATTTCTGTGAATGCTGACAAAGAGCGTGCAGTGCTTTTTATTTGCCGATTTGCAGCGTTCGTCAAGCGTAACGTCCGAGTCATCGTCACGGGTGAGATAAACCTTTATGCCCATTGCTTCAAGCTTCTCTTTAATTTTCAGCGTCAGCTTGAGGTCATCGTCTTTTTCGTAGCGGTCGCCGTTTGCTGCGCCTACGTCATAGGCACCGTGTCCTGCGTCAAGGCAAACGTACGGGTCACCGGAGTAGGTGTATTTGGGCTTAAAAACTCCGCTTCGTACGCAAACAGCAATGATGACAGCCGTTAAAATAACAGCGGCAATGATAATATTTCTTTGCTTTTTCTTGATTTTGAACTTCATTTTATCACCTTAATAATGATTGGTTAAACTCTTTTAATTTTGTGTTTGAAGATGTCATTTGCCTGCCTTTTTCGGTGGAGGCTAAAAGGGAGCCTATAGAGATTCTTCTAATCTTGGGTCGATGCGGTCATCGACACCTACGAAATGTGCCCTTATTGAACCTCGTCGTAGGGTGCGGAACGCATTGACCCTTGGATTTTTCTTCAATCTGCTTTTTTATTCCCGGCAGGGGAGGTGAGATTGTTCCTGTACCGAGACGGTTACTTCATCAGCTTTTCGTAAACCTCGCCGGTAATGCAATAGGTTGCGATTGAGCCGTCGTTGAAGGTTATTTCGGCAATTCGGTAATTGTTGCCGCAGTAGCCGTAAAGGAAGCAGTTGTCAAGAACCTTTTGGATGGTTGATTTGCTTGTTATCTCGTTGGGAACATTATGCTCGATATAATGGGAATTCGATTGGGGATAATTGGCGTAAAATAAATCCATGTCTAAATCCATGTTGGAATCAAAGCTCTTTATATCGGCAACGCTGTTATATCCGCCCGAGAAAAGCGGCAGCATATCGGCATTTGTTTTGTTGATGGACTCAGATTTTGTGCAAAGCTTCATGCTTTTGACGTCACTTGCCGTGATTTTTGACTCAAGACACTTCATGTATCCGTTGTCGGTGAGATACTTTATCGTGTTCGTCATGGTCTTTGTTATAACGAATGATTTAGATGTGTTGTCCATTGCGCCAATCGTCAGGTCGGTAAGCTTCATTGATTCCTTCGCCTGTTCTGTTTGCAGAGTGTTATCATTTACAATTTCGCATGTATATCTGTCAATGAGATCCCCATATTCGTTGTAGTAATAGTTTTCGGGCATATCGTCTATGAAATTATCACCGATTCCGAAGCTTATAACGCCCAGCTCATCCTCCGGCTTGTGGAAGAAAATATCGTTCGCCGTCTGGTTTTCGAGATCTTTCAAAACGGCTTTTTTCAGCTCATCGGTTATCATGCCGCAGCGGTAACTGTCTTTAAGATACTTTGAATAGAGATAGAAATAGTTTCCGGGATTCAATTCGGCAGATACTTTGCTGAAATAGTTATCGCTTGCATAATCGTCGGGATTGGTTTCAAAATATTCTTCAATTCCGCTCTTGGCGACAATTGTATCGCTAAGTCCCATGATTCTCTTTGCGTTTTCTTCCGTTGTTACGCTGTAGTAACGCTTGATTGTTTTGCCGTTTTTGAGAGTATAAACTATCTGGAAGTTCATTGCGCAGGTGTCCGAAGCCGTGCTCTTGATATGTCCCTTTTGAACAAAGCACCTGTGAATTTCAATAAGCCTGTGAATCATGCTCTCATCGTCAACGGAGTATTTGGGATAATATATATCCTGATAACCTTCGCCGTAAAAGAACCGATCAAAGCCGCCGGTGCTTGTGTAGCCCGAGTAGGTTTTCATTACCGCGTATCCGTAAATCGGACGGCGATGGAGGGCATCGTTATCGTTAACGCTGCTGTAAGGGTTGGAGATTGTAGAAGAAAACTCGATTGAATCAATGTCCTCGGCGTCGGGTATTCTTGAAGCATAGCCCAAAAGTCCGGAGTAGAAAACCGTGGTAACTATCGCTATTGCTGCGATATAGCACGGTATTCTTTTGAGCATGGATTTCAATATCAGCTTACGCTTATGAGCGAAGATCATTTTGAAAACGAAATACGGCACAATAAAGAAGCCGAGCGAGTAGAGGAAGGTGAGCATGTTTCCTCTTTCTATTCCGAGTGTGCCTTCGACAACGGCATACATTCCGAAAGTCATGACATATATTCCCGAAAATACAGCACAGATCTCGTTGATGCCCTTTGCTC
>HF999648.1:7528-36035 GCA_000434055.1 Ruminococcus sp. CAG:488 | reverse complement strand
GGAAAAGCGAGAAAAGCAATTGCAAAAATTATTGCGGCATAGACAAAGTCCGTGATTGCACCCGAGTAATCGGAAATTGTGAGATTATAAAGCGGTGCACCGCTTTCGTTGAATGTAAAATAAAGCTGATAGCTGCTAAAGACCATGTTCAAGCCTTCGCTGTATTGCTCCTGAGCGCCATATTCGCCCGGACTGAAAAATCTGAACATATAAATGTAAGGGCTGAAGAAGTTCCAGTCACCCTCATATACGCCTATTCCACCGACAGTGTAAAGTCCTCTCATTTCGCTGAAGAGCACACCGGCAGCCATAGGAAATACGGCGATTATGGCGGTGAATACCAAGCCCTCCGCAATATTTCCGGTATAGGCGATTACCGCCGAGGTTATAGTGAATGAGACGGCGTATATTCCGATAAAGCAGACTACCCAGTAAACAGCCATCTTGATTATCGGTGCGTTCGGCGTGTAACCGACGCCGAATACAGACACAAGCTCAAAAAATGCGGCTATAATGACGGCAGCGCAGAAGGGGAGAAGTCCGCCGAGATATTTTGCCAGGAAGATTTTTCTTCTGCTTATGCCGAGCGAAAAGATGACATTGCAGTGCTTTTTGCTCTGTGCAAATGAAAAGAGGACTATTCCGGCGAAAACGCCGCCGAGGATAATCAGCACTTCCGTAAGAAGGATGCTGTCACTGACATTGCTCCAGAAAAATCCGAAAAATTTGTCTTTTACAAACGGTGAACCGCCAAAGCGATGGAATGCTTTTATGTTGATATAGTTAAATAGCGTTGACATGAACAGCGCAAAAAAGGTGATTATCGGAACGAAACAGGTTTTTATAAAAGAGTTTCGTAACAGCGCTGAGAAAGGTCCGGCCGCTGTATGTTTATATTTCATAGATTGTTCCCTCCTATTTAATATTCAGCTTGTTGTAAACGTCCGCTTTTAAGGCGTAGGTAGCAATCGAACCGTCGTTGTATGTTACCTCAACAATGCGGTCACTGTTATCGTTAAAGCCGTAAAGCAGGGTATTGTCAAGTACAGTTTGAATCGTAGCTTTGTCCTCGATTGATCCGCCGACGTGGTTTGCAAAGTCGTGGCTTGCCTGTCTGCTCATGGTGTCGTTCGACTTGACCTCATCGGCGCAGGCATAGCCGGCAGCAAAGAGCGGAAGCATTTCGGAGTTTTTCTTGCCGACCGTTTCGGCTCTTGTTGCAATTTTAATTTTGTCTACGTCATTGGCAGTGACGTCGGATTTAAAGTATTGCATAAGATTTTTGTCAGTGAGATATTTAACTATGTTCGTCATATCCTTCGTGACAACTATGCATCTATCTCCCGAGATTGAGATACTCGTATCGGGAAGATCCGGAAATCCGACACGGCGTTCCTTCACAGTGCCCGTAATTTCGTTTGTATCGGCATTGATAATTACTCCGTCGCTGCCGATTATCTCGTTATCCCGGAGACCGAGAATTGATGAAACCGAATCGTTAAGCGGGAAATAGATAACTCCAAGTTCATCCTCGGGATTGTGAAAATAAATCTGCTGTGCACTTTGATTTTCAAGGTCGGCGAGAATTGCTTTCATAAAGTCGTATTTCAGTCCGTCAACATACTTGCAGCTTTTGAGATTCTTCGACAGCAGACAGAAACCGTCAAGATAGTCCGAAGGCCCGAGCTTTTCCATTGATTGGGAATGATAATAGAAATATTCAGATATTTCGTCTTTAAATCCTTCAAGGTCGCCGAGGCCGAGCATTTTCATTGCGCTTTCCGTGCTGACGGTGCTGTAACGGCGGTCTACCGTTCTGCCGTTGCTAAGCTTGTAGCTTATCATAATACCGTAGCCGCAAGCGTTGTCCGCATTGGCTTTGATCTTGCCCTCTTTGGCAATGGCTTTGTGGATATCAATAACTTTTTTAATCTCATTGTCTTTTTCAACCGTACAGTCGAGATAAAAAGATCCGAAGTTTGCTGTTCCACCCCAAAAAATAACGTCGGATAATTCAACCTGGTTTGAAAAGCCGTTGCTTATCATCGGAGAGTAGCCGTAGACCTCATCGCCGTGAATATCCGTGCTGTAATTGATTATGTCGTACGGATTGGATATTTCTAAAGAAATTTCAATTGATTCGACCTTTTTAGCGTTCGGAACATATGAGGAATAACCGAAAAGTCCCGTTGAAAAAATAACAGCAATTAAAGCGAAAGCGGCAACATAGGCGGCAATTCTTTTTACCGATTGCTTCATATTTTTCATTCGCTTGTATGTGAAAAGGAATTTGAAAACCAAATACACAAGTATAAAAGTTAAAATGAATGAAACGAACGCGATAATTGCACTGTGATTTTCCGTCAGATTTAAGGAAACAATCGTTCCGATGTAAAATCCCGTCATTGCGCCGCAGATTTCGTTGAGACCCTTCGCTTTGCCGAAATAACCGCTGGTCTCGTTTTTGCGCTTCGGGAACGCCCAATAAGCAATTGCAAAAATAATTGCAGAAAGAACAAAACAAGTGATCGTACCCGACCAGTCGGTGGCGGTCAATTTACCGCTCGTATAGAGAATACGGAGAAGATAGTTTTTTCTGTAGCCTTCACCTGTTTGTACAATGAGCAATGCCGAAAAAGGACTGAAAAAGTTCCAGTCTTTGCCATAGGCTTCGACACCTCCATGGGTAAAGATGCTGCGCATATGGCCAAAGAAAATACCTGAAAAATTCGGAAAAATCGCAAGTATGACCGAAAAAATTCCCGATTCGACAATGTTTCCCGAAAAAGCCATTGACACAGCCGCAACGGTAAATGCGAATGTATATGTTCCGAGAATACCGGCTACCGAAATCAGCGCCAAGTGTATCGTCGGAAATTTGACGATACATCCGGAAATAATGTCTGCAAGAACTTCGACTGTTGCCGAAAAGGCAAGCACAGCCGCAAGGGGAACAATTCCGCCGAGGTACTTCGCAAGGAAAATTTTCCTGCGGCTGAGACCGAGCGAAAATATGACGTTAACTTGCTTTTTGCTTTGCACAAATCTGAATAAAACGGTTCCCGAGATGACTCCGAAAACAACTATGATCGGAACAGCAAGGAGTATTCCGTCAAGAATGGAATCCCAAAAATGTCCGTATCGTTTTTGGTTCCAATCATAATAACCGTTTATATAATCAAAAACAAATTCGAGCAGTGTGGTGAGAAGCAACACAACAAGCGTCACGATCGGAACAAAACGCGTTTTTTTGACCGAGTTCCAAAACATTGACGCAAAGGGATCACGAGAAGATTTTTTCAAAGTCATAATCCGTATCCTCCATCTCCTCAAGGAAAATCTCTTCAAGTGAAAGAGGAAAGCGTTCGCAAAGCACGGGGTCAAGCGAATTGATAATTTCCTGAGCTTTTTCGACATTTTCCGAGACCGTAAATGTTACTATCTTGCCATCTTTTTTGAAATTCTTGATTTTGAGGTCGCCGAATGCTTCGCGCTCAACCTCGTTCTTGAAGGCAAGGCGGAATTTGCAGCGTGTGCCGTTCATGTCGTCAACGGCGCAGTTTATTGCAATCGTCTGACCGTTGATAAGTGCAATGTGGTCGCACATATCGGCAAGCTCATGGAGGTTATGAGAGGAAATGATTATCGAACATTCCTTTTCTGCCATGTAGTCAAGCAAAATCTTTTTTGTCAGATTTCTCTTTGCCGGGTCAAGTCCGTCAAAGGACTCGTCGAGAAGAATTACCTTCGGCAGACAGGAGAGACCGAGTATCATTTCAGCCTGACGCTGCATACCCTTTGAAAAACCGATAAGCTTTTTCTTCGGGTCAAGGCCGAAAAGACCTGTCAGCTTTTTGAATGTATCAATGCAAAAGTTCGGGTGAAAGCCCATGTAAAACTTTGCCATGGAATTCATCGAAGCGCCGAGACCGAAATACAAATCGTCGGGAACATAGAAAAGGTCTGTTTTAAGCTCCGGATGCTCAAAAAGACTTTTGCCGTTGAGCAAAACGTCGCCGCAGTCGGGGAGATAAACGCCTGCGATGATTTTCAGAAGCGTTGTTTTACCTGCTCCGTTGTAGCCGACAAGCCCGTAAAGCGAGGATTCGTTGACTGTGAAAGAGAGGTTCTTAATTGCCGTATAATCATCGAAGGTTTTCGTTATGTTGTTTATTTCAATCATTTATTATTCCTCCTCATATATCTTGTTGATGAGCTTAATTACCGAGTCCCTGTCGACTCCCTTTGATTTGAGCGAATACAGGTCGGGTTCAATGTCCTTGAGCGCTTTTTCGGCAATTGATGTGTTGTTCGCAGCGTCCGAGGCAACAAAGCTTCCTCTGCCTACAAGCGAGTAAATTATCCCTTCGTCCTCAAGGTCTGCAAATGCCCGCTTGACCGTGTTGACATTGATGCCCGTTTGAGTTGAAACCGATCTGATAGACGGGAGCTGCTCATCTGCCTTGTAGATTCCGAGGCGGATACACGTTATCAGTTGGTTTTTGATCTGTTCGTAGATCGGGATCCTGCTCCTGGAGTCGATCTCAAACATAGCATCACCTTCCTTCGGGTGTGTGTATTAAGTGTGATATCTGTACTATCACACTTGCATGATATCATTTATGCGAAAAAAAGTCAATAGTTTTTTTAAAAAATTTTTTTCATGGGTTGACATCGGTTACGCTTTGATTATAATAATGTTGAAATAAATAGTTGCGACGGAGGTTAACCCTTATAGCGGTCCGATATCTTCCGTCTCCCGTCTAAAATCTATATTCGGAAACAGAGATCGTATATGGCAAAAATCAGTCAAAAATCAAAGGGAATACTTTATATCATGGCGGCGGCGTTCGGCTTTGCAATGATGTCGCTTTTCGTAAAGCTGGCAGGGGATTTGCCTGCATTTCAAAAGGCATTTTTCAGAAATTTTGTCGCGCTCATTTTTATCTTTATTATGATGCTTCGTGAAAAGGTCGGCTTCATTCCGCCCAAGGAGCACATTCCGGATCTTCTCGGCAGAAGCTTTTTCGGCACAATGGGCTTGCTTTGCAATTTCTATGCACTCGGCAGACTGAATCTTTCCGATGCGAATATGCTCAACAAGCTTTCACCGTTTTTTGCAATCATTTTTTCAATTTTTCTCTTGAAAGAAAAGCCTAAATTTGCACAAATTATCGGCGTTGCGGTGGCTTTTGTCGGCAGCCTGTTCATCATCAAGCCGGGCTTTGACAATCCGCAGGTGCTTCCGGCGGTTGCGGGACTTTTGGGCGGCATGGGTGCAGGAATTGCATATACTTTTGTGCGCCGACTCGGTCAAAAGCAGGAGAACAGCCGCAGGATCGTGTTTTTCTTCTCGGCATTTTCGTGTATTTTGTGTCTGCCGTTTTTGATATTCGAATATGAGCGAATGAGCGGCTTACAGTTGATTTATCTCATACTTGCCGGAACGTTTGCCTGTATCGGGCAGCTCGGCATAACAAAAGCGTATATATGCGCCCCGGCGAGGGAGATTTCCGTATACGATTACACGCAGGTCATCTTTGCCGCCGTGTTGGGATTTTTTGTTTTCGGAGACATTCCCGATTGGCTCAGCGTCCTCGGCTATATCCTGATCATCGGCGCAGGCGTTGCAATGTTTTTCTACAATAAAAAGCGAACCGATTAAAACAGAATAGAAATAAACAACCGTTTTCCTTATCTTGACGATAGGGGAGACGGTTATTTTTATTAACTGTATTGTGTTTAAAGCCGCAAGTCACGGAATTTTCCGCAGCTTACGGCTTTTATTTTTTGCTTGCGCTTAGACGAATCGTTTTGAAAGCGCAATTTGCATTATAGATTAAAGATATAAGACAGGCAAAATTAAAATCTGCAATTTAATTCAAAAGCAATCTGATGTCTGCCATCTAACATCTAAAATCTATTTATGGCAGGAACCTCTCATTGCACAGTTCGCACAGTTGCAACCGCAGGAGGATTTGCCTTTTTTCTTATCCCTCACCAGGCCCACAATTATCAAGGTGACGATAAGCGCAAGCACAAGGCATATAATAATGGTTGCAAGGTTTTGTGAAATCCATGAAATCATAATATCAGTTCCTTTCACATGGGATTATGGAATATTGCACAAATTGCGGTGCACGTTTTGCATAAATCGTTTTCTGTATATTTTGCATTCGCACACCTCAATTGTGTGTTTTTTTCTTTAGATTTATTTTTTAACCTTTACGTTCTGAGTAAGCTTTGTAGCCTCGGTGTACTTCTTGAAGAAGAGCATATAGATCATACCGATAAGGATAGCGGCCGCAACGATGATGCCGATAACATTTGCCTTGCCGACAAAGATGTTGCCGAACTGAGTTACCATGAGTGCGATGCAGTATGCAAAACCGCACTGATAAGCGATTGCGAACCATGTCCATTTAGCGTTGTTCATCTCACGCTTGATAGCACCGATTGCTGCGAAGCAGGGAGCGCAAAGAAGGTTGAATACGAGGAATGAGTAAGCAGTGATACCTGTGAAGGCTGCTGCAATGTTGCTGTAAACCGTTCCGTCTCCGCCGCCGTAGAGAATACCGAGCGTACCGACGATGTTCTCCTTTGCAACAAGACCTGTGATCGATGCAACGGCTGCCTGCCAGTTGCCCCAGCCGAGAGGTCTGAATATTACAGCGATTACGCTACCGATCTTTGCAAGGATGGAGGAATCGATTTCGTCCTCGGAAAGCATTCTGAATGCTCCGTCAACAATACCGAAGTAAGATGTGAACCAAACAAAGATTGTTGAAAGAAGGATAATCGTACCTGCCTTCTTGATGAATGACCAGCCACGCTCCCATGTTGAGCGGAGAACATTTGAAACTGTCGGCCAGTGGTAAGCCGGAAGCTCCATAACGAACGGAGCAGGATCGCCGGAGAAGATCTTTGTCTTCTTAAGCATGATACCGGAGCAGATGATTGCAAGCATACCGATGAAGTAAGCCGAAGTCGAAACAATAGCCGAGCCTCCGAAGAGTGCACCTGCGATCATTCCGATAAACGGAACCTTAGCCGAGCAGGGAATAAATGTTGTTGTCATGATTGTCATACGGCGGTCACGCTCGTTTTCGATGGTTCTTGAAGCCATGATACCGGGAACGCCGCAGCCTGTACCGATAAGCATCGGGATGAAGGATTTACCCGAAAGACCGAACTTTCTGAAGATACGGTCAAGTACGAAGGCTATACGTGACATATAGCCGCAGCCTTCAAGGAATGCAAGAAGGAGGAAAAGAACAAGCATCTGAGGAACGAAGCCGAGAACCGCACCGACACCGGCTACGATACCGTCAAGGACAAGTCCCTGAAGCCAATCGGCAACATTGCTGTTTTCAAAAGCGTTTCCGATGAGTGTCGGGATACCCGGAACCCATACGCCGTAGTCAGCCGGATCGGGCTCGTCAAAGCCGTTTTTGCTGAGGTAATCAACAGCCTCAAGATAAGTCATACCGATTGTTGAATCTTTATCGGCATTTGCGGGAATCTCGCTGTAGTAAGCTGTCATGTCGTTGATAGCGAGCGTCTCTTCGTCTTCAACGCCGATAACCGCCGACTGCTTGTCGGTCTTGAAGTTTTTGAGTTTTTCAACTGTCTTATCTGCGTCGAAGTCTTCTGCCTCTGTGTCGAAATCAACAAATGCCTGTGCAGCTTCCGTTGCATTTGTATAATTATCGGCCTTTTCGCTATAAGCGGATGAGCCGATTCCGAAGAGGTGCCAGCCGTCGCCGAACACACCGTCGTTCATCCAGTCCGTTGCAGGAGCACCGACACCGACCATTGCGATCCAATAAACAAGGAACATGATAACGGCGAAGATCGGAAGTCCAAGCCAACGGTTTGTAACAACACGGTCAATCTTATCCGATGTTGAAAGCTTTCCGGCATTCTTTTTCTTGTAGCAAGCTTTGATGATTGAGGATATGTAGATATATCTCTCGTTTGTTATGATGGACTCTGCGTCGTCGTCCATTTCTTTCTCAGCCGCTTTAATGTCGGACTCAATGTGGTCCATAACAGCCTTGTCTATATTAAGATTTCCGAGAACCTTGTCATCACGCTCAAAAATCTTAATGGCGTACCATCTCTGCTGCTCCTCGGGCATATTGTGAACAGCCGCTTCCTCGATATGAGCGATAGCATGCTCAACGCAACCTGAAAAGGTGTGCATAGGAACTGTCTTGCCGTTCTTTGCAGCGTCGATAGCCGCTTCCGCCGCTTCGTGAATTCCTGTTCCCTTAAGGGCGGAAATCTCAACTACCTTGCAGCCGAGCTGGTGTGAAAGCTCCTGAATGTTGATCTTATCGCCGTTTTTCTTAACGACATCGATCATGTTGATTGCGACTACAACCGGTATTCCGAGCTCTGTGAGCTGGGTTGTAAGATAAAGGTTTCTCTCAAGGTTTGTACCGTCGATGATATTAAGAATTGCATCGGGGCGTTCACCGATAAGATAATTTCTTGCAACAACCTCCTCCAAGGTGTACGGAGAAAGTGAATAAATACCCGGAAGGTCGGTGATGATAACGCCGTCATGCTTTTTGAGCTTACCTTCCTTTTTTTCAACCGTAACGCCGGGCCAGTTACCAACATACTGATTTGAACCGGTCAGCGCATTGAACAACGTGGTTTTACCGCAGTTTGGGTTACCCGCAAGGGCAATACGTAAATTCATACCAAATTCCTCTCTTTCAATTAGCTTATGCTAATCGTAATTTCAAAAAAATAGGGGTCAATCCCCGTATGTGTCAGTTAAGACGATTTACTCAACCTCAATCATTTCAGCGTCGGCTTTTCTGAGCGAAAGCTCATAACCGCGGACGTTAACTTCAACAGGATCTCCGAGCGGAGCAACCTTACGGATATAAACCTCAACGCCTCTTGTGATGCCCATGTCCATGATTCTGCGCTTAACTGCGCCCTCACCGTGGAGCTTGACAACCTTGACCGTAGAGCCAACCTTTGCTTCCTTTAAAGTTTTCATCTGTCTCATCCTCCTTAATATTGTACAGATTATTTGAAATACCTTTTTGGTATTCGATTACGAATCAGATCATTATTTTTCTTGCCATTTCTTCGCTTATAGCGACTCTGGCTTCCTTCACGTTGACGATAACGTTACCGCCGAGCGTGTTAATGACCATCACGTTTCCACCGACAACAAACCCGAGATTTTCAAGATGTTTCTTAACTTCCGGACTTCCGCCGATTTTTTTAATGGTGTTCATTTCACCGACATCTGCAAGTGCCAAAGGCATCATAGCTAATCCCTCACTTTCGCAGGTTAGTTTAGACTAACCGAAGGCTTTAAATAAGGTTAGCTCTCGCTAACTAAAAATATATTATCGCCAAAAAGCAGAAATGTCAATATAAAAAACGAATTTTTTTGTTTTTACGACGATATTTGTCAGTATGAACAAACAGTTAGCTACGTCTAACTAAAATACTATTTATTTTTGTGAGTTCGTAATAAGAAAGATAACCATAACTGAGCTTGAATTTATTTGATTGTTGTGATATAATGTTAGAAGTGTAATTTTGGAGGCTTTATTATGCATTTACAGGAATCCGGAGAGATGTATCTCGAAACTATATATATTCTTTCAAAGAAAAGCAGCGCCGTCAGGTCGCTTGATGTTGCCGAGTATATGGGCTTTTCCAAGCCAAGCGTATGCCGTGCTGTCGGTCTGCTCAAAAGCGGCGACTATATTGTTGTCGATAAAGACGGCTACATCACTTTAACTGCCGACGGACTTTATGTTGCAAAGAAAATCTATGAGCGCCATACCGTTCTGACGGATTTCCTTGTGAAGCTGGGAGTTGACCCGAAAATTGCCGCCGAGGACGCATGCAAGATAGAGCATGACATCAGCGACGAATCTTTTGCGGCTATCAAAGGCCATTTTCCGAAAGATTAAGCAATAAGTTTCTTAGTATGTTATATATGGTATGACATAGAAAAACCTACCGTAGCTTGAACTGCGGTAGGTTTTTTGTTATTTTCGATTAAACCCATGAGAATGTTACGGATTTCTGGGCTCTGTTGACAACATAGCCGTTGCCGTTTGCAAATTTAATCTGACGTTTTTTCTTTGATGCGTTGTGCTCAATTTCTGTGCATTTTTCAAGTCCGCCGATAAAGGCGTCCATCATTTCCTCTTCGGTAAAATAAATTGTTGCACTTAAACGAAGAACCTGAGTGGATTCCGCGGAGTAGCCGAGCGAATCGAGAGTGCCGAGCTTAAAGCCTGTGAGCCACCATGAATACTGCTTGCTGCGATGGAAGAACATAGTATCGTTCTTATACATTGTAAGCTCCATTTGCATAAGCATTTCGTCATCGGCGCACTTATAGAACTTTCTGCCGTTGGCATCAACAAGCTCGTCATCGTCAAAATCACGATAGTAAAGACCAACCTCGCAGCCGTTGAAAGTTGCGCCGTACTGACCCTTCCAAAGCTGTACCATCCATTCCATATCGTTGTATTCGAAGAAGATACGGCTTGTATCAAAGTTACATAAAATCAGCGGTGCGGCTACGTCATAAAGATATGTATAGCCGAACGTCCTCTGCCAGGCATATGTTGAGGCGTAAAATGCTCCGTCCTTTGCATCATACGAAAAGCCGAGGAGACCGGAGCCGTCCGTATTCGTTACTTTGCCGGTTGCTTTGTCATAGTAGAAATTGCCGAAAAGATGAACTCGTCCCGCATCTGTCTGAGCCGGAAATCTGTCAATAATTCCTGCCGAGAACTGGAGAATATAGAGAGCGTCGGTTGATGTAACCTTGCCGTCAAGGTCAACATCTGCGGCAACGATTTCTTCCTTGGTGAGTGTATCGGCACCCGTGCAGTATCTAACGACCGAAAGCGCATCAAAAGAGTTTACCGAGCCGTCACTGTTTACATCGCCCGGAGTGTTTGCAACTGCCGATGATGAGGTAGCCATACATGTCATTGTCGCAGCAACGACCGACAGAGAAACTATCGCACAAATAATTTTCTGAAATGCTTTCATTCTTCATCCTCCTTTTAATCAAAGCGAATTCTTTATTCCGACAACATATTGAAGAATATACAACGCGTCGGCAGAATTTATTTTTTTGTTGCCGTCGATATCGCCGAGACCTATCTGCGTCGGACTGAGGGTAATTGAACCCGTTGCATACTGAAGAAGATTCAGCGCATCATAAGCGTTGATTTTTTTATCCAAGCTTACATCGCCCTTTGAAAAGCTTGTTTCGGTAACAAATGTTACATTAAACGGAGCTTTTTTGCCGCAGAAGGTTATATAAAGTGTATCGTCTGTCGGCAAAACCTCGTTTGTATCATCCGGAATCGACCAGTTCAAGCATGCATTCGGAGCTTCAACGGTTTGTGTAGCGGCATTGTCATATGTTGCGCTGATAATCGTACCTGTGAGGTCGTATTTAGTCATTTCAACGTCCTTGCCGATGCCGTAGTTCCATTCGACCCCGACGACAAGCTTCGTTTTGGGAGTTCTGACAATGCTTATTTTGGTAACAGAAGCAAAATAGACCTCGCAAAGAGCATATACCCCGTCAAAGCTGTCGCAGTAAATACGAATTGTATTCTTGCCTGCCTGCCATGTGCCGGAATTGCTTTTTGCATACATATTGGGACCGAAATTACTCTTTTTATAATCTACGGTTTTGTTATTGTAAGAAATTGATGTGCCTGAGAGGTTGAGTCCGCCCTTCATCAAGAGGATTTCGCCGCTTTTTGAGTACATCCAATCAACGCCCTGATAGAAGGTTGTGCTGTCAGGTTTGCGCACGACTTTGGAGTTGACTGCCGAGGCCGGTATCATAAGGCACGAAATCATAATAACCGCTGCAAGGATTACGGCACACAAAGATGATATTTTCTTCATTTCCATTCCTCCGATATATAATTAAGTTAATTGTATTATATAGTATATTTCGCAAAATGTCAACGGCTACCCGGGCAGAGGGATAAACAGCTTTTAAATAGTATCTCTTTTTCCGGTTTAAGTTGCTCTTTTTTTAGCTTAAATTGGCTATTGACATCTTATCATGTTTGTTATATAATTTTTAAAAATAGCATGAGTGTTTATGCATTTTTGTTGATAAGGATGAAAGAGATGCGAAAATTTACCGAAAAAGCAATATCAGTTTTTCTTTCTCTTGCCGCTGTTGTGTCGTACCCTGTGGCGTGCGGTGCCGAAAGTGTTCGCCTCGGAGACGTAAACGGAGATTCGACGGTTAACTCCGCCGACGCTTTGGCGGTTCTCAAGTATTGTGTCGGCAACCTTGAGCTTCCTTCGGAAGCGTTTTTTCGCGCCGATGTCAATGCCGATAAAAGCGTTAATTCGATAGATGCACTTGAAATTCTCAGATATACGGTCGGAATAATCGACCGTTTCAAAGCAGAAGACGGTGAAACCGTTGATTCGGCAGAAGCAGTTGAAACTTATAACAAGGCGATTGAAAAAGCAAAAAGATTTAGGCCTTCTTACACATTGCTTGAAAACTTTTCAAACAACGTTGACGATATAAAGGTCAGCTCTAAGAATCCCTTGATTAGCGCCGCAAGGCTCAGAGAGATTGAAGAGAGAACGAAAAAAGAAAACAGCTATAACAAAAGCTATTCAAGTATAATAAAGCAAAAGAGCGATGATTCAGCCGATAAAATGCTCGGTGCGATTGAGAGCTCCGACATTTCCCGTTATGCAGATGTCGAATGCTTTAAAAATAAAAATGGTCATTACATGCTGACTGTCAAATTTAAGGACGAAAAGAATCCGACCGAAAACAGTCGGATAGTAAGAGTTCTCGGCTGCGATTCATATGATGAGGCTAAAAAGAAGATCGGGAACGAAAATGAGGTGGGCGGTGCAAAATCAAACGTCGAATCATTTGATTTTGTTTATAAGGATTGTTTTATCAAGTGTGAAATTGATCCGCTGACCTCGGAATTCATTGATATCGAATGGTACGCAAGCTGTATTTCCGACTCCAAGGTTACCACCGTCGGCCTTACTGCCGAAATGACGACACTTGGAAAGAACGGCGCGCATTATTCGAATTTCGGCTATTGATTAACTTAGGTTAGCTCATTGTCTCCTATTCGCCTATGGGCGACAGTGTCTAATATAAATTCATGCACCATGTGTGTAAATCTACAATGAAGGAGAAATTGGTGATTACAATGAATAAGATTGCAAAAATCCTGTCAGTTGTTCTTTCCGTTTCTTTAGTAATCGGTGTTACAGTTGCAATGCTTGTTTCTGCATTCGCAGTTACAGCTCCGAAGTTCTCCATCAGCGTTGCTGAGGAAAGCAAGGATTCTGTAAAGCTTGCTCTCTGTCTTGAGTCGGGCAGCATCACAAGCTGCGGCGTTAACGTTAAGGCCGCAGATTGGGACAATCCCAACAAGACAACCGGTTTAACTATTAAGAGTGTAGAAAGAGGCCCGGCTTTCAGAGACTTCGCAACTGCTCACGAAAATGATGAAGTTCCTCCGCTTGTTGCTATCAGTACGAAAAGCGGATTTGGAAGAGCTGCTTTTGCTTCCGTAGCAGCATACAGCGAAAAGGGTGTTATGCTCTACTTCACCTTTGCAAAGGGCAATTCTGCAAAAGCAAAGATTGATTCGAGTGACATCATTGTTGAGTTCGACGGTAGTGTAGACGGAAACAATAATCCTGTTACACCGACTCTTGACAACAAGATTCCGGCACCGGCAACAACTACAACAACAACGACAACCAAGAAGGCTGACGTTACAACGACAACCAAGAAGGCTGATGTTACTACAACAACAACCAAGAAGGCTGACGTTACTACAACAACCAAGAAGGCTGACGTTACAACAACAACCAAGGCTGCCGAAGATGTTACAACAACCAAGGCTGCTGAGGACGTTACAACTACAACCAAGGCTGCCGAAGATGTTACAACAACAACTAAGGCTGCTGAGGACGTTACAACAACAACTAAGGCTGCTGAGGATATTACATCATCAACAAAGTCTGATGACGTTGTTACAACTGCTCCGGCAGCAGATACAACAACAGCCGCTTCAAGCAGCGATGTTGTTAACCCTGAGACAGGCGACCGTCTCACTGCTTCTGCAGCAGTAGTTGCACTTCTCGCTATCAGCGGTGCAGCAGTAGTTGCACTTCGCAAGAAGGAAGACTAATCTAAGAATTTAGGATTTATTCCGGATAAATCCTTACTGGAATTCTAAACGCCCCCACACAAGCCTATGGGCGTACGGCTTGTGTGGTTTTTCTTTTTTGAGGTTCATTTTGAGCCTCTTTTTATTTTTATGTGAAAAAATGAAGAGTATTACGTTTCTATGCATTTTTGAAGAAATCAGACTTAAATTTAATTTGATACGTGATTTAAAGAAAATAAACCCGTATTATATTCTAAAAGTATGTCGAAAATACGGCGTGACATAGGCTTCGTGAAATGCAGCCAAAAATAAAAACGGGCGGCCTTTTCGACCACCCGTTGAATTATATATTAACTTATTTAATCCACTCTCTGACTCTCAGCGGAATGTCCATGTTATCTGCAATTTTCTGACATTCGGCAATCTCTTCCTTATTAAGGACGTCAACTACCGTGAATTTAATTTTCGGAATATATTTTTTACAATCCTCGGCAAATTTCAGCAGGGCAGGGAATGCATCCTCGCCGAAGCGTGAACGGCTGACTTCCTGGTAGCGCTTCGCATTCGGTGCGTTAAGGCTGATTGAGATTGAATCAACAATGCCTTCAAGAAGCTTTGCAGTCTCCTTGCCGTTGATAAGGTCGCTGAGCCCGTTTGAATTGAGACGAATTTTAAGTCCGTACTTTTCCTTGAGATACTTTGCGCTTGCGATGAGATTGTCAAAAGCCTGTGTCGGTTCGCCGTAACCGCAGAATACGACTTCGGAATACGGTGAAAAATCAAACTTGTTGATTTCATCCTCAATTTCTTCAAGCGTCGGATCCTTCTTTAACCAAAGCGATTCTGCTGAGCCGAGTCCGTCGCCGTTGCTCCTGATGCAAAAAACGCAGGAACAGGGGCATTTGTTGGTTATGTTCATATAAACGCTGTTGCCGTAGGTGTAAACAATATCAGCCATGATTTAAATCTTCCTTATTCTGTCTTTAATTTTTACCTTGTCAAGTGCGGCGGAAAGTACAATATAAAGTATTCCGCTCGAGCCTGCCTGAATAGCGTTGCCGGGGAGAGTGTTAAGTGCACTGACCCATGACGGAACGCTGAAAAGATATTCCGTGAATCCGACCGGTGAGGAAAGTGCAAGGATAATAACCTCTGCGATATAATAACCGACCATTGTGATTGCGGCTGCAACGAAAACGGCGATAATGTTTCTCTTGCAAAGAAGCTTCTTGGCCGTATGCGTAAAGCAGAGAACCAAAAGTGCCTTGATAATAAAGGTCGGAATGATGTACATTGTGTAGCCGCCCACAGCGTCGGAAAGAGCAGCACCGATACCTGCCGAAAGAGCGGCAAGCGGTGTCGGGAGAATGCTGGCGCAGAGATAAATCATTGAATCGCCGATGTGCATGTATCCGTTAACGCTCGGAATCTTGACGTAATAGGTCAGGACGGTCGTAAGTGCCGCAAAAAGTGCCGCCAGAACGACTTGGTTAAGCTTGAATTTACTCTCTTTTTTCATAATATTGCCCTCCGAATATCATATGCGAAATATTATAATCAGTCAATATTGAAAAATTAACAAAATAACGAATCTTTGCTTGTGCAAAATGACTAAAGATACAACGGTTGAAAAAAACATTGTTTTGTGTTATACTTACTTTTAATAAAGCCTATGTCACATATATAACATATTGTTTAAATAGGTTTATAAACGGAGGTCGTTTTTATGAAAAAAATTATTTCGATTATAATTGCCGCAGTGATGGCATTTTGCCTGTGGCTGCCTGCTTTTGCGGCGCAGAGCGCAACCTTTGCGGTCAATGTTGTCTCTGAGGACAATACAAAAGCCGTCGTTTCAATTGATTATGAGGGAGGCGCGGCTTTTAACAGCCTTGACTTTGAGGTAACCATTTCAAACAAGGTCAGCGTTGAAAAAAGTGCGAACGGTGCAGGCCTCAGAAACTTTAAGATTTATACGGAGGACAATGAAAACGGCGTTGTCTTGACCAGCTTCAATAAGGACGCAAATCCGATGAAGTTTGCATTTATATCTATAACCGGTTTTAAGGCTGTAAACGGCAAGGATCTTCTTGTGCTCACGCTGAAAAAAACATCGTCTGCCAAGCTGACAGAGAAGGACGTTAAACTCAAGGTTGCAGACTGCGGAATAAGCGGAGCAACCGCAAATGAGGTTATTTCCGTGAATGCTCAGGTTATTCAGATCGGCGGCTCGGCGGAAATAAAAACCTCTGCGGCGGCAGGTCAGGCGGGTACAGCCGTTGACAAGACAAACGCTTCGGTCAAAACGACCGCAACCTCGGCGGTTACGACCACTGCCGACAGCTCCGAACTCAGCGCAGAGTCAACCACGCCCGTTGCCAAATCGACATCGGACAAGAACGGCGAGAATAACGGCACAAAGACAACCGATAAAAAGAAGATTGTAATTGTCGGTGCGGCGGCATTGATTGTGCTTGCAATTATCGTAGTTGGTGTAGTGGTTATTGCAAAGAAGTATAAAAAAGAGGACGCCGAATAATGAATTTTTTTGAAAGTGATCTCGCATTTAGGCAGCATGCCGACGAGCCGATTTACGATTGCCGTGAAAACTGCGAAATGGCGATTTATCGCTCGGCGGATATTGATGAAGTCAACGTTTGGCTCAAAAAACTCAGCGAAAACGGCTTTTTAGCCATAAGAAAGAATGAAATAGACGGGAACCGTTTCGCTATGTTCGAAAAGGACGGCTTGCACATCACGTCATATTATACGCCATGCGACAGCTCGCTCAGAGTGACGGTAGGGGAGAACCCTGTCCCCGAGGACGGCGAGCCTGTGTGCGACGGAGACTGCGAAACAGTGTTCTACGGCTTCGAGAATGACCACACATATATCGACTGCGGAATGTGCCTGCTTATTCAGTGCCCCGATTACAGCTTTTTTGTTGTGGACAGCGGTCACTATTTCCAGTTCAACGACAATGACAGAATCCATAAATTTATGCGTGACAGAACGCCGAAGGACAGAAAAATTGTTGTCAACGGCTGGTTTATCTCTCACGCTCATTCCGATCATATCTCTAAAATGATGGATTTTCTTCGCTATAACTGTGATGACGTTATTATTGAAGGATTCTATTCAAATCTTATTGACCCTAAGTATGACGTTGATAACGAATGGGATATTGAAGAAGTGCTTCTTTCTCAGAAGCTTTTCAGACAGCTTGATGCGCTTTCGATTCCTAAGTATAAGCTTCATTCCGGTATGCGCTTTACGGTGAGAAATCTCAGCTTCAATGTGCTTTGCACCCATGAGGATATTTTCCCCGAGAAGATGCCGGATTATAACGATTCCTCGTGCGCTTTGATGATGAGCGTCGGCGGAACAAAGGTGTTTATCCCCGGCGACTGCTCCGCCCTTGCAGGCAAGGTGCTTGAAGCACGCTACAATAATGAACTGAAATGCGACATTGTTCAGGTCGCACATCACGGACATTCGGGACTTTCGACGCATGCATATGAGCTTATCGGCGCAAAGGTCGCCGTATTCCCGATTACAAGAATTATGTTTGACGAGGAATATCCCAAGCAGGAGGCAAACAGGAGACTTATCGAGCTTGCCGAAAAGTATTACATAACCTCTGACGGCACGGTTTGTATTCCGCTTCCGCTTGATATTGACAGGATCACGACCCTGCCTGACGAGACCTTTGAGGATTTTGCAAAGATAAAGAATCAGTGGGGATATACCTATTCGGATGAACGTCAGCAGGAGCTTTACGGGATTTATCTCAGCAACGGCGGTAACCTTGAAAAAGAGGTTTTGCCGGTTCGCCGTGAGGGCTTTTCATTGAGGTAAAATTGAAATAAAATAATACGGAGCTGTGCAATTTAGCATGGCTCCGTTCTTATTTTTATGGCCCGCCCGAAGAGATTTGAACTCCCAGTCGTCAGAATCGGAATCTGATGCATTATCCAATTATGCTACGGGCGGAAACAATAATAATATTATATCACAAAGATATGTATTCTTCAAGCAAAAAATATAGGTTAAGTAATCTTTATATTTTAGCAATTGACAATTCTATTTAAATAATATAAAATATAATAAATACTATGGCAATTATATACTTGAAAGGGTGGAAAGAATGAAAGGATTATTCAGAAGGATTGTTGCGGTTACGGCTGTCTTTGCACTGATTTTCTGTGCAATGGCAATTTCTCCGTCAGCGGCATCTGCTGATATTTCTATAAGAATTGATGCGACCTCATATTCCCAGGACGATCAGATTACCGCCGAAGTTTATTTTCCGAGGGCATATAAAAAGATCTCGTCTCTCGACATGAGCCTTTTATATGATTCTCAAAAGCTTGAGTTTGTCAGTATGAAGCAGGGCAAGGATCTTAGAAGAGCAAGGGATAAGCAGACAAACGGTGAGGTTTATTCCGAATATGCAGGTGATCCCGGAAAAATCAACTGGAGCCTTGCGGGAGGAAATAACTATGAGTTCTCAGGAATTTTCTCTACAATTGTTTTCAAGGTCAAAAGCTATGCAAATCACGGAAGCAGCAAGTTGAGCCTGAAAATCAACAATGCCGTAAACTCCGGTTTTGTTAACATGACGAACGATGTGAATGTTTCGGGTGCATCATTTACCATTCTGCGCAATTCAATGAATGATATTGACTGTAAGCTTAATAAGGCAGGCACGGGTTATATTATTACGGATTATACTTGTGCAACTTATGATACCGTTATTCTTTCGGATACATATAAGGGACTCCCTATTGTCGGAATTGATTATGCTGCATTTCTTAATCATGCCGAGATAAAAAAGCTTGTTCTTCCGTCAACTCTTGAATATATCGGAAAAGAAAGCTTTATGGGCTGTTCGGGAATTACCGAGCTGATTATTCCGGATAATGTGACTTCAATTTATGAGGGTGCTTTCAGACAGTGCGACGGCCTTAAAAGCCTCAGCTTGCCTTTGGGTCTGGAAACAATAGGTGTAAACGCTTTTTCCGGCTGCCCGTTCCTGACATCGGTTGAGCTTCCGTTTACGCTTAAGACTCTCGGTAAGGGTGCATTTGAAAACTGTACCTTACTTAATACGGTTAAGATTTCAAAGAATACGACCATAGGAGCAAATGCGTTTAAGGCCTGCTCCGACAATTTGAAATTTATTTCCGTGGCAAACAACACAAGACTTAATAATTATATCAAATCAAGCGGAATCAAGGCATCGGTTGAAATTGTTAAGAACCTTTCCCTCGGTACGGTTGCCAATATTGCCGGACAGGAATATACAAAGTCTGAGGTAATTCCTGCCGTTACAATCACGCTTACAAGCGGTGAAAAAGTTGTTTTGGGCAAGGACTATAAGGTTGTTTGTCGTAACAATATCGAAATAGGAACGGCAAAAGCTTATATCGTAGGTATAAATTCATACGGCGAGGGTTATGTTAAGCAGTTTAAAATTGTATGTAAACATAAAAATGTAACAAAGAAGGTCAGCAAGGCAGCTACCTGTACAAGGGCCGGAAACTATATAGTTACCTGTAATCTTTGCGGAAATAAAACCAATGAGGTTATTCCGGCAACGGGACATACCGGCGACGGAAAATGGGTAATCGAAAAGAGACCGACGATCAGCACGACCGGATCAAAATATATGCTCTGCAAGGTTTGTAAGGCGAGGGCAAAGACAGAGATAATCGCAAAGGCATATCCCGATGTTAACGGTGATAAGCTTATTAACTCGGCAGACGCATTGATTGTTCTCCGCCATGCGGTCGGTCTCGCGAGTGAGATAAACACCGATGAGAAATTTATGAATGCCGATACAAACGGTGACAACAAGGTTAATTCCATGGATGCACTTACGATTCTCAGAATTGCTGTCGGATTGGTTAGACTGTAATAATTATATAATAAACCGAAAATGACGTTCCTTTTTCTTGCGGAACGTCATTTTTTCTATTGTCTAAAATGTTTTTTTGTGGTATTATATAAGTTGGTTTAGGCTAATTTATGAAAGTAGGTATCAAAATGGATAAAAAAGTTCCTTTAAGAGAGAAGCTTGGCTACGGCGTAGGTGCGGTCGGTCTTGACCTCAGCTATGGCTTATTCTATTCTTACCTTTCGCTTTATCTTACAAATGCGCTCGGTATCAGCTCGCTTTTTCTGCTCATTCTTGCGCCGATCGCGAGATTGTGGGACGGTATCAATGACCCTATGATGGGAACTCTTGTTGATATGTCAAACAGCAAAATGGGTAAGTATCGTCCGTGGATACTGAGAGGTGCAATAGCAAACGCAGTCGTCCTCTGCCTGCTTTTTAATAATCCGGGAATAAAAACAGATTCGGTTTGGATGTATGTTTATGTTGCGGTTTTCTATGTGCTTTGGGGCATGTCAAATACCTTGGCGGATATACCTTACTGGTCAATGATTCCGTCGTTTGCAACTGAGGAAAAAGACAGAAACTTTATTTCTACGGTTGCAAGAACCTTCTCCGGTCTGGGTCAGGGAATCGTGCTTATTCTTACGGCGCCTATTGTTGCATATCTCGGCGGTTCAAGCGAGAGCAGTCTCAAAGCAATGACGCCGGAGTGCCTTAGAACAGGCTTTGGAAAATGGTCAATTATTGCCGCCGTCATGCTTGTTGTTTTTGCATTCATCAGCGTCGCCTCGACAAAGGAAAGAAATGTAATTCAAAGCGGCGAGAAGTTTTCGTTTAAGCAGGCTATAAACGTTGTAAAGAACAACGATCAGCTTTTGACATTTATGCTGTTTGCCATGATCTCAAACGCAGGCTATTATATGACCTCGGGTATCAGCAGCTATTATTTCAACTCGGTTGCAGGTGACCTCAACCTTCAGTCAAAGTTTAATATGTTCGGAGCAGTCGGCTCGGTAATCGGTATTGCCGTTATTCCGATATGTTCAAAGCTTAATATGAACAACAGAAATATCTATAAGCTTTCGCTCGGCATGTCGGCAGTCGGATATATCGGCATGGCTGTGATCGGCTACGGCTTCGGCGGCAACGTTTACGGACTCGGTGCGTGCTATCTTATAACATCAATCGGTATCGGAAGTATGTTCGTCAATCAGACCGTTATGCTTGCCGATGTTGTTGATTACGGCGAATATAAGCTCGGCAAGAGAAATCAGAGCTTGACATTCTCGATGAAGGGCTTTTTGCAGAAAATGGCATATACGGTTCAGTGCATTATCATGTATCTGACGTTCAGCATAACAAAGTATGAGGGAACTGCTCCCGAGCAGACGCAGGAGGCTAAGGACGCTATCTCGGCGCTTATGTTCATTGTTCCTCCGGTGCTTATCATTATTTCATTCATCGTTTTCTCAAAGAGATACAAAATCTACGGCGATTTCAAGAGAGAAATTCTTGCCACGGTTTCCCTAAGACACGAAGAAGCTTCCAAATAACAGCCGGCAGGTGTTGACATGAAAAAAATCGTATTTTTTTCACACGGACTGAGCGCAAACGGAATCGAAACCTTCCTTGTAAATGTGCTCAGGAAAATCGACAAAACAAAATATGATATAACGGTGATAATTGCGATTGACGAGGGCGTTTATTGCCTTCACGAAAAGACAGTTGCCGATATGGGCATAAGAGTTATCCATGCAGGCGATCTTGATGCACCGAAAAAGAAGCTTGATTATATCAAAAATGTCAAGAAAATTCTTTCGGCGGAGCATTTTGACATTGCCCATTCAAATATGGATCTTCTCAACGGAATAACGCTGTCAATTGCGAAAAAATGCGGAATTCCAATGAGAATTTGCCATGCTCACAATTCAAAAAGTCAGTATGATCCCGTCGGCAGATTGGCGGCTTTGAAGAAGCTTTTACAAAAAATCTACAGCCGCACTATGAAAGGTCTTATTATTCGCTCGTCAACAGAGCTTTTGGCCTGTTCGGATGTTGCATCGGAATATTTTTACGGCGAGAGAAAATCAACGCTTATTTATAACGGAATTGACACCGAGAGCTACAGAAAAGCAGATGATTTTGACGCTTTGAGTTACGCTCAAAAACTCGGTGCCGACGGAACCGAAAAGCATTTGCTCGTTTCCGTCGGAAGACTTTCGGCTCAGAAAAATCCGATTTTTGCCGTTGAAATAATTTCGGAGCTTGCAATAATAAGAGACGATTTCAAATACATTTGGGTAGGCTGCGGAGAGCTTGAAAATGCCGCAAAGGACAGGGCGGAGCAGCTCGGTGTTACGGACAGGATTATTTTCACGGGTGTCAGAACCGATGTTAAAGAAATTCTTGCCTGCTGCGATTGTTTCCTTATGCCGTCGCTTTTTGAGGGACTTCCGTTCTCTCTTATCGAAGCGCAGGCAGCGGGACTTCGCTGTATTGTTTCCGATGTTGTTACCAAGGAAGCCGACGTCGGATTGATTGATTATTTTTCACTTGAAAACGGTGCAAAAAAATGGGCGGAGTTCATTAACAGAGAGCTTGACGAGCCGAGAAAATCGGCGGATGAAAACAAACTCAGACAGTTTGATATTTCACATACCGTGCGTCAGCTTGAAGAAATTTACGATAGATAAAAGAAAGGAGATGCGATATGAGCAGAAAAAAGTGGATAGTCAAAAGCGGCGATAAAGAAAATGCAACGAAGCTTTCCGAAGAGCTTAACATCAGCCCGTATGCTGCACTTATCGCATCGACAAGAGGAATAAACACGTCCGAGGAAGCGAAGGACTTTTTCGGAATGGGGGAGCGCAGAAGCGTTGACCCGATGGATTTTCCCGATATGTATCCAGCGGTCAAGAGAATTCAAAAGGCCCTTGATGAATTTGAGAGAATTGCAATTTATGGTGACTATGACGCCGACGGAGTTACGTCAACCGCATTGCTGTATTCATACCTTGAAATGCAGGGCGCGGATGTGGTTTATTATGTTCCGAACCGCCACACAGAGGGCTACGGACTGAGCTATGAGGCAATTGACAAGCTCAGCATGATGGGAGTTAAGCTCATCATCACTGTCGATAACGGAATAAGCGCCGTTGAAGAAGCAAAATATATAAATGAGCTTGAAATGGAGCTTATTGTTACGGATCACCATCTTCCGTCGGACACCTTGCCGCAGGCCGTTGCGGTCATTGATCCTCACAGGGAGGATTGCAATCTTGAATTTAAAGACTATGCAGGTGTCGGAGTTGCATATAAATTGATATGTGCACTTGAGGGCGAGGAGAACGGAGTCACGGACAGCTTCGCAGACCTTGTGACTATCGGTACGGTTGCCGACGTTATGCCGCTTATAAAGGAAAACCGCGAGCTTGTACGCAGGGGAGTACAACTGATTGCCGATTCGGACAGAATGGGAATACAGTCGCTTATCGAGGCTGCCGGTCTTTCGGAAAGAAGGATGACGTCAACAACCGTTGCGTTTGGCATTTGCCCGAGAATCAATGCGGCAGGACGTATGGGCTCGGCAGACAGAGCGATAAGACTGCTTCTGAGCGAGGATTACGAGGAAGCAAACGCTCTTGCACAGGAAATTAACGATGAAAATGCAACCAGACAGCAGACAGAGCAGGAGATACTCAATCAGGCTGTCGCTCAGATAAAAAATAATCCGAATTGGATTTATCAGAACGTGCTTGTTGTCGCAGGTGAGGGATGGCACGACGGAGTTGTAGGCATTGTTGCGTCGAGACTTGTCGAAAAATACGGAAAACCGACACTTGTTATAACCGTTGACGGCGACGACGCAAAGGGATCCGGAAGAAGTATTGACGGTTTCAATCTTTACGATGCGCTTTCACATTGCGGCGAGTGCCTGACTCATTTCGGCGGACATATGCTTGCCGCGGGAATAGGACTTAAAACGGAAAACATCGGCACTTTCAGAAAGGCGATAAACGAATATGCCGACAGTTTCGAAATGCCTTTCCCAATTCAGACTGTTGATTTTAAACTGAACCCTGCATATGTTAATGTGGAAATGCTCAGCGCGATTGAACAGCTTGAACCGTTCGGTGCAGGCAACCCTCAGCCGGTTTTCGGTCTTTACAACATGACGATAACCGATATTCAGCCGATAGGAAACGGAAAGCACCTGAGAATAATCCTTGAACGAAACGGAGTTTCTTTGCAAACGCTCAAATTCAGAACGCTTCAGGCGGATTTCCCGTACGTCAAGGGGGATGTGATTGATGCTGCTGTCGGACTTGAACCGAATGAATATCTCGGCCAGCTTAGGGTGAGCGTTTTGCTCAAAAATATAAAGCTCCACGACATGGTGGAGGACGATCTGTTTGTTTCGATGAGAGATTTTTCAATGCTCATGAGAGGAAAAAGCGAGGGCTTCGACGCTTCGCTGCTTGTTCCTCAGCGTGAAACAACGGCTAAGGTTTACAGATACATACGCTCTGTCGGAAGATGGAATTACGATACGGAAACGCTCTGCCACAGGCTTGATTTCTGGGCTGAGGACTACGGACAGGTAGCGGTGTCCGTTGAGGCAATGCTTGAAATGGGTATACTCATAAGAGATGAAAACGGCGGACTGAGCGCACCGAAAACAAGCGAGAAGGTCAACTTGCAGGATGCGCCGGTGCTCAAAAGATTAAGGCAACACTGTACAAATTGAGGCGCACGCCTTGCTTGAATATGTTTCCGTCATGCTGCACAAAAATTCCTTGACTTGCGTCAGCAGGCCTGCGAAATTTTTGCACAACCTGACGAAAAATCTTACTTTGCAATTCGCACAATAAAATTGTGCGGTATTGCCTTAACAGAACTTTTAAAGGGGTCGGCTTGTAAAGCCGAGTGGTATAAAAATGTCAGAAGCTAATGAAAAAAACAAATTAACCGCAACGATGAACGAAGCGACTGCGGAGCAGGACGAAAAGAAAGATTTCGTCCCCGAAAATCCCGATGAACTTTACGGCAAGCTTATAAAGCTTGTCAGGGAGAACATGACCGAAAACGATGTTTCCCTCGTCGAAAAGGCGTATTTTATAGCAAAAAAGGCACATGAGGGTCAGTTCAGATTCTCCGGCGAGCCTTATATAATCCACCCTGTCTCCGTCGCAATTATTCTTTACAATTTGGGCATGGACGGGGAGTCAATGGCTGCGGCTTTGCTGCATGACGTTGTTGAAGACACCGATATGACCAAGGAGAATATCCAGGAGGAATTCGGCGAGGATGTTGCAAACCTTGTTGAGGGCGTTACAAAGCTCGGCAAGGTGCCTATCTTTACAAAGGAGGAGCAGCAGGCGGAGAATGTGCGCAAGATGCTGATGGCAATGTCGCAGGATATCCGTGTTATCATCATCAAGCTTGCCGACCGTATACACAATATGAGAACCTTGTCTTTTATGCGACCGGATAAAAGACGTGAAAAAGCTCAGGAAACACTTGAAATATATGCTCCGATCGCTCACCGTCTCGGTATCAGAGGTGTTAAGGAGGAGCTTGAGGATCTTGCAATCAGCTATCTTGATCCCGTTGCTTATAAGGAGATTAGAGACAGGCTCGAACAGCAGCAGTCAAAGAGGAAGGAATACCTTGACAGTATTCAAAAAAAAATCAGCGAGAGAATAAAGCTTGTTGTGCCGAACGCAAGCATTTCCGGCAGAATCAAGAGTGTTCACGGCATTTACCGTAAGATGTATATGCAGGGCAAAAGCTTTGATGAGATCTACGATATTTATGCCGTCAGAATAATTGTTGATGACGTTATTGACTGCTACAACTGTCTCGGAATAATTCACGATATGTTCAAGTCCATTCCCGGACGCTTCAAGGATTATATTTCAACGCCGAAGGCGAACATGTATCAGTCCCTGCACACGACGGTAATCGGCGACGAGGGAATACCGTTTGAGGTTCAGATAAGAACATGGGAGATGCACCGCACTGCCGAGTACGGTGTTGCCGCCCACTGGAAATATAAGCTCGGAATGAGCGGAAGACAGAAGTTTGAAGAGAAATTTTCATGGATTCGTCAGCTTCTTGAAAGCCAGAATGTTTCCGAGAATCCGCAGGATATTGTGAACACGATAAAAACCGACCTTGTACAGGAGGAGGTTTTTGTGTTCACCCCAAAAGGAACGGTTATCAACCTCCCGGCAGGCGCAACCGTTGTTGACTTTGCCTATGCCATACACTCTGCAGTCGGCAACAGAATGGTCGGCGCAAAGGTTGACGGAAGAATCGTACCGATAGATTATGTTGTCAAAACGGGAGAGATTGTTGAAATCATTACTTCCTCTCAGCAGAATAAGGGGCCGAGCCGGGATTGGCTTAAATTCGTCAAGACCAGCGGTGCAAGGAATAAAATCCGCTCATGGTTTAAGAAGGAGCGCAGAGAGGAAAATATCCTTGAGGGCAAGATGGAGGTTGAGCGTGAGTTCAAGCGCAATTTCATAAGGCTCAACGATCAGCAGTTTGACAAGTTCATCCTTGAGGTCGCTCAGCGTCAGCGCTTCAACAGTGCCGATGATTTCTTTGCGGCAATCGGCTACGGCGGCGTTTCCATTAACAAGATGATGCCGCATATCAAGGACGAGTACGTTAAGGAATTCAAGCAGACCGAGCCGGCTGAGGAGGACGTTATTAAGATAACAAAGCCTTCTCAGAAGAAGCGCGCAAAGAGTCAGGACGGCGTTGTTATCGAGGGAATAGACAATTGCCTTATCAAACTTTCAAAGTGCTGCAGCCCTGTTCCGGGCGATAAGATTATCGGTTTTATCACAAGAGGTCACGGCGTTTCCATACACAAAAGGGACTGTACAAACGTGCCTAAGGTTATCGAGCTTGCCGATGAGCCTGACAGATGGATTCCCGCAGGATGGGACAGCTCTGTTAAGGAGGATTTCACAGCTACGGTTTCGATGACTTGTCTTGACAGAGTCGGACTTATGGCTGATGTTTCAAAGATGATCGCAGACATGAGAGTTATGATATACGGAATCAATACAAAGAGCAAAAAGGACGGCAGAGCATCGCTCGAATTGACAATCGGCGTCAACGGAATCGAGCACCTCAACGGTGTTATGGCGAAGCTCAGAAAGATAAACGGTGTTCTTGATGTTGAACGTTCCAACAGCTAAGGTAAAAAATAAGAGGTTTTGATATGAAAGCAGTAGTACAAAGAGTAACTTCGTCGGCGGTAGTCGTTGACGGCGAAACGATAGGAAAAATCGGCAAGGGATATAATGTTCTTTTGGGCGTTTTCCCCGACGATACAAAGAAGGATGCGGAAATTCTTGCCGCAAAGATAGCCAAATTGCGTATTTTTGAGGACGAGGATGAGAAGATGAATATGTCAATTCTCGATGTTGACGGCGAGGTTCTTGCAATCTCTCAGTTCACGCTCTGCGCAGATATCAAAAAGGGCAACAGACCTTCTTTTACAACGGCGGCGAAGCCCGACTATGCCAATGAGCTTTATGAATATTTCATGGAGCAGCTCAAGGTAAACGGAATTAAAAAGGTCGAGCATGGTTCATTCGGAGCGGATATGAAGGTCGAAATTCACAACGACGGCCCCGTTACGATAATTATGGACACGACTATCTGGAACAAGAGGGATTAAAATGACTGTTGAAACAATGGTGCTGGGACCTGTCAGCGCAAACACATATATTGTAACGGACGATATTAGCTGCGAAACGGCGATAATCGACTGCGGCGAATGTACGCCCGAACTTATCAGCAAACTCAACGGCAAAAATGTTAAATATATCCTGCTGACCCACGGTCATGCGGATCATATTCTCGGCGTATATGACCTCAAACAGGCTTTCCCCGAGGCAAAAATTGTAATTCATAAAAAAGATGCGGATTGTCTTACAAACGAGATGATGAGTATTGCATTCAGCATTGCGCCGCATATGCAGAAAAATATCGAGCCGGATATCACGGTGGAGGAGGGAGATGTTATTTCTCTCGGAAGCCTTGAATTTAAGGTCATGCATACCCCCGGACACACAATGGGCAGTGTTTGCTATTATATCGAGAGCGAGCGCACGCTGTTCACAGGCGATACGCTTTTCTGCCTTACGACCGGAAGAACCGATCTTTTCGGCGGCAATGACGATGACATGTATGTTTCAATCAAGCGGCTTTATGAAATGCCCGGTGAATATACGATTTATCCCGGTCACAACAGAGCCACGACCATGGAATATGAACGCAGAAGAAACAGATATATGAGGAGATTCAAATGATACTCAGGGTCGTTAATCACAAATTTCATTATGAAATGGAAAACCTTTGCAGGGTTTTCTTTCCCTATGAG
>HF999648.1:4501-7509 GCA_000434055.1 Ruminococcus sp. CAG:488 | reverse complement strand
CCTATGAGACGATCCGTGTCATAAATGACGAGTCCGATGAAACGGACGATATAACCGTTGTTACTTCAATGAGCGGCGAATATGTTGTCGGTGTTTCGGTCAATATAAACGGAACAACGGGCGAGAAGAAAAAGACGGTTGCCGACTATGACGACTGCGAGAGAGAAATGGCAATTTTGCTGTTTTCGCTTCTTTCCGAGATAACCGGCTATGTGCCGAAATGGGGCATACTGACGGGTGTAAGACCGTCAAAGCTGATGAATTCGCTTATTAAGGATTACGGTGATAACGGCGCAAAGGCGTATTTCACGGATAAGCTCCTGGTTTGCAAAAATAAAACCGAGCTTGCCTATTCCGTTGCCAAGGCCGAGGAAAAAATAATGTCACTTTCCGACGAGAAAAGCTTCAGCCTGTATGTTTCCATACCGTTCTGCCCGACAAGATGCAATTATTGCTCATTTGTTTCCCGTTCGATTGCACAGGCAAAGAAGCTCTTGCCCGATTATGTCGAAAATCTCTGCAAGGAGATAAAGCAGACTGCTGAGATTGCAAACGGTCTCGGGCTGAGGCTTGAATCTATCTATTGGGGCGGCGGCACTCCGACAACTCTTTCGGCGGAGATGCTTGAAAGAATCTGCGCCGAGATAAACAATGATTTTGATCTTTCACATTTAAGAGAATACACGATCGAAGCCGGCAGAGCCGACACGGTAACCGCCGAAAAGCTCAGAGTCATCAAAGCGGTGGGAGTCGGCAGAATAAGCATAAATCCGCAGACCTTTAACGATGATGTTCTCAAAGCCATTGGCAGAAGGCATACCGTTGACGATGTTGTTCGTGTTTTCAATGAAGCGAGAGAACTCGGCTTTGACAATATAAACATGGATCTTATCGCAGGTCTGACGGACGATACATATGAGAGCTTTTGCAATTCGATTGACCGTGCGATAAGCATGAATCCCGAGAATATTACGCTCCACACGCTTGCTTTGAAGCGCTCATCAACTATTGTTACTCACGGCGTTGACGTTCAAAGCGGGGAAATTGCAAATAAAATGCTGGAATATGCTCAAAATCGGTTCTATTCCGAGGGGTATAAGCCGTATTATATGTACAGACAGTCGCGTTCACTCGGCAACCTTGAAAACGTCGGCTGGTGCAGGGACGGATTTGAATGTTTATACAATATTTTTATGATGGAGGAGTGCCATACAGTGCTCGCCGTCGGTGCGGGAGCGGTAACAAAGCTTAAAGATCCGAACAGCAGAAATATTGAAAGAATTTTTAATTATAAATACCCATATGAATATAATTCACGCTACGATGCTATTGCCGAGCGTAAGGATCAAATAAAGGAGTTTTACGGTAAGCTGAGATGAGAGGTAGCAAAATGGCATACAGAACTTTAAATGATATAAATAAAAGCGTTGCTTCGGATGTTGAGTCGTTTATCGAATCGGCAGAGGAGGGCTTTGACAGCTCTGTTTCTTCACTGGTCGGTAATTTCATTTCCGATTGCGACTGCGATATCGTTCTGCTTGCAGGCCCCAGCTCATCGGGAAAAACCACAACGGCAGGAAAAATTGTAGAAAAAATCAGGGACAGCGGCAGAAATGCCTATACACTTTCTCTTGACGACTATTATCACAACGCAGCCGATATTCCATTGACCGCAAAGGGTGTCAAGGATTTCGAAAATATCAATGCTCTTGATGTGGATTTGATTCACAGAAATTTTTCGGATTTAATTGAAAAAAGAGAAGCGCTTGTGCCGGAATTTGATTTTATGAGCGGTACAAGGAAAGGCGAAATGAGACGCATTGAGCTTAAAAAGGACGATGTTATCATTGTTGAGGGATTGCATGCTCTCAACCCCGTTATTACCAATGGACTTGACGAAAGCCATATTTATAAGGTTTATATCAGTGTTTCATCGAGGGTGACGGATGACGAGGGCAGGGTGGTTTTCAGCAAGAGAAATCTTCGCCTTATCCGTCGGATGATAAGGGATTATCACTACAGAAACACATCGGTTGAAAAGACTTTTTCGCAGTGGCCGGAGGTTCTCAAGGGAGAGGATAAGTATATTTTCCCTTATGAGAAGAATGCACGCTACAGAATAGATTCGTTCCACCCGTACGAGTCGTGTATTTTCAGAAACGAAGCGGTTGAGCTGCTTGACACGGTTGGAAAGAGCAGCCGTTTTTATCCGCTTGCGGAACAGCTTAAAGAAGATTTTTCAAGGCTCAAGCCGATAGATATATCTAAAATGCCGAATGATTCGCTTCTTAGGGAGTTCATTTGATTTTTTGCACATGATTCTATGGGAGAAAAGTCAGCAGAAACTATAATTAAGCGTGGGTTTCTCCTCAGGGGCAGTGAAATGTCGGTACGGTAGTGAATTGCAAAGCGTTTTGTATCCTACTTCTCACAAATATTTAATAAATATATTGATAAACAAGTAATATTATGGTAAAATAATTTCTACCGTTTTTACAATGGCATTAAAAAGTTAAAATTTTCTTTCTAAATATAACAGTATTGAACGGGAGGAAATACGATGGCTGAAGAAAAGTCGGGCGCAAGAAGTCAGTCGCTTCTCAGCGGAGCTTTTATACTCGTTGTTGCCACTGTTCTTGTCAAGGTTATCGGTGCACTGTTTAAAATCCCACTTTCCATGCTAATCGGAGAGGTTGGACGAGGATATTTCAGCACGGCTTACGAAATATACACTCCTCTTTATTCTATCTCAATGGCGGGCTTACCGGTTGCTGTTTCACGGCTCGTCGCAAAGGAGCGCTCGCTTGGGCATTTCCGTGATGTCAGAATGATAAGGCGTGTTTCGGCTCGTCTGTTTCTGTTGATGGGTGTTCTCGGAACAGTCCTTTTGATGCTTGTCGCTTATCCGTATACGAAGTTCATTGTCAAGTATGTTGAAAATGTTTACTGTGTACTTGCAATTGCGCCTTCGATTTTCTTTTGTTGCTGTCTGTCAACTTATCGAGGCT
>HF999648.1:0-4380 GCA_000434055.1 Ruminococcus sp. CAG:488 | reverse complement strand
CACTTCTCAAAAGTCAGCTTGCCAGGTTTGAAGCCGGTCAGCCGGTTTTCGGAGCAATTCGTGAAACAAAAGAGGATGCCCTTGCTGCAATTTATCCTTATGCGGCAACAACTGCGGTTCTCGGGGTTACCTCGGGCACGGTTTTAGGTCTTGTTTATCTTATTATAAGGCATAGGTTGAAGGGTGACGGTATAACCAAAGCTCAGCTTCTTTCTTCTCCCAAACCTGCCGACGGTCAAACTCTTGCTAAAATAATAGTCATGACGGCTCTGCCCATTGCGGCAAGCTCACTTGTTACGAATATTACAAATCTGATTGACGCCGCAACCATTCAGGCTCGGCTTCAACATGCCGTCGAAAAAGCTCCCGACGTTATCTATTCCCTCTACGGGGCGGAATTTGATGAGATGAAGGTTGCCGATTCGCAGATTGTTAAATATATTTACGGTATTTATAACGAGGTTCTTGATTTTAAAAATCTTGTTCCGACGATTACCATGACGCTCGGCATCAGTGCCATTCCCGTCCTTTCGGCGGCGTGGGCCAATCAAAAGCGTCACAGCATTAAGCTGGCCGTTGAGTCGGTTATCAGAGTTACGATGCTTATTTCCCTGCCGACCGGATTCGGACTGGCAGCGGTCTCGTATTCGCTTCTGGATATGTTCTATCCTGCCGCGACGGCGAGCATAGGCTCAACGATACTGGCTGTCTATGGCTGTACGATTTTCATTTTTGCCGTTTCTTCGCCGATTACAAGTATGCTTCAGGCTATCGGCAGAACCGATATTCCGTTGAAGTCGCTTGTCGTTGGAGCGGTTATCAAAATCGTTCTCAATTGTATTCTCATCGGCAATCCGCATATAAACATCAACGGTGCGCCAATCGCTTCAATTGCATGTTACCTTGTTGTTGTTATCATCAATTTGTACAGCATAATCAAGATTACAGAGGTTAAGATAAATTTCGGTTCCGTTTTTATCAAGCCCTGTATCTGCTCGGCTATCAGCGCATTTGTGGCTTTCCTGACAAATCTTGTTTTCGGAAAGTTCCTTGGCAGTCTCGGCAACACCGACAGTATGCTGAACGGCAACACGGTTGCTTTAATAATTGCGGTTATTGCGGCGGTCATTGCATATGTCATTACAATACTTCTTTTCAAGGGAATTTCAAAGGACGATCTTCTTATGATACCAAAAGGAGAAAAAATTGCCGAAACTCTTGAAAAACGTGGATTTTTAGGGTAAAATAATATGGATATGAAAAACAGTTTTAAATTCAAAGATAAATACAATGTTTATGATCTTGTGGAGATATTGAGAGTTCTCCGCTCTGAGGGCGGTTGCCCTTGGGATATCAAGCAAACGCATGAAAGCATAAAGAAAAATCTTATTGAGGAGACCTACGAGGCAATTGAGGCTATCAATAAGAAAGATCCCGATATGCTTCGCGAAGAGCTGGGTGATGTCCTGATGCAGGTCGTTTTCCATTCTCAGATCGAGGCGGAAAAGGGCGTGTTCGATATCGACGATGTTGCCGATGAGAACTGTAAAAAGCTTATTGAGCGTCATCCCCATGTATTCGGCGAGGTTAACGTAAACGGCGTTGACGATGTGCTGACAAACTGGGACGCTATCAAGCGCAAGACCAAGGGTCAGAAATCAACTTCGGAGGCTATTGACTCGATTCCGAGAGAGCTGCCGGCGCTCATGAGAGCGACAAAGGTTCAGCAGAAGGCGGCAAAGACAGGCTTTGACTGGGATGATGTCGGCGGTGCTCTTGATAAGCTCAGTGAGGAAATTGCGGAGCTTAAAGCGGCGATCGCAAGCAACGATAAGGCGAACATAAATGAGGAGCTGGGCGATGTCCTGTTCTCGGCTGTCAATGTTTCGCGCTTTGTCGATACGGACGCCGAGGAGTCGCTTACGGACGCAACAGACAAATTCGTCAGCCGCTTTAAAACTGTTGAAAAGCTCGCCAAGGAGCGAGATATTGACATGAAGGAGTCCGATATTGAGACTCTTGACAGGCTTTGGGATGAAGCAAAACACTGATTTAAGTAAATGATAGCTTTGAAACGCCGCGGTGCATCGGCAGTATCAAAGATTTCATAATAAAAAACTGGAGGAATTACAATGAATAAGACAGAATTTATCAATGCGGTAGCCGCTAAGGGCGAGATGGACAAGAAGGCTGCCGAGAAAGCAGTTAACGCTGTTATCGCTGCAACAACAGACGCACTCAAGAACGGTGAGAAGATCCAGCTTGTCGGCTTCGGCACATTCGAGATCAGAGAGCGCTCAGAGAAGCAGGCTCGCAACCCGAGAACAGGCGAGACAATGACTGTTCCGGCAAGCAAGGTTCCGGCTTTCAAGGCAGGCAAGGCTCTCAAGGACGCTGTTAAATAATTCTCTTTTACTTCGATTGTATCGGGCAGGACAGATGCTTTTGTCCTGCCTTATCCAATTAAAAAAAGAAAGGTATTTAATATGAGACTGGATAAGTATCTCAAGGTTTCCCGTGTTATCAAGCGCAGAACCATCGCAAACGAGGTCTGCGACGCAAAGCATGTCCTTGTCAACGGAAAAATCGCAAGAGCTTCCTATGACGTTAAGGAAAATGATATCATCGAGATAACCATGGGTTCAAATGTTACAAAAATACAGGTGACCAAGGTTTCGGAGCATGCCACAAAGGACGATGCGGCTTTGATGTACAAGGTCATAGATTAAATCAGAATATTATAGTATTTTTAATGCGCCGACCTCATATGTTTATATGAGGTGTTTTTTATGTCAGAAGCATTGATGCACAATATTGTTATAGAAAACCGACAGCGTTTGAGCGCAACGGGAATACAGAATGTTGACAGCTATGAGGATGACTGCATAGTTGCTCAAAGTGAGTGCGGCGAAATAATTATCAAGGGACATGACCTTAAAATTACCCGTCTTTCGGTTGAGACGGGCGATATGACGGTCGAGGGCAGTATTGATTCCGCTAACTATAATGCGCCGAAGGTCAGCGGAAGCTTTTTCAGCAGGGTGTTCAAATGATTGAATACCTCCCTAAAACCTCCGAACAGCTCTTGACAATAATTTATTCCGTCGGAATCGGCTTTGCACTCGGATTATTCTATGAATTTTTGAGATTATTTTTTTATCTGCTGTCAGGAAGCGATAAAAAATTCACTCTTTTAAGAGATATAATATTTTTACTTTTCGTCCTCACCGTTACATTCTTCTTTTTCATTGTCCGCTGTAACGGCAGGGTGACTTTCTATTCCGTAACAGGTGAGGCGGTCGGCGGCCTTGCTGCGTTTAAAACTACCGATTCCTGCATGGCATTTTTAATCCGAAAAAAGCTGAGAAAGCTGAGAAAAAAGCTTGAAAGGAGTCCCGATATAGGACACAAGATATACGTTTTTAACGAAAAAATCAAAAAGAAACAAAAAAATATCGCAAAAGGTAAAAAAATTTCGGAAAATGACTTGCATAATCGGCACGATATAGTGTATAATCAATCCGTAACGGTGCGCCCGTTAATTGATGAAACAGAGAATCGAGGTGACTGAAATGGCAGAAAAGAAAAAGCGCAAGCGCAGCTTTATTGTTTCGTTTTGCATAATTGCTTTGTGCGCATATTTCGCCATTTCATTGATAACCATACATAGAAATATTAAAGAAACCAAAGCTGAAATTGCCAATGTCAAGGCGTCTTATAACGAGCAGGTTGCCGAAAACAACCGTATCAAAAAGCGCATTGGCGGCGGTGAAATAGATGAATACGTTGAGAAGGTCGCAAGAGATGAGCTTGGCTATGTTAAGCCCGGTGAGCATGTTTATTATGACGTCTCGGTGAATGATTAACGGTTCGGAAAAAAGAGGAGTACGCATTTTATGCAGTTGGAAGTTGGTTCAATAGTTGAGGGAAAAGTAACCGGTTTTACGTCTTTCGGCGCTTTTGTCGATCTTGACGGCGGCAAAAAGGGAATGGTACATATTTCCGAGGTCGCAACGGAATTCGTAAAGGATATCAAGGATCATCTCAAGGTCGGTCAGCAGGTAAAGGTAAAGATTCTTTCTATTGCGGACGACGGTAAGATAAGCCTTTCCATCCGAAAAGCAGTTGAACAGCCGAAAACCCCAAGGCCGAAGTCCAATCAGCCGAGGAGACCTGCGGCGAATGTTTGGCAGGGCAACAAGAGCACGGACAATCAGCCTCAGTCATTTGAAAGCATGATGGCAAAGTTTAAGCAGGTAAGTGACGAGAAAATGTCGGATCTGAAGCGTGACTCCAAGCATGGCGGCGGATATAACCGCCGAGGCACAAATAAGCTGTAATGTAATTTCAGGAGCAGGTTTCTGCTCCTGTTTTTTATAT
>HF999647.1:441559-469048 GCA_000434055.1 Ruminococcus sp. CAG:488 | reverse complement strand
TCCTCCAACTCCTCCGCGTGTTGCTTTTACCCGCGTTTTTCTTTATTTGATTTTTGCCCTTCCCATGTGGTAGACTTCTTTGTTTTCTACACTATACTCGATTGTCATTACACTCCATTCTTCAGACTTTATTAAACTAAGTTGCCAATTCATCATAAATTAAAAGCACAGCTCCCGATTTGTTCAGTTCAAGTCGGGAGCTGTGTTTTGTTCTGTTTAATTAGAATGAAAAATATTTTTCTCTCATTTTCTTCATTCTGCCGTTCATAAGTTTGAGCATATCAATCGCCGTTTGCTTTTCGTCGTCTGTGCCGTATATTGCCTGCTTCATCATTCTGCCTTCCTCGAAGCATGCATCGTCATGAATCGGGAAATAGTTCTTGAGCAGGAAGCAGCCGTAGCGAACATATCTCATTTCACCTACAAGGCGGAATTCCTTACTTATTGTATCAACGGCAACGCTTTGGAAATTCTTGATCGAATCAATTATTGCCCTGCGTTCGTTTTCAGGTGAATAAACGATTGTCGAGCAAATATAAGCGTTCCTGTTTTCGGGCGTGCAGTTGTGACTGTCGGTACTGCCGACAACGGGGTATCTGTAGCCTCTTGCTTTATCCTCGTAATAACGTACGGTCTGATATCCGTTCTGTTCAAAATAGTTTTCGCCGCCGAGCACCTCAAATGCGTCAAATATTTTGTTCTCGACAAGCCAATCGTTGAGTGCATCGGAATCATGGAAGGTGTTGCCCGTTATCCAGGTCGGGTGGACAAAAATTGCAAGTCCGTTCGCCTTTCTTATCTCGTCATAAATCCATTTAAGAGTTGAAGCGACAAGCGGATCAACGTTATCGGGAACCTCGAAACCCTTCGCAAGCTCGGTCATTTTGTCCTCAAACTCATCACGGGTCATAACCTCGGGACAATCCTCACGGGTAGCACGAAACTTTTTGTCCTTGCCGACTTCTTCGACTGCCTCATCCTCAACAAGGGAGTTAATGCTGTATTCGCCGCCAAAGTTTATTGTATGAGGACAAACTCTGAAGCCCTTTATCGGAGGGAGATGAACCTCCTCGCCCATAACCAGATTCATTTCGGTCGGAATATTCTTAAACTGCTCAATCGCATAAAGCGACGGATAGTAGCGTCTGTGGTCGGTTATCGAAAGGAAATCATAGCCGTGTGCACGGTAGCTTGCAACAACATTCGCAGGGTCGTGATCGCCGTCGGAATAGTTGGTATGCATATGAAGATCGCCGATGAACGGATAAACATCTGTCAAATCGCCGTCAACAGCATAGACAGCAAAAGTTAAATTGTCATCTTCTTCGTTGGTGAACTTAATGCGATATTCGCCCTCATAAGGAAGTGTCACTTTTATATCAATTCCGTTCTCTGTTGCCGTAACGGGAATTCTGCGGCGATATCCGGTTGCCGGATATTGATCCTCGGAGCCGCCGTGAAGCCAAGTCAAAACTGCGGTATACTCGTTGCCGACTGTAAAAAATAATCTGTCACCAAACGGCCGGATATGTATGTTTTTTTCTTTGCCTGCCGCCATAACCTTTGGAAATATGTCAAAAGTCCACAGCTCATGTCTTCTTTCAAATGCCATTTTGAGTACTCCTTTTAAAAAAACGGCGGCACTTTCACCGCCGTTTATTTATGCCTTAATTGTTGCCAAGGTATAACCGTCCTCATCAATGTAAACGGTCATAACTTTCTCGCTTGTTGTATTTTCATCGGTCACGGTGTCCATGGAGAATGTTACTCTCCAAATTCCCTGCGTGCGGTCAAAGGCAAAATTGACTTTGTTGAATTTTTCGCCGACTTCTTTCTTTGCGATGTCAAGAACGGCGGATTTTGTGTTGACCTTGCCGACTGCATTACTCTCATTTGTAACAAATCCCTCGGTTTTTGCATTGGGATTTTTCTTGATTTCTTCCTCATCGTCATTATACTTAAAGGTCAGAACTTCTTCAACGAGAGTATAGCCGTTTTTCTTGTCAACGGTTGTCTGCTTGCCGAGGTCGCCCTCTTTCTTGCCGCAGGCAAAGAACGTTATCGCAATAACGGCAGTAAGCAGAACAGCAACAATTCTTTTCATAAAATCATCCCCTATAGTTCTTGTATTCGCCACTGAGTATCTTCTGCCACCATTCACGGTTATTGAGATACCACTCGATAGTTTTCTGAATTCCTTCATTGAACAAAGTCTCGGGTGTCCAGCCGAGCTCGGCATGAATTTTTGCCGGATCAATGGCATATCTCATGTCGTGACCCGGACGATCCTTAACATAAGTAATAAGACTTTCATCCTTGCCGACTGCTTTAAGAATTGTTTTAACAACATCAATATTCGCTTTTTCATTATGACCGCCGATATTATAAACCTCGCCGATCTTACCGTTTTCAAGGATCATGTCGATCGCCTTGCAATGGTCGTCAACATAGAGCCAGTCACGGATATTGAGTCCCTCGCCGTAAACGGGGAGCTTTTCGTCGGCAAGAGCCTTTGAAATCATGAGCGGTATAAGCTTCTCGGGGAACTGATACGGTCCGTAATTGTTGGAGCAACGGGAAATCGTTGCGGGAGTTCCGAATGTTCGGTGATAAGCCATTACGAGCAGATCAGCCGACGCCTTGCTTGCCGAATACGGCGAAGAGGTGTGGATCGGTGTTGTCTCGGTAAAAAAAAGATCGGGACGGTCAAGCGGAAGATCGCCGTAAACCTCGTCTGTCGATACCTGGTGATAGCGGGGGATATCGAACTTGTTGCAGGCATCAAGCAAGACCTGGGTGCCGAGAATATTTGTTTTGAGGAAGACCTCGGGATTTTCGATTGAGCGGTCTACGTGGCTTTCGGCCGCAAAATTGACTATTGCATCGAATTTTTCCTCCTCGCAGAGTGCAAAAACGGTCTTTCTGTCAGTTATATCTCCGAGGACAAATCGAAAATTACCCTTGCGTGCCGCGTCAAGAGTATAAAGATTGCCTGCATAGGTCAGAGCGTCAATACATACCAATCTGTAGTCGGGGTGCTTGCGCTGCATATAATAAATGAAATTGCTGCCGATAAAGCCGGCTCCGCCGGTAACAAGAATATTTTTCATAAAAAATCTCCTTTGAAAATTGTCATAGATATTATACACTATTTGATTTAAAAAGAAAAGCCTTTTTTACTATATCTCATTTCCGTTTTGCTCATTATTATATTCATTGACCGTTTCAGCCGTCTCGGAGCCCTTTGCCTTTTTCTTTTTTATAACAATTACAAGTAATATTATTATGACAATGGCAGCCGCCGAGCAGATAATAACCGTATTTTGGCTTTGCGCTTGGCTGTTTACTTCTTCAGCAGTGCCGATTTCGTCGATTTCATCGGGTTGGATGTTTCTTCTCATCAGGTATATTCTCGTGGGATACGAGCCGGGAACATTGGAATACTCCTCGAATTTTGCCAGATAGTTATTCTCTTGAAAGCCGCCCGAGCTGATGTAGGTTGCGTCAACGACTCTGTAATCATCGCCGATTCGCACAACATTCCAAATATGATCGTCACTTAATTGAAGATAACACTCAATTCCGCACTCCCTGAAAAGTGCATCGCAAAGCATTGCATAGTTTACACAAATTCCCTTGCCGTCCAGTGCATGCTTGAGAGCATATGTGTTATATTCGGATACCATATCATCATTGTTCTCGGTATCGCAATGCTCATAATCATATTCAATATGACCTGCGACATATTCCGTTATTGTGCGAATTTTTTTCTCATATGTCATGCTGTCGTTTACAAGGCTCTTTGCCAGCTGACGAACCTCGGCTTGAATTTCCTCCGCATCATCTGAGTATTCATATAAACCGTCTTGCTTTGCATTGAGACTGTCAACAATTTCTTTGTCATAAATCATCTCCGTGTTTTCAGCCCAAAGTAAATCCAGATTTTTCATTTTTGTGAGGGGACGAAGGGATTTAATCGGAGAATTCGCAATGTCAAGACAGCTGATATTTGTGTTTTCGAGAGGTGAAATATCGGTTACACAGGTGCTGCTGATTTTAAGGGTTTTAAGCGTTTCGTTGTCCTTAAGGAGGCTGATATCCTCTATACCTACATTTGCAAATTCAAGATACTCTAGTCCCTGAACCTTTTCAACGCCTTTTATTGAGCCTAAGCTGCAGGAGAAAAACGAGATTGCTTCGGCACTTTTCAGCTTTCCTAAAAATTTCAGATTGTCAAATTCGCAGTATTGAAACCAAATGGTATCGAAGCTGTTATTTTCAAAGAAGCTCATGTCCCCATTCGCATAATCTACTATCTGAAGATTTTCAAGGTTCTCATTAAACTTGAAATTTTTCGCTTTTATTTCGCAATTATCTAATGTGATAATCTCCAAATAGTCCTGATTTAAAGTATCCGGCTCTGTTATTGTACAGCCGTTCAGCTCAATCGCTGTCGTTTTTTTCTGTTCAAGTATATTCTTTATATCTTCATCGGTCATATCATATACGCAGAGCGCGCCCGATCCGTCAAAATCGTAGCTTCCTTTGCCGGACGTAATCTGCTTTGCACAGACATTCAGAGCAGGAAGAATACTAAACATGGCAGCGACGAAAAAGATGCCGGTTATTCTTAAAAGCTTTACTGTATTTCCGATCTTATTCATTCCGATTTCTCTCCTATATCCGATTTATTTTCCGCTTCTGCCGTCGGCTGCTTTTTCTTTTTTATAACCACAACGGTTACCGTCGCTACAATTACGATTGCTGCCGCAATAAATCCGCAGATCACGGCTTTATTTGCTCGGGAGCCCGATGATGTTTCCAGGGCTGCAGTCACTCCCGTAGTTTCTCTACTTACGGGCACGGTCGTCAGCTCATCGTAAAATTTATCGTCGTCGGGGTCTGTCGTGAATTCAAAAAATCCTTCTTTTTCTCTCAATTCGTTATACAATTGCGACGGTATAGGACTTTCGGGAAAATCATTTTTATCCCATTTGCATAAGTAATAGAGATTCCAGCATACTGCGTCGCTGCCTTCTTTGTCGTTATCCATATCAAGTAAGGTTATATCATGTGAATAATATTCGCCGTCCAATTTTATAACATTCCAAATATGGGTTGTGCTCATTTGAGTATAGTTTTCAATTCCTGCCTCCGTAAAAAGAGCCTGTGCAAGCTTGGCATAATTGATACAAATTCCCTTGTCTTCAAGTGCATATTCTAATTGATGATCGTTATATTTCATTATGAGATCGTCGTCTTTATTTATACGGTAATCATATGTCAGATGATCCATAATGTATAATGTTATTGCCTTTATTTTTTCACGTTCCGTCATTGACCCGTCGGTTATTTCCTTTGCGATGGTTTGTACCTTTTCTTTTATTTTTGCGGCATCTTTTTTCCACGGACTGCTGCCTAATTTAGAAATTAAAGCGGCTTCAACCTCCGGGTCGTAAGACATTTCATTGTCACTTGCCGAAAGCTCTTTCAGACTGTCCATTCTCGTCAGCGGCTCATAGGATTTTATCGGTGAGCCGAGCAACTCGAGCGAAGATATATTTGTATTAGCCAAGGGTGAAACATCATCGACATTTGTTTCATGCAATGTCAGGCATTTTAAATCAATATTTCCGTCAAGAGGACTTATATCATCAAGACCGGTGTAACTAAGCTCAAGCGAATATATCTTTTTAACCGTATCAATTCCCTCTAAGGAGCCAATTGAGGTGTTGTCAAAGTACAGACTTTCAATTGTTCCGATACCCTTCATAAATTTAAGGTTATCAATATCCATTCTTCTAAAAGTGATGGCGCTATAGTTCTGCCCTTTAAGAAATCTGAAATTTTGATTTTCCTCAGCATCGCAGTTTTCAAACGTCAGCTCAAAAAGACCCGCAGGCATTTTCAGTCTTTTGGCTTTTACCGATGCATAATTAAATCTCAAATTTTCTATCGTGAGCCCATCAAAAAGGTTTGGATCGTTTATTGTGCAGGAACAGAGCTCGACTGTTTTGGGCTTTTCTTTTTTTATTATTTTTCTGATGGTGTCAGTGTTTTCAATGCCGGTAAGGCTTATCTCATAATCTTCAAGCCGTTCATAAAAACCGTCGTCAATTTCAACCAAATCTTGTGTAATTGTCTCGGCAAATACCGAATAATGATTGCCTCCGAAAAAAGCCGCAACTGCGAGAATGACACAGCAAAAAAATGCCGTCTTTCTTTTAGTGTTCTTATTCATTTTAACACTTCCTCCGCATCATTTTTATTTTCATTATATTCCCGTCGTTTTGTTTTCTGTAATTATACAGTATACTTCCGAAAAAGAAAAGATATTATATGAGATATTAATATGACCTTTAAAATAACAATGGGCTGCCGCACTCAGCGACAGCCCGATAATTTATTTATTTGTTTGTATCCTTTTCAACCTTAACTTTAAGGAAATATCCGACTGCGGCGCCTGCAAGAGCACCGATAATCATGTTGACAAATATATTTACATCCGTCACAAGCGAGAGCAAAGCACCCACACCTATGCCGAGAACAAGAAAAATCAGAACAAAATATCTGCTCAATTAAGCCGCCGCCTTTCCGAATATATTCTTTACGGTTGAAACTATGATCTCCAGCTTGTTCATGTGAACGGTTACCTTAACCTTTTCCGAATCAATCAGCTTTCCGTCGGCAGCACGAAGCTCGGCGGTTACTATCGCCTCTCCGTCACCCTTTGCCGTTACAAATCCGTCCCTGTCGACGGAAACAACTCCGTTAGAATCCGATTTCCATATGAGTGAGCCGAGAGTCTTGTCATAATCGGCAATTATTCTTGCATTCGCTTTATATCGCAAGTCAATTCTGTTAAAAGAAACCTTCAGAGGTTTCTCGGACTCACCGTTTATTTTCAACATATCGTTTTGATTTACAGAGCGCATCCACGAAAGTGTCACATACGGCTGATGAACATTCAACACTGTGTTGATCTGACCCAACAGAGCCCTGACCTCCGAACGGTTATCCTTTGCAAATTCAAGTATTTCTATGATAACATCAATTATACCCTGTATCTGATTTTGAGTGAGATTTCGGCTTGCATCGCTTTCCGCAATCTGCGAAGCAATATAAGCGCGGAAGCCGTTACTCTTGATCGTATCCATATTGGTCGGAATAATTCCGAGCGCAAAAGCCGACAGAATTACTCCGAGGGTTTTAAGGGCATTGCCTGCATTGAGTTTTTTTCCGATATACTGACCCGCTATAAATACAAGGCCGTCCTCATATTTTTCGGCATAGTTTTCTTGACTTACAAAAATGTCCTTTGCAAGCCTCGACATCAGTGAATCTAACATTGCGCCGACCGAGCGGGAGTCCTCCTCGCTGTAGAAATTCGAGCTTGATTTTTTACCGGTATCCTCCATCAATGTATCAAATGTCTTGCAAACATTTTCGTAATAGCTCGAATAATTCGCACAGTTTTCAGCCGACGGCAAATAATACTCCACGCCATAGCGTATGAATCCCCAGTCTTTCATAACGAACTTGGGAACATAGTCGTTCGGGTTCATTATATTCATAATATTGCCGTATGCAGCACCGTCAACGCCGTCCTTTTTTGTGCACTGCGGCGCCTCAAAGGTGTAAACATAAATGTCATTCTTTGCAATTCCGACCGTCTTTATGCTGTCGGCATTTTTGAGGCACTTCGTATAGCTTCCGTCGTCAAGCTCTCCGCCGACAAGGTTCGCTATTGAGCCGCCCCTGCTGTAGCCGGGAATCAGAAGCTTAACTCTGCCCTCAAGCTTTTCCGTTGTGAAATAATCGTTGATATAATTCAGAATAATCTCCTTGCCGATATCAAATCCAAGGTGATTGTCACCGTTGCCGACTCTAAGATTTCCGCCCCACTCCATGCCATAGTTTCCGCTTCTTATTGCAGCAATGACGATCGTGCATTTCTCGCCCGAAAGCGTGACGGTTTTCTTTGCCATCTCGACCGCCGCTGTATCGTAGCCCTCGGTCTCATAGCCATATGCCTTAGTTTCATAGCCGCAGTTTTTGAGCATGGCTTCAATATGCTCGTCCGTGTCGCTTGTGTTGAAGGAATTAAAGGTTGCCATCGAGACATTCAAGGCGAGCAGGGCAAGCTTGTGATTATATTCAAAAGAGTTCCCCGTGAACCATTCATCATCGTATTCATAAGGATAATAAAGGCTCTCGTCAAACCAATCGCACTGATAAACACCGGTTGCTTTTTTCTCCGCCTTTGCCATAAAAGGCATTGACGAAAGAGTAATAACTACCGTAAGCAATGCGGCTATTATTTTATTCTGATAGTTCAAGTCATGCTTTCCCCATTTCATACATATAAATCTCTGCTGATATAATATCATATTATATTTTAAAAATAAATACATTTTGCCCAATTTGTAAAAAATTTACAATTAAGCAAAACCGCCGACACTCTCGCCGACGGTTGCCTATCCCATGTTTATTTCATATCTGCCGTTTCTCAAAATTCTGACAAGATCATCGTTTGTGTTTATCTTTTCCTCCGTAATGATTCCCGATACATTTCCCCTCTGACTTTCACGGTGATAGTCCGCACCGCCTGTCACGATTTGAAATTTTTCCTTCTTCGCCCATGCCTGCGCCTTTTGGTTAAGATCCTTGTCCTTATCCTTGCCGTTGAAAATCTCACATCCGTCAATATACTTCGGGTTTGCTCTGTGAATATACGGTCGGAACGGATGCGCCTGAACGATTATCGCTCCGCTCTCCTTTACAAGCTTATAAAATCTGCGCGGACCTTTGAAAAGCATATTACCGTTTTTTCTTAGAAAATCCTCATCAATTCCGTAAACGAGATAGTCGTTCGTCGTTGCAAAATATCTTATCTCCATTCCGAGCAGAACCGTGAAGTCATCGCCTGCGGCTTCAAGGGCACAGTGATAACCTTTGAGATATTTGTCAACGTCGATCTGCCTTTTAAAAGCACTGTCCGTTCCGAAAGTCAGAAACGAATAATGATCCGTAATCACAAGACCGCTGTAACCTATTGACTTGTAGAATTCAACCGTGTCCTTTGCCAAGGCCGCCGCACATTCGCTCGTTTCGGCAGTATGGCAATGCAACTCATATTTGTATTTCATCAGGTTTCCTTCTTTAATCGGTAATTATCAGGCTTTTATTTTCTCATGCACACCAACGTGAGGTGCACAATGCGCTTCTTTGGTTTCTCTCAAAAATCGCCTCCCCTCGCTTGACAAGGGGAGGTAAATGCTTTTATTTAACTCTTTTCATAATATCGGCAAACACGTCTGTAAGCGTCTGCGCCGCAGAATATCCCATCGAATTTGTTTCGTGATAATGATTCCTGTCAAAACGGTCTCTGCCGCTTGAAAGATACGGCTGCGTCTTGTGGAGAATGAAATCATTCGGAGCGACAACGTAGCCCGTCATATCATTTGTTACACCGAAGATAAGCAAATCCTTATCTTCTGCGATGTCAACGAGCGGAGTCGGATCAATTTCAGGACCTCTGCCCGTTGCCGAATCCTCTGCCGAATCATATCCGCCGTAAGCAACCTCGGGGAAAACTTCGCCGGGCATAAGGAGAATCTGCTGCGAACCGATCTTCATGTATGTCATTTCGGAAATGAGAGCAATTCCGAGATCGCCCTTCTTTGCAGGAACAATCTTTGAGCTCATGACCTTAAGCATTGCGAGGAATGCAAGCACAGCGTTATCCGCATAGTAATAGAACGGCTGCTGAACAACGGTAATTTCCGGCTTCATCTTCTCGTCGTTGTCGATTGAAAGAGCGGCCTTTCCGAGAGTCTCACCCTGAAGCTCGGTCCTCTTCCATCTATCCTCAATATCCGGATAGCCCGGGTCGACAGCGCCGATAGCACCGATACCGTAAAGGACATTGACATCCTTTTCCTTGTAAATCGTCTGCCTGAGGAAGTAAGGATAGTCGGCACTGCAAAGAGTGTTGGAGCCGCCGAGTGTATTCGGATGAGCAGCATAGTTGAGGAGCCACGTTTCCTTGCTGCCGTCATCGGGAACAAAGCGAATCCTTGTCAATGTATCATGAAGGACTACCGGAGGGCGCTTATCATACTGAGCGTCGGGAACATGAGTTGTTCCGATATAAAGATCACCCTTTTTGCGATTGTCATAAGCCTCAAGGCATACTTCCTTGACGGTCTTAAAAATCTTCTGCATATATGTATCGACCTTGCCGCTCTTCGGGAGCTTGCCCCAATAGCCTACGGTATCAAATCCCCCATGGGTATGCGAGCAGCAAACATTGATCGCCTTGCACTTTGCCTTGCTCGAAAACTCTTCAAGGCTCGCTCTGATTATGCTTACCTCAAAATTGGTAAGGCCGATAACGTCGGCACAGACCATCATTACGCCGCCCTCATCGCCGCAGCCGATCCACATTGCGCTTATTGTAATCGGGTCATGGAAGCCTGTCATTTTCTGAGCCATCTTATGTCCCGCTATGTAATAGGTCTTGGACTCAAAATCGTCCGGCATCGTCTCTTTCATTGCAAAGCCGACGTCAAACTTATCGTCTGTTTTATTAGAAATTTTTACAGGCTGAACCTTCGGCAAATCCTCGGGATAACCTTTCTTGGCAAGTCTTTTACCCTTGCTTTTCGTAATTTTCTTCACGGCGCTTGCCGCAAGATCTGCTATATCCATATGTTTGACCTCCTTGAAACGCTCTTTTGTTTCTATATAATTATATCACGACATACAGATATAAACAAGTTAATTTTTTATGAATTTGTATAGACAAAACAAACTGTTGCATGAAAATATATTGTGTGATATACTTAATGAAGTTTAAACCTTGGAGGAGTATAAATGAAAGTATGCAAGTATTGCAACAGTGAGTGTGATGACACCGAGAAGGTCTGCCATTCGTGCGGAGCGTCGGAATTCAGCAACAAGTGCCGTAACTGCGGTACGGTTTTTGATTCGGGTTTCTGCCCGAATTGCGGTGTTAAGGTCGGACAAAAGCCGCAGACGTGTCCTAAGTGCGGAAACGAATATTATACAAACGCCTGTCCGAATTGCGGATACAACGGTTCGGTTCAAAACGCGCATCAGACGACAACCGCATTTCAGACATCACCTGCAGCTAATAGCTTTAATAACAACAGGCACAATAAAAGCAAGACCTCAATAGGAACAATACTGTTATGGATTTTTTTCCTGCCGGTCATGGTTATCGTAACCATATGGAAATCAGAAAAGCTGGATAAGAAATGGAAAATCATACTGACTGTTATTATTTTGGCTTTCTACTTAGTCGCCGGAGCAGTAAATAACGATACGACATCAACAACGGCATTCATTGCCGGTCTCGGATTTTGAAATTAAATAAACTGTTACAGATTTATTTTTAGCTATTCTGTCGGCGACAGTATCGGCTGCAACAGTTTGATACTAAGATGCTGAATACTGGGAGGAATTTTTATGAGACTCAAAAAATACATTGCAGAATTTTTAGGCACGGCAATTCTTGTACTTTTCGGCTGCGGAACCGCTGTTTTCTGCGGCGGACTTTCCGGCGGAACAGGTAACGGCACGCTCGGTGTTGTCTCAATCGCCCTCGCGTTCGGTCTTTCAATCGTAGCCGGTGCATATTCAATCGGTCATATTTCGGGCTGTCATGTCAACCCCGCCGTTTCACTTGCTATGTTTATCAACGGCAAGCTTGACATAATCGACCTTATCGGCTACATTGTCTCTCAGGTTGCCGGTGCATTTGCAGGCAGCGGCTTGCTTATGCTCATTACCAAGGAGACTGCTGCAGACGGCTTGGGTTCAAACGGCTACGGCGAGCTCAGCAGTGTCGGTATATCCATGACGGGTGCAATTATCGTTGAAATTGTCCTGACGTTTGTCTTCGTTCTGACTGTTCTCGGTGTTACCTCAAGCGAAAAGTATTCCTCGGTTGCAGGTATCGTTATCGGTCTGACGCTCACCTTTGTACACATCATCGGAATCCCTCTCACAGGTACCTCGGTCAATCCTGCCAGAAGCCTTGCTCCGGCAGTTTTAGATGGCGGTATTGCTCTCAATCAAGTATGGGTATTTCTTGTCGCTCCGCTTGCCGGCGCGGCATTGGCAGGAATCGTTTTCAAGTTCATTTTCAAGCCAAAAGAGGTATAACATATTTATTATATCGTATAAAAATCTCACACCTCCTCTTAATTCAAGGGGAGGTCGTTTTAATGATGAAGAGAATTAAGAAAGAGCTTAACCGAATCGCTTTCTTTCCTTTTCTGTTGATTTCATATTCGGAATGTGATAAAATAGCCTCGGTGATTTTATGCTTAAAAAAAACGATGAAATATATCTGACTGTCAAAAGCTGTACCGTACAGGGCAGCGGCGTCTGCGACCATGACGGCATGACGGTCTTTGTTCGCGGAGCGGTAACAGGCGACCGCGTGCTTGCTCATATTATCAAGGTCAAAAAGACTTATGCCGTCGGCATTATTAAAAAGCTTGTGCAGCGTTCACCGATGAGAGCAAAGAATTTCTGCCCTATTGCGGAAAAATGCGGCGGATGCTGCTTTGCTCATATAAAATATGAATCGGAGCTCGAAATCAAAGCACAGCAGGTTGCCGACAATTTTAAGCGTCTCGGCAAGCTCGATATTACGCCGGCTCCGATCATTCCGTCACCCTCTGCTGAGCGATACAGGAACAAAGCACAGTACCCCGTCGGTTCGGACGGAAGATTTGCGACGATAGGTTTTTATGCGCCGATGACACACAGAATAATCGACTGTGCCGATTGCCTTTTACAGCCGAAAGAATTTTCGGAAATAACCGATATTTTCCGCAACTGGATCCGTGAAAAAAAGATAAGCGTTTACAATGAAGCCGACGGATCGGGAATTATTCGTCATATTTATATTCGCAAGGCGGTCGTCACAGGTCAGATAATGGTCTGCATCGTCGCCAATTCAGACAGTATTCCTCATGCGGAAGCTCTGATTGAACAGCTCAAGGAAATTGACGGCTTGGCAAGCGTTATTCTGAATATAAACCGCGATAAAACAAATGTTGTGCTCGGCAAGGAATGTAAAACGCTTTTCGGGAGCGATTACATCACCGACGAGCTTTGCGGCTTAAAATTCAATCTCTCTCCCCTTTCGTTTTATCAGGTCAATCACGACGGAGCGGAAATTCTATACAACAAAGCTAAAGAATATGCCGCACTCACGGGCAGTGAAACGCTCGTTGACCTTTACTGCGGAACGGGTACGATCGGACTGACCATGGCAAAGGATGTCAAAAGCTTAATCGGTGTCGAAATCATTCCGCAGGCTATTGAAAACGCAAAAGAAAATGCAAGGCTTAACGGCATTGATAATGCGGAATTTATTTGCGCCGATGCGGCACAAGCGGCGTCAACTCTGCTTGAAAGAGGAGTAAAACCCGACATTGTCATTCTTGACCCTCCGAGAAAGGGCTGCGACGAAGCATTGATAAAAACCGTCGCCGAGATGTCACCCGAGAGAGTGGTTTATGTCTCCTGTGACAGCGCAACCCTCGCCCGTGACTGCCAACGCTTTACCGCCCTCGGCTACCGAACGCTCGCCGCCACCCCCGTCGACATGTTTCCCCACACGGCACATGTTGAGACTGTTGCGTTATTGGCAAAATAATGTTTGGCTGTTATATTTTGCACGATACAAATATTTACATTTTCGGGGAAATAAGATGATGAATTATCGGAACAGTCAGTCCTTCCGAATATTTTAACGAGGTTTTAAATAATTGATTTTATTAAGCATAAATCCTCCCGCAGGCTACTTCGGCACTGCTTCGCATGCTTTGTTGCTTAAAATCAGCCTCAGAGGTATGACAAATCTTCTGAGCAAATTACCGAATCATCATAAAAGCTGCCCTCAACCGTTAAGGCCTGAGGCAGCTTTTTATATGGCTATAGAATATAAATAGCAAAAAAGATTGTTAATTTTTTTGTTTTTCTCTTGATTTAATTTCATAATCGTATATAATTATTATACAACTATTTGGAGGTTTGTTATGGACGAGAATAAAAAGGAGCAGTTCAACAGAATTGATGAGCTCCTTAAAGATACTTCAGCCGAAAACAGAATCAAGTTCAATGAGGACGAAGCAATAGATATACTTTCCGAGCAGGAGGATAAGCCTGCCGAGCTTGAAGAAGCTGTTGTTAGCGGCATTGAAGCGAATCCTATAGCAGAGGATGAACACAATGATGAAGATTCAAGCGATTCAGTCTGCATAATTGATGAGACTTCAACGACGCTTGAGCTTACCGACAGTGCGGAAGCTTATCAGAATATCGCTGACGGTGCGCCTGTCAAGAAGCACAGGGAAAAGGTTAAATTCAATGCCTTGCAGATTGTTCTGATGTGCGTAGTCGGTGTGGCGCTTCTTTGGTGCATTGTATTTACGACAGATCACACAATTGCCGCTCAGGGCTACTCCCCTGTTTTTTGCGTGCAGACTCAGTCATACGAGGACGGCAGTGCAAGCTTCAAGGGCCTTGGATACAAGATTCAATTCAGGTTTGATTCAAGCGGAAATTTGACACAGAAGTGCGTACCCGCTTGGAAAGACGGTCCTAACGACATTGCCGATAAGCAGGAAAGCGGAGCATCGTTCCAGTAATATTGCGAATAATTAACCGTCCGTACAGTGCGGACGGTTTTTTTGTTGACATGACAATAATAAGACAAGCTGCCGCTTCGGATAACCGAAACGGCAGTTTTACTGTCAATTATACAAGAACCTTTGAAAGGAATTCCTTACAGCGGTCTGTTTTGGGATTCGAGAAAAATTCGGCAGGAGTGTTTTCCTCAACCATTCTTCCGTCGTCCATGAAAATAACTCTTGTCGCCGCCTCTTTGGCAAAGCCCATCTCGTGAGTAACAACAACCATCGTCATGTTTTCTTCCGCAAGCTCTTTCATAAGTTCAAGAACTTCGCCGACCATTTCCGGATCAAGTGCCGACGTAGGCTCATCAAAAAGGATAACCTCCGGATGCATTGCAAGCGAACGGATAATCGCAATTCTCTGCTTCTGTCCGCCGGAAAGCGTTGACGGGTATGCGTTTGCCTTCTCTTCAAGGCCTATTCTTTTAAGAAGTGCCATTGCCTCTTCTTTTTTCTGAGCCTTGATCTCTTTTGCACTTGGAATATTTTCCGTATACGGATGCTTTTTCATTCCGAGCTTATGGAAAAAATTATCCTTTTTAGCTTTCTTCATTTTCTTTTTCTCAACAAGATACGGAGAAAGCATTATATTTTCAAGCACCGTCTTGTTATTGAAAAGGTTAAAGTGCTGGAAAACCATTCCTATTCGCTCTCTGTAGGTGTTGATATTTACGCTGAGATCCGCAATATTAACTCCCTCAAAGATAACCTGACCGGAGGTCGGATCCTCCATACAGTTAAGGCAACGGAGAAAGGTTGATTTTCCCGAACCCGACGGTCCGATAATAACAACTCGTTCGCCCTTTTCAATCGTTACGGAAATGTCCTTAAGAACATGATGATCGCCGAAACTTTTATTCAGCTTAACTACGTCTATCACTCTTTCTCAGTCTCCTTTCCATAAACTTAATGCCAAGCGTGATGAGGCAAACAATTATAATATAAATGACTGCCATTACAAGGTACGGCACCATAAATTCATAGTTGTTTGTTCCGATATCGTTAAACACCTTATACAAATCCATTGCTCCGACGAAAGAAACGATTGATGTTTCCTTAACGAGCGTGATGAACTCATTGCCGAGAGTCGGAAGAATATTCTTAATAGCCTGAGGAATAACGATTTTAAACATTGTTGTCGCATAGCTCATACCGACGGAGCGTCCGCCCTCAAGCTGACCCGGGTCAACGGATAGGATACCGCCGCGCATTATTTCCGAAACATAAGCACCGCTGTTCAGTCCGAAAACCGTAATCGCAACATTCAAGCCGTCAATCTTAATTCCCATCAATGGCATAAGAACATAATAGAAAACAAGAAGCTGAACAACCATAGGCGTTCCTCTGAAAATTGCAACATAAAACGAACATATCTTGTCGAGAACTCTCGGAAGCATCCTGTATTTCGGAAGAACACGGATCGATGCAATCAGCGTACCGATTGCAATACCGATGAGCAAACCGATTATTGCAATTTCCATTGTATTCTTCAAGCCCGTGAGAACGTTGTGATAACCGCCGTTGTCGATAAAGGCTTTGAGAAACTTTTCGATTTTGATGTCAAAATTACCCATAAAAAATCCTCTTATAAGAACAAATACCCCACTTATTCAGTGGGGCTTTGCTTTTATTCCACTTTAATTATGCAACTTCGTTAATTGACTTAACGATGCTGTCTGCAGGAGCAGAGTCGATAATAACGTAGTTGATGTTTCCGTTGATAAGGTCCTGAATTGCAAGAGAACCGTTCTTGTAGCCCTTGCCCGTAACCTTGAGGTTGTTTGAGGCGTAGTCGCTCTCATTGTTAATGTACATACCGCCGGTTGTACCGTTCTGATAACCGATCTTAACAGAAGCGTCAAAGCTCTGGAGCTTTTTGAGAACATCATCGGCTGTCTTGCAATCATCAAATGTTGTATCGTCGCCCTTAACAACAACTCTCTGAGATGCCTTGTAATATGTCTTTGAGAATGTAACGGATGCTTCTCTGTCCGGATTAACCGTAAGTCCAGCCATTGCGATATCGCACTTGTGCTGACCTACAGAAAGACAAACAGCGTCAAAGTCCATGTTATCAATAACAAGCTCTTTACCAAGCTCATCGGCAAGAAGCTTAGCGATCTCCATATCAATACCTGCGTATGAATCGCCTACAGTGTACTCAAACGGCTCAAAAGCGGCATTTGTAGCAACGACGAGCTGATCCTTTGAAGAATCCTTAGCGGCCGACTTAACAAGCACCGGCTCACCACCGCTAGAGTAACGAGAGCAAATCTCATCAAATGTGCCGTTGCTCAATATCTTGTCAATAAATGCGTTTGTTTTTTCAAGAAGCTCCGGCTGTGCCTTATCAACACCGAATGCATAGTTTTCATTAGTAAGGTCGATACCAATAACCTTTGCTGCCTTAACATCGTCTTTCTTACCGCAGCCTGCAAGCATTGCAACACTTGCAATAAGTACTAATGACATTACAATAGCTATAAATTTTTTCATAGTTTTGTCCTCCTCTGTTTTTTTGACGTGAACAATATACCACTTTATACTGAATATGTCAAGCAAAAAACGAATATTTATTCATAAATATTATTATTTTCTGATTTTAAATACTATTTTCAAAACATTGTTGATGTTTTTGTGCATAATATTAGGTCTGTGCCCGTCCTCAGGGAAAAGTATTGCACACTGATCGCCGCCGAGTGTGACTGTCGAAAGCTCGGCACCCTTATAGAATGCTATGTCGTCGCCTCTTTCAAAGCCGTTATCGGTCATCTTGAGCGAATCAATCGGCGCCCAGTCCATTTCCTCACTGCCGTCGAGAACTATCTGGAGGTCTATGTATTTCCTGTGGCTCTCAAATTTTCTCTGCTCCCTCGGCTCGGTATCATAGCGGCTGACGGCGGCAAAAAGGTCGTCGCCGTGAATATCGTATCTGTCGGGCTTCATGTCCGTCTTTTTGAAGTTTTCAATAAAGGTTATAATGTCCTTTGCATACGGAATTTCGCTGTAAGAATCCAGCTTGTCAATCGTTGTTACTATCATGGTAATTTTCCTTTCATATTATATTTTATATTATCACGTCTCAGCCTTGATTCTGTCCGAATTAACATTGCAAAGCTTTGCGTAAATTCCGCCGAGCTTCAGAAGTTCATTATGCGTGCCCTGTTCGGCAATTCGGCCGTTCTCAAGGACGATTATATTATCCGCCTTCATAACAGTCGAAAGCCTGTGAGCAATGACTATCACGGTGCGGTTCTTTGAAAGCTCGTCAATAGCCTGCTGAATGAGCGCCTCAGTTTCGTTATCAACCGCCGAAGTCGCTTCGTCGAGAATCAAAATCGGTGAATTTTTAAGCACCGCTCTTGCGATTGCAATTCTCTGCTTCTGTCCGCCGGAAAGACGAACGCCTCTCTCGCCGATTATTGTATCATATCCATCGGGCATTTTGCACACAAAATCGCTCACTCTCGCCGTTTCCGCCGCTTTGATTACATCCTCGCGGCTCGCCGAGGGATTTCCGTAAGATATGTTGTCATAAATAGAACCGTTGAAAAGAAAAACGTCCTGCAAGACCATTGAAATGTTTTCTCTGAGCGATTTGACCGTTATATCCTTGATATCCTTGCCGTCAAGACGCACCGTACCGCTGACAGGGTCATAAAATCTTTCCATGAGCGAAACGATCGTCGATTTTCCGACGCCTGTAGCTCCGACGAACGCAACCATTTTTCCTGCATCAATCTTAAATGAAATATCCTTAAGCACAGGCTCATTCTCGTTATAATAAAACGAAACGTGATCAAACTCCATCTCGCCATTTGCCCTGCCGATGTCCTCTGCATTCTCGCTGTCCTTGATTTCCGACTCCATATCGAGAATACTCAGCACTCTGTGACCGCCTGCAAATGCATTCTGCATATCTTCAATAATTCTTGAAAGCGCCGCTATCGGCGAATAGAAAAGAGAAAGATACATAAAGAAACCGACAACGTCGGAAACGGAAAGCACATCCTTCAGCGCAAGCGTTCCGCCGATTCCCATAACAAGCACCGAACCGACCGAAGTAAGAAATTCAATTGTCGGGAAGAAAATCGAAGCAACAAAATTTGCACGGACATTGACAAAACTGTACCGCTTGCAATACTCCTTCATGCTCATATATTCTTCGTTTTCTCTTCCGAAGGATTGAATCTCACGGATTCCCGAAATATTGTCCTGAACCTTGCCGTTGACCTCGGCAAGCACCTCTTGGTTACGTTTGAAAAGAGCGTGAACCTTGCCCGAAAATTTCATTGTTACAAATAAAATCAGCGGAATGGGAATAAGCGAAATTGCCGCAAGAATCGGATTGATTGAAAAAATCATTATTGCAACCAATATGACAATGAGAATGTTTGAAAGAAGATCGGGCAAGGCATGTGCGATAAGCGTTTCCATGTTCCTTGAATCGTTTATGACTCGGCTCATTATTTCGCCGGTTTGTTTATCGCCGAAGAATCTCATTGAAAGTGATTGCAGCTTATTATAAACATCAAGCATCATATCGCCGACGAAATTCCATGCGGCAACGTGAGCCTTGTATTTTGATACGAATGTCAGCAGCGCTTTGACTATGTACGATAAAAGTATTACTGCCGCAAACACAAGGACTCGTTCCTTGGTCGCCGTTCCGTCAGTCAAGGCTCCCGTCAGCCTGCGAACCGCATCCGGCATAACAAGACTGACGGCGGAGGATCCGAGCAAGGCGAGGACAGTCAATATCAATGCGCCCTTGTACGGTGCCGCCATTTTCAAATATCTTTTCATATCCTTCAATTTATCAACCCCCAAAAACCATATAAACTATTTTATATTCTTTCTTTCGCTTTTTCAAGAGTTATTTTAAAAAAGGCTGTCGCCGAAGCAACAGCCATTGATATTTTATTCGTTATCGTCACCGGGTATTCTATCTGTCTTGATTGATTCAAAGAACTCATTGTAGTGCTCCGCCCACTTTTCAACGTCATCTCGGTCATATTTGGTCGGGAACAGCGGTTCAACAAGCTTCACCCTACCAAACCATCCGACAATCTTAAGTCCCTTGTTTCTCAACTCCGGCATTTCATTGAGAAGCTTCAGCTTATTCTTGACAGTTGAAACAATTTTATTTTTTCTGAGATATTCAATTTTGTCCGTGTTAAGCTCGGCAAGCTCTTCGGCGGTCAGAATTCCGCTTGCGATAAAATCGCTGACATCCTTCGCCGTGAGATATGGAAGAAGATTTTTTTCCAGCGCAATCGTACATGCGGCAAATCCGATTTCATGGAAAAATTCACGTTCATATTTCCAGAGCGTATCGCAGTTAAACAAGCCGTCCCTGTCCGCCTCGACCGCTCTCGCAAGTATCGAGCCTGCCTTAATTGAATATCCTATTCCCGAGCCCTTGAGCGGAATTGTCATACATGCGCTGTCGCCGACTGCGGCATAACCGTCGGCAATAAAAACCGCCAACGGCTGACGAACGGGAATATCGACCACCTTACCGCCGCGAACAAGCTCACGTCCGACATGCTCGTTTTTTTCGCAAACAAAATCAAGATTTTCTTTTATATCCGCTTCGGTCACTTCTCCGAATCTTGCAATAAGAATATCCGCGCTGTCAGGCTCGGTTATAAGCCATGTGAAGCCGACCGTTCCGTTTGCATTGACGTAGACATAATATCTGTGTTCGGGATCGGGCTTGCCCTCAATCCTGTTATAATATGCACGGTAAACATGAAGCCGGTCAAAGCGTCCAAGCTCCTTTTGGACATGAGTAAAATCTGGCAAATTCCGACGCACCGGCGAATCAATTCCACAGGCATCAATTACAAGATCGGCAAGTCTTATGCCCTGCGATGTCATTATGCCGATAATGCGGCTGCCGAGAACAACAGGTTCACGCACCTCACAGCCGAACGCAAAGTGCACCCCTGCCTTTTCGCAAAGATCAATGAGAAAAGCTAAAAGCTCACGGCGTTCAACGATGAGAGTCGAAGCAGATTTCTCCTCCGGAAGTGTAACGGGGGCAACTGTTTCATCAATCGGAACAAGCGTTATAACATTATTCGGAGCGTGCCACTCCTCGGGATATGTGATCCCTGCATAATCAAAATACGCAGAATCCACCGGATCCTTTTGGTCATAGCCGAGGTTTTCTCGCGCATAGCGTTCATAAACGGTAACTTTGTGACCGAGCTGCGCAAGCTTCCATGCTGCTACAAGTCCGCCGTGACCTGCTCCGGCAACAATAATTTCAGACATTTTTGTGCACCTCTTCTCATAATTATTCTCTGTTTTCATTATACTCAAAATAAAAGTGCCTGTCAACTTTGAGCAAACAATAGCAGTGCATTGTAAAAAAAGCCCGTTGCGTTAAAAATAATAACTTTTTTTATAAAAACTATTGCTTTTTTCTCCAAAATATATTAGAATATCAGTCGTTGACACTTTCAGCAGATGCTACTGTGGCTCAGTTGGTAGAGCAGCTCATTCGTAATGAGCAGGTCGTCGGTTCGAGTCCGACCAGTAGCTCCAAGCCGCAAACCTTTGTGTATCAAGGGCTTGCGGCTTTTTCTATAACTGATTTAAGGCAGTAAAAAACGGTGATTTTTGCGGTTTTGGGATTTATTGCTTCAAGAATATATTTTTATGGGTTTCTTATAAATAAATCGGAGCGGTTAGCTTTTCGGCTTTCCGCTCCTTTTTGTTTATTATATTATTATAATGTATATTTCTACTCAATCGAAATCATCTGATGTATTTCAACCTTGGGTACCGTAAATGAGACTCTTCCGTCGGAGTAGTTAAAGCTGATTTCTTCATTCTGCGGCACGAGGATAACTCTTTTCGGTTTGTTGCATTTCACGCTGACGTCAACATTATAAAGAGGAACTATATCCTCGATCACCTCCGTATTCTTGCCGCGCACCGTCGTGTGAGAATAAAGAAGGTGAACAATCTTTCTGTCGTTCTGTTGAAGTAGGGTAACGATACCCCTGTCGGGTATTGAGCTTTCAATCGTAAAATTGCCGTTCATAAGTCGCTCAATAACGTACGCAACAAGCTCCTTGATGTGGAAATCGCCGGATTCCGCATAGCCCCTGAAAATATCCCAGCCGATATAAGCGACGTTGCCCTTGATCGCAGCGGTCGGATATGTAAGCCTTCTGTCGTTCGGCGCATGCTGATGTGAGCAGAAATGCTCGGCGGTGCGGTTAAAATAGGGATTCTGTCCGTTTGCAACGATTTCGGCATCAATATTGTCAAAGCGATAATTCACCGCACGCATAAGGTACTCGGTTTTGCCGTTTACAGTATCAAATTCCGGGATAAAATATGTTGGTCTGAATTCGTTCTCGCCGATAAACTTAACTCCTGTATCAATGCAAAACTCGTTATTTTTATCAAGACCCGATTTGCCGGAAAGAAGAAGCTTGCCGCCCTGCGAAAGATAGTCGTCTATCTTTGATTTAATCTTTTCGTCAAAGACCCAAATATCCGGCAGGATAAGCATTTTATACTTTGTAAAATCTTCATCAAGATCTATAAAATCATAAAGTCTGTTTGTTTCAAGAAGAATACGGTTTGCGCCCGCATCGTGCCATCCGCCCTCGCCTCTGCCTTTGATACATTCCGCAGCAAGAACAGCTATATCGGCAATATACTTTGCCCCCTTGCACCACGGCTCTTTAGCTTCGACCTCTGCATAAGCCTTTCCTATAAGGGCATAGGTCGATTTATTGAGCAGTCCTTCCGGATGCATCTGGTCGCCGATTGAACATCCGCCACCCTCTGCAAGAGAAAGCGCAGCCTCATAACGGAGTGCATTCGGATGCTTAAATCCGCCGAATTCTCCCCATGTCTGATGAAATTTACCCGTCATGCCGAGGAAGCAATCGCGTTGAGTTCTCGCATATGCCGCAGACATCGGGAAATGGTCGTATCCCCAGCCGCCCGTAGGAAGGCTCTCCAATTCGAGGCAGTCGATCGTGTCAATAAGATCACGCCTGCCCTTTGAAACATGACCCGAATTTTGAAAAATAATTGTTTCGGGATTATGCTTATGAACAGCCTCCTCTACCCTGTCAAGATAGTTGCGGTACACCTTCCTGCCGAAGGCTTCAACGTCCTTAAGATTATTGTAATCAAGCCCTGCCGCGGTCATGTCCGCACAGCATTTTTCGCAGCAGCACATCGGTTCACCGACAATATCAAGAAAGATCTCACATGGATTGTAGTTGACCATGACCTCCTCTATCTCGGCAATGAGCTTGTCAAGATAAGCCGTATTGAAGCACATCATATGATAGCCGGCGTGCTCAAAATCGGGAGCCTTGCCGATATTCGACGGTTCGACTCTCAGCCAATCGTGATGCTCAACCGCGTCCTTTTCATCAAAGCCTGCCGAGATATACACGGGAGCACGAACTCCGATTTCCTCGCAGGCTTCAAGCTGAGCCTTGAGAAGGTCGAATTTCAGTGTCGGATTCATTGTGTTGACTTTTGTCGGATGATATGAATATCCGTGATGACACTTTGAGAAAACCGTAATTGAATCAACATGGCCCATTTTCAGCGTCTCCTGCCATTCCTTTTTATCAAATCTTGCGCCGACATCGGGAATGAGCGGCGAAGTGTGGAAATCAAGGTGTACCTGTCTTAATCTGAAATCTTTCATAAGTTACCTCCGATAGTTGTGTATAAACAATATAATCTATTTGCAAGAATAATTCAAGCTTTTTAATCATTTCTGTCTGTCTTTGTCTCAGCTTCGCGGCGTTTTTTTCGGCGCTCTCGATTGATATGGCGTTCAAAATCGCCGTTATTTATCAGCTCGGTGAGGACAAGCTGTTCAAAAGTCGGAACAGTGCAAGAATAAAATCCGAGTCTGTCATTGAACGGCTCGACAAGCCTTTTGGGAAGAACCATATATCCGACACGCATGGACGGAGAAATTGTTTTTGAAAACGTATTGAGATAAATAACGTTATCGTGATCGGAAAGGGAAAAAATTGTCTCTGTCGGCTTTGATGAAACCGAAAACTCGGAATCGTAGTCCGATTCTATGATAAATCTTTCGCCTTTTTCCGACCAGCGTATGTATTCATAGCGCTTTGAAGCCGAAGCCGTGACGCCTGTCGGGAAGCTCCTGTACGGCGTTGTGTGCAGGACGTCCGCATCTGTTTTAGCGAGTGCGGCTCCGTCAATTCCGTCGTTGCAAAGAGGCAACATCTCATATCTTACACCCGCCGCACGGTAAACCAGCTCAATTTTCTGATAAGACGGCGATTCAATGGCATAGACCTTATCACGACCAAGCAGGTCTACGATAAGCCTGTAAAGATATTCCGCACCCGAACCGATAACTATTTGCTCAATTTCAACGTTTATTCCCCTGTTGCGTGCAAGGTACTGCTTCAATGCGGCTCTAAGCTCTACGCAGCCGACATTCGGTGACTTTTCAAGAATAACTTCATTATAATCAGTCAAGACCCTGCGCATTGTCTTGCTTAAAAGTGAAATTGAAAAGCTTGAGTGTGTCGAAGACGCATGGAATTTCAGCGAATCTGATATATGCGAGACCTTGGCAAAGCCGTCATCGGAGCTGAAAATAACAAAATATCCGCTTCGCTCTCTCGGCTCGATATAGCCCTCGTCGCACAGAAGCTCATACGCATGCTCAACGGTTATCGTGCTTACTCCGAGCTCATCTGCAAGCAGCCTCTTTGACGGCAGCTTACTGTTAAATTCAAATGCTCCGCTTGTTATATCGTCTCGAATCTGCCTGTAAATTTGCAGATATACGGGGTGTTTTTGTTTGTCGATTATATATTTCATCTGGTTATATATTTTTCTCCGTTTCTGACTATTTTATATTATCAGAGCTATTATATAATATTTCCAACAGATTTGCAAGGAGGAAAACATAATGCAAACAAAAAGAACAGCAAGGCAGAATACAATGTGGCTTTGCACAACGGCAGTGCTCATGGCTATGAACGTGGCACTCAGCTCCTTCGGAGTTCCCGTAGCGGGCGGACATCTCTATCTTAATGACATCGTTATATGCACGGCGGCAATAATTCTTGACCCGTTGGCAGCATTTATGGTCGGCGGAGTCGGAGCATTTCTCGGAGATCTCTTCTTCTATCCGACCCCGATGTGGGTTTCACTTATAACACACGGCTTGCAAGCAATAGTCATTTCCGTTTTCTCACACTATGTTTTGAAAAAGAAACCCGTGCTCAGCTCGGGAATCGGCGTCGCTGTCGGCGCAGTAATAATGGTTGTCGGCTATTCAATCGGCAGAGCATTTTTCTACGGCACTCCCGAGGCGGCAATATTAAAGCTTCCGTTCCAGATTCTTCAGGCGGCTGTCGGCGCAGTGTTCGGTATGCTCCTTTGCTGGAAATTCGGCATACATAAGCTCTACACGAGCAAGCTCATGAGAAGATAAAGAAAATGTGCCGATTTACGTTTCTCGACCTGCTGACAACCCCGGCTCGAAAACGGAGCAAAGAATTATAAACTGACAAAAAAAGCAACAATGTATCAGTCACAATACATTGCTGTTTTTTCATTCATGATTCTTTTTGTTTTATTTTCTCAACGCTGTCGTTTCGTACAAGCTCACGCAAGGACTTCATATATTCCGAAAAGTCCGTTTTGTCGTTTCCGTATGTCATTTGCAGGTCGTATTCAAGCGGAAGCCATGTTGAAATGTCGCTCTCGTTGTGTTGAATAAGAGCCTCAAGATTGTCCATGGCTTTGTATATTTTCGCCTCAAGTGTTTTTCTTTCTTCCATTTCACTGTAAAGCGCCGCCAGTTCCGTGCAAAACGGTTCGGGTAAGGATTTTACCCAATCAAAAAGAAGCATTTCTTCCTGCTTTTCATTTTCTGCGGTTTTCTCGAATGTGGGGATATCTCCGGTGAATGCTTCGCCAAGGTCATGTATGAGGCACATTTTAAATATTTTTTCAAAATCCGCTTTGGGAAATTCATCACTGACAAAATAGGCCATAAGAGTCATTCGCCACGAATGTTCGGCAACGCTTTCCCTGCGTCCGCCCGAGGTATAGCAATGTCTTGTTGCGTCCTTGAGCCGTTCGGCAACGGCAAGCGTTTCAATTAGCTTTCTCGGTTCCATGAAATTTGCTCCTCAGGTCATTTTTATCGGCATGATTTTATCGCCGTCAAATTCAACCTTATCAATGCAAAGAAATCTTGCGTCACGGTCTTTGATATTCTCACGGCGGCGGTGGTAAACCATAAGCATCTCGCCGCCCTCAAGCAGAAAATAACCGTTGTGTCCGGGTCCTTCGGCAACTCCGGGCTGCGAGGAAAGGATTGTTCCGAGGCTCTCAAACGGGCCGAGAGGGCTGTCGGAAATTGAATAGTCAACACGGTATGTTCCCTCTCCCCAGCTTCCGCAGGAATACATGAAATAATATTTGCCGTCCTTTTTCATCATGCAAGGACCCTCAACATAATCGTGCGGAGTAATTTCTTTGAAGGTTTCGCCGTCATCAAACGGAACAAAGCCTGTCATTTCCTCGTTCATTTTACACACATTGCAGTGTTTCCAGCCGCCGTAGTAAAGATAAACCGTACCGTCATCGTCTTTGAAAAGATGAGCGTCGATCGGCTGAGCACCGTTGATTATTGTACCTATCAGTGATTTGCCGAGGTAGCCTTTAAAAGGACCCGTCGGCGAATCGGAAACGGCAATTTCAAGGCCGCCGCCTTCATTATCCTCATGGATATCGTTTGAGGCGAATATGTAATAATATTTTCCGTTTTTTTCGATAATTGTCGGCGCCCAAACGGCTTTCTTCACCCAAGGAAAACCGGACATGTCAATAATCGATTCAAATTTTTCCCAGTGCTCAAGATCGTCGGAGACAAACATATCATGGTTGAGCTGCTGCTCGTAGGGAAGGCTTCTTGTAACGTAAATGCAGTATTTTCCGTTGTAAATTCTTGCTTCCGGGTCGGCATGCCAAGCCTCGGAAATCGGGTTGTTAAATTTAATATCCATAGTGCTTTTCCTTTCGTTTTCTGATTATACTTTATCATAAAAACCGTCATTAAGCAAGAGAAAATCGGCATTGTTGGACTTAGAATCCATGTGTGATATAATGAACATATTGGAAGAGAAAGGGAGCAACCCCAAATGGATAAAATCAAAAAAAATTTCGGATTCAGTATGATGAGGCTGCCGATGAACGGCTAAAAAGTTAATATTGAAGAGACCAAGGAAATGGTTGATGCTATCTTGAATGCAGGCTTTCCGGGCATAATGACTGTTCTCTCCGGCATGGGAAACATGGAGCAGATGGAGGATAACATCAGCTTTATGAAGGATTTTAAACCGCTTGACAAAACAGAGCTTGCGGCCGTTGAAAAGGTTCAGAAAATATTTAAAAGCAAAAATCCAATACCGTGTACCGCCTGCCGCTATTGTACGGACGGCTGCCCGAAGCATATTTCAATCCCCGATTTGTTTGCCGATATGAATGCGAAGCAGATATATCACGACTGGAACGCAGACTATTATTATAACGACGTTCACACCTCGGAAGGTCGCAAAGCGTCTGACTGCATAAAGTGCGGCAAATGTGAAAAGGCTTGCCCGCAGCATCTCCAGATTCGTAAGCTTTTGGCCGATGTTGCGGATGCATTTGAAAAGGATTCGGAAGAATAAATCAAAACCGCCGGTTGAACCGGCGG
>HF999647.1:376207-441552 GCA_000434055.1 Ruminococcus sp. CAG:488 | reverse complement strand
AAACCGCCGGTTGAACCGGCGGTTTCTCTGACTTGTGAAATTATATTTCGGGAATAACAACCTCAACCTCTTTGCCGAGCTCTGCCGACTTAATGATATGGTCGATAATTGCCTGGTTGTAGAGAATCTGGCTTGACGGAATCGGAGCGGGATCGCCGTTAGCAATTGCATCAAGGAATGAACGGCACTTCTTATAGAAAAGTCCCTTGCCGCTGTTCTCAATAAGGGGAACGACTGTCTGAACCTGCTCGCCCGCAACGTCGTGATAAATCGTCATCGGACCGGACATCTCTCCGTTCCAACACTCTGTTGACGGAATTCTGAGCGCACCCTCCGTACCGAAGATAATTGTGTCACCCGGTGTGTCGGGATGCATAGCCCATGCAATACGGAAATCAAGAACGATACCGCCGTCAAGACGTACAAATGCTGCTGCGAAATCCTCAACATTAAATCTTGCCGCATCCTTCGGGTTATTGTACTTCGGGTTTGTGCCGAAGAAGTTTGAGGTATAGCCCGTAACTGTGAGCGGCTTCGGATAACCGATAGCGTTAAGAACAACATCAAGTGAATAGCATCCGATATCGCCCATTGCGCCGATACCTGCGGTCTTTTTCTCGATGAATGTGCTGTTCGGGATACCGCGACGGCGTCCGCCGCCTGTCTGAATGTAATATATCTTGCCAAGCTCGCCCGACTGAACGATCTTCTTAACCATCTTCATGTTCTCGTCGTTACGGGGCTGGAAGCCGATAGAAAGGAGCTTTCCGCTCTCCTTCTCAGCCTTGCAGATTTCAACCGCTTCCTCTGTCGTAACGCACATCGGCTTTTCAAGAAGAACGTTTACGCCGTGCTTGAGTGAATAAATAGTACACTCGGCGTGCGTCATGTTGTATGTGCAAACGCTTACGGCATCAAGCTCAGGCTCGTTGTCGATAAGCTCCTCGTGATTCTTGTAAAAATGTACATTGTCAAGGCGTCCATCCTTGTTATACCTTGCGGCAAACTTCTCAGCCTTGCCCGGAATGAGGTCAGCCATGGCAACAATGTCAACATCGTCCATGTCGAGATAGCTCTCAATGTGTGCCTCTGCGATCCAGCCTGTGCCGATAATGCCTACCTTGAATCTTCTGCCCGTTGAGACCTTCTCCTCCTCAACGGCCTGGGTGAATTGGTTCAATACTGCGTCAGACATATTTAATCTCCTTTATTTGTTAATTTCTTTAATGTAATCAATACTCATTTTTGCGCACTCAAGCGGAGTCTTGTCAAGAGCGGGCTGATCCTGCTCAACAACAACCCACGATGTGCCGGCTTTCTTGCAAGCTTCAAGAATTTCAGGGAAATTCTGAACGCCGTAGCCGCAGGGACGGAAGCCAAATGCTTCTTCCTCCTCGGCGTCCTGCGCACCGTCGTCAATGCCGATAAGCTGATAGAGCTTTGCCGGCTTGCCCTTGCCGCTCATGTGGAAATCCTTGAGGTGAACAACGGGTGCTCTGCCCGAATACTTTTCAACATACTTTGCCGGATCCTCGCCGCCGACATTAACCCAACAGGTGTCAAGCTCGGTCTGAAGCTCATCCGGAGTAAGCGTTGAATAGAGAAGATCGAGTCCGTAAACATCTCCAACCTTTTTAAACTCGAAGTCGTGATTATGATAAAGGAATGTGATACCGTACTTTTTACCTATAGCGGCAAAGCGCTTGATTCCCTCAACAGTATCGTCAAAAAGCTCTGCGCCGGGACGTCTTTCCTCAACGGCATACGGAATTGCGATATACTTGCAACCGATCTCGGCATAAGTTGCAATTGTCTTTTCGGGATCTGCATCAAGCTCGTCATACGGAACGTGAGCGGAGATCGGCTCAACGCCTACCTCGGCGCAAATCTTTTTAACCTCTTCTGCCGAATGATCAAAAAGTCCTGCGAACTCGACTCCGTCATAGCCCATGTCCTTAACCTTTTTTATTGTACCTGCAAAGTCCTCCGCCATAGCGTCGCGGACGGAGTAAAGCTGCAAAGCAACAGGAAAACTCATAGTAAAACCTCCTAAGATGTGTTTTATTTATTCTATCACATAGCAAAAAATATTACAATAAATTTTGATAAATTTATTTAAAAACATACAAAAGACAGATTATAATCGCTCCGTAAAGTGCGCCGAGAAGCATGAGCCACTTGTCTTTAAGAATAACGCTGATGGGATCGCCGTCGGAATCGCCCTCAACGGTCAGACTGTACTTCATACAAATGATAATAACAAGCGGAATCGTGAACGCAATCTTATTGGAATAAATCGCAATCGTTCCCGAATTGACGCACCAAAGAGAATAGAACACTATGCCCAATCCCAGCGTCATATACATGTTTTTATCGAGGAAATCCTTGTTATAATATTTCAGCACCTTCCTTGTATTCTTCTCGCTGTTTATGATTTCACCTCGGCGCTTTCCGAGACCCATATAGAATGAAAACGCCATTACCGTAAGATAAAGCCAGCTTGAAACCGGAATTTCGGTGATCACGGAACCGTAAAGGATACGGATAAGGTATCCCGAAACAAGAATCAGAATATCCAGAAGCACAACATTTTTCAGTCCGAAGCTGTAGCCGAGATTGAGCACAAGATACAGTGCGATCAACAGCCAGCCGTAAAGATTTTTTTCGCAGACAAACCAGTTTATCGCAACGGAATCGACAAGTAAAAAGCACGCAAGCACAGCCGCACTTTTCTTTTGAATTTTCCCCGAAGCAATAGGTCTTGTACATTTGGTCGGGTGGTGTCTGTCCTTTTCGGCATCACAAATATCATTGATTATATAAACAACGGAGCTGACAAAGCTGAACACGACAAAGCCGCCGATAACGTGCAAAAGTCTGTCCTTCTGAAGCAGGCTTCCGCCGAAAATTATCGGAAGAAAAAGCAATATATTTTTTATGTAATGCTTTGGCCTTATGAGCCTGATATATTCTTTAAGCTTCATTTTTATGCTCCTTGATGGTTGCGACTGACTGAATAAGAATTGCCGCCGCCATTATAATATACGGTAAAATCGGGAAATGATACCTCGGTCCTCCGACCAAAAGCATCGTTACTCCGATTGCACCGGCTACGGTAAATATAAACGGCATAAGCTTCGCCGCTCTGCGCTTGACGATCAGGAACACAACACACGCAAACGCAAGAACAAACGTTATCATGTAAACCGCCTGCGTCCAGATAACGATTATATCCGCCGACGAGAGCTTCTCCTCGGATTGACCCGTCATTCTGCCGATAAGTCCTCTGTAGAACGCACCGCCGTTGCCTGCCGTTGCATCGTTATAGAAGGTGCCGAGCGAATATCCCTCGGAATAGAGCGTGACAAGCATTTTTTTCGGCATGAGCTTAATATAATCGCCCGGGTTTTCCTTTATCCATTTCATCGCTTCGGATTTATAAAAAGCGTCCTTCTCCTTGAAGGTCATTTCGCTTTTCTGTTTCTCGGAAAGATAGCCTGCTCCGCCCTCGCCGAAAACCTCAAACTTCGATGTTCCGTCTGCGCCCTCCGAAGCGCCCATAAGGAGATTGTAGCCGCCCGTCGTTGCCTGGTATGCAAAATATCCGCAATTGAAGTAAGCTATGCCGCCGATGACACAAACCGTTACTGCTGCACCGAGCACAAGGCAAAGATGTTGTTTCAGCTTGGCTCTCTGCGTTGCAAGAAGCCAAATTCCCGCTATCAGAAAAACCACACCGAGCGGCCTTGTCCAGTTTGCAAGAGCAAAAAAGATTCCCGAAATCAGGCAAGTGTATATTTTCCCCGTCATCAGCAATGCCGTTGCGCCGAAGGCAAAAGCCATAAAAATCAGCTCCGTCCTCGCCTGTGCAACCTCACCCCAAAATGTGCCCGTAGAGCAGAAGATAACCGTGAACCAATATTGAATTTCCGTATCACCGAATATTTTTCTGATTATATATATGCAAGAAATCAAAATCGCATAAATGCAAAAAATATTGACAAATTTTATCGCTTCAATTGATCCTGTAAGCCTTATCGAAAGTATCAAAAGATTGATAAGACCGTTGCCGAAGATATATGTGTCGTGAATATTGAGCGATGAAGGATACCAAACGCCGTTCTTTACCGCATTAGTCGCAAGCTCAAAATATCGCTGAGAGTCAGAAGCAAGCACGACCTTATGAGTCAGCAAAACATAAATCTGTATTCCGAGCATTACGGCCATCGCGATAATGCTCAGAATTTTCAAAACCGATTTATATTTCCTGCCGCCCGACGAAAAAATATTCAGCGGTTCGGCAGCTCTGACATCAAATATTTGTCTGAAGAACATACACTCACCCAATCATAGCATTTAAGGCTTGCGTCGCAATTTGTGCGGCATTGACTTATTTTTCCTCTTTTTTCTTATGGAAAAGAATTTTGTCAACCGGGAAATAGATGAAGAACTGTATTGCCGAGCAAGCCATCGTTGAAATATTTGCGGCAAGCTGAGCAGACAGACCGAATGAACCGATGAGCCAGCCCTGAATTGTCGGAGCAAGCCATGCCGAGAAGCAGATGAGTGCAACCGTAAAAACAATATAAATCGGCAGAGTAATTGCAATGTTGCTCGACGAGCCGAAGGTCTTTTCACGGTTTACAAAGAATGCGACGATCTGTGCAAGAATATTTGCAATATTGAAAGCAAGGAAATATCCGAAGCCCTTGCCCTCGCCGACATAGCTGAAAACAAACCATGTAAAATCCTGATTCATTATCGCCTTTATCTGCGGCAAAAGCATGATAAGATTCAAAGAGGCGAACTGAACTATGCAAGCCAACAGGCTTACAACTATGAATTTAACAAACTGCCAAAGAGTAACGATTCCCGAGCCCTTCTGCTCTGCGGATTTATCAATGTTTTTTAATCCCATAATACAACTTCCTTTCATGTAACCGGAGGTTATCAAAAAATTACCGCCGACAGTCGGTTCCGCCGTATGCGTACCTTTTTCTGTCAGCGGTAGTTTTAGTATACCATCTGTTGCGAATTATTTCAATAGTGCAGCGTTATTTAACGGGTATCATAAGCATCATTTTTTCACCGATTTCATCAGAGGTCAACTCGTTTTCGCTCATAATATCCTCTACGGTCGTGTTATATTTTCTTGCGATGTCCCAAATCTTTTCACCGCCGTTGCAGAAACAGATGACAAGCGATGAGTGCCTCTTTTTTAACTCGGAATTTTCCACTGTCTTGAGACTTACAAGCGTGCGACATTCGCTTGTCTCGGTTATATCGGCGCTGATATTCATTTCCGCTTTGAATTCAGCCCGACCGTCGCTTGTCAGTGTACAGCTATAGCCTGTTAAGAAAAGCTTCGGGTCACAGTGCAGATTGCCGCCTTTGGCATCAATGGACCGTGAATATTCAAATTCGGCTTCTCTCTCACAGAAGGTCGGTGTTCCCTCTCCGTCAATGAGAATAAATTTCAACGGAATTTTTCCCGTAACCTTCATTTTGTCCGCATCGAAACGGCTTTTTGCTTCGGGTGACTGTGCAATGGCGGCATAAATCCTCTGTGGATTCATTGAGGAAAGATCGACGCTTTCACGGCAAATAATACTGTCATTAAGATTTTGTAAAATCTGAGTAAATGTCTCTGTTTTATACTTTGCATCTATCTCCTTTTGCGTTGAATAAGAATCGGTTATAACACAAATATCCTCCGTCTTATATGCCGTCACAACAGCACAAATATCACAGCCAAGATTGAGATATTTATACTCGCCGTCGTTGTCGGTCTTCGGCTCGGCCTGAACATGATCAACGTTAAAGCCGACACTTACCTTGCAGCTATCGTCAATACTTTCGATATCAATTATCTCACTGAAAGGCAGGTTATAATTAACGCAAACGCTTTCGTTTTCACCTGTTGCCGAGCAATACATAACCTTGAGAACGGCTTCGCCCTTGAGAAGTATTTTGCCTTTAATTATTTTAGTCTCGGATAAAACAGGAGAAGCACAGGCATAAAAGATTTTGCCGATCTCTCCTCCGTCGGCTTCTTCGGTCTGAGAAAGCTGAAATTTTTTCATAACAACGGCAGCAACGCTATCCGTGCCGATTTTCTTTTTTCTCAGCTGAATTCCGTCACCCTCGGCGTCTGTGATAACGGACTCATTTTTAATGCCGACGATTTTAAATCTGATGCTCACAACGCCGTGAATATCAATTCTCTTTTTGCTGACCGCACGACAGTTTGCATATTCGGTTTTTGCCGAAGAGCAAAGCACAGCACCGTCATAAGTCTGCGGAAGCTCGCTGAATTTTGAGAAAGGATAGTCCTGCTCATAGCAATAAATTCCGTTTTTGTCGTCGGCATAAACTATTCGTATTTTTGCGTTGCCGTCAACGGTGGCGCGGTCGCCGGATATCTTTGAATTTGTTATGCTGTTCGTCACGCTGCACCTGAGAATTCTCATTATGTCGGGGCAGTAATCCGGCAAAGAAATATCGCAATCAATGCCTTGTTCGGCAAAATTATCGTAAAGTACCTCCGCCGTTCCTATGTCGGTCTTTGTCAATTCGATGCTCATATAATCAACCTCTCTTTTTTTATTTCACTTGATTATATGAAATCAAAGGGACAAATATGATTGTTTATGCAAGAACCAGCGTCCAGCCCTTTTTGGCAAGTTTGTTTTCAAATATCTTCCTTTCATCGGCAGTCGGATAATTGTTTTCAAAAGCGTATGTTGATAAAGTAATAACGCCGTCTTGTAAGATGGCAAGTCCGTCAAAGATGCTCTCCATACTCTCCTTTGAAAGTGACTTGCACGATGCAAAGGAAATATCCATGCCGATGGTTTCTTTTTTAAATCTTATAGTTTGCAGACTTGTGCACTTATCAAATGTACCCGAAATCCAATTTGCCGCACTCATATTTAACGAAGCATTTATTTCCTTGAGTGAAATACAGCCGAAGAACGTCTCCGACCAGTCCTGCATTCTCTCACAATTCCCGAATGTAACTTTTTCAAGAGAAGTATCATTATAAAAAGTCTGTTTTGCATTGCTGCATTTTGTCAAATCTCCGAGTATTACTTCTCGAAGCGAGGGGGAATTTGAGAAACAGTTTATCATCGTCGTTATCTTATCCGTGTTTCTGAGTTCAATTCTTCGCAGATTCTTTTTCTGGGTGAACATCTGCGAAAGCGTTGTTGCCGAGGTCAAATCAAGTCCCAATTCGGTAACATTATCGTCAAAGTTGCCCGAGGACAAAATTGCCATGTTCTTTGTGTTTAAAAAAGGAAGCTTGTATTCCTTTGTGCCGCCTGTCCACAGTGCAAAATTACTCCTCGTTTTGTCTTCCATAGCCGCATCGACAAGATCCCATTTATCCGCCTTGAGCTGCGCAGCGGAAAGAGATTTATTGAGTTCGGCAATTTTTGTGTTGAAAGTAAGATTTTCCTCGGCGTGCTCTTGACGAATTTTCGCAATCTCCGCATCCTTTTCTTTTTCAACATTTTTTGTGTTCTCGTTTGCTTTGTTGATTTTTACTCCCATTTCCAGAATTTTCTTTTCATATGCATACTTAAGCGACTCAATTTCATCCTCGTATTTTTTGTATGCCTCGTCAATACTGTCCTGTTTGAATCTGTCAAAGAGAGTCTCGCTCGGTGAAAACGTCTTATAATCGTCCGGCAAAAGCGATGAAACAACTCTGACATCAACCTTGCCTGCCGTGAGCACCACAGACCCGTCATAGCCTATAACCGAGAGTTCAAAATCGTGATCGACAGCCAGCACCTCCCAAGGCACCTTTGCCGACGATTCCTTTATCTCGATAATGTAGTATTCGTTTTTTGCTGTTCTGAAAATCGCAGCCTTTGCATCAAAGATTCTCCAGTTCGCATCAAAATGAAAGCGAAGTGAAATTGTTTCGTTCGCATTGGCGGCAATTGCAATCTTCTCTGCGCCGAAGATTCGCTGTTTTTCGATTCTTAAATCATAATTAACCATTTCGTATCTCCTCTGCTTCCCCATAGCATCATGTATATTATAGCGAACATTTGTTCGTTTTGTCAATAGTAAATTTTTACTTTACAATAGAAACGCGATAATGTATAATATTTTTGGAATTTTTCATTGAAAAGAAGGTTTAAAACATGGAAATGGTTAAATTATCCCCCTTTGTTGCCGACAATATCTGGGGAGGAACAAGACTCATCACCGAATACGGTATCAAGACCGATAAAGACCCTGCCGCCGAAGCATGGGTGCTTTCATGTCATCCTGCCGGACCGTCAACTGTTCTCAACGGAAAGTATAAGGGCAAGACCTTGCAGGAGGTTTACCTCGCCGACAAGAGCATATGCGGCACAAAGGGAAAAAAATATGAGTTTTTCCCGCTTCTTATTAAATTCATTGACGCAAAGAGAGATCTTTCGATTCAGGTTCATCCCGATGACGAATATGCAATGCGCGTTGAGGGCGAATACGGCAAGACCGAAGCATGGTACATTCTTGATTGTGAGCCCGACGCAGAGCTTATCCTCGGATTCAACCGCAATGTTACGGTTGAAGAATTCAAAAAAGCCGCTCAGGGCGACGAAATGATGAGCATATGCAACAGAGTCAAGGTCAAGAAGGGCGATGTTTTCTTCATCGAGTCGGGCACAATGCACGCAATATGCAAGGGCATACTTCTCGCCGAGGTTCAGCAGAACTCCAACACAACCTACAGAATTTACGATTACGGCCGTCTCGGAAAGGACGGAAAGCCCCGTGAGCTTCACGTTGACAAAGCCGCTGATGTTACAAAGCTCTGTCCCCCGTCTATTCCCGATTCATCGAAGCGTGAGGTTGAAAAGTTTGACAACGCAAGCAGAAGTAAGCTCACATCATGCGATCTTTTCACAATGTACGAACTGAGCGTCGACGGGGAATATTCATCGGTTTGCGATGAGCAGTCGTTTGTATCACTCCTTTGCCTTGAGGGCAGCGCCGAGATTGAATGTGACGGCGAAAAGCTTATGATGAAGAAGGGAGAAAGCATCTTCATTCCCGCAAACAAGGGCAAGTTCACAATCAACGGAAATGTAAAAATTCTTGAGACAAGATTATAATTTAAGGCATAAAAAAAAGAGGTTCAGATTGAACCTCTTTTTCGTTATATTTTATTCCGTCTCTTTGAGCTTCGGCGTAATGCCGCATTTGAGCGCCTTCGGAAGCTGAGCTTCCGCTTCCTCCCTTGTGATCTCGCCTGCGTTATATCTTGCCATGACCTGAACATTCTTGTCTCTGAGCTTATAGAAAAGATAGATAAACGACGTTATTGCAAGTCCGATGCTCGGAACAAGTATGTACGTTACCCAGAGACCGTTAAGCGCCGTTGCGCTCTGAACAATGTGCAATTTTTCGATATCGGCAAAGCTTTCGGCTTCGATCTTTGTCCAATCAAAAAACGTAAGAATCGCAAGACCGAGTGAAGAGGCAATTGCCGCTGCGATTTTCGTTGTGAACGTTTGAATTGAGAATGTGATTCCTTTTGCATCAACGCCCGTTTTATACTGACCGTATTCCGCACAATCGGGAGTGAACATAAACCCGAGCGTACCCGTTACACTGGTGAAAATTCCTCTGACAACCGTAAGCACAATGAAAAGCATCTTGTTCTGCCAGCCGATGAAATACATTGCCAATCCAAGTATTGCCGCAACGGTGTTGCAGATAAAAAACAGTTTGAATTTGTCGAATTTCTTTGAAATAACGGGAATAAGCAGAGCCGCAATAACCGACGGCACAACACCGAGAATTCCGAGAATTATATTGAAGTTCGCACTGCCGAAAAGGTAATACGAAACAAACAGCGCAAGCGCATTGTTCGTCATCATTCCGTTGGCAAAAAGATAACCGAGGTAATAAATCAGAAGATATTTGTTATGCGCAAGATATGTCAGCATTCTCTTGATTGAGAAAGCTTCATCCTCAAGCTCGCCGTGATAGTTTCTCTCCTTGCCGGTAAAGCAAATCGGGATCATAAAAAGAAGCCCTATTACCGAGAGAAGAATAACCGTCGGGCTGAAGCTCATACCGACCTTTTCGCTGACAAGCAGTGTGCAAAGCAATCCCGAAATGCCCATGCCCGCACTGCTGAACAGTCTGCCGATGGACATAAGTGTATTGCGCTCGTTGACATTATCTGTCATCGTCGTTACCATGCTGTAAATCGGAACGTCACAAACCGTATAGCTCGAATCCCAAAGCAGATAAGCTATCATAAACCATATCAGCTTGCCCGTCTGTGCCATGCCGCTCGGAATTATGAACAAAAGAACCGTAGTAATCGGAACAAGTCCGGCGGAAATACGAATCCAAGGCATACATTTTTGCTTGTTTTTGAATTTAATTTTATCGAAAATTATACCAAACATCGGGTCGTTCACGGCGTCCCAAATCTTGACAATCAACGTAACAAGAGCGATTTTGCCAAGGTCAATTCCGTTCATCATCAAATAGGTTGCCATGAATGTCGTTACAACGTTATAGAAAATATTCTGTCCGATAAAATACGTCCAGTAGCTCACACGCTCGCCGAGCTTAGTTGTATAATCGGCAGGCGTGATAATTTCTTTAATCTTCATGCTATACCCCCTTTATATAATTATACATTTTTTACAAATTGCCGTCAATGATAATATATAACAAAACGGATTGCCGCAGTTTATGCAACAATCCGTATTTTTTTATTCTTATCAGAAGCTCATTGTATGGGTGCATATCCACTTGCCGTGTGCCGACGCTGTGACTACCATGCCCTTAACGCCCGGAATATTCTTGGTAACAACGCCCGTGCCGTCCTTAACGGTGAGGGGCATATCAACTCTCACGTAACTAACACGTCCTGCGGCGTCGATATTCGCCGTGAGCATTGTGCCTGGATAATTAAACTGAGCCTTTGTGATCTCTGCAAATCCGTTCAAAGCACCTGCAACCTCACTGATATCAAGCGGCCATGCACATGATGCGTTATAGGGCGGCTTGCTGTTGTGTCCGCAGCTTTCGGCAACAAGGGTTATAACAACCTTGTAGCCGTTTCCGTTCCTTGAAATGCTTGCGCTTTTAACGCCTGCCGAGGAAAGGTTGGTAGGAAGAATAAAGGTGCTTGCCGATGTGCCGTCAGAAGATCTTCCGTTTGAGAAGCTTTTGCTGTCCTCGGTCTGCTTCTGATTGCCGCTCGCAATGCTGTTTGCGATGCTTGTTACCGCGCCGTTTTGCTTTCCGTTAATTGTTACCGAATCAACGCCGATAGTTACCTGCTCGGTCTTTTTGTCAGTCATCCTCGCCTGTGCATAGGAGCTTTGGAGGCAGGTGTTATAATAGGCAACAATCTGATTTTTGTTATATGCGAGAACATTTGCAGCCGCCTGAGCCGAACCGCCCGTGCCTGAACCGCCTGTGGCTGTGCCCGTTCCGTTATTGGTAGCGACGCCCGTTCCGTTGGCGGTTGTAACGGTCTGTCCGTTCGCATTTGTAACAGTACCCGTTCCGTTCTGAACTGTGCCCGCAGAGCCGTTATTGCTAACGTTGCCGGAGGAATTATCAGTATTATTCGACTGACTTATGTCATGTTCAATACTTCCCGTAATCTTATCAAGCGCAACATTCCAAGCCGTGCAGCCGATAATAACGCCAAGCATGACCGAAACGGTTATAATAAATCTTTTCCAGCTTCTGTTCATGGGTTTTACACTCTCCCGTAATTTATTATATTTATTCTATCATATTTCAAATAAAATTTCCACTGTTTTTTTTTGATAATCCGAACACGTTTTACAGGCTGAAATTTGTATATTCAATCACCGTTTTTGCCGAGCCGCTGACCGCTCCTCCGCTGAGCTTAACGAGAGTAACGTTTGAAAGATTAAAGCGCTCCGTGTAGCTTACCGTCATGGACTGAAGGCTTGAATCCTCTACGCTGATTCTTGCGACTACGCTGATTGAATCAGCCGAGACGCTGACCGAGGCTGCGGATGACTTGAATTCACCGAGAGACTTGCTTACGGCTTCGGCGCTTATATAATCTCCGCCGAGGCGATGAAGTATTCCGTTCTCGTCTGTCGGATTGCTTTCGCCGTTGAACTGAGCCGTCAGCACCACGACATCGCCTTCCTGCTTAGCTGTAATTGAAGATATTTCCTCCGTCTCAAACTTACCGCTTATAAAATTATCTGCAAAAAGCTTTTTATCGGCATTGTAATCATAATCGGCTGTTATATCCTTTTCACCGAAAACAGAAGCAAAGGCTTCTGCGGCATTTGAAGCCGAGGACAGTGAGCCAAGGCTGTCAACGCTCGCCTCACACTTGAGCGCCTTTTTGTATTTATAGCAGTATTTGTCTACATAGTTGACGGCAGCATTGAGCATATCCGTCAATCCGTTGCTATCCGTAGGAATGTTCGCAATTTTGACCGTTTTCTCGGTTACGGATTTTTCATATGTCGGTTCAACATTCTGCGTCGGTGTTTCTGTCTTGCCTTTACATGAAGCAAGCGAGATGACAACGCAAAGTGCCGTCAGCAAAGATAATATTTTCAAAAAACGATTATTCATCTTATCACCATAGATAAGATTAACCTATCGCAGGAGATTTGTCAAGTATTATCCTTACTGATGGATTCCCTGATCAGCAGTCGGCTTATTGCCTTTCCGTTGAAGGGAATAAGAGGATAGAGATATCCCCTGCCTGTTACCGTTTTCGTAAAGGCGATAACAAGGGCAACTGTCAAGAGTCCTGCAATGAAGCCATACAGATTGAATATTGCTGTCATGACAACTATGAATATCCGCGAAAGCTTGAAGGCGTAGCCCAATTCAAAGTTCGGCTGAGCAAAATTAGCAATTGCGACAAATGCCATTATCAGCACGACTTCGGACGAAAACAATTCGGCACTGACGGCGAGATCACCGAGAACAAGAGCACCGATGACGCTGAATGAATTACTCAAAGAGCTTGGGGTATTCAGCGAAGCAAGCTTCAAAGCGTCAATGACTACCTCAATTATCAAAAGCTGAGCAATGATGGGCAGCGAATAATACTCCTTGATTTGAATGAAGCTCAGCCATGCCGGAATGTGATCGGGATTTTTTATCAGCAAAAACCATACAGGCGCAAGAAGCAATGCAAGAGCGAAAATCAATCCCTTGACAAAGCGCAGATATGTGCCCACGCATGGCGGAAAATAATAATCGTTTGTGTCCTGCAAAAAATCAAAAAAGCCGGTCGGGATTATCATTGCCGTCGGCGAATTGTCAACAAAAAGAATTACGCTTCCCTCGGCAATGCTCGCCGCCGCAGCATCGGGGCGTTCCGTATATCTGACCTTTGGAAACGGATTCCATTTCTGTTTTCTGACAAGACATTCAATCACGCTCTCCTGACTCATATTGAGCGTATTGACCTCAATTTTATCAATTCTCTGTCTGAGATCGTCAACGGTCTTTTCGTCCGCCTTTCCCTTGAGATAGCATATTGCAATGTCTGTCTTTGATTTCGCACCGGCCTCTCTGACCTCCATTACCAAATCACGGTCACGAATTCGGCGACGGATAAGCGCCGTGTTTATAAGGATAGATTCTACAAAACCGTCATGCGCTCCGCTGAGCACCTTATCGTTATCGGGTTCGCATACACTGCGCTTAGGATAGCTCCTCGTCTTGACAAGGAACCCTGTGTCAAAACCGTCAACAATAACGAGCATCGCTCCCGAATATACAACTTTGGCAATTTTTTCAATATCCTTGCTCAGTTCAATTTCCATATAGGCAATGAGCCTTTGCGCAAACTCTTCGGCAGTGGCGACGCCTTTATCAACCCCGCTTGCCTGCATCATAAAGTTCATCACACGCTCGGAAGTTTCACCGTTGATAAATCCGTCAACAAAATAGAGCTTCGCTTTCCTGCCGCCCGCATTGAATTTTGTGGCTACGACATCGTAGTTCAGACCGATTCTGAAATACTTGTCCAAAAGCTTTTCGTTATAATCAAAAATATCCGAAAACAACACATTATCCATCAGCATTTCTCCGTAAAATTGATAATGTTATTATTTTCGGACTGAGTTAAAATATACCTATTATCTAAACTGATTGTAAAGATTTACTATTGCATTCCATGTCAGAACACCGACCTGACCGTTTTGCTCAATACCCTCAAGCTCCTGAACCGCAAGAACTGCTTTTTTCGTCTCTTCGCCGTAATAGCCGTCGACCGTAACATCCGGTATTGACGGATTGTTGGCGGCAATCGTTTTGAGATAGGTCTGTAGCTGTTCGACTACCTTACCGCTCGCACCCGTTGTGATGATATATCCCGGGTAAAGCAATGACGAATAGCTCCTGTATTCATCGGGCAGTGAGGTGAGAACACCTGCATATGCGTTCTGAATCATATCCCATGTGTCTCTGCCGACAATTCCGTCAACGTCAAGTCCGTAGAGCGACTGAAATGCAAGCACGGCATCACGCGTTTCATCACCGAAGATCCCGTCAACCGCAACATACGGCAATTTCAGATTGAAGTAGCTGAGAAAGCAAAGATAATACTGCAGGATTTTTACGGACGGACCTCTGCTGCCTTTCTTCAGAACTCTCTCGTATTTTCTTTCGGCTTCGCTTATTGTGATCCCTTCGGAATAAAGCTCCGAAAGACCCTTTATGCCGTTATAGATTCGTTTGATTTTGTACCATGTATCCTTGCCCACAACCCCGTCGGACTCAAGATTGAAAATTTGCTGGAACTGTCTGACTGCATTTTGAGTCGTCTGCTCAAAATATCCTCTCGAGCCCGAAATTTTCGGAATTGACGGATAGTTTGCGGCAATTCGGTTCAGCTCACGCTGAATTTCAATAACCTTTTCGCCGCCGGTTCCGAGCCTTAACGGCGTTCCGGGGTAGGTCGGCGTATTTGATTTTATAGGGGCATTTTTCACAATATCAATATCGTTTCCGTAATAATACTGAAGTATTCTGTATGGTGTGTAGCCCTGATTTGCAAGCGCAACCGTGCCCCATTGCGAAAGCCCCTCGCAGGTTCCTGCACAGTATTGGGTGAAATACGGCTGTATCTGACCTTGTTTGACAACGTAATCATTGAAAATATCATCAACCACACGGCTTATGTTTTCAAAAATATCTCTGCCCTCAACATAATATTGGTCGAATTGAGTCGAATTTGTTATGTCGAAATCATAGCCTCTTGACCTGTAATGCTCTGTATAAACTCTGTTAAGTGCAAAAGTTATCTCGGCATAAATATTCGCTCGGAGAGCATTTTCCGGCCATGTCGGATAAATCTCGCTTGATGCAACGTTTTTTATATACTGTGCAAACGGCACACGGACGTTTCTTGCCGCCGCATTCGGTTTGCCGAGATGAACAGTAATAAATTCGGGAACGATAGGTCTGTCAGGCATCATAAGTCACCTCCGTAAAGTCTCATAGGCTGTTCTGCAATATTAATCGGGCCCGGTTCCCCGCCCGTTTCCGTCAGCGGAACAAGTCTTGCCGGTTGAATTGCCTTGATATTCGCAAAAACAGGAACATTAAAAAATTTTGAATTTGCAAATTCCGGGTGAGTGACCGTGACCTCATAAGTTGCATAAGGCTCAACGGTTGTGTTCTTCTCATCAAGGGAATAGCTCGTGTCGGGAGCAGGCAGAACTATATTGTCCACGATCCCGTTTATATCCGTATATCCCGAATAAATTTCCCGGTCCCCCGTTTCGAGCGGAACGCTTATCTTAACAATTGCATTGATTATCGGGTAGCTTCTTCCTCCCGATGAGACCTGAACGCGCATACTGCCCTTAGACGGGTTTTTGTTTTGGAAATCCTCAAAATTCTTGTAGAAATCCGTTTCCTTGTTTGCACCCGCATTGCTTACAAAAGGCAAAGCATTTGCCATTGTCGGAACAGTATTCTCTTCCTCGGCTTCGAAAATCTCCTCATCGGCAATCGGTTTTTGTTTTGAAAATTCAACAAGCTCCTGCCGATATTTTTCAATCATTTTTTCAAGCTCGCGCATTAAAAAACCTCCTTCGCTTTATAATATGCGAAAGAGGTTTTGTATGCCATTCAATAATTATTTTTTTGACGATGACTGACCGTAGCCGTAGCCGTAGCTTCCGTAGCCGTATCTCTTACCATAGCCGCCGTAGCGACGGCCGTAGCGGCTCGTTTTGCTGAGGTTGCTTGTATCGGCGTTGAAGATACATCCGATAATTTCCGCACCGTTTGAGTCGATATCCTCAATTGACATTCTGATTCTCGAATAAGGCGAGAAGTCCTCACGGACAACGATTATCGCCGCATCGACGAAGCCTGCAATAACCGAGGTATCCGTAACAACGCTCGCAGGTGCGGTATCAATAAGAACATAGTCAAATTCCTTGCGTGCTTCTTCGATTATAGACTCCATTTTTTCTGTTGAAAGAAGCTCCGACGGATTATTAACGCCCTTCTGATCGGCAAGCACACAGACATTGAAGCTTGTAACACGCTTGATGGCTTGGTTCAGCTCCACATTACCGAGAATTACATCGGAAAGTCCGTATTCCGTAGTAGGAAGTGAGAGCATCTTGCTGACCGACGGCTTTCTGAGGTCGGCATCGATTATCAAAACATTCTTGCCATTCTGCGCAATTGAAAGAGCAATATTAACGCAGGAGGTCGTTTTTCCTTCATTCTCGCAAGCACTTGTTACAAGAAAAACCTTATTGCCCGTTCTTGTAGAATTATTTTCGATTTTTGTTCTGATTGACTTATATGTTTCGATAAATGAGAAGCCGTTCTTTCTGTCCGTTACAAGCAAGCCCTTTGCGGTTTTATTCTTATTCGTAATCTGCTGAACCGAACCGAGAATATGCACATCGAGCTTTTCGCTGAGCTCGTCTGCGGTCTTTGCCGTATCCTTAACAAGGAACATAATGAAGAAAACAACACAGCTCGCAACTGCGGCAATAAAACCGATCATCAAAGCAAGTGAAACAACAGATCTGTTTGAGTTCGGATAGGTCGGAAGCACGGGAGTATCGCAAAGAGTGAGCTTGGCATTAGGATATCTTTCGGTAACTATATCGCCGTAAACATCAACAACCGTGCTTGCAATTGCGTAGGAAATCTTCGGGTCGCCCGTCGTCACCGACATAACAATAACGTTTGTCGAGGAAACAACATTTACCGAGATACTTTTGTCAACAGTGCCGAAGTTAACCTTTTCAGGACATTTTTCAACGATTGCCTCTTTCAACGCACGGCTTGAAAGAATATAACTGAATGTGCCCGCCATATTGATCTGAGCATTGATTTCACCGCTTGAAACCTGTCCGTTTTCCGTTGCGGAGTTAACAACAAAAGATACCGTTGAAGTATAAGTCTCGCTCTTTGTCGCCTCGCCGATAACACCGCCTATTGTCGCTCCGATAACTGCAATTATCGCAACGATCCAAAGCTTTTTGGAAAGCTCCTTGAAAAAAGCGAGAATATTTATTTCAATTCCCTTTGAGTTTTTTCTGTCCGAATATGATTTCACTTTAACCACTCCAAATATTTACTGTCGTTTCATGCTGTATTTTCTGCCGCCGTCGGAATGTATAGCATAGGTAGCGCAATAAATAATTGCGATAACAAGCTGTCCGTATTTTGAGCTATAACTGATTATTCCGCTGTCAAGAACAATCATCATCGTAATAGCCGTTATAAACAAAACCGAAATTTTTCTTTTCTCCACAAAATATGCTCTCAAAAAAATGACAACACAATATACATACATTGAAAAATAAATCAAAAAGCCTATCAGCCCAAGCTCACTTAAAATCTGCCAATAATTATTATGGCTGTAAAAGTTGCCGAGGAAGTATTCACTTTCAAGAATACGGGAATAGTTGCCCATTCCTTTTCCTATAATCGGGGATTCGTTGAACATGCTTTTTGCCGCTGCAATATATCTCCGTCTTAGAGCAATACTTCCATCTGTTCCTTCGCCCTTTATATAGTCAATCATACTGTCAAATCTTCGACCGATAACCGTGTAGAGCGTATCGTTTTCCATTACAATAAGCAGCACGGCTACACCGATTGTCACCGCCGCTACTATTCTCAAAAAGTAATTTTTCTTTCCGACCGAGAGAAAAACTATCATTATCGGAGCCGCAAGCGAGGCAAGCAGACCCTTTCGCGAGCTTGAAAAAGCGCAAAAGACAACGAATACAGCCACCAACGGATACATCCATTTCTTACCGTTGACATAGGCTCTGTAGAACGCAACCGCCGAAGCGAAATCGATCCAGACGGTTATATCATTGGGATTGTTGCCGCTGAAATAGCTTCCGACGCTTCCGTTTTTCCAACCGTCTGCCGGAACGGCAAGAAATTCGAGAATCGTTATTATAACTGCACCTGCAATAAACAGCGACATCAATCTGTCCAGATCCTCCATTGTGTCAACATAAATCGCAACAGAGGTTGAGATAAGCAGAATAATACATAGCTTTATCACAAAGTTTATATTATATGCGGTAAAGAACTGCGCCCATAGTCCGGACAGACCTCCGTATAATATCAGCGTCAAATACCACACCGTAATATACGGTATCATTATCCTGTTCTTACTTTTTTCCAAAAGCACGAGGAAGGACGCCACAAACATAAAAACCGCGGCAGCAGGAGCGACTATCGGAACCCTGTAAAAAGCAAAGACAATTACCATGTTGAGCAAAAATGCAAACTCATACAAGCGTCTTGCCCTGCTCTGATCGCCGGAGTTTATTCTCAAAACACCATTTTTCAGAGATATCATAATTATCCTTTCCTCATGATCGTGACAATACGGGCATTGAGAAAAAATCAGGATATGCCTTGCCTGCATTGAATGATCTTTCCCAAAGCTTTCTTGAATTTTCTCTGTAAAAATCCCTTTCGGATTTATCCATACCGTAATATCGTTTTATAAAATCGGCAAACTCATCGGCAGATGCTCTTTCACCGAGAAGCTGACCGTTATATCCGCTTTCCACAATTTCACGGACTCCGCCTACATCGGTTGAAACGATCGGAATTCCGAACGATGCCGCCTCCATCATGGATACGGGCAGGCCTTCGCTTTTGCTTGTGCTTATAAAAAGATCGACGGGGTTATTCCTGTAGAATTCATAAACCTCGTTATTCGGAATGTTTCCGAGAAATTCCGTGTCGGTTTTCTTCAGCTTTTTTCTGACGCTTTTTTCAAGCTCGGGCCGTCTGTTTCCGTCGCCGATATGCGTCCATTTTATTTTATATTTTCCCGTTTTTTCAAGCTTTTCGAGAATATCTATTATCTTATCAATTCGCTTAATATCCGTAATAAGCGAGCAGGAAACAATGTGCAAACCCTCCTCGGACTGCGTTCCCAGTCCTGCATCAATCGTACCGAGATGAGCGGTTTTCACCTTATCGGCGTACTCGGGATATCTTGAAACGATGTGTTCCGTTCCAACATCGGAGCACGGATATACGGCATCGCAGTTTTCAAGGAGAAACCTTCTCAAAGGAAGATAATTGAGCGCATTTCTTTCCTCATAAACATCATAGCCATGTGCCCTTGAAATAAGCTTGACTTCGGCGGCCTTATTTATAAAGTATTTTTTCAGCATAACTCCGACAAACGCCGTTGCAAAAAACCAATAGCTGTAAACCGTAATACTGTCATAGCCGTCAATTCCGCAGTTTTTAAGAACCTTTAAACATTCTCTATAGCTTCTGACAGAACGGTTACAAAAATACTCAAAGAACATTCTTTTTCTGAAATCCGATCCGATTTCTTCCTTGTCCCACTTATAATAATCCGTTGGGGCGAAAATATTACGCAAGCCGCCGACAATATCTCCTGTTCTTGCAACCGACTGCTTTTTTTGCGAGACATTATAATACTCTATGCCCTCCGGCAGAGCTCTCATAATCGGCTCACCGGGATCAAGCTCAATGGGCAGTATTATAACACGCTCAAAGTGATCCTTCAAAAAGGCTACCTCGGATTCAATATAGGTTTCACTTATACCGTAAGGGAAACCGCTTGTTATCATAATCAGGCATCTTTTCAAAAAATCACCTCCACAACGCTTTATTTTATCATTTTACAGGTACCGTGTCTACAATTTTTTTAAAATTCCTGCAATTTCCACGCTTTATCTGCAAATCTCGGCAATTACCTCTGTAAATATCGCTGCCGCAGTCAGAATATCTTCAATCGGCATAAACTCATTTGCACCATGCATATTTGTCACAGTATCACGGCTTATTGCGCCGAAAGCGACTCCGTTCTCTATATCGTGAACGTAGGTTCCGCCACCCATGCTGATACATTCGCCCTTGTCGCCGCTGTAATCCTCATAAGTTCTGAGCAAGGTCTTTATAAAATCCGAGTTTTCGTCAACGTAATGTGCCTCTCTCATTTTCGTATTTTCAATTTCAAAGCCATGCTTTCTCAGGCTTGCCGCAATAACATCGGCACAGTTTTCCTTTGTCGCCGACATCGGTGTTCTTGTATCAAAGCAGCCGTCGAATTTGCCGTTTTCAAATCTCACGACATCCAAAGTCAGTGTAAGCCGCCCGAGCATATCGCTCATATCGACGCCGAGCGCCTCGCCGTTATATTTTCCGTGGGGAAACAGAGCTTTAAGACTGTCTGCAAATTCCGTACATTCGCTGTCAAAATCAATATAGCTCAGCAATTCAAAAAGTGCCGTTATCGGATTGTTACCGTTCTCCGGAAGCGAAGCATGAGCCGATGTACCCGAGCAAATCAGTTTCTCACCGTCAAATGTAAATTCGGCATTCGTGTGCTTTGCTTTCTCTGCGGCAATATCAATTTCCTCTTTTGTCACTCCGATAAGCTCCGCTTTTGCAAAAGCGGGTACGGCATTGGCCGCTTCGCCGGCATCAATGCTCTTTATGTATTTCTTGCAGTTTGAAAAATCAACCGTCCTGTAAAAATGCTTTGTAAATCTTCCCTTTTCTCCATTCGTAACGGGAAAATTCGCATCTGGCGTAAACGCATATTTCGGATACTCATTCTTTGAAAAATAATATTTGAGGTCACCGCTTCCGCATTCCTCATCGGTACCGAGAATCAATCGACAATTCTTGCTGACGGGCAGATTGAGGTCTTTAACCGCTTTCATAGCGTAAAGCGCCGCAACAGCGGGGCCTTTATCATCACTGACTCCCCTGCCGAAAATCATACCGTCCTTTTCAACAACGGTATAAGGGTCGGTGTCCCAGCCCTCACCGGCCGGCACAACATCAAGATGCGCCAGAACAGCCAGCTCCTGCTCGCCGCCGTTAAGGTCAACCGTACCGACGTAGCCGTCGCAGCTTGCCGTTTTGAATCCAAAGCTCTCTGCTTTTTTGAGAGCAAGCATAAGAGCCTCATACGGCTTTTTGCCAAAAGGCTTGCCCTCCTCGGCGGCACCGCGTACGCTCGGCACGGCGACAAGCTCGGATATTGCTTTTATCATCTCATCTTTATTTTTCTTAAAGTAATCAATTATTTCTCTTTTCATCAGAACTCACACTCGGCATTACATTTTTCTGTTTTAACAAGCGATCCTTTTTCAACCGTTCCGTTTTCTGCTCCGCACCACGGACAATAGATATGATCCTGCGGTGCGGTAAGATCGGGATTGAGCGGAACATTCGTGTTTCTGACAACTTCAAAACGTTTATAGCAGCATTCGCATTGCTTTTTCATTATGTACACCTCTGTTACAAAAAAGAGTTGCCGACCGAGGAAAAATTGCACACTTCCCCCACTGCAGCAACCCCATTTAATTTATATCTCTTTCTTTTCTTATCTGCGGTCACCGAAAAGGCTCTGTCTTGCCTTTCTGATCTCGGCGATGTTCGACGAGAGAACCTCATCGCTGTTCTTCATAATATCCTCAACGAACTCTGCGGCCGCCGAGCGAATTTCTCCGGCCCACTTGTCCGCCTTGCTCTTCGTGTCTTGAGCCTGATTGTTTGCGTCAAGAATAATTGCATCCGCCTGGCTTCTTGCGTTTCTGACAATGTTCTCCGCCTCGGCTGTAGCCTGAGCACGGACACGGTCAGAAAACTCATGGGCAAGTCTTGTGATCTCCGAGCTTTCGATCATCTGCTTTGCCTGCTCCGAAGCAGCGGAAAGAGTTGACTTTGCGTTTGCCTCTGCCGTTGCGGCAATTCCCGAAGCCTTTTCCTTTGCGGCGCTGATTATACCGTCCGCCTCCGTCTGAGCGGAAGAAACGATTGACGAAGCCTCGTTATTTGCCTTTGTTATAAGGTTATTATGGTGAGCCACTACCTCCTGAGCCTTTTCAAGCTCGATCGGCAAATCATATCTGATGTCCTCGATGCATTGCTTAATGGTCTCTGCATCAACCGCAACCTTTCCCGAAAGAGGAATTTTGCTGCCCATGTCAATGGTATCTTCAATTTTATCAAGTAAGCCCTGTACGTTCATCGTTAGTCTTCCTTTCTTCTTATTCCTTTAACTATATCGTCGAGCACCTGCTCGGGTACAAAGTCCGAAACGTCGCCTCCAAGCTCGCAAACCTGCTTGACAATGCTGGACGAAAGATACATATAATCCGCACCTGCGGTGACAAACACTGTTTCAACATCGGGATTAAGCTGCTTATTGGTAAGTGCCTGCTGGAATTCGTCCTCGAAATCCGAAACGGCACGGAGTCCCTTTACGATCGCGTCCGCTTTTTTGATTCTTGCATATTCGGCAAGCAGTCCGTCATAAAAATCAACCTCAACGTTCGGAAGATTCTTGACGCATCTTTCGATGAATTCCACTCTTTTTTCCGGATTAAAGCAGCCGACAGGCTTTTTGGGATTTATCATCACAACAACAATGACTCTGTCAAAAAGCTTCGATGCACGGGTTATAACACTGAGGTGGCCTTTTGTTACCGGGTCAAAGCTGCCCGGACATATTGCTGTTCTCATCGGTCGACCTCCTCGCTGATACGATAGACCGTTATACCGATTTTTCCGTATTTATAGTTACGGTAAATTGAGAAATTGCCGACCGTCTGCGGCATCTCCTCTCCGTAGGGGTGTTCGCAGATTATCACACCGCCGTCATTAACATTCTTAACGACATAGGGCAGGACATTCTGCAAGAGTCCCTTTGAGTACGGAGGATCCATAAAAACGATATCGTATTTTTTTCTGTTTCCTTTAAGGAACGTTACTGCCTCCGTGCGAATAACCTCGGCATTGTTCTCAAGCTTGGTCGAGATAAGATTTTTCTTTACGATATCCACACTTTCGGCGCTCATATCGGTAAACGTGGCGTAAGCCGCTCCCCTGCTGAGTGCTTCAATTCCGAGCTGACCCGATCCTGCGAAAAGATCAAGTACACGCCTGCCCTCCAGTTCGAACTGGATAATGCTGAAAATCGCTTCTTTAACCCTGTCCGTTGTCGGACGAACGTCCTCGCCCTCCAAGGTTTTGAGAACCCGTCCTCTTGCTGTTCCCGTAATCACACGCACGGCGCAAGCTCCCTTCCTTTAACTAATTTTATATACATCTTATTATCACATTTTTTACCTTGTGTTGTCAACATTTTTTCTAAAATAATCATAAACTTTTTGCGCCGTGGCTCTGTTTATCCCCTCAACACGGCAAAGTTCGTCAATTTCCGCATTTTTTATCGCCGTAACGGTTTTGAAATGCTTCAGAAGAGCCTTGGCTTTTTTCTCGCCGATTCCGTCGATTTTTGTCAAAGTTCCGCCGAGAGACGATTTCTGATGTTTCGATCGGTGATATGAAATTGCAAATCGGTGAACCTCCTCCTGAATCGTCGAAACGAGTGTGAATGCCTGTCGCTTTGAGTTGATTGCGATTTCGCCGCCGTCATATGCAATGGCCCTCGTTCTGTGCTTGTTGTCCTTAACCATGCCGTAAACAGGAATATCATAACCGAACGCACGAACAATAGGCAAAACCGCATTGACCTGTCCCTGTCCGCCGTCAAGAAGAATAAGATCCGGCAGGATTCCGAACCCCTCGCCGCTTTCCTTCTCTTCTTCATATCTGTTAAGCCGACGTGAAATAACTTCAGCCATTGAGCCGTAATCGTCCTGACCGTCAAAGCCCTTTATCGCAAACCGGCGATATGATTTTTTGTAAGGCAATCCGTTTTTGAAAACGACCATGCCTGCAACGTTATCGCTGCCTGCAGTATGCGAAATATCGTAGGATTCGATCATCACGGGCGGCTTCGGCAAATTAAGGAGCCTTGCAAGCTCGTCAAGAGCCGCCGTAGCCTTTGCGTTCCTGCCCATACTCAAAGCAAGCTTCTGCGCTGCATTGTTCATGCACATCGTCATGATTTCAACCTGCCTGCCACGCTGCGGAACGTTGATCTCAACCTTTCGTCCTGCATTTTCGCTCAACCATTGCACAAGCAATTCTTTATCGTCAACCTCACCGTCAACCGTAATAAACGGCGGAATATGTCTGCCCATTGAATAGAAACGGGTTATAAGCTCACGTCTCGCCTCGGGCAGGGTATCTATTTCATTGAATAAAAACCATTCGTTATCCCTGAGTCTGCCGTCATAGAAACGCAAAACGGAAAGGCAGTATCTTTCATCGGACTGTGCGATTGCAAAAACGTCCTGCTCCCTGACATCCGAGCCGACGACCTTTTGCTTTTCATTAACTTTTTTAATAGAATTTATTCTGTCTCTCAGCTTTGCCGCACGCTCAAAATCAAGCCTTTCGGCGGCGGACTCCATTTCTTCCGTTAATTCTTTAATTATCTTTGCGCTGTTGCCCTGCAAAAAATCGAGAGCGGCATTGACAGATTCGTTGTATTCGGCGCAGCTTATCTTGCCCGCACACGGAGCTGAGCATTGCTTGATAAAATAATTCAAGCAAGGTCTGCCCTTGCCGATTTCCTTCGGAAAGCTTTTTCCGCAACGCGGAAGCATGAAAATTTTCTGCGCCTCATCAACGGAATTGGTTACGCTGAAGGAGCTTGTATAGGGCCCGATATAGCGTGCTCCGTCATCCGCCTTTTGCAACACTGAGCTGATTTTCGGCCACGGTCCCTCACTGACTCTGATATAGCTGTAGCCCTTGTCATCCTTCAGAAGAATGTTATATTTAGGCGAATACTGTTTTATAAGCGAACATTCAAGCACGAGTGCCTCAAACTCGCTGTCACAAAGAATATAGTCAAAGTCAAATACATTTTCGACCATCTTTCTGACCTTGATTGAGTGATTATGCTGTGAGCCGAAATATTGGCTGACACGGTTTTTGAGCTTCTTCGCCTTGCCGACATAGATAATCTCGCCCTTGGTGTTCTTCATAAGATATACACCCGGCGTCAGCGGCAAGGACATTGCCTTTTTTCTCAACTCATGAATGTCCACGGTATTCACCTCGATTCCGTAAATTATCTATAAATTCAAAAACTGCCGCACATCATATGCGGCAGTCACGGTTTAGTAAGGGATTCTTATACTGCAAAGCCCGAGTTAACAAGCTTAACAAGCTCATCAACGGCCTGCTCCTCGTCAGGGCCTGCGGCGATGACTTTAATTGTTGTGCCGCCGTCAATACCGAGAGAAAGTACACCGAGCAAGCTCTTTGCATTCACACGTCTTTCTTCCTTTTCGATCCAGATAGATGACTTGAAGCAATTAGCCTTCTGAATAAAAAATGTTGCAGGACGGGCACTGAGACCCACCTGATTCTGAACTGTAACGTCTTTTTCACACATAATTGATATCTCCAATCAAAGTTAAATCCAAGTCTGTTTTCAGCCTTTCATACAACAGTTATTATATCACAAAAGTTGTCATCGTCAACAAATAAAATTGACTTTAAAATTATTTCGGCTTGTATTCCAAATGTGAGTATTTTCAGAAGTCATGCTTTGTGCACTTTGTACACCGATTAACTGTACTTTTAATGCACATTGACTATTTTTTACTCTCATTATCCAACGATTGGAGATATTTCATGTCTTTTTCACTTAATTCGGCTTTTTTCAGCAAATCGGGTCTGCGTCTCTTTGTCCGCTCCAGCGACTGCTCCCTGCGCCACTTCATTATATTGGCATGGTGACCCGTCAAAAGGATATCGGGAACGGTTTTTTCGTGCCATTCATACGGTCTTGTGTACTGCGGATATTCGAGCAAGCCGCTATAGTGGCTCTCCTCCTCAAACGCTTCATCGCTCGCAAGCACACCAGGCAACATTCTTGTTATGCTGTCGGCAAGTACGAGAGCAGGAAGCTCGCCGCCTGTCAAAACATAATCGCCGATTGAAATTTCTTCATCGACAAGTTCCTCGATAACCCGCTCATCAACACCCTCATAATGGCCGCAGAGAATGGCTATATTATCCATTTTTGCAAGCTCCTTGACTCTCTGCTGGTCAAGTGTTTTACCCTGCGGAGACATATATATCAGGTGCGGACGGCTGCCGATTTCTCTTTCAAGCTCGCCGAAACAATCAAATATCGGCTGACACTGCATTATCATTCCCGTGCCGCCGCCGTAGGTTGTATCATCGACACGGCGATGCTTGTCCGTTGAAAAATCACGGATATTGACACAGTTTATTTCAACCAGTCCGCTCTCTCTCGAGCGGCCGATAATGCTCTCGTCGAGGACACGCTCGCACATCTCCGGGAACAATGTCATTATGTCAATTCTCATCGTCAAATATACCTTTCATCGGTCTTATCAGCACCTTGTTTTCCTTAACGTCCGTATTGATCACAACGCTCGGAATTGCGGGAATAAGATATTCCTTTTCACTGTCCGCCGCAATGTGCCAAACGTCATTTGCACCCGTTTCGCTGACGTCGGAAATTTTTCCGTATCGCTTATCCGTATCATCGGCATCAAAAACATCACAGCCGATAAGCTCCTCGATAAAGTAAACTCCGTCGGGAAGCCTTGCGTCCGAGCGGCGCATATAAAGCCGCTTGTTTCTCATCGCCGAAGCAGCTTCCACAGTGTCAATGCCCTCAAGCTTCATCAGAACAATGTTGCCGTGCGGACGTGCGGAAATAACTCTGACACCGTTTTTGCCCTCGGCGTCATAATACAATGTTTTGAATTGTTTAAGAAATTCGGGTGAGTCCGCCCACGGGTTAACACGCATTTCGCCGCGCACGCCGTGAGTTCCTACGATCTGACCTACTGCAAGAAAGTTTTTTATCATAAAATCACTTAACCTCTGTGAAATATCTTATGAAGCTTCTGCCTGCGCTCAACGTTCCGTCAGTCAGGTTGATACCTGCGTTCATAAGCAATGCACCGGAATAAATCTCACCGTCTGTTTCATCGCGGTACATTTTTTCGGGATCAAGTCCCTTCATCTTAATAAGCAGAAAATCGTGCGGCGCTCTGTTTTTTATAACAACAGTCAGCAAGGCTTCACTCTTATCCTTTGCAACATATTCCCATGCACACTTGAACTCATCGTCCGTCGGTGCAATAATTCTGTAAAGATCACCGAAGTGAATTACATTATAATACCTGTGATAATTCTTAACCTGCTCTTTGACCTTTTCCTTATCCTCCTCGGACATCTCCTTGGGGTCAAGCTCATAACCGAAGGTACCCGCCATTGCGACTGCCGCCTTGGTTTCGATTCCCGTTCTGTCACAGGCGGAAACATGAGCGCCCATGCTCGATGCCGGATAGCACATTGTTGTGCCAAACTGAATTGTCAGTCGCTCGATCGGGTCGGTGTTGTCCGAAGCCCATGCCTGCGGCATATAGTAAAGCATACCGGCATCAAAACGTCCGCCGCCGCCGGCACAGCTCTCAAAGAGGATATGCGGAAATGCGCTTGTTATTCTGTCCATAAGCTCATATGTGCCGAGAATAAAGCGGTGGAAAAACTCCTTTGAATGACGCGCATCAAGCATCACCGACGCAGGCTCTGTAATAGCTCTGTTGTAGTCCCATTTGAGATATGCAATATTGTTCTTTGAAAGAACATCATACATCTGATTGAATATGCAATCACGAACATCCTGTCTTGTCATATCAATAACATACTGCTGACGGGCAGGCGACTGCTCTCTGCCCTCGACATGAACGCACCAGTCCGGGTGAGCCTTATAAAGCTCCGAATCCTCGGAAATCATCTCAGGCTCATACCAAATGCCGAACTGTACGCCCTCTGCATTTACTCTTTCGATAAGCTTTGTGAGGCCGCCATTGAGCTTGCTCTCATTGACAAACCAATCGCCGAGAGAGGAATTGTCGCTGTCACGGTGACCGAACCAGCCGTCGTCCATAACGAGCAGTTCGATTCCCAGCTTCTTAGCTTCCTTGGCATAGCGGACGAGGGTCTCCTGGTCAAAATCAAAGCCCGAGCCCTCCCAGCTGTTGATAAGAAGCGGACGTTTTTTATTTTTCCATTCTCCTCTGATGAGATTGTTGTTGTAAAGATCGTGGAATGTGCGGCTCATTTTGCCCATGCCGCTGTCGGAATAAACCATTACAACCTCAGGGCTTTGGAACTCATCGCCGGGTTCAACGACCCATGTGAAATCAATAGGGTTGATACCCATTACAAGGCGTGTGCAGTCAAGATAATCCGTCTCGATATCAGCGGAGAAGTTACCGCTGTATACAAGGTTAAAACCGAAAGCATCACCGAAATCCTCGCCGCCCTTATCATCAACAAGTGCAACAAACGGATTGTGGTTATGGCTTGACGAACCTCTTTTGCTGGCAACAGACTGTATTCCGTGAGCAAGGTGCCGTGTTATGACTCTTCTCTCTCTCGACCAAACGCCCGAAAGGTTTATCATGTTATAATCCATCGACGGGAAGTTTACACAGCAGCTTGCAACCTTTTCAATCTCAAAGGTTTCCTTTCCCGTATTCTCAACCTTGACGCTCTCGGTGACAACGCTGTAGTTTGCAAATGCGGTGTAATAAAGCGTTACCTTTGCTCCCGTGAATTTATCAATTGTAATAAGCTCAAGCGTCTGAGCCTCACTGTCATCATTGCAATAAGTTGCCGGAAGTCCTTTAAGCTTCGGCTTTCCGTCGTAGATTTTATGGTCAAGATAGCGTATATCCGTTGTTGTTCTTCCCATTGAATCCTTTATTGAAAGTGCAGCAAGTCTGTAATCTCCCGAACCGTTACAGGAATACTCAATCGGCTGAACGTCAAGAGAAAACTTATAATCGTCAACATGAACGTTTTTCGGCGAAATAGTGGCAAAATATCCTCTGAACGGTAAATCCAAAAGATTATCATCCGGAATTTTCTTTCCGTAATAGAGATGAATAAGATATCCCTCACGGATTCCGATTGCATATGTTGAATCAAGCGTATCAAGCTTGAAAATCTTTCTTTTTTCATCAAATGTAATAGGCATAGCTAAACCTCGCTTATTTTATTGGTATGTCATATTTTATCATATACTGAGTTGCAGGTCAACAATTTACGATTGACAAATTCACTTAATTACTATAAAATTTTATATAGAAAAACGCACAGAAGAGGTGTTCACCACGGAAAAGAAAAACATACATAAGGACCATCGTCAAAGGGTAAGAGATTCCTATCTCAAAACAGGCATTGACGCAATGGCAGATCACAATATTCTCGAACTTCTTCTTTTCTATTGTATACCCCTGAAGGACACCAATCCGATAGCGCATGAGCTGATTGAAAAATATCACGATCTCAACGGCGTGCTTGATGCTCCGATAAAGGAGCTTGAAAAGATAAACGGAATCGGCGAAAATGCCGCCGTAATGATAAAGCTCATCCGTGACATTTGCTCAAAATACCATGACAATGCGATAAACAACAAGGTCAATCTTGCCTCGGCGGAACGTCTTTACGATTTCATAAGAATGAAATATCTCGGAGAAACAAGAGAGATCGTCTACATGCTTTCGCTCGACGCTCACGGCAGGCTCAAGCATTGCATCAAGGTCACCGACGGAACACCGACAACCGCGGTTTCCGATAACAGAAGCCTTGTTGAGCTTGCGCTGAGATTTGACATTACAAACGCGATTATCACTCACAATCACCCGAACGGATTTGCCACTCCGTCTCAGGCGGATATTGTCGCAACCGAAGCGATTGCGAAGCTTTTTTCAACGGTCAGCATCAATCTTGTTGACCACGTCATCGTTGCCGAGGACGAGATATTCTCATTTGCGATGAGCAAGAAGTATTCATCATTTTTAGGATAAAGCCATTTAATCCGAAAGGAGATTGATTTATATGAAAATAATTACAGTAAGCCGTGAATTCGGAAGCGGCGGTCGTGAAATTGCCAAAAGGCTTTCCGACGTTCTCGGAATTGCCTATTACGACAGCGAGATTATCACCGAAATTGCCAAGAAAGCCGACCTTGACGAAAACTATGTAGCACATTCTTTGGAAAAAGGCATTCAGCCGACGTTTCAGATTCACTTTGCATGTGCTTTTTCTCACATTTCCGCTCCCGACCCGACGGTTAAACTGCTTTCCGCTCAGCACAACATCATCAATGAGCTTGCCGAAAAGGGCGATTGCATAATCGTCGGCAGAGCCGCAGATGTTTTGCTTGAAAAATACGATCCGTTCCGTATCTTTGTTTATGCCGATATGCAGTCAAAAATCGCAAGATGCCGCAAGCGTGCAGGTGACGGCAGCAAGCTCACGGACAAAGAAATAGAGAAGAAAATCAAACAGATAGACAAGGGCAGAGCCTCAAGCTACAACATGATTTCCTCCACCGACTGGGGTGACAAGCGCGGCTATGACCTTTGTGTTAACACAACAAATATGAATATAAAGGAGATTACGCCCTTCATTGCCGAATATGCAAAGCAGTGGTTTAAGGATAAGCAGGCATGAAGATAAAACTTTCGGATCACTTTACTTATTCCAAGCTTTTAAGATTTGTATTTCCGTCAATAATAATGATGGTTTTCACTTCTATTTACGGAGTTGTTGACGGGCTTTTTGTCTCAAATTTTGCAGGCAAAACCGCCTTTGCCTCAATCAATCTCGTTATGCCGTTTGTAATGATACTCGGAGGCATCGGCTTCATGATAGGCACTGGCGGAACAGCGCTTGTCTCAAAGGTTCTCGGCGAGGGCAAGAAGGAAAAAGCGAATGAAATTTTCACAATGATGATTATTTTTACGCTTCTTCTCGGCGCTTTGCTCTCTGTCATCGGCGTTATTTCAATGCCGTGGGTAGCGAAGTTCCTCGGCGCAACCGAGGAGATGATGGCGGATTGTGTTCTTTACGGCAGAATCGTAACAGGCTTTACCGTCGCATTCATGCTTCAGAACGTTTTCCAAAGCTTTCTCATCGCCGCCGAAAAGCCTAAGCTCGGACTTCTCGCAACGGTGCTGGCAGGCATTGCGAACATGGCGCTTGATGCGATATTTATAATTGTTTTCAAATGGGGCGTTGCAGGTGCGGCAATCGCAACGGGTCTGAGCCAATGCGTTGGCGGGATTTTCCCGTTGATTTATTTCTTGAGGAAGAATTCAAGCCTATTGCGCCTGACAAAAACGAAGCTGGAAATAAAACCTATTCTCAACGCCTGCGGCAACGGCTCCTCGGAGCTTATGAGCAATATTTCCTCATCCGTTGTCAGCATGATCTACAACTTCCAGTTGATGAAATATGTCGGCGAGGACGGCGTTTCCGCTTACGGCGTGCTGATGTATGTTCAGTTCATTTTCGTTGCCATTTATATCGGATATGCGATCGGCTGTGCACCGATAACGGGCTACCATTTCGGAGCCCGGAACCACAATGAGCTGAAAAACATGCTCAGAAAAAGCTCATTTCTCAGCGCCGTTTCGGGCGTTGTTTTAACAATACTGGCGATTGCGCTTTCATCGCCGCTTGCGAAGCTTTTCGTCGGCTATGATAAAGAGCTTTATGAATTGACCCGTCACGCATTCAGATTGTTCGCCTATTCATTCCTGCTGGCAGGCTTCAATATTTTCACCTCATCGTTTTTTACAGCTCTCAACAACGGTGCGGTTTCCGCAGCAATATCTTTCATGCGAACGCTGATTTTTCAAACCTCGTCGGTTCTTATACTTCCGATATTTCTCGGCGTGGACGGTATATGGTGGGCAATCACGGTTGCGGAGTTTTTCGCGTTTATCCTCTCCCTCATCTTCCTTTTTGCCAAGCGCAAGAAATACAATTACATATAATAACGACATATAAATATAATTAAAAAAGCAAAGATCTTCCGTTTTGGAAAATCTCTGCTTTATTATTTGTTGATTAAAGAACCTTGTTGAAGAAATCAATTGCCCTCGGCTCTTTCGGATTGAGGATAACCTCCTGCGGCGTACCTTCTTCGATAATATAGCCGTCGTCAATGAAAAGCACTCGGTCGGCAACCTCACGGGCAAAGCCTATCTCATGGGTAACGATTGCCATTGTCATTCCCTCTGCCGCAAGATCCTTCATAACCTGGAGAACCTCGCCGACCATTTCGGGGTCAAGCGCCGATGTCGGCTCGTCAAAGAGCATGATATCGGGATTCATGCAAAGAGAACGTGCGATTGCAACTCTCTGCTTCTGTCCGCCGGAGAGCTGATGCGGATAAGACTCCGCCTTGTCCTCAAGTCCGACCTTTTTAAGCATTGCCATTGCTTCCTCTTTTGCTTTTTCCTTTGAAGCCTTTTTAAGCTGAACGGGAGCAAGCATAAGATTCTGAATAACGTTGAGGTTGTTGAAAAGATTGAAGTGCTGGAACACCATTCCGATGTTCTCCCGAATCTTGTTGAGGTCGGCTTTTTTATCCGTAATCGCCTTACCGTCAACAATGATCTCGCCGCCTGTCGGCTCTTCGAGACGGTTTATACAGCGAAGAAAAGTTGACTTGCCGCTGCCCGACGGTCCGAGGATAACGACAACCTCGCCCTCATATATATCGGTCGAGATATCCTTGATAACCTCCAAATGACCGAAGCTCTTTTTAAGGTGAGAAACGTGAATTTTAACGTTGTTTTTATTTACGGCCACGGTTCATCCTCCTCTCAAGAGCCTTTGCAACCTTGGAAAGTATCGTGATAACGATAAGGTACATCACGCCGACAATAAGCCATACCTGGAACGACTTAAAGTTAATTGCAATGACGTTCTTTGCGGCATTTACAAGCTCGGGGAAACCGATAACGGAAAGAATCGAGGTATCCTTGAGCGTGATAATAAACTGATTGATGATGCTCGGTATCATCGTGCGTATAGCCTGCGGAAGAACGACCTTCTGCATAGATTTCCAATAGGGAATTCCGAGACTTCTTGCTGCCTCCATCTGTCCGACGTCAACGGACTGAATTCCGGCACGAATGATTTCCGACATATATGCGCCGCAGTTGAGCGAAAGACAGATTATACCTGCCTGCAATGCGGTGAATGTAAAGGTACTGTGTAAAAAGTTTTTCAAAGCGTAAGGTACGCCGAAGAAAACAAAAAATGCAAGAACTATCATCGGAACACCGCGGATAATATCAACAAAGACCTGTGCGATGACGTTGCATACCTTACTTTTAAGCACACTGAGCATACCGAAAATGAGACCGATAATACTTGCGAAAATCAGGCTGTAAAAAGCCATGATAAGCGTCTGTCCCATTGCCTCCAGCAACAGCTTGCCGTAAACCGAAATTATATCTGCCATTTAGCGGACTCCTTTTGACAAACAGCAGGGCATCTTTGCAGACGCCCCACCGCTCATTTTTTAAAATTAGCCAACGTACTTGTTGATGATTTCGTCATACTTGCCGCTTGTCTTAATGTTCTTAAGGCCTGCGTTAAACATATCGAGGAATTCCTGATTTGCCGAATTGAAGATAGCAAGACCGTAATCGCTGCCTTCGCTGGCCGTGTTCTCAAGAACCTTAAGTGCAAGATTGCCGTTCTTGATGGAGTCAACCATGATCGGTGTATCCTCGAAGCAAGCAACAGCCTGACCGCCGATAACTGCCTGATACATTGTCGGAGAATCCTCAAATGAAGCGATTGTGAAGCCATACTTATCCTTAAGGCTGTTTGCATAGTCGGCACCCATTGTACCTGTCTTAACTGCAACCTGCTTGCCCTTGAGATCCTCAAAGCCCTTGATTGTGGAATCAGCAGCAACTGTCATTGTCTGTGTGCAGTGATAATATCCGTCTGAGAAAATCCAGCCCTCGCTCTTACGCTTCTCTGTGATAGAAGCACCTGCGATCATGGCGTCTGCCTGACCTGACTGACATGCTGCGATAGATGCGTCCCAGCCAACGCTGTTAAGCTCGTACTTGAAGCCCTGATCCTCGGCTATAGCGGCAAGGATCTCAACATCGATACCAACAAGCTTACCCGAAGCATCCTTGTACTCAAACGGTCTGAAAACTGTGTCGGTAGAAATCTTCCATACTTTTTCATCTGTCTTGTCGTCTCCCTTGGAGCCGCAGCCTGCGAAAAGGCAGAACATTGTAGCTACGCAAAGAAGAATTGCGATAAATTTTTTCATGAACTCAAATCCTTTCAATTATTGATTCGCAAAATAATACAGAGATAGTTTAATCTATAATTGCGAATTAGTCAAGGCTAACAAAGCCTGAAAAAGTCATTATTTTAACATTTTTTTGCTTTTGAATCATAAAATCGACTTTTTGAAAAATATATTTCCTATTCACACCGTTCCGAACCGCCATTTGTAAACATTAAATTCCTTCAACCGATTTCAGTAAAGAACGTATAATAATGTATAATATAATATTATGCAACCCGACTGTCGGTAATGCTTTGCAAAAAATCTTTGACTGTAACACGCCTTGCACCGCGCACAAAAAAAGAGCAGGTCTCTTGACCTACTCCTTTATGGTTGCGGAGGCTGGACTTGAACCAACGACCTTCGGGTTTGTCTCACAAGGCCTTGCCTTGCTTGCCCCTCGAAAACATAGTCGCCCTGCTCGCTTGGAGCGCTTCACAGTTCTCCTTGTTTTCTCACCTCAGCACCACGCCTGTATCCGCCACCGGCGGCGGCGTGCCGCTTCGCCCCAACGAGCGTAGCTCGTCGCGTCATAACCCTGAAAGAAAAAAAGAGCAGGTCTCTTGACCTACTCCTTTATGGTTGCGGAGGCTGGACTTGAACCAACGACCTTCGGGTTATGAGCCCGACGAGCTACCGACTGCTCCACTCCGCGATATTTCTTTGCCCCTCTCTCAAGGCGCTTAATTATTATAGTACTGTTCATCTGTTTTGTCAATAGTTTTTTATTATTTTTTTCGTTTGATATGATTTTATTCATATATGAATATTTATATTCTTAAATATTGACTTTTAACTCATACTTTTATATAATATAAAAAGTCTATCATTTTAATAGGTTAATTCTTTCAAAAAAGGCGGTGACGATATGAATGATTTGGTTGATAAGCTCTTTAACACGGGTGATTTGTCTGATGAGGAGTTAAAAACATTGCTTGAAAGCGACAGCTTTAATGAGCCGCTCGCCCATGCTGCAGATATCCGCCGCAGAGAGAATTACGGCGATAAGGTTTATATCCGAGGTCTTATCGAATTCACCAACTATTGCCGCAACAACTGCTACTATTGCGGTATCAGACGTGATAACAAAAAAGCCGAACGCTATCGGCTGACAAAAGAAGAAATTCTTCTCTGCTGCGACGAGGGATATCGGCTCGGCTTCCGCACCTTTGTTATGCAGGGAGGAGAGGATCCGTACTATACGGACGAAATGATTTGCGATATTATCTCCGAGATAAAGCGCCACTATCCCGATTGTGCAGTCACGCTTTCAATCGGAGAAAAATCGAGAAAAAGCTATCAGGCATTTTTCGATGCAGGCGCAGACAGATATCTGCTTCGCCATGAAACCGCAGATGACGAGCATTACGGCAAGCTTCACCCCGGCTCAATGAGTCTTGAAAGCCGAAAGCGCTGTCTTTTTGATTTAAAGGAAATCGGCTATCAGGTCGGTTCGGGGTTCATGGTCGGTTCGCCGTATCAAACGGTTTCAAATCTCATTTGTGATTTGCGCTTTTTGCAGAAACTTAAGCCCGACATGATTGGTATAGGCCCTTATATTACCCATGCGGACACGCCGTTTGCCGAGTTTAAAAGCGGAAATGTTCTTCTCACGCTAAGACTTGTTTCAATTCTCAGGCTTATGTTCCCCTATGCACTCATTCCGTCAACGACAGCACTCGGAACAATTCATCCGCAGGGTCGTGAGCTTGGGTTGAAGGCAGGCGCAAATGTCGTTATGCCGAACCTTTCCCCTGTTTCGGTACGAAAATTATATTCGCTCTATGAGAATAAAATTTGCACGGGGGAGGAAGCGGCTCAGTGCCGAGGCTGTCTCGAAAGACGTGTTGAGTCGGCAGGATATAAAATTGTAACGGACATCGGAAATGTCAAAAAGATCGAGGAATAATTATGCTTAATCAGTTTTCAAGAACAGAGCTTATATACGGACACGAGGCAATGGAAAAGCTGAAGAATTCCCGTGTTGCGATTTTCGGAATCGGCGGAGTAGGCAGCTTCACAGCCGAGGCACTTGCACGCTCGGGAGTCGGCACTCTTGATTTAATCGACGACGACAAGGTTTGCCTGACAAACATCAACCGCCAGCTTCTTGCGACACACAAAACCGTAGGAAAGTACAAGGTTGACGTTGCCGAAGAAAGAATTGCCGAGATAAATCCCGAAGCAATCGTGAACAAGCACAGAATTTTCTACACACCGGAGACTGCCGATCAATTCGACTTTTCACAGTATGACTATATCGTTGACGCCATTGACACGGTCACAGGCAAGCTTGCGCTTGTTGAAAACGCTAACAAGACAAAGACGCCGATAATTTCCTCAATGGGAGCAGGCAACAAGGTTGACCCGACGGCATTTGAGGTCGCGGATATTTTTAAAACCTCTGTCTGCCCCTTGGCAAAGGTAATGCGAACCGAACTGAAGAAAAGAAAAATCAAAAAGCTCAAGGTGGTTTATTCAAAGGAACTGCCGATAACGCCGATCGACGATATGGCAATAAGCTGCCGTCAGCATTGCATCTGCCCTCCGGAAACAGCGAGAAAATGCACACAGCGCAGACAGGTTCCCGGGAGCACTGCTTTCGTTCCGTCGGTAGTGGGATTGATAATCGCAGGCGAGGTCATAAAAGACATTACAGGCTTCAAAGGCAGAGGAATAGGAGCATAACAAAAGGGCTGTTGCATTTTTGCGCAGTCCTTTTCGTTATAGTTCACAAATTGCGGAGCTTATTTTTTTATATTGAAATTTTCAATATATATTGCGTTTTATTTCCCGTTTTGATAAAATAAAAATGAGATAAAATATAATGAACGGGAGTGAAAATCATGGCAGAATTCAGAACAGAGCGCAAGGGTGATATTATTAAATGCGAATACACCGTCAGCGGCGGAATTGAGGGCGGGGCTTACTCTCTCAGGGCGTCCAAAACAGGCGATAAAACGGCTGAGCTCGCCGTGTCAAATGTTGTTAATCAAATGACCTTTGACCGTGAGAAATATTATGACATCGGCATTGAAATTTTTGATGAGCTTGCAAGAATCGTTGACCGATACAGAATGCTGCGATGGTCTGCCAGGACGGAAAATCCCGTACTTGTCAGTGATGAGGAAATAACGACCGTGCGAATTGCCGTTTCCGAGGACGGCGAAGCAAAGGCGTATAAAATTTCGAGCAAACAGATTTTGCCTTTCAACGCAATGAAGGCGTTCAAGGAAATTCGCAAATGTATGGAAAGCTATATTGAAGAATAAAAATCACCGACAGGATTTCAATTTGATTCCTGTCGGTGTCTTTTTATGTTATAGACATAAAAATTTCATCAATTACTTCATCGAGAATTTTGTTGTAAAATTTCTGATTGCTCTTCATCTCAGAAAAGCTTGAATAAAAGCTTTTATTTCCGTTGTGAGAAACACAGATTTTTTCGTCTGTTTTTTTCAAAATATATCTTTCATTGTTTAATGAAAAAGTTACGGTCTTTCCCTCATTCAATCCCGTTTCAACCATCGTGACGTTGTTCGGAATAAGTGCTATTTTATGATAGGAAAGAAGTTTTTCAAAACAATCTGAGCAAAGCCATGCTCGCTCATCTGATGATTCATATGCCTGTTGATCGTTATCAACAGCATCGCCGCAACTGATTCGCTTTGCACAAAAAAGGCAGTGTTCATGGCTCTCTTGATCTCCGTAATCAATCCATGCTGATTTTTTATACTTCATTCCTTTAAAATATTGCTTATAATATGTACTGTAACATTCCTCTATCCAGTTGTTATCCATAATAAAAAGCTCCTTCAAAAAATTTTTGTTCCCAACTTCCATCTTCAAAAATCCTATATCCTCTTTTCCACCCTTCCGGATGTTTGTAATCCCAATGGGGTTCTTTTCCTTCACTATGGTTCACATCCCAGTGATAGCTTTCTCCGGTTTCTCGATTATACCAATTACCTTTATTATCTTCCGGAGACGAGCTGCCCCTCCATTCAAAGCCCTTTCCGGGTGATTTGTTTTTGTATCCCGGAAATTTCGGCATATCTCTGTTCTCGTCAAAAGTCGGCTTCGGGTTGCCTGCTCCGATTCCGCCTGCTGAACCGCCGCCCTTTTCGCGAGGCAAAACATATCCGGTAACTTTTGTCACGTATATAGGTTCATAGTGTTTGAGATTGTTTGTTTCGGCATAATCTATTTCGATTATATCGCCTTTCATATCCTCAAAAGGCTTGCCGTAACAAATTATTTTCTTCGGTCGTATCCGCCTGCGCATTTCATTATAGCCAAGCATAAAATGAGACTTTTCATTTTTTATTCCAAGCGTTGAAACGGCAACCGTACAGCCTTGTTCAATTCCGTCAAAGCAGAAATTGAAGCTTTCAAGGCTGCCCCACCGTACGGTCGGTATGACCTTAATACCCTTTGACTGCAGATACGCCCCGACCCACCTGTTTCTGAAGCAGTTATACAACTGCAAGCTGACAGGCATTTCGGTAAACATGCTAAAGTCAGGCGACATAACGGCATTGAATTTTTTTAGCCGTTCAATTTTATCATCGGGATTTTTATAAATACTTTCAAAACGGTAATCATCAAGAAAAAAGTGTACCGTTTTTTCTTTTTCGTCGCTTTGATTGATTTTATCATAACCTATAAGCGACAGTTTTTCAAGAGAAATGTCCTGCATTTTTATCAGAGGCATTGAAAACATTCCGACGCCCTTAAACTGATTTCTGAGAAAAAGAGGATCATTTCTGAACTCGAAGCTGTTAATTTTTATCATTCCTTTCAAGTATTATTGAGAAACAATCTTCTCATAAATAGCTTAAAAAGAATGCTTTCATAACCTTATAGGGTTATATTTTTCAGATTTCACCAATTTGTTTGCAAAACGGATACATTTATACCTGTTAAAAACTGTACCAACATCGGCAAAACATATCAGCGCCGAGAAATCGCCTTTGTCGAACCTCACCGTACCATATTTTTCTTGTCAATTTTTCTGTTGCCATATAACTACCGTCCCTGCATAAACATCGGCAAAGAATATCAGCATCAAGCATTTTTTGACTTTAATAAATATTTGTATAGAATTATCTGAAAAATCTTGACAAATTTTTTGGATATGATATTATAAATATACATCCATTGGGGAGTAGCTATGGGATTTTTCCTATCTGCTGTCGCCACGCGCTTTAAAGGCTTGAAATATCAAGTCATTTTCAGCCGGCAGCAGACCGATGCGATTTTTCGTGTTTGATGCAAGACCTTTGGCAGACTATAAGGCTGGCAGCAGACCGATGAGATTTTTCGTATTTGATGCAAGACCTTTGGCAGGCGATAAGTCTGTCAAAGGTTTTTTGTTACAAAAAGGAGGTCATTTTTTGAAGTATTATCTTGAAAATGCAAAAGAGGTTCTTTCGCAGACTCAAAGCTCCGAAAAAGGCTTAAGCTCTGCCGAAGCGGCAAAACGACTTGAGAAAAACGGTAAAAACAAACTCAAGGAAGCCGAAAAGGAAAGCCTGTTCAGAAAATTTATTAACTCTCTTGCCGATCCGATGATTATCATGCTTCTTGTTGCGGCAGCCATTCAGGGCGTTGTGGCAGTTATTGAAGCCGGCGGAAAGCCGACGGTTCGTGAGTTTGCCGACGTTTTTGTTATCCTTGTTGTTGTTATCATTAACACGATAATGGGTCTCGTTCAGGAAAGCAAGGCGGAGGCTGCGATGGACGCCCTCATGCAAATGACAGCGGCAACATCGAAGGTTCTGCGTGACGGCGAGGTTGTTGTTCTCAAGAGCGAGGATGTTGTTATCGGAGATATCGTTCTCTTTGAAGCAGGCGACGCCGTTCCTGCCGACTGCCGAATTCTCGAATCCCACTCAATGAAGGTTGAGGAAGCGGCGCTGACGGGAGAATCCGTTCCCGTTACAAAAATGGTTGACGTTCTCATGCTTAAGGACAGCACAAAGGATGTTGCCCTCGGCGACAGAAAAAATATGCTTTACAGCGGTTCTACAATCGTTTACGGCCGCGGCAAAGCTGTTGTCACAGGCACGGGCATGAACACGGAAATGGGTAAAATTGCCGACGCTCTCAGCACGGCCGAAAAGGAGGAAACTCCGCTCCAGAAGAAGATGGGCGAGCTTTCTCACTTCCTCACAAAGCTTGTTATCGGCATCAGCGTTCTCGTTTTCGTTGTCGGCGTTGTTGAAACGCTTGTACTTTCAAACGAACCTTTTACATGGAAGCTTCTCGGTGAATCTTCACTTAATACATTCATTGCGGCTATAGCTCTTGCGGTTGCCGCTATCCCCGAAGGTCTTCCTGCGGTTGTTACGATTATCCTTTCAATCGGAGTTACCGCCATGAGTAAGCGTCAGGCTCTCATCAGAAAGCTGACCGCTGTCGAAACTCTCGGCTGTACGCAGATCATTTGCTCGGATAAAACAGGTACGCTCACACAGAACAAGATGACCGTTGTTGACCATTACGGCGATGACGAACAGCTTCTTGCAAAAGCAATGGCTCTCTGCTGTGACGCTGAAATTGATGCAAACGGCAAGGTTACGGGTGAGCCGACAGAGGCTGCACTCGTTGCGTACGCAAATTCCCTTAATATGCACAAGAGTACCCTTGTTGCCGCCATGCCGCGTATCGGCGAAGCTCCGTTCGATTCGGGCAGAAAGATGATGTCAACCGTTCATCAGTCTGCCGACGGTATCGTTCAGTACACAAAGGGAGCACCCGATGAAATCCTTAAAAAGTGTAAATATGCTCTTATCGGCGGTAAAGTAGTTGATATAACGGACGATATAAAAGCCGCCGCACTCAAGGACAATAAAAGAATGGCAGATAAGGCTCTCAGAGTTCTTGCCTGCGCATATAAAAATTATGATTCCGCTCCTACGGACTTCGCTCCCGAAGCACTTGAAAACGACCTTATCTTTATCGGTCTTACAGGCATGATCGACCCGGTTCGTCCCGAGGTTAAGGCAGCTATCGACGAGTGCCGTCAGGCAGGTATCCGCCCCGTTATGATTACGGGTGACCATAAGGATACGGCTGTTGCCATCGGCAAGGAGCTTGGCATCATTACAGATGCTTCACAGGCTATAATGGGCGCAGAGCTTGATAAATTCAGCGACGAGGAGCTTAAAGAGGAAGTTACAAAATATTCCGTTTATGCCCGTGTTCAGCCCGAGCACAAGACACGCATAGTTAAAGCCTGGAAGGCTCGCGGAATGGTTACGGCCATGACGGGAGACGGCGTTAACGACGCTCCGTCAATCAAGGCAGCCGATATCGGTATCGGAATGGGTATCACAGGTACGGACGTTACAAAGGGCACCTCGGACATGGTTCTTGCCGATGATAACTTTGCAACAATCGTCAACGCTGTTGAAGAAGGACGTAAGATTTACGACAATGTTCTCAAGGTTCTTCAGTTCCAGCTTTCAACAAACCTCAGTGAAGTTATAATCATGTTCGTTGCTTCGATTCTTCACTTCACTATCCTTTCCCCTGTTCATCTTCTTTGGATCAACATGGTTACGGACTCTCTCCCGGGTCTTGCTCTCGGTATGGAAAAAGCTGAGGGTGACATCATGAGAAGACGTCCGCGCCCGACAACGGACGGTATCTTTTCAAACGGTGCCGGTGTTGACATGGTATGGCAGGGAATTTACCTTGCAATCATCGAAATTGCCGCATACATTATAGGATATTGGCTTGAACCCGTAGGCGGTGCAACACACAGTCTCGCAGGCTTCTTCAGCGGCACAGAATGTGTCAACGCAATGGCAATGGCATTCCTTACAGTTAACTTTGCCGAAATGATGTGCGCAATAAACATGCGTTCACGTCAGGCTTCACTCTTCTCGGCAGACATGATGAAAAAAATGAACTGGTGGCTTGTAGGTGCATTCTTTGCAACAACGGCATTGACTCTCGCGGCTATCTATATTCCGGGTCTTTGCACCGTATTCGGAATCGAACCGGGCACATTCAGCATTGAAGAGCTTGCAATTTCATTCGGCCTCGCACTTTCAACTGTTCCTGTATTTGAGATAGGCAAGGCAATCAGGCGAGCAGTTAACAAGAAGAAGGAAGCATAAATTCTAACAATAAGCAAACCGCCGACGAGCAATCATCGGCGGTTATTTTATGTTCATTTTTTTGCTGTGAAGAAAAGACGGGGCATTTTGAGAATGATTGAGCCGTTGGCTCTGCGCGGAAAATTCTCGGAAATTATCTCGTTCAGATCCGCAAGAAATTCGGGTCTTTTTTCCTCCGAGAGAGAGTCAAGATACGGTCTCAGGCCGCTTCCCTTGTACCATTCGATCACGCCGTTATGTGACTGAACCGTATGATAATATGTCGTCTCCCAAATATTGAAATTATCGCTGAGCCTGCCGAGAATGTCATAATAATCCTCAGGAAGAAGATTGTGATAATTATGTATAGAAGAAAGATCTTTCCATTCAACAGTGTGAACAAGAAGATTTAAAAGTCGGTAAAACGGAGCCTTTTGAATGTACGGAATCTGAACGGCAAGAGTACCGCCGTCGCTGAGCTTATCGAAAATCGCAGGGAGCAGCGACTCATGATTCGGAATCCAATGAATACAAGCATTTGAAAAAATAAGGTCAAATTCCCCGTCAAGCTTATCGAGATCATCGGGTATAAAGCTCTGCTCAAATCTAAGCTCGGGGTAGGTTGTCCGTGCTTTTTTTAACATATCCTCCGAAAAATCCACACCAAGAATGTCGGCATTCGGAAATTGCTTGGCGAGCCTATCGGTGCTGTTTCCGGGTCCGCATCCGATATCAAGAATGCGATTCGGGTTTATGTCGGCAATGCGGTTTACAAGATCTATTGACGGCTGAGTACGCTCGGCACCGAATTTCATGTATTGATTTGAATTCCAGTCAGACATAATTATCCCTCCCTGAATTTTTCTTTATTATACTCCCCTATTTTATTTTTTCAAGTAGCCGACGTTGTTTTTTTGCACATGATTTGATATAATACTTTTGAAAAAAGCCGAAAAGGTGACGCTATGAAAACGATTGCAAAAATTCACACGGACTTTCCAACAAAGTTCGGAATCCCGAGACAGAGCGGATTGGTCGAGGAACTGAAGGGCAGAATTGTTTTTGAGCCCGAATTCCACAGTCCCGATGCAATAAGAGGGCTTGACGGTTTCTCGCACATCTGGCTTCTGTGGAAGTTCAACACACCTGCCGAAAATCATTCGCTGACCGTTCGTCCGCCAAAGCTCGGCGGCAATACCAGAATGGGTGTTTTTGCTACCCGTTCTCCTTTTCGTCCTAACAATATCGGTCTTTCCTGTGTGAGACTCGACAGAATCGACGGAACGGACCTTATAATTTCGGGAGCCGATTTGATGGACGGAACGGAGCTTGTCGATATCAAGCCGTATATACCCTATGCTGACTGTCACCCCGACGCCGTCGGAGGATTTTCAAAAGACGGCAGCGAGCGTTTGAAGGTCGTTATTCCCGACAGTCTTTTATCCGTGTTCCCCGAAAACAAGCAATCTGCACTTATTAAGGTTCTGGAGCTTGACCCGAGACCCCAATATCAGAACGACCCCGAAAGAATTTACGGCTTTAATTTTGCGGGATTCGAAATAAGATTCACCGTTAACAACGGAACACTTTTCGTAAAAGAATTAAAAAAGTTCACAGGTTGTTAAAATAATGTCACAATTTCCGCAAAAATTAAGTTTATAATATAATTAAAGCGTGGGTAAACGTTACCGCAAGATAACAAAAGCACGCCGAAAAGATAAATCAACCGCAGAAAAGCGGTTATTAAGGAGAGTGTAATACCATGAACAGATTTGTACTTAACGAAACTTCTTACCATGGCGCAGGCGCTATCAATGCTATCCCCGATGAAGTAAAGGGCAGAGGCTTTAAGAAGGTTATGGTTGCTTCAGACCCTGACCTTGTAAAGTTCGGCGTATCAAAGAAGGTTACAGATGTTCTTGAAAATGCGGGAATCGAATACGAATTATTTACCGACATCAAACCGAATCCGACTATTCAGAATGTTCAGGCAGGCGTTGCCAAGTTCAAGGAAATCGGCGCAGACTGTATCGTAGCCATCGGCGGCGGTTCATCAATGGATACCGCGAAAGCAGTCGGCATTATCATTGCAAATCCCGAGTTTGCGGACGTTCGTTCTCTTGAGGGCGTTGCTCCGACAAAGAATAAATGCGTTCCCATCATCGCAGTTCCTACCACGGCAGGCACAGCCGCCGAGGTTACAATCAACTATGTTATCACCGATGCCGAGAAGAACCGCAAGATGGTTTGCGTTGACGTACATGATATCCCGGTCGTTGCAGTCGTTGATCCCGACATGATGTCATCAATGCCGAAGGGTCTTACCGCCGCAACAGGTATGGACGCTCTTACTCATGCCATTGAGGGCTATATTACAAAGGGCGCATGGGCACTTTCGGATATGTTCCATCTCAAGGCAATTGAGATAATCTCCAAGAACCTCAGAGGTGCTGTTGAGAACACTGCAGAGGGCAGAGAGGGAATGGCTCTCGGTCAGTATGTCGCCGGTATGGGCTTCTCAAACGTAGGTCTCGGTATCGTTCATTCAATGGCTCATCCGCTCGGCGCACTTTATGACACACCGCACGGTGTTGCAAACGCAATCCTTCTCCCGACTGTTATGGAGTATAACGCTCCTGCAACAGGCGATAAGTACCGTGATATCGCAAAGGCTATGGGCGTTGAGGGCACAGAGGATATGAGCATCGAAGAAGCTCGCAAGGCAGCTATTGACGCAGTTAAGCAGCTTTCACACGATGTCGGAATTCCGGCAAACCTCAAAGAGATTGTTAAGGAAGAGGATATTCCGTTCCTTGCACAGTCTGCTTATGATGATGCTTGCCGTCCGGGCAACCCGAGAGACACAAGCGTTGAAGAGATTACAGCTCTTTACAAAAAGCTTATTTGATTGTATAATTGAATAAAGGTAATCCGTCGGGCTTTACCCGGCGGATTTTTTCGGGATTAACATATCGAAAAGGGCGAGCCTCGTCTTGTTTAAACAAAGGAGGCAAAATGAGAACAGCACTCATCTATCGGAGGATTATCACATGGAAACGCAAAAGAAGACCTTAACGGTGTTCACGCCGGCGTACAACAGAGCCTACACAATTCACAAATGCTATGAAAGCCTGCGCCGTCAGACACTAAAGGATTTTGTATGGCTTGTTGTTGACGACGGCTCGACCGACAATACAGCCGAGCTTATAAAACATTGGCAGACGGTGCCCGATAACGGATTTGAAATTAAATATGTTTATAAAGAAAACGGCGGTATGCACACGGCGCACAACACCGCCTACAAAAATATTGACACCGAGCTGAACACCTGTATCGACTCCGACGATTATATGACTGACGATGCTGTTGAAAAGATCGTGAACTGCTGGAGAAAACACGGCAGTGATAAATATGCGGGAATTCTTGCACTCGATATTTTTGATAACGGCAACGTGATAGGCAAGGAGCTTGAAACCGATCGGTTTGACACGACGTTCTACTCCTACTATCAACGAGGCGGACGCGGCGATAAAAAAATAATCTACCGAACCGACATAATGAAAAGCTATCCCCCCTACCCCACCTTTCCGGGTGAAAAATATGTTCCGCTCTCTTATAAATATACGCTTGCCGACCTTGATTACACCCTGATAATTATGAATGAACCCGTTTGTGTGGTTGAATATATGGCTGACGGATCAAGCACGAATATGTACCGCCAGTATCTCAGAAATCCGCAGGGCTTTGCTTTTCTGAGAAAATTCGATATGACCGCCTTTCCCCAGCCTAAGGACGTTATAAGAAACTGTATTCACTATGTTTCAAGCTCGATTCTGATGAAAAACAAGCATTTTATTTCTGAATCTCCAAAAAAGTTTTTAACCGTTCTCGCTGTTCCGTTCGGGGCGGCGCTGACGGTATTCATCAAATATAAATCCAAGGACTACATGAAGGTCGAAGGATTTAATAAATAATTAAATTAACGGTTGCAAAACTATTGACAAACTTAATATAAGGTATATAATAGCACTGTTCAGAGTAGACAGATGAGCGTTAAGTGCCGGCGGAACGGGGAGTTGTCCGTCGGACGAAAAGATTTCTTGCGGTTCTTCTGTCGCATCCCGCTGAGTAATAATGCGACTTTTGGCCTCCTTATTATTCAAAACGGGTAATAAGGAGGTTTTATTTTATGAACACAAAAAAGAAAAATTTGACAAAACAAATCTGTGTGCTCGCACTGCTGACAGCGGCAGGCGTTGTACTCGGCAGACTGGTTCCCGTGGTCAATCTTTGGAACACGAAGATTGAATTTGCGTTTGTTGCCGTCATGCTCGCCGCCTGCATCTCGGGACCTATCGGCGGAGCTGTCGTCGGTGCACTCGTTGACTTTATCGGAGCGATACTTATGCCGACAGGTGCCTATTTTCCCGGATTCACCGTCACGGCGGCAATAACGGGACTTGTTTTCGGGCTGCTTCTTTACAAAAAAATCAATTTCCCGAGAATCGTCATTGCCGTGCTCTCCACTCAACTTGTTTGCGGACTGCTTCTCAACACGCTGTTCATCTCAATTCTTTACACAAAGGCTTTCACCGCACTGCTTGCAACAAGAGCGATACAGTTCGTCGTGATGAGCGTTGTTGAGATAATCTTTGCCGAGCTTGCGCTTGACCGTGCAAAGCTGCTGCAAAAGGTGAAGCTTGCTTAATCGGCTGACTCCTGCGGTGTTTCCTCCGTTTCAAATGGAACCCGTTTCCCGATATTTTCAAAAGCACTGTATTCACCCTTCACCGTGCCGTTTTTTATTTCAACCATTTGTGAAATAATCTGAGCGTGGAGCGTTTCATTGTAGCTTTTCAGTGCATAATCGTTAAGAGCCGAAAGCTCGGATAATTCTTTGTCCGCCGTTTTGTTTTCTTCTTCAAAATCGGTGTACTGAGTATAAAAAATACCGAACGGCATTCTTACCCCGTGAATGTAAAGCCATGATTTGTGGCGGTAAACCGTATCGGCTTCACGCTTTTTTGAAACTGAAAGCTCTTTGCCGAGAAAAAAGAGAGAATATATCTTTCTCGTTTTCGGCTTTAATACAACAGAATTATTTTCAATCGGAACGTCGACGTTTATTTTTGTCCTTGCGACAATATAACCGTCGGCGTCGTTGAATACGGACATTCCGCTTTTGACACGACTGATTCCGCTGACGAGCAGACTGCCCTCCATAACGGTCTGTCCGCCCTTGACTGCGGCGGCTCCCTTGTACGGTTCGATGATTTCAACCTGACCGTCCTTGCATGCGACAATATTTGACGTGCCGTAATATTTTTCAAGGCTCGGTCTGTGCATTGCTTCTCTGACCTCGATTTCGGCAACCGAGCCGTCAATATTGATCGACGCCCATGAAAGCTCGCCGATACTCAGCACGGCATCGGAATTGATATCGCTTGCGTCAAATTTATTTTTCCTTACACCGATACTTAAGCCTGCGTCTGAAAAAACATCAGCGATTTTTTCACTGTCAACCGTTGTGTTTCCGTGAATATTGACGACCCAAATGTGATTAGACATTATCGAAAGAATTAAAAGCACAACAAAAAAACCGACAAAAAGTCCCGTGTGGCTCTCATATTTACGGATAACAAACGGAAGCCCGACTTTCTTTTTTATTCGTACTTTCATGCCGCTTGCACGGGCGGCATTTATTATTTTTTTGTATCCCTCAATTGTCGTGCACGCTGTCAGACCGTATGATTTTTTTCTTATCCCCCAAAGCTGGATACCTTTAGCGGTGCACACGTTTATAAACCTTTCTGCAAAGCCGCCGCTCGCCGTGAAACAAACACAGCCGAATATTAAATGAAAAAGATTAAAAATCATAACAAGCCCTCATTCGCAGAATTCCAATGAAATAATTTTCCCCTCGATCATCGCCTGCTCAAGGGAAAGCGATTTTATCGTTAAATCGTATCCCGTGAATTTTACGCTGCTTTTCCCCAGACAGAGCTTTATAACCGTGTCGTCGTATTCCATAACGCTTTTGCATCCGTCTACCATAGCGCAGCAGTTTGAAACAAGCTCAATATGACTGCAATTTCTAAAAACATCCTCCGGAAGTTCCAGCCGTTCGCAAATCCTGTGTGCAAACGGAGTGTTATATTGTCTGCGGTCTTTTGGCATCATAATCACCCTATCATAAACTAAAGATTTCCCCTCATATATATTTACGGGTGATTGCCTTGGATAATTACAGAAAACTGATTTTTTCGCTGACTGCTTCGATCGGTTTTATTATACTTTTTTTCTTTGATCCGTCCTTAATGGGTGACGGTGTGCGAAACGGACTTTTTCTTTGCGGCGAAACGGTTATCCCATCGCTGTTTCCTTTTATGATTCTTTCTGATTTCATTGTCCGCTCCAATCTCGGCAATGCTGCCGGCAGGTTTTTATCTCCTCTGACCGAAAAGCTTTTCAAGCTCCCGGGCTGCTCGGCGTGCGCAATATTTATGAGTCTTGTCGGCGGATTTCCCGTTGGAGTAAAAATGATTTCCCAGTTATACGAGAACAATTCTCTTTCGGCTTCGCAGGCAAAACGAATGGTGTGGTTTTGTATAAATTCCGGTCCCGCCTTTGTTGTAGGCGCAGTCGGAACGACAATGCTTTCAAGCAAAAAGTGCGGGATTATTTTATTCGCTTCTCAAACTCTCGCGGCGCTGATTATCGGTTTTTTTTCAAGATTTTTTGCAGATAAAAAAGGCAGAGAAAAAGCCATAAAAAAATTTGAAATTAACACTTCCGTTCTTACGGACTCCGTTTTCTGTGCAACGGGAGCCATGCTGAATATATGTGCATGGATTTTACTTTTTTCGGCGTTCAATCCTTTTTTGATAAAACTTGCCGAACGAAAACCACTGTTCAACACCGCCGTTGTAATGTCCGAGGTAACGGGAGGCTGCGTTTTTACCGCCGAGCATCTGCCCGTTTATCTATTAGCTCCCGTTCTTTGCTGGTCGGGCTTTGCAGTTCACATGCAGCTTCTGCCTTACATCAAAAAGATCGGCATATCTCTCCCCGAATTTTGGCTTTCAAGAGCTGTTAATTGCCTTGTTGCCCTGCCGATTGCATATTTGCTTTTCAAGCTTTTCCCGTGTGAAACGCAGGTGTTTTCAAGCTTCTCGGACGTGATTATAAAACCGTATTCGGTCTCCGTTCCGGCCTCGGCCGCCATGCTTGTTCTCGGTGCTTTTACCATAATCGACATTAACCTTGCAACCGACAGAAAAATATGATAAAATACTTTTCGGATACTTCATTCCGAAAGGACTGATAAAATGAGAAAAAAACTTGTGAATACTGAGGATATCACTCCTGCGTGCAGACTATGCTCCCACGGTATGATTGCGGCGGACGGTGACTGTGTTCTCTGCGTCAAGACGGGAATAAGGCAGCTCGATTCATCGTGCCGCAGCTTTAAATATGACCCGTTAAAGAGAGTGCCGAAAAAGAACATCGGCATCGGCAGCTTTACCGAAGAGGACTTTAAGCTTTAAACGGAGGTTTCTTTATGATAGTTATTGCTCCGGATTCATATAAAGGAACAATGTCAGCTACCGAGGTCTGTGATATAATTAAAAAAGAATTTTTGAAGCTCAATGCTTCGGAGAAGGTGAAGTGCTTCCCTATTGCCGACGGCGGCGAAGGCACAGTTGATGCCATGCTTTTTAACGGCGGTAAAAGAATTATCGTTAAAATCAAGGGTCCCCTCTTTGACGAGGCGGAAGCTTTTTACGGAATTCTTCCCGACAATACCGCTGTTATCGAAATGGCAGCGGCAAGCGGATTACCGATGGTTGGTGTCGAAAAAAATCCGCTGCTGACTACGACATACGGCACGGGTCAGTTGATTAGGGATGCGTTGGACAAGGGGTGTAAAAAAATTCTCATCGGTCTCGGCGGCAGTGCAACAAACGACGGCGGAATAGGCTGTGCAGCGGCGCTCGGCGCAGAATTTCTCGACAGCGACGGCAATTCCGTTCCGCTCAACGGTTCGGGTCTCGCAAAAATCACCGACATAAATCTCACAAAGCTTGACAAACGTCTTGCCAACGTTGAAATTGAGGCGCTTTGCGATGTTGTCAGCCCTCTTTACGGCGAAAAAGGCGCGGCTTATGTTTTTGCTCCCCAAAAGGGTGCGGATAGAAGCACGGTAAAAATACTCGACGACGGACTGAAGAATCTTGCCGAGGTCACAAAAAACATTATCGACAAAGACAATTCGCAGATTGAAGGTGCAGGAGCGGCAGGCGGACTCGGCTTTGGACTGATAAGCTTCCTCGGTGCAAGGCTTGTCAAGGGCGCGCCGACGGTGCTTAAAGCGACAGGCTTTGAAAATGCCGCAAAGAATGCCGATCTTGTAATCACTGGCGAGGGCTGTATGGACAACCAGTCCCTGCTTGGAAAAGCGCCGGCCGAGGTTGCTTCACTTTCGGAAGATACACCCGTCGTTGCAATCGTCGGAATGAGCAGGGTCACGGATATGAGCGGCTCTAATATCCGCAGAATTTACGTCACCGACCACGGTCAAAGGCCTTTTGAGCAGATTCTGAAAGAGTGCCGCAATGACCTTGCAGCGGCGGCGAACAGAGTTGCATATGATTTTTACAACGGTATGATTTGAGAGTTTTCAACATTTTCCACAGAATTTTCCACACTTTTTGTTGAAATTCCCGTTTTATGATTTCGTTTTAGAACATTAAAGGCGTTTTAAAGAATTTTCAACAGGATATATATTATTAAAAATAAAAAGGCATCAGGGAGACGAATAAATGACAAAAAAGAGAAACGGCAATATAGAAATTCTAAGATTCATTTTTTGCATGCTTATTATACTCGTGCATTTTCCGCAGGAAGTCAGATACTTCTTCGGAGCTTCCGGATATTTAGGTGTAGAGTTTTTCTTCATGATTTCCGGACTCTTTCTTGGCAGGAAGCTAAAAAAGGACAAAGAATTACATCAAAAAGAACCTATATCGGATACTTTATCATCTTCATGGAAATATTTTCTTTCAAGAATAAAGTCTATTTATCCGTTTTATTTCGCTGCAGTCGGTTTCTTCTGCATTTTAAACATTATACTAAAGCATACCAAATTATTAAATAGCATTTTATACTTCATCAGCGACCTTCTTTTCCTGCAAATTTTTAGGTTTCCGAGCATTTCATATACCGGAACTGTGTGGTTTTTGGCAGCATTGTTTTTCAGTCTGTTTGTTTTATACCCTATTGTCAGAAGATACTATGATGTTTACATAAAATATTTTTCTCTTCCGATTGTTCTTTTGAATATGGGATATGTCATGCGAATTTTTCATTCCTTTGAAGCCGAACCTTTTTTTGACAGCTTTCTTATCAATCCGGGAATTCTTCGAGCAATAGCGATGCTCACTCTCGGGATGCTTGTAGGAGAGCTTTCGGATAAATTGAAAACCCTGACGCTCTCAAGGTCAGGCAAAGTGATTTTGACAACAGCGGAGCTGATTAGCTATGTTTTCGCCTTTGCCTTTATGATTGCGTGCAGAAGCGATCCCGTAAAACGCTTTGATTATGCGGCAGTGATACTTATTTTTATCGGCCTGGTGATTACCGTCAGTGAACATTCCTATTTTAACGGAAAATTTGATAATCGTTTTTCTTTGTTTCTCGGAAAAAGCAGTATGATTTTGTTTATGACGCATTATTTTTGGGTACATAATATAAAAGAATTGACTCTACGGTTTACAGGACACGATGATATCGGTAACATTGAATTGCTTTTAATCGGATACGCTTTATCATTCATTACAGGTATAGCAGTTTATTTTGCAGGTCTTGCCATAAGAAAAGTGTTTTATAAAATAAAAGATATGATTGTTTTAAGCGAAAAGCCTGCATGTTCGTAAATTGAATTAAATATAGACCGATTTTTTCAATAAACACTTGACAATACAAATCAAATAATGTATAATACATGCCTGTAAAGCAAAAAACTTTACAGGCATTTTTTTGAAAGGACGAGTGAGATGAGTAAAAATCTTGACATAACACTGTTGCTTGATTTTTACGGCGACCTGCTGACCGAAAAGCAGCGGACCTTTATCAGCTATTACTACAATGACGATCTCTCACTTGCCGAAATTGCAGCCAACGAGGGCATAACCCGTCAAGGAGTGCGTGACGCCATAAAGCGAGCCGAAAGTCAGCTTGTTAATATGGAAAATCGCCTTGGACTGGTTGCCCGATTCGAAAATATGAAAAGCGGTCTGAGCGAGATTATTGAGGTTTCCGACGAAATCGCCGCATACAACCGCAAAAACACACTTTCCAAGGAGATCAACGACGCAACGGCGAAGATCAAAGCCGTGGCAGGTATGCTCCTCGCGGAGGATTATTCTTAAAACAAGGTGGTGTGCCGAATGGCATTTGACGGTCTTTCAGAAAGACTTGAAGCCGCTTTTCAGCGATTGAAAAGCAAAGGCTCGTTGACCGAAGCGGACGTCCGCAGCGCAATGCGTGAGGTTCGTCTGGCTCTGCTTGAGGCGGACGTTAACTACAAGGTTGCCAAGGACTTTACCGAAAAGGTTACAAAGAGAGCCGTCGGAGAGCAGGTTATGGAAAGCCTTACTCCTGCTCAGATGGTTATTAAAATTGTCAACGAAGAGCTGACCGAGCTCATGGGCGGAACAAAAGCCCGTCTTGCGGTTGCCAATCATCCCCCGACAGTCGTTATGATGTGCGGCCTTCAGGGCTCCGGTAAAACAACTCACAGCGCAAAGATTGCTTTGATGCTCAAAAATGAGGGTCACAGGCCTCTCCTTGCCGCCTGCGATATTTACCGTCCTGCCGCTATCAAGCAGTTGCAGGTTGTCGGCGAAAGCATCGGTGTTCCCGTTTTTGAAATGGGTCAGACAAATCCCGTTGAAATTGCCAAGGAAGCTATTAAACTCGCCAAGGATCACGGATATGACTATGTTTTCCTCGACACGGCAGGTCGTCTGCACATTGATGAGGAGCTTATGACCGAGCTGAAGAACATCAAGGCAGAGGTCAAGCCGCATGAAATTCTGCTTGTTGTCGATGCAATGACCGGTCAGGACGCAGTCAATGTTGCGACATCATTCAATGATGCGCTCGGCATTGACGGCATCGTGCTTACAAAGCTCGACGGTGATACCCGTGGCGGTGCGGCGCTTTCAACAAGAGCCGTTACAGGCAAGCCGATTAAGTTTGTCGGCGTTGGTGAAAAGCTTACCGATCTTGACACCTTCCACCCGGATCGAATGGCATCGAGAATCCTCGGTATGGGCGATATGCTTTCTCTTATTGAAAAAGCTGAAATGGCTCTTGATGAGAAAAAGGCAATGGAGCTTGAAAAGAGACTCAAGCAAAACAAGTTTGACATGAACGACCTGCTTGACCAGTTGGCACAGATTCGCCGCATGGGTTCTATCAAGGACACTCTTTCGCTTATCCCCGGCGTCGAGAAGCAAATCAAAGACATTGATATTGATGAACGCCAGTTTGACAGAGTTCGCGCAATAATTGAGTCCATGACTCCTCAGGAGCGTGAAAAGCCCGAGATTATCAATCCCTCTCGCAAAAAGAGAATTGCCGCAGGTTCGGGTCAGGATGTTGAAGCGGTCAACAAACTTCTCACACAGCATAAGCAGATGCAAAAGATGTTCAAGCAGATGAACGGTAAGGGCAAAAAGCGCAGAAGAGGACGTCCCGACCTTTCTCAGCTCAAGGGCTTTAACATTTAAGGCAATACCGCACAAATTGCGGCTCATGCCTTGTCTTAAGCTTTCAAACACGCACTTATCACTTGCGTGATTGATATATTATTTATAATTTTATTTTTGGAGGAATTTTACAATGGTTAAAATCAGACTTCGCCGTATGGGCGCAAAGAAAGCACCTTTCTACCGTGTTGTTGTTGCGGATTCAAAGTATCCCCGTGACGGCAGATTCATCGAGGAGATCGGCACATATGACCCGATGAAGAACCCTGCTGAAATCAAGATCGACGCAGAGGCAGCCGCAAAGTGGCTTGCAAACGGCGCACAGCCGACAGATACCGTCAAAGATCTTCTCAAGAAGAGCGGCATCGTTAAATAATCAAACGAGGTAACAATGATGAATGAATTATTGGTACAGATCGCAAAAGGACTCGTAAGCGATCCCGATGCGGTAAACGTAACCGTTGACGATATTGACGAAGACGGCGTTATTGTTTACCATCTTCATGTTGCAGCTGACGATATGGGTCGTGTTATCGGCAAGCAGGGCAGAATTGCCAAAGCTATCCGTACGGTCATGCGTTCGGCAGCTAACAGAAACGATCAGAAAATCTCCGTTGAGATCGACTGATGAATTAAAAACAGTAAAAGCACTCCGAGAATTTGATTTTTCGGAGTGCTTTTTACTTATCCTACAATACAAACGGCCGCTCTCTATTGCAGAAAGCGGTCGAGTTTTTTATTCTGTTTTGAGCTTAATTCCGAGCTCGTCAAGCTGGAGGTCATCAACCTCTGCCGGGCAGCCTGTCATCGGCTCGCTTGCGTTTTGAACCTTCGGGTAAGCAACAACATCTCTCAAGCTGTCGCAGCCGAGCATCTGCATAACGAGACGGTCAAGACCGATACCCATTCCGCCGTGCGGCGGTGCGCCGTATCTGAATGCGTCAAGCAGATAACCGAATTTTGCATAAGCCTCCTCCTGAGTAAGGTTGAGAAGGGTGAAAATTCTGCTCTGAAGCTCGGGATTCGTAATTCGGATTGAACCCGACGAAAGCTCGATTCCGTTGAGCACAAGGTCATATGCTTTTGCTCTTACCTTTGCCTTATCGGTTTCAAGGTATTCAAGACATTCGTCCATAGGAGCGGTAAACGGATGGTGCATAGCAACCCAAGTCTTGCTGTCCTCGTCCCAATCGAAGAACGGGAACTCCGTGATCCAAAGTAGATTGTACTGACCCTCCGGAATGATGTCAAGTCTCTTTGCAACCTCCTGACGGAGTGCACCGAGAGCGTTGAAAACAATTGAATTCTTAACGTCGCCGATTATGAGAACAACGTCGCCTGCTTCTGCGCCGGCCTTATCAAGAATAGCCTTGAGCTCGTCCTCGGTGATAAACTTTGCAAATGATGAGGAAACAGTTCCGTCCTCGGCAATTCTTGCCCATGCAAGACCTTTTGCGCCGTTGCCCTTAACCGAATCGGTGAGCTTGTCTATCTCTTTTCTTGAAAGCGACTTGAAAGCATTTTTTGCTGTAATGCCTCGTACAGAGCCGCCGTCCTTTACCGTGTTGGAAAATACGCCGAAGCCGCAGTCCTTAACGATATCGCTAAGATCATAAAGCTCCATACCGTAACGTGTGTCGGGCTTGTCCGAACCGAAGCGCTCCATGGCCTCTTTATAAGTAATTCTCGGAAGCGGAAGCTGAATATCAACGCCGAGAGCCTCTTTGAAAACTCGCTTCATGTATCCCTCGCCGATATTGAGAACGTCCTCCATGTCAACGAATGACATTTCAAGGTCGATCTGTGTAAATTCGGGCTGACGGTCGGCACGAAGATCTTCGTCACGGAAGCAGCGTGCGATCTGCATATATCTGTCAAAGCCTGCAACCATTGAAAGCTGCTTGTAAAGCTGAGGCGACTGCGGAAGCGCATAGAAGGAACCGTTGTGAATACGGCTGGGAACAAGGAAATCTCTTGCTCCTTCGGGAGTGGAACGGATAAGAATCGGGGTTTCAATCTCGATGAAGCCGTTCTCGTCGAAATAGTCACGGGTAATCTTACAAATCTTGTGGCGCATGATAATGTTGCGCTGAAGGTCGGGACGTCGAAGGTCAAGATAGCGATATTTAAGTCTTGTCAGCTCGGAAGTCTGGCAATTCTCAACGATTTCAAACGGCGGAGTCTCGCTCTTGCCAAGAATACGAAGATCATTGACATCAACCTCAATTTCACCTGTCAGTATCTCCATGTTCTTTGAAGAACGCTCACGGACAACACCCTTTGCCATGAGAACAAATTCGCTTCTTGCCGAAAAAGCCTTGTCGAAGATTTTCTTGTCTGTGTTTTCACCGAATGCGAGCTGAACAATACCTGTTCTGTCACGCAAGTCGATAAAAATAAGTGCGCCGAGGTCACGCTGACGCTGTACCCAGCCTGCAACGACAACCTCTCTGCCGACGTCGCCGATTCTGAGATCGCCGCAATAATCGGTACGCTTTAAGCCTGTCATAAAGTCCATTATATTAAGCCTCCTAAAAATTTGCTTAAATCTATACTATCCATATCCTCAGCGGCAGTGCCCTGAAGCTTCATGGCTGCCGATTGAAGTGAATATTCCATAAAATCATCGGAAAAGCTGTCAAGAGAAATCTCCTGTGTTTCGCCGCTTTCCATATTTTTGACCTTTGCAACGCCTGCCGTGAGGTCGTCGTCACCGATAATCGTTGTAAACCTTGCACCGATTTTGTCGGCAAACTTCATCTGAGCCTTTACGGAACGGCCGACAACGTCGAACTGTGCGCTGATGCCGGACTGACGAAGCTCAAGTGCAAGAGCCGCAGCCTTAGTCAAAGCCGCATCGCCGATGCTGCCGATGTAAATCTCAGGAACGTCCGCAGCCGGGAGTGCGATTCCCTGCGCCTCAAGAAGGAGAAGAATTCTTTCAAGTCCGAGCGCAAATCCGAGAGCCGGAACATGAGGACCGCCGATTTCTTCAACAAGTCCGTCATAGCGACCGCCTGCGCAAACTGCACTCTGTGCACCGAGAGCGTCGGTCACAAACTCAAATACCGTGCGTGTATAATAATCAAGACCTCTTACGATGTGCGGATTGACCGTGTATGAAATGTTCATCGCTTCAAGGTACATTTTTACTTTTTCAAAGTGGTTGTGGCACTCGTCACAAAGATAGTCAAGAATTATCGGTGCGTCCTGTCCGATTTCGTGACAAATCGGGCTTTTGCAGTCGAGAATTCTCATCGGATTTCTTTCAAGTCTTTCACGGCAGGTGTCGCAAAGCTCGTCCTTACGGGACTCAAAATATGCCTTCAGAGCTTCCTGATACTTCTTGCGGCAGGTCGGACAACCGATTGAATTTATCTCAAGACTGATTCTGTCAATTCCGAGGAATCCGAAAATTTCATTGCCGAGCGAGATAACCTCTGCGTCTGCGGCAGGAGAAGCTGTACCGTAGCACTCAACACCGAACTGGTGAAATTCACGCAGTCTGCCTGCCTGCGGCTTTTCATAACGGTAGCACGAGGTTACATAGCTGACTTTCTGCGGCATAGGCTCGTTCTGAAGCCCGTGCTCAAGGAAAGCTCTTGCTGCACCTGCCGTTCCCTCGGGCCTGAGGGTAATCGAACGGCCGCCCTTATCGTTAAATGTGTACATTTCTTTCTGAACAACGTCCGTTGTGTCTCCGACCGAACGTGTGAAAAGCTCCGTATGCTCAAAAACAGGGGTGCGGATCTCTCTGAATCCGAAATCCTTTGCAATATTGAGCAATGTGCTTTCGATAAACTGGTTTTTGTGGCTCTCGGAGGGAAGAACATCCTGCGTTCCCTTGATTGCCTTGGTTATAAGTGCCATATTTTTAAAACTCCTCACTGAGTTATATTATCAAGGCAATGCCGCAAAAATCGAGGCGTATGCCTTGCTTGAATCTATTTTCGTCATGCTGTGCAATTTACGCACCTCAATTGTGCGATATTGCCTTTAGCCTCACTGTTATCTGTTTTTAATCATATCTTTTTCTTTTCCGTAGTCCGTCATAAGTATATGGAAAGCCATGTATTCGGGCAGAAGCGCCTGCGCGGCAATTATGGCTACCGCTAAGCTTTTGGCAACACCCGATATTGCAAAATATACGACAGTAAAAATTACGCTTGCAATTCCGAGCGCCAATGACAGCCACGAAAGAGCATATGGCTTCTTAAAAACGCCTGCAGCCCTGAGCAAAAGAATTATATCCGTCAGAACAAATGCGGCAAGTGAAAAAATATAATAGAAATCTGCTAAGCCTCCGTAATTTACGCTCACCTTTGCAAAGACGACTATAGCAAACCAATTGCCGATAAAAGGCAGTGACAGAACAGCGCCGAGGATCTCCGCTGTCTTTTGCGGCAATCCCTTATAATTACCGTAAATAAACGGTACACAGACAAGAAAAACGATAACCGAAATTATCATTGCAATTTCGGAATAATAGGCGCACTTAAAAAACAGGCTGAAAAAGGCAAGAATTACAAAAAGCGTACCGACACCGAAGAAACCGACTGAAAGAGCAAGCTCTTTTTTATCTCTCTGCTTTTTGCGTTTTATCGGTTTTCCGCAATGCGGACATTTAATGAAATTGGGGTTAATCTCTTTCTTGCAATTTTTACAGCGCATGTTTTTCCTCCGCCGTGTATATAATTTTCAGGACACAACTATCCCGCCCGCACGGCAAATATCTTTTTTGCCGCACAGCACAGATAGGTTATTTTAAAATCAATACTTCGGACTGACAATGTCACGCCAATCAAGGTCGCCTCTGTCAAGCGAATGAATAAGAGCCTCAGCCGTGGCAATATTCGTTGCCGCAGGAACGTTGTGAACGTCGCAAAGCCTGAGCAGGCTTGAAACATTGGGCTCATGCTCCTTCGGATCGAGGGGATCGTTAAAGATGAGAAGCATATCTATTTCGTTGCAGGCAATGAGAGCTCCGATCTGCTGATCTCCACCCTGTGAGCCACGCAGGAATGTCGTAATTTCAAGACCTGTTGCGTCGGCAACAAGCTTGCCTGTTGTGCCTGTTGCAAAGAGCCTATGACGGCTGAGAATTCCGCAATATGCAATGCAGAACTGAGTCATAAGTTCTTTTTTTGCATCATGAGCAATAATAGCAATATTCATAAATTACCTCCGTTATATTATTTGTAAAGTGAAAAATCATACGGATCATATTTGAGTTTAAGATCTGAATTCTCACTTGAATAGTATTCTTTAATGGAAATATCCATCTGATCAAGCATTTGTTCCATTTTCTCATGGTTATAAGGTTTGATGCTCTGCTTATCCTCTTTGAAAAGGCAATCCCCTTTCACTCCGAAATGCAGCTGAAATACGCAGGCAAAAATGCAAGCGATGCACACAGCGATTCTTCCGAGGTTCAAAAGCTTTCCGCATCGCTCAGTCGGCTCTGATTTTAAAATCTTGTTTGCAAAGACAGCATATGAATACACCAGATAAATTGCAAAAAAGATTATAGCCGGAAAACAGGTTCGGAACAGTACCGTTTTAGTCATCACCATCATAAGCTGTGATCCGTAAGCAAGAATCAAAGCAACAATCGGAACAAAGTCATGCTTTTCCGTGTAAATCAAAACAGCGGAATAAAGTGAAAGAAAAACAAACAAAGCAAAGTATATAATCCATAAAATCAGAAAAATACTGTTCGTTTTTTCGCCGAAATCAATTTCCCTTTGCAGGAACATTCCGTAAAAAGTCACGTAGAACCTCAACAGGGAATTCAGAACAAACAGGACAGCAAAAATCGGCATTACAATTCCGGCAACAGTGCGTGTAAATCTATTCTTTTTCCTAAATCGGTAAGACCAGATGCAGAATGACACGGAAAGCAGGATAATCATAATATAGATGCTTATGTTATCAAGCCAGTTTTTCCTTGCCATTGCCAACAGAACAGTAAAAAAACTTTGCTCGTTAAGCTCGCCCTGATTTGTCATTCTTGTGAAGGTTCCCGGAGAAAATACAATTGTCAGGAAGCCCACAATCGAAAAAACGATGCAACCTAAAAAATGCTTGTTGAATTTATTTCGGCTGATTTTTTCATTTATAATCAGCAAAACGAACCAACCTATGCACATCATTCCGATTTGTTCAACCGTTGCGCCGCAAATAAATGCCAGAGGAAAAAGCCACTTTGAATTTTCTTTCTTCAAAGAAATGAACATTATAATAACCAAAAGCAAAATCGGGAACAAATAGTTCGTCGACCCCGTTAGCCAGTAAACCGACTGATTGTACATATTCGGGCGAACTGTCATCAGAACAAATGAGGCTGCACAAACTCCGAGCCTGAACAATTTTTTGTCATCAAAAAACAGTCTTGGAATAAACCAACAAAGTGCTGTCATCGCTGCCGCAGAAAGTATGCGCCAAACTGTAACGGTAACGCTGTTCCTCAAAAAGATGAGAACAAAAATATGAACAAGAGTTCTGCCGTTGCATTTCAATATGTGCCATTTTAAAAATTGCAAAACAACGGGAAAAGATGAAACGGCAGGTTTCATGTAAAAATAGTCGTCACCAAAGAGATCTGCACTGAGTGTCACACACAAGATTGCCGCAAATGTCAGCAGAAGAATAATGTAATGATAGTTATTTTTAAAAAAGCAAGCGCATTTTTTCATCTTAACAGCTCATTTCAACAATAATAAGTCAATCTTTAATGCAATTATTCTTGCGGCTGTTCCTCTGCGGAGTTATCGGCCTGAGTTGCTCCACCCTCTGCGTTTTCCTCAGAAGGTGTCTCTTCCTCTTCCTTTTCAACCGGAGTGAGCGTTACAATCTTTTCGCCCTCGGAAACTCTCATTACACGAACGCCCTTTGACGGACGGGCAAACTTGCTGATTCCGTCTGCAGGAATACGAATGATAATTCCGTCGGAGGAGATGAGAATGATGTCATTATCATCACTGACAGATGTAACTGCGGCAACATCGCCGTTCTTTTCTGTATGGTAATTGATAAGGCCCTTACCGCCTCTGGACTGAACACGGTAATTGTCAAAGTCGCTGACACGTCCAAAGCCCGTTTCGCTGACGGTGAGGATAGATTTACCTTCTTCAACAGTTGCAACGCCGATAACCTCATCGCCTTCGGCAAGCTCAATTGCCTTAACTCCTCGTGCGGTTCTGCCTATCGGTCGCGCGTCGTTCTCATTGAAACGAATGGACATACCTTTCTTGGTCGCAACAATGATATCGTCGTTTCCCTTTGTCATCTTGACCCATGCGAGCTCGTCGCCCTCATCAAGAGTGATGGCGATAACACCTGTGCGGCGGATATTAGCGTACTCGGTAACTGCTGAACGCTTGATAATACCGTTGCGCGTAAACATACAAAGATATTTGTAGTCGTCACCTCTGCCGCAGTTCATCGAAGAAATTGTCTCTCCGCCTTCAAGCGGAAGCAGGTTGACTATATTCATACCCTTACTGGTTCGTGAACCCTCGGGGATTTCATAACCCTTGAGCCTGAATGTTCTGCCCTTCGAGGTGAAGAATGCAATATGGTCATGGGTCGAAGCGGTGAACATCGTCTTAACGATATCGTCCTCGCGTCTTGTAAGACCCTTAATTCCTTTACCGCCTCTGCGCTGAGTCTGGTACTCGGACATCGGAATACGCTTAATATAGCCGAAATCGGTAAGAGTAAATACGCAGGTTTCCTCGGGAATAAGATCCTCGATATCAACCTCGCCGGAAACGTTCATTATCTCCGTGCGGCGGTCGTCGCCGTATTTATCGGCAATTTCCATAGCCTCTGCCTTAACAAGTCCGAGGAGCTTATGCTCGTCACCGAGAAGCTCGAGAAATTCGGCAATCTTTGCTTTAAGCTCGGCAAGCTCGTCTTCAATCTTGATTCTTTCAAGGCCTGTCAACTGACCGAGACGCATCTGGACTATCGCCTGTGCCTGAACATCGTCAAGGCCGAAGCGGGTCATGAGGGCTTCTTTACCTTCGTTGACGCTCTTTGAATTACGAAGAATATTGATAACCTCGTCGATAAAATCAAGAGCAGTGAGAAGTCCTTCAAGGATATGCGCTCTGTCCTGAGCCTTTTTAAGGTCGTACTGAGTTCTTCTCGTAACAACTTCCTTCTGGAAATCAATATAATTCTGAAGAATCTCCTTGAGAGTAAGAATTTTAGGCTCACCGTTGACAATTGCAAGAAGAATTACTCCGAAGGTTGTTTGAAGCTGAGTGTAAGAATAAAGCTGATTGAGAACAACCTGCGGATTTGCGTCACGCTTGAGGTCAATCGAAATGTGCATACCTGCCTTTGAGGAATAGTCATTGATATCTGAGATACCCTCAATTTTCTTATCCTTGACAAGATCTGCTATGCTCTCAATAAGTCTCGCTTTATTAACGTTATAAGGAATTTCGGTAACCTTGATCTCAAAGCGACCGTTCTTTTTCTCAACGATTTCCGCACGGGCACGGACAACTATCTTTCCGCGGCCTGTTGCATAAGCGGCTCTCATTCCCGAGCGACCCATAATAATGCCGTAGGTCGGGAAATCGGGTCCCTTGATGTGCTCCATAAGCTCGTCGAGCGAAGCATCGGGATTGTCAATGAGGCAGCACATTCCGTCAATGACCTCACGGAGGTTGTGCGGCGGAATATTCGTAGCCATACCGACAGCAATACCCATTGAACCGTTTACAAGAATATTCGGGAAACGTGAGGGAAGGACTGTCGGCTCCTTGAGTCTGTCATCGTAGTTTGTTGTAAAATCTATTGTGTTCTTGTCGATATCGGTCAGCATTTTGAGAGCCATTTTGCTCATTCTTGACTCGGTATATCGGTAAGCAGCCGGCGGGTCGCCGTCAATCGAACCGAAGTTACCGTGACCGTCAACAAGAGTGTATCTCATTGAAAAGCTCTGCGCAAGACGAACCATTGCGTCATAAACGGAAGCGTCACCGTGGGGATGATAGCGACCGAGAACCGAACCGACTGTGTCGGCGCACTTACGGTAAGCCTTGTCGGGAGTCAGGTTGTTTTCATACATTGTATAAAGTATACGGCGGTGAACCGGTTTCAAGCCGTCACGCACGTCGGGCAATGCACGGGAAACAATAACCGACATTGAATAGTCAAGAAAAGCTTTTCTGACTTCCTTATTGATATCTACATTATATATGGTGGTATTCTCCAGATTTTCTTTGAAGTTTTCATCCGGATGATAACCGTCCTGCTTAGCCATGTCTGTTTCCCTCCTTTATACATCAAGATTCTGAACGTACTTGGCGTTCTTTTCTATGAAATCACGGCGAGGCTCAACCTTGTCACCCATAAGAATGGAGAAGGTTTCGTCAGCCTCCATTGCATCCTCAAGAGTAACTCGGAGCATGATTCTTGTTTTCGGATCCATGGTTGTCTCCCAAAGCTGAATGGGATCCATCTCACCGAGACCTTTGTATCTCTGAATGTCGCATCCGCCGCCCATTTCTTCCGTAAGTCTGTCACGCTCCTCATCAGAGAAAGCGTAAACGTGCTTTTTGCCCTTGCTGACCTTGAAAAGAGGTGGCTGGGCGAGATAAACGTGCCCCGTATCAAGCAGAGGTCTCATATATCTGAAGAAGAATGTAAGCAGAAGCGTTCTGATATGAGCACCGTCGACATCGGCATCCGCCATGATAACGACCTTGTCATATCTAAGCTTGTTTATATCGAAATCTTCGCCTATGCCCGTACCGAGAGCGGTAACGATCGGGATAAGCTTTTCGTTTGTGATAACCTTGTCAAGGCGTGACTTTTCAACGTTGAGCATCTTTCCCCAAAGAGGAAGAATAGCCTGGAACTGTCTGTCACGACCCTCTTTGGCGGAGCCGCCTGCCGAATCACCCTCGACGATGTAAAGCTCGGTGCTGTCCGCACTCTTTTCGGTGCAGTCGGCGAGCTTGCCGGGGAGCGAATTGCTTTCGAGCGCACCCTTGCGTCGTGCAAGGTCGCGTGCCTTTCTTGCGGCTTCTCTTGCTCTTGATGCGTCGAGAGCCTTGGAGAATATCGCTTTTGCAACGGACGGATTTTCCTCAAAATATGTCATCAGCTTATCATAAACGAGTGATGAAACAATACCTGTCATTTCCGTATTGCCAAGCTTGCCCTTGGTCTGGCCCTCAAACTGAGCCTCGGTCAGCTTAACGCTGATGACTGCGGAAAGTCCTTCACGGACATCCTCGCCCGAGAGCTTTTTGTCACTGTCCTTGAGTATGCCGTATTTTCTTCCGTAATCGTTGAAAACACGGGTCAGAGCGGTTTTGAATCCTGTTTCGTGAGTACCGCCGTCGATGGTGTGAACATTATTTGCAAACGAAAGAATGATTTCGTTGTAGCTGTCATTATATGCCATCGCAACCTCGGCGTATTTGTCGCCGACGGTCGTTGAAATATGAATCGGGGGTGTGTGAAGCGGGGTAAGCGCACGGCTTGTGTTGATGTATTCAACAAAGCTTGACAGACCGCCTTCATAGTAGTAAACCTTTTCAACAACATTTTCGGGATTTCTTGAATCCTTAAGCTTTATTGAAAGTCCTGCGTTGAGGAATGCCGACTCGCGAAGTCGTCTTTCGAGAACGTCAAAATCGTACTCGGTCGTTTCGGTGAAAATTTCGGGATCCGGCTTGAAGCGGATAAGAGTACCCGTCTCGTTTGTATCGCCGATAATCTTCATATCGCAAACTGCGTTGCCGCGTGAAAACTTCTGATAGTGAACATGTCCGTCACGGGAAACCTCGGCCTCCATCCACTCGGAAAGAGCGTTAACAACCGATGAACCGACGCCATGCAGACCGCCGGAAA
>HF999647.1:359732-376150 GCA_000434055.1 Ruminococcus sp. CAG:488 | reverse complement strand
CCGCCTGCGTGCAGAACGGTGAGAACAACCGTCAAAGTCGGTATACCCATTTTCTCGTGCGTTGCAACCGGTATACCGCGGCCGTTATCACGGACTGAAATTATATTACCGGGGAGGATTTCAACCTCAATGTGGGTACAGAAGCCTGCGAGAGCCTCGTCGATCGAGTTATCGACGATTTCATAAACAAGGTGATGCAAGCCTCTCGGACCTGTCGATCCGATGTACATACCCGGTCTTTTACGAACGGCTTCGAGACCTTCGAGAACCTGTATCTGATCGGCGCCGTATTCCTCGGTGACGACCGTATCCATAGCATCGTCAAGCAGTTCCTCACCGCTCACCTCTGCCACGGCAATTATAGGTTCATTCTTTTCTTCGTTTGCCACGGTTAATTACCTCCGTTCAGTCTGTTCATAAATGATTTTTTCTGCTTCTTGGGCTTATAAAGGGGCGGATGCTCCAGCTTTGCCCTTACGGATGATTTTCTGAGAAGCTTGTTCGTTTCAATAACGGAAAGTGTCATGTCGCCCATATAGTCAACGCAGTTTGCAAGCAACTGCTCATCGTCATAGAGCGAGCCGAGAATCGTTACGACAATAACGCTCTGAGTCTGATTTGTGCCGTCATTGTATATCTCATTTAACATATTAAAGAGTTTTCTCATCTGGGTCGGATCGTTGCGCTGAACGGTCTCACGAACCTTTGCGTTACCGTAATTGAGGAAGAAATCGTCGGCAAGAAATTCGCCGTATTTTGTAACGTTGGCTCTGTAGACCTCCTTGAGCTCGGGATAAATAACAACAAATCTGCTGCCGAGAGTGTTGACGTCATAGTAAGCCGCGCCGCTCTTTGCCTCCGCCTTGGAAACGGGCTGTGGGAGCTTCTTGGAGCCCTTGTTCTTGCCGCCGTAAACTTCAATTATACCGTCGCAGAAATCATTGACCAGATACTTTATATCTTTGCTGTCGGCTTTATCGGGATTGAAGAGTGTCATTGTGACCTTTTTATAGTCATCGTCAACAGCCTCCGCTGCCTGCGACTGAGCGCAGAGCAAAGAAATTTTTCCCTCAAGGAATTCAATCTTTACCGAGCCTTTCTTACCTGTGTAGGTGAGTATCGAGCTGCCGTTCTTCACGGCAACGGGAACGGCACCTTTTTCGGTTCCTTCGGGAATTACCGCGCTGAAGCCGTGATCGCTCATTGTGCTTTCTATACCCTTCATTATCAAACCGAGAGCTTCGTTAAGTTCCATGTCTTTTTCTCCTTAAAATAAGCATAGTTATACTACTGTACATAACAAATAAGATTATATCATATAAATAGGTTTTTGTCACTATTTTTTTGCAAATTTGTATGGAGAAATATCATCAAAAAGCTTTTTTTCTTGACTTGATTTGACTATTATGTTAACATAAACTATTGTGTATAGGTATAGTGACCGTTGATTTAAACCCGGTATAATTTTCAGCGGCGTTTTTTTAATAAAATGCGAAAAAATACCTGTTAATATATCATTATTTTAGGATGTGACTCCAATGAAAAACGCACTTATTCTTTTCGGCGGCGTATCGAGCGAGCATGATGTTTCGGTCGTCTCCGCACGCTCCGTAATCGAGAACACTCCGAGGGATAAATATAATATTATCCTTATCGGGATAACAAAGGACGGCCGCTGGTTCAAGTATGACGGCGATGTTGCAAAGCTCCCCGATGACAAGTGGCTTGAGGACAAAAAATCACTCACGAAAGCAGTTATTTCGCCTGACCGTGAGGATCACGGAATCATTGTTTTTAATGATGACGGAATCGAAAAAATACATATTGACGTTGTTTTCCCCGTGCTCCACGGCAAGAACGGCGAGGACGGAACGATTCAGGGCTTCCTCCAGGTCGCAGGGATTCCTTTTGTCGGCTGTGATATGCTTTCCTCGGCTTGCTGCATGGATAAGGCAATGACAAATACCCTTGCCGACGCCGCAGGCATCCCGCAGGCGAAGTGGCTCGGCTTCACAAAATACGAATACGGCAAGGCTCCCGAAGAATACAATAAAAAAGCTGAGGATTATCTCGGATTTCCGATTTTTGTCAAGCCCGCAAACGCAGGCTCATCGGTCGGCGTAACCAAGGCTGTTGATGCAGCTTCTCTCAAAAAGGCTATCGGCAAGGCTTTCAATGAGGACAGCAAAATCGTTCTTGAAGAAGGCGTTGACGGAATGGAGGTCGAATGCGCCGTTCTCGGAAATGAAGAACCGATAGCTTCAATCTGCGGCGAGATAGTTCCCTGCAACGATTTTTACGATTATGAGGCAAAGTACGTCAACCCGTCGAGCGAGCTTCACATTCCGGCAAGACTGCCGAAGGAGAAGATTGACGAGGTCAGAACGGCGGCTTGCAACGCATATAAGTCTCTTGGCTGCAGCGGACTTGCAAGAGTCGATTTCTTTGTAAGACACAGCGACGGCAAGGTTATGCTCAACGAGCCGAACACGATCCCGGGCTTTACTTCGATCTCAATGTATCCTAAGATGTTCGCCGCATCCGGAATCCCGTACAGCGAGCTGATCGACAGACTTCTCACCCTTGCAATGGAGAAGTGGGACAGATGAATTGCCTGATTACGATTCACGATATGCATCTGACTGACGGCAGACCCGAGCGTTCCGAGATGATAACAAATGCCGATATCGAGGGCAGTGCAGGGCATTACACCGTGAAATACAACGAACCGTCGGACGAGATGAAGGGCTGCAAAACCTGCATAAGCGTGACGGGAGGCTGCTGTGTTGAAATAACCCGTGAGGGCGCATACAATACGGTCATGAAAATTGAAAAGGGCAGACGGAATATTTGCTGCTACGCAACCCCCGTGGGCAACTTTATGATGGGAATTTCAGGTTCAATGGTGTCCTCGGAATTTAAAGCAGGCAGGCTCATAAAGCTTGAATTTTCTTATGAGCTTGATGCCGAAGGAACACTTTTGAGCAAAAACAGGATCCGCATAACGACGGAGTGAAAATAAATTATAAGAAACAGCAAAGCTTCTCAGCCTCCCCTTATTGTAAGGGGAGGGGGACCGCTTGCGGTGGAAGGGATAAATTGTCTTTATCCCCTCTGTCGCTAATGCGCCACCTCCCCTTGATTCAACCAAGGGAAGGATGAGTAAAAAGTGCATTGCCATTTAATAAGAGAAAACGTAAATTTCCTCAAACCGAAAGGAATGATGTAAATGTCATGTATAGTAAACGAGGTTCAGAACGAACTTAAAAAAATAATAGCCTGCGCTTCGGAAAAGGCTGCCGAAAAGGGCACGCTTGCAGCCGTTCCGTCGGGCACATTTAATGTTGAGATCCCTGCCGACAGAGCGAACGGCGATTTCTCGACCAATGCCGCAATGACATGGGCAAGAGAGCTTAAAAATGCTCCGAGAAAAATTGCAGATGCGATTATCGCCGAAGTAAGCCTTGAAGGCACATATTTCGAGCGTGTCGAAGTCGCAGGTCCGGGATTCATCAATTTCTATCTCGGCGACCGCTACTATGCCGATATTCTCAAGGATATCCGTGCAAAGGGCAAGGACTACGGCCGTTCGGACTACGGCAAGGGCAAAAGAATAAATGTTGAATTTGTTTCCGCCAATCCGACAGGCCCCATGCACATGGGTAATGCCCGCGGCGGCGCACTCGGCGATTGTCTTGCCGCAGTTCTTGACCGTGCAGGATATGAAGTCAGCCGTGAATTTTACATCAACGACGCTGGCAACCAGATTGACAAATTTGCTCTTTCTCTCGACGTCAGATATCAGCAGATTTATAAGGGCGAGGACGCTGTTGAGCTTCCGGAGGACAGCTACCACGGTGAGGATATAAAGGTTCGCGCGCAGGAATTTGCCGACGTTAACGGCGACAAATATATAAATGCCGATGAGACGGAGCGAAGAAAGGCTCTCGTTGATTTCGCATTGCCGAAGAACATTCAGGCAATGAAGGACAACCTTACAAAATACAGAATCGAATATGACACATGGTTTCACGAGAGCGTCCTTCACAACGACGGCGAGCTTGCCGACACAATCGAGCTTATGAAAGAAAAGGGCTTGACTTATGAAAAGGACGGAGCGCTTTGGTACAAGAATATTGATGTTCAGACCGAGCGTCTGAAAAAGCAGGGTCTTTCTCAGGAGAGCATTGACAAACTTGAGCTTAAAGACGATGTTCTTATCCGTGCAAACGGAAATCCGACATATTTCGCCGCAGATATTGCTTATCATCGCAATAAGCTCTCGGTCAGAAATTTCGACACGGCAATTGATGTTTGGGGCGCAGACCATCACGGTCACGTTGCAAGAATGCAGGGCGCACTTGACGCTATAGGCGTCGGCGGCGACAGACTGAACGTTATCCTCATGCAGCTCGTCCGCCTTACCCGTGACGGCGAGGTTGTCAGAATGTCAAAGAGAACAGGTAAAGCAATCACACTTGTAGATTTGCTCGAGGATATTCCCATCGACGCAGTTAGATTTCTCTTTAACATGAGAGAACCGGGTTCACAGATGGAATTCGACCTTGATCTTGCGGTTGAGCAGAGCTCGCAGAACCCTGTTTATTACTGCCAGTATGCTCACGCAAGAATTTGTTCAATTATCAAAAAGCTCAAGGCTGAAGGCATTGAGCCGCGTGACTGCACCGAGGAGGAGCTTGAAGCACTCAAGGCTCCGGAGGAGCGTGAGCTTATCAGACATCTTGCCGGACTCACAAACGAAATCGTCAATTCGGCAAAGCTTTATGACCCGGCGAAAATTACACGCTATGTTATCGACCTTGCAACTCTATTCCATAAATTCTATAACGCATGCCGCGTTCAGTGCGACGATGAAGTGCTTATGCAGGCTCGCCTGTATCTCTGCGTCTGTGTTAAGGACACAATCAAAAACATTCTTGAAATGCTCCGTATAACCGTTCCGGAGAGTATGTGATTTGGTTAATTACGGATTTTTGCATCCTCAACATCTTCGGTAAGTATTTGAAAGCTAAAACCTAATGTCTAAAGATTATTGTCGGAAAGGACTGCGGAAATATGAGAATAAAAAACAATAAAATAATTTCGGCGGCCGGCAAGGATTTCCTTGCAAAGCTTTTTTCGTCATGGTTTTTTTCAGGAGCGGTTCTGTTCTTCTTCGGCTCGGGGGATACGATAAGTGCTCAGCTTTTTCAGTCGGTAAACATTTTTGTTGCAATCATTTTGTTCCTTGTTTTTTTTGCCGCACAAACCGGCATACGGTATTTTCTTGACAGCGACCGAACCGCTCCGATATGCGTGCTCGCCTCGGCAAGCCTTCTGGCGATTGAAGCGTCGATGAAGGTAACAAGCAGCTTTGCCCTTCTCGGCTTTGCCGCTCTGATTTTTCTCGCCGCAAGATATGCGTATCTCAAAAAGCTTGAAATTGACGTTGCGCCTAAGACAAGCTTGGCAACGGCTATAGGTGTAGCCGTCATTTCTGCGATTTTTGTATCGGCAATCGTCGTTCTCCGTCTGCTTATTTATACCTCTCCTAACTTTGATTTCGGAATTTTCTGCAATATTTATTACAATCTTAAGGAGAGCTTTCAGCCGCTTTCAACATGTGAGAGAGACAAGCTTCTTTCGCATTTTGCGGTGCATTTTTCCCCTATCCTGTATCTTCTTTTGCCGATTTATTATGTTTTTCCCTCAAATATAACCCTGCAAATTGCACAGGTCGTCTTGCTGATGAGCGGCATTATTCCGCTTTGGCTTCTTATGAGAAAATACAATCTCAACTCAACGGTAAAGCTTTTTTTGGCAATAGCCTACTGCGCTTATCCTGCCATCAGCTACGGATGTATTTATGATTTCCATGAAAACTGTTTTATTCTTCCGCTGCTTTTGTGGATGTTCCTTTTCTATGAGCTGAACAAAAAAATCCCGATGTTTATTTTCGCTTTTCTTGTTCTTACGGTTAAAGAAGAGGCCTTTGCATACGTTTTTATCTTTGCCTTTTATATTCTTGTTTCAAACAAGGATTATAAAAAAGGTCTTGCGCTCATGGCAATTTCCCTAATCTATTTCGGTTGCGCCGTTGCATATATTTCGCATCTCGGCGAAGGAATAATGTCTGACAGATTTGCCAATCTGAAGCTCCCCGGAGAAGGACTTTTAGGGGTTATAAAGACCGTATTCAAAACACCGATGCTCGTTTTCAATGAGCTTTTCAGAAGCACAAACAACGAGAGCATAAAGATAATTTATTTCTTACAGCTTTTCCTGCCGCTGGCAATGCTTCCTTTTGCGACAAAAAAATTCTCAAGGCTCATTCTTATTTGCCCGTTATTGATAAACTTCCTTTCGGACTACTATTATCAGTGCGACCTCGGCAAGCAGTATTCATTCGGAATGACAGCGTTTCTTTTCTATGTTTCGGCAATTAACCTGTCTGAGATCGAGAGAAACAAGGGCGTGTATATGACGTTCTCCGCCGCCGTAATGAGTGCGGTTATGATGCTTTCGCTGATGTACCCGAGAGTTGTAAATTACTCGCTGAGCTACAGCGTAAATAAGCAGGCTTACGAGAGAATAACTCAGGTGCTTGATGAAATACCGGATGATGCAAGCGTAACGGCTTCTACATTTTTTGTCCCGCGCCTGTCGCATCGCAGCGTAATTTACGAACAGTACTATCACAAAGCGGTTGATACGGATTATCTTGTTCTTGATCTCAGAGGAACAACCTCCGTCAAGATAGCCGAAATCGAACAGCCGTATATTGACGCAGGCTATAAAATGATTGTAAACGATGAAGGCCTCATCAGGGTTTACGTCAGAGATTAAATACAAAACACCCATGTAAGCAAGGCTATCAAAGTTAGATGCAAAAAAGCATTTTCTTTTCAATGATGCTGCACTTGTGCGTTGCGAGAGGGAAAAGCACTAAAAAAAGCAAAATAATTTGCACCACACATAAAACAAGGCTATAATCCATGCTTGGTCATTTCATTTGATTGACCTTCTATGAATTATAGCCTTTTCTATTTATTGTTTTATCTTTGGTCTGCGCTAACCGGCAGCCCATTTTTTATTTCCTGAGCGGTTTCGTATGCCAGATATCACGCGCATAATCGTTGATTGCTCTGTCGCAGGCAAAACGTCCTGCTCCTGCAATATTCATCAGCGACATTCTGTTCCATGTCTTTCTGTCGGCAAAAAGCTTTTCAGCCTTAGCCTGAGCCGCTTTATAGTCTGCAAAGTCGGCAAGAACCATGTAAGGATCATTGTGTGTGATAGTGCCGCCTATCTCGGGGAATACCTTGCCGTTGATTCCGCCGTTTATAAAATCAACAACCTTGCGAATATCAACATTGTTCTGATAATAGTTCATCGGATTGTAGCCGACCCGCTTCAGTTCGTTTACCTCGGGTGTGCTCATGCCGAAAATAATGATGTTGTCTTCACCGACAGCCTCGTGAATTTCAACATTTGCACCGTCCATTGTGCCGAGTGTGACAGCGCCGTTTATCATAAGCTTCATGTTGCCGGTGCCGCTCGCTTCCGTTCCGGAAAGGGAGATCTGTTCGCTGATATCGGCGGCCGGCATAAGGTGCTCTGCCATTGTAACATTATAATCCTCAAGATATACGACCTTGAGACGTCCTCTCACATCGGGGTCGTTATTGATAAGCTCGCTGAGTGAGCAGATGAAGCTGATAATTTTCTTTGCCATAAAGTAGCCGGGAGCAGCTTTAGCGGCAAAAATATAGGTGTGCGGAGTGAAGTCTCCGTCGGGATTTTCCTTGATTGCAAGGTACTTTGAAAGAATATGGAAAGCGTTGAGGTGCTGACGTTTGTATTCATGCAGTCTTTTAACCTGAACATCAAAGATTGATGTCGGATCAAGCTCTACCCCGTTTGATTTTTTAACAAGCTCGGTAAGTCTTTCCTTATTGTGAAGCTTGATTTTTTCAAGCTTCTTGAGAACCTCGGCATCGGTTGCATAGGGTTTGAGCTTTTCAAGATCATCGCCGTTATAGACAAATCCGTTGCCGATAAGCTCGGTAAGAAGCTTTGTAAGCTCAGGGTTGGACTGGCAGAGCCAACGGCGGTGAGCAATACCGTTGGTAACGTTTGTGAACTTGTCGGGAGTGAGCGAATAGAAATCCTTGAAAACGCTCTCCTTGAGAATCTCCGAATGGAGAGCCGAAACGCCGTTTACGCAGTGTGAACCCGCAACGGACATATTTGCCATTCTGATGACCCCGTTTGAAACGATTGCCATGCGTTCAACCTTGTCTGCGTCACCGGTTGCATTCCAGACATAGCTGCGAAAACGGTTGTCAATCTCTTTTGTGATCTCGTATATTCTCGGGAGAAGTCGTTTGAAAAGATCCTCGGGCCAGCACTCAAGAGCCTCCGCCATAACGGTGTGGTTGGTGTAAGCGACGGTATCGGTGACAATCTTCCACGCCTCATCCCAGCCGTAGCCGCAGTCGTCGAGAAGAATTCTCATCAGCTCGGGAATGGCAAGGGTCGGGTGGGTATCATTGATGTGAATTGCAATTCTGTCGGCAAGATTTTCAACCGTGCCGTAAACTCTCAGGTGATTATTGATAATATCCTGAATTGAAGCAGAGACAAGGAAATACTGCTGGCGCAGACGAAGACTCTTACCCTCCGGATGATTATCGGATGGATAGAGAACCTTGCTGATGACCTCAGCCATTGCGTTCTGCTCCATTGCGCGCATATAATCGCCCTGGTTGAACATATCCATGTCAAGTCCCGGAGCCTTTGCGCTCCAAAGACGGAGAACGCTGATTCCCTTACCGTCCTTACCCGAAACATACATATCATACGGAATAGCTTTTACCTTATTGCAGTCTCGCTGCTCAACATGGTGGTACTGATTGTCCCAGCTCTCGTCAACCCAGCCCTCAAAGAGGATATCTACTGCCTCCTCCTCACGGGGAACAAGCCAAACATCTCCGCCCGGCAGCCAGAAATCCGGCAGCTCGGTCTGCCAACCGTCAACAAGCTTCTGCTTGAAAATGCCGTATTCGTAAAGAATTGAATAGCCTTTTGCGTAATAGCCCTGACTTGCAAGACCGTCAAGGTAGCATGCGGCAAGTCTGCCGAGACCGCCGTTTCCGAGGCCGGCATCCGGTTCGCAGTCGTAAAGTTTGTCAAGCTTTATTCCGAAATCCTTAAGAGCGGATTCCATTGTTTTTGTAAGATTAAGATTGTAAAGATTGTTCTTGAGTGAACGGCCCATGAGAAATTCCATGCAAAGATAATAAATCTTCTTTGAATCGGATTTCTTTGCTTCATTGTGGAATTCTTTTCTTCCCTGCATCATCATGTCGCGAAGAATAAGGGCAATTGCCTTGTAGTAATGCTCATAGGTAGCCTCTTCGGGCGAAACGCCGTAGAAATGAGAAAGCTTATTAACAATAAGCTCCTTGGCTTCCTTTTTTGTAAGTTTATAATTCATAAAAAGCCTCCTGACTTGATTACCTGATTTAATATTTTTATTTTATACCATTTTTGTAGAAAATACAACACCCTATTTTAAATTGCTTATAAGAATTTCAACCCTGTATTTTATGCACTTCAACGAAAAATATTTATTATTTTAGCATATAAGAAAAATAATTATAAAATTTAAACAAAATAACGGCTTAATTACGTTATAACAGTAAATATAAATGCTTTATTAAAACAAATAATGTCAAAAAAATACGAAAAAACTCTTTATCAAAATTGAAAAATATAGTATAATGATTTTATAATCTTAATATTTGCGATGTTTTTCGCAATTATTCTGCGGAGGTACAGTTATGGGAAAAAACAAAGTCAGACTCACGATCGGAGGATTGGATTATTATATTACGACCGATGAGGAGATCGCCTATATGAAAAATCTCGGCGAGGACCTTGACGACGCGATCACAGGTCTTATACACGACCACCCGAGACTTTCTCAGGTTCAGGCGGCGGTTCTCAGCGCCCTTGACTATGCCGACAAGCTTAAACAGGCTGAAAAATCAAACGATTTTTTAAAGTCTCAAATTCAGATGTACATGGAGGATGCCGCAAAGGCAAAGACGGAAGCCGAAATGGCTCGCCGTGAAGCCGAGCGCATGACAAGAGACCTCAGGAGCATCCGCCGCAGTCTCGAAGAAAAGGAAATGCTATGATAAAACCTGAAATTCTTGCGCCTGCCGGTTCGCCCCAGGCGCTTATTGCAGCCGTGCGAAGCGGAGCAGATGCCGTTTACCTCGGTATTAAAAATCTGAACGCGCGCCGAAGTGCAGAAAATTTTGACGATGAGCAGCTTAAAGAAGCCGTTGCATACTGTCACAAACACAACGTGAAAGTGCATTTAACGCTTAACACTCTTGTATCCGACGGCGAGCTTGAAAAAGCACAGGAAGCGGTTCAGCTTGCATGTGAGGCAGGCGTTGACGCAATTATCGTGCAGGATATAGGAATTGCCGAGCTTATTCACAGAACGGCACCCGATATGCCCCTTCATGCTTCAACTCAGATGTCCGTCCAGACCGCCGCAGGGCTTAAAAGACTTAAAAGACTCGGCTTTACCCGTGCCGTTCTTCCCCGTGAATTGTCAAAAGAGGAAATCAAAAAGCTTTGCGAAAATTCGCCTGTTGAGCTTGAATGCTTTGTACACGGTGCGCTTTGCATGTGCGTTTCAGGCCAATGCCTTTTCAGTGCCGTTCTCGGTTCACGAAGCGGCAACAGAGGCGCATGTGCTCAACCGTGCCGGCTACCCTTCTCGGTTGAAAACGGAACAGGCCATGACCTGAGCTTAAAGGATCTTTCGCTAATTGATTATATATCCGAAATGGCTGAAATGGGCGTTTGCTCCTTCAAAATAGAAGGTAGAATGAAGCGGCCGGAATACGTTGCCGCAGCGGTCAAGGCTTGCCGCAACAGCGTGGACGGCGTGACGGATAACGCTCTCCGAGACGATCTGCGTTCCGTGTTCTCCCGTTCTGGTTTCACGGACGGCTATTACAGAAACAAGCTCGGATATGACATGTTCGGAATTCGCCGCAAGGATGATGTTACGGCGGCATCCGGCGTTCTTAAAAAGCTTGAAAAGCTCTACGAAAAAGAGAAAGCGGATACCGTTGTCGATTTTTCTTTCACGGCTTTGGAGGGTGAACCGATGTCGCTTGCTGCAAGAGCGGGAGCAAAAAACGTTTTTGTTGAAGGAGAGGTTCCTCAGCTTGCAATGAATAAGGCGACAACTGCCGAAGCGGTTCATAATCAGCTTTCAAAGGTCGGCGGAACAAGATTTTTGTGCGGCGATATTGATATTGAGCTTGACGACGGACTTTTTATTCCCGTCTCCGAACTTAACAAGCTCCGACGTGAGGTTATCGAAAAGCTTGACGAGAACAAAGCTCAGTCAAAGAGCTTCACTCCCGAATATATTAAAATACAGCCGCACACACCGGGCAAAAAAAGGCTTATCTGCCGCTTTGCCGACATTGACAGTATACCCGAAAATTGGGATTATATTGAACAGGTCATCGTGCCGCTGGGAGACGAGCAAAAGGTTAAAAAATCGCTCAGAGTCAGCGTCGAAGTGCCGAGAGGGATTTTTTCAAATGATGAAAAGATTCTCGAAAAGCTGAAAAGCGCAAAGGAATACGGCATAACCGAAGCATGGGCAGGCACACTTGACGGAATTGTGCTTATTCAAAAGGCAGGGCTTAAACCGAATGCCTTTATCGGCTCAAACGTGTTCAACTCGCTCTCCGTAAAGTCGCTCGAAGGTATGGGAATAAACAGAATTCTGCTTTCGCCCGAGCTAACCCTGGCTCAGGCTCAGGCAATCGGCGGAGATGCGCCGAGGGGCGTTTTTGCTTACGGCAGACTGCCGTTGATGCTGACAAGAAACTGTCCGCAGAAAAACGGAAAATCGTGTGCAGAATGTAAGCGCACGGGCAAGCTGACCGACCGCAGAGGAATTGAATTTCCGATTGACTGCCGCTCAGGCTGCAGCGAAATTCTCAACAGCGTCCCCGTCTATATGGCGGACAGGCTCAGCGAGATAAGAAACATGGACTTCATGCTCCTCTATTTTACAAACGAGAGCAAGGAAAAAACGTCGCTCGTGATTCAGGATTATATTAAAGGCTCCAAGAAGCCGCACGGCGAATTTACAAGAGGCCTCCTTTACAGGGGTGTTGAATAAACAAAATATAAGCAACAACAAAGCCGCAGGAATCACCCTGCGGCATTTCTTCTTATTTCTTCTTTTTCTTCATAAACGACAGCTTCGGGAGCTTGATTTTAGGCTCGGAGGAAACTTCATCTTCAAACGCATCGCTGTTGTTCCAAAGGTGGATAATTCCCTCATCGTTGAGAAGCTTGACGATGATTATAAGAATCGGCACAAGGAAGATTCCGATAAATCCGAACAGTTGTGAACCGATATACATACCCATAAGGGTGACGAACGACGGCAAATCAACCGTTCCGCCGACGATTTTCGGCTCTATTATCTGTCTTACAACATAGATAATTGCATAGACAACAAACAGTCCTATTGCTAATCCGACCTTGCCGGTTATCAGACTGTAAAGCGCCCACGGAACCATAAATGTACCCGTTCCGATGACAGGTAGGATATCCAGCACGGCGATAATCAGCGACAGTGCAACAATGTTGCCGTCCTTGTAAATTCCGATAAGTGTAAGGATATTCAATCCGACAAAAATCTCAATACCCGTTATGCAAATAATAAGAACATATGATTTTATAAGTTTTCCGAGTGATTTAAATACAATTCGCTTGGTTGCGGAAAGCTTACCTTCATTTTCCTCCGAAATCTGACCCTTGATAAATATAACAAGCCGGTCATAGTCAACTGCCATAAAGCAAGAGGAAACTATCGCTATCATAACGGCAACAAAGGCGGACGGTATCTGCTTTGCTGTGCTCCAGATTCCGCTGAGTGGAGTTGAAAGGCTCGCAATTGAGAACTTCTCACCGTTTGACGCCTTGTTTACGATAAAGCTTGCAATTTCGCTGGCACTCTTTTCCTTGAGAGCGTCAAAGAACGGTATCATCGACTGTGTCGCTTTTGTTTCAAGACCGTCGGGTAAAAATTTGATAGCATTAAGCGACCAATTCTTGATATTCTCAATAAGCGTCGGTATATCCGTCAGCTTTGACTGAATAAAAGCAATAAGGCTTTTTATTCCGTCGACCAGCTTCACTCCGATAAGCGAGATCAAGGCAGCAATTACCAGATACAAAAGAAGAACAAGAATCGTTGCGGTTATACCCTTTTTGATTTTTGTCTTTCTCGTTATAAAATTGGTCGGCTTTTGCACTATTACCGCAATAAAAAAAGCAATAAGAAACGGTGCAAACATCGAGAAGCAGTATTTCAAAAATAAATATGCCAAGCCTAATACAATGGCGTAATAGACTATATTTATAATTTTTTTACGTCTTACTTCGGCTTTATCCATACGCATTTTCACTCCATAGCTGTTAACTTTATTCCTTACAATGAATATATTATACCATAAAAGAGAATAATGCAAATAAAAAATGAAAAAATTTCAAAAAACACTTTATTATTTTACACTTTTATGATAAACTAAGTTGATTATATCGTTTAAACGTATCAGGGAGTTGAAAACAATGGACATAGCTGTTTTAGGCTACGGTGTTGTAGGTTCGGGTGTTGCGGAAGTTATTTCGCTCAACGAACAAAAAATTACAGGCAAAATCGGAGAAAAAATGAACGTCAAGTATATCCTTGACCTCAGAAAATTTCCGGGTGACAAAAACGAAGATAAGATAATAGATGATTTCAATATTATTCTTAACGACGGCGATGTTAAAATTGTCGCAGAGGCAATGGGCGGGCTTCATCCCGCTTTTGAATTTGTTTCCTCCTGCTTAAAGGCAGGCAAATCCGTTGTCACTTCAAACAAGGAGCTTGTCGCCGAAAAAGGCGATATCCTGCTTGAACTGGCAAAAGAAAACAATGTTAACTTTATGTTTGAGGCAAGCGTCGGCGGCGGAATTCCGGTTCTGCGCCCGATTATTCAGTGCCTTGCCGCAAATGAAATAACCGAGGTTGCCGGCATACTCAACGGTACGACAAACTTCATTCTTTCAAAAATGATTTTTGACTCAATGAGCTTTGATGATGCTCTCAAGCTGGCTCAGGACAACGGCTATGCCGAAAAAGACCCGACGGCAGATATTGAGGGCTTTGATGCATGCCGCAAGATTTGTATTCTTGCCGCGCTTTGCTTCGGCAATCATGTTTATCCCAAGTCGGTCTATACCGAAGGTATAACAAAGATTACGCTTGAAGATGTTGATTATGCACGCTCATGGGGCGGCGTAATCAAGCTTCTCGGCAGAGCCAAAAAGGTAGACGGCAAAACCTCCGCAATGGTTTCACCCGCATTCGTTTCAAATTCAAGTATTCTTTCGGGTGTCAACGGAGTGTTCAATTCCGTTCTTGTCCGCGGTAATGCGGTCGGCGACGTTGCTTTCTACGGTCAGGGTGCAGGCAAAATGGCAACGGCAAGTGCGGTTGTCGGCGATATGATTGATTGTGCACAGCACATCGGACGCAACAAGGGCATAAGCTGGGATAAGGCGGTTGACGGTTCTCTTATCGATCATAACGAGGTTAAAACTGCTCTTTACGTCCGTGCAACAGGCTGCAAGGAATGTGCGCTCAGCAAAGCCGGTGAGCTTTTCGGCAGCATCAGCGTTCTTTCGAGAGAGAACGCTCCGGATGATGAATTTGCTTTCGTCACATCGGAGGACAGGGAGGGCACGCTCAGAGCCAAGCTCGGTGAGATAAAGAATATCAATGTGCTTTCAACAATCAGGGTAGTTAATTATTAAAATATAAAGTGGTGAATTGATCATGGGACTTATAGTTCAGAAATTCGGCGGCAGCTCGGTCGCCAACACAGAGCGTGTCATGAACGTTGCAAAAATTGTAACCGACACCTACAAAAAAGGCAATGACGTTGTAGTTGTTGTTTCTGCTCAGGGTGACACAACAGACGACCTTATCGCAAAGGCAAGAGAGATCAGCGCTCACAATTCAAAGCGTGAGATGGATATGCTCATGGCAGCAGGCGAGCAGATTTCGATTGCTCTGCTTGCAATGGCCATTGACGAGCTCGGCTGTCCGGCGATTTCGCTTCTCGGCTGGCAGGCAGGATTCCGCACAGATTCCGTTTACTCTGCTGCAAGAATCAAAAAGGTTGAGACAGACAGAATCAGAACCGAGCTTGACAACCGCAAGATCGTTGTTGTTGCAGGCTTCCAGGGTCTTAACAAGTATCAGGACATGACGACGCTCGGCCGCGGCGGTTCTGACACAAGCGCAGTTGCAATTGCAGCGGCTCTCAACGCCGACAGATGTCAAATTTTTACTGACGTTGACGGTGTTTACACCGCCGATCCCCGTAAGGTAGCCGGCGCACGCAGACTCCAGGAAATCACATATGATGAGATGCTTGAGCTTGCAACACTCGGTGCACAGGTTCTCAACAACCGTTCGGTCGAAATGGCAAAGAAATATAATGTTGAGCTTGAGGTTATTTCAAGCCTTAACCCGATTCCGGGAACAATCGTAAAGGAGACCACTAAAATGGAAAAGATGTTAGTCAGAGGCGTAACAAAGGACAAGGACGTATCAAAAATTTCTATCGTAGGCGTTGAGGATGTTCCGGGAATCGCATTCAAGGTTTTCTCACAGCTTGCTAAAAACAACATAAATGTTGATATCATTCTCCAGTCTGTCGGCAGAGATAATACAAAAGATATCGTTTTCACTGTCAGCATGGCAAATGAAGATGAAGCAGTTGAATGTATCAAGGCTCTCCCGTTCATCGGCGACGCAAAGGTATTCAGCGATAACACGGTTGCAAAGGTTTCCGTTGTCGGCGCCGGTATGGAGACTCACCCGGGCACGGCTTCAAAAATGTTTGAGGCTCTCTACGGCAAGGGAATCAACATTCAGACGATTTCAACAAGCGAGATCAAAATCTCCGTACTTATCGACGAGAAGGATGCAGACAAGGCTGTTTCCGCAGTTCACGAAGCCTTCTTTGGCAATGACTGAGATAAATAAAAGATTTAAGTCAACACCACAATATCCCCTTTGGGATTCCTTTGTAGGTTATAACTCTAAATGCACGGTACGATATTCGCACCGTGCATTTTTGTTTTGTAAGCAAAACGCCTTTATATATTCGGTTGAATTAGCTGTTTTTGCAAATCTATATAGTTGAATCGACCGTTCCGCCTAATGCCATTGACAAACTTCATATATTATCTTAACATTACTTTACGGCTCTGATTGCTGCGACACAAAACCACCGCCGAGC
>HF999647.1:324806-359711 GCA_000434055.1 Ruminococcus sp. CAG:488 | reverse complement strand
CCGCCGAGCGGAATTCTGCTCGGCGGTGGTGCCTTTTATATATTCAGCTTTTTATCAATACATTCCGCCGCCCTGGCTTGCCATTGCTGCGGCAGCAGCTGCGTCAGCCTGCGGATCGGGCTTGTCGGCAACGAGTGACTCGGTTGTGAGTACCATTGCGGCAACGCTTGATGCGTTCTGAATAGCCGAACGTGTAACCTTTGTCGGGTCAAGAATACCTGCCTCGAACATATCAACAAACTCGCCTGTTGCGAAGTTGTAGCCGAAACCTGTCTTGCCGCTCGAAACGATATCGTTTACGATAACAGAGCCTTCAAGACCTGCGTTTGCGGCGATCTGACGTGCCGGAGCTTCAAGAGCCTTAAGAACGATCTTGATACCTGTCTTTTCGTCAGCGTCCTCTGTTGAATCAAGGAGGGCCTTAACTGCCGGGATAGCGTTGAGAAGTGCAACACCGCCGCCTGCAACTGTACCCTCTTCAACGGCTGCCTTTGTAGCCGAAAGAGCGTCCTCGATACGGAGCTTCTTATCCTTCATTTCGGTCTCTGTAGCAGCACCTACACGGATAACAGCTACGCCGCCGGAAAGCTTTGCAAGTCTTTCCTGGAGCTTTTCACGGTCGAAATCGGAGGTTGTGTTCTCAAGCTGTGACTTGATCTGAGCAACTCTGCCCTTAATCTCGTCCTTATCACCTGCTCCGTCAACGATGATGGTGTTCTCCTTGGAAATCTTAACCTGACGGGCCTGACCGAGCTGAGCCATTGTTGCGTCTGCAAGCTCAAGTCCGAGGTCTGATGTGATAACCTCGCCGCCTGTGAGGATAGCGATATCACGGAGCATTTCCTTACGTCTGTCGCCGAAGCCCGGAGCCTTGACAGCAACACAGGTGAATGTGCCGCGGAGCTTGTTGACAAGGATTGTTGAAAGAGCCTCGCCCTCAACGTCCTCAGCGATGATAACAAGCTTCTTGCCTCCCTTGAGAACCTGCTCAAGGAGCGGAAGAATTTCCTGAATGTTTGAAATCTTCTTATCTGTAATAAGAATGAGAGCATCGTCGATAACAGCTTCCATCTTATCTGTATCGGTTACCATGTAGGGTGAAATGTAACCGCGGTCGAACTGCATACCTTCAACAATGTCGGAATCAGTAACGGCTGTCTTTGATTCCTCGACGGTGATAACGCCGTCTGCAGTAACCTTTTCCATAGCCTCGGCAATGATCTTGCCGATTTCCTCGTCTGCGGCAGAAACCGTAGCGACACGGGCGATATCATTTGAAGATGTAACGGGCTTTGAATTTGCCTTGACAGCCTCAACGGCTGCGTCAACACCCATCTTGATGCCCTTCTTGACTACCATCGGGTTTGCGCCTGCGGCAACATTCTTCATTCCCTCACGGACAAAAGCCTGTGCAAGGAGTGTAGCGGTAGTTGTACCGTCGCCTGCAACGTCATTTGTCTTTGTTGCAACTTCCTTAACGAGCTGTGCGCCCATGTTCTCGAACGGATCCTCAAGCTCAACGTCCTTTGCGATCGTTACACCGTCGTTCGTAATCAACGGTGAGCCGTACTTCTTGTCAAGAACAACGTTTCTGCCCTTGGGGCCGAGTGTGATTTTAACTGTATCGGCAAGCTTATCAATACCTGCCTGGAGAGCCTTTCTGGCTTCTTCTCCGTAAATAATCTGTTTAGCCATGATGAATTCCTCCTGTTATTCTACTATTGCAAGAATATCGCTCTGACGAACGATGATGTACTCTTCTTTGTCGAGCTTAACTTCGGTGCCTGCATATTTTCCGGTGATTACCTTATCGCCGACCTTAACATACATTTCAACCTCTTTGCCGTCAACAAGACCTCCGGGACCTACAGCAAGGACCTCAGCTATCTGCGGCTTCTCCTTAGCGGAAGATGCAAGAATAATTCCACTCTGTGTTTTTTCTTCAGCCTCTGTCATCTTAACAACAACACGGTCTGCAAGCGGTTTGATTTTCATTGTGAAAGCCTCCTATAAAAACTAAATATTTGTCGTTTTAGCACTCTTATTCCCTGAGTGCTAAATATATTATAGCCCGTTTGCCGTAAAAATCAAGTGTTTTTGAAAAAATTAACAATTTGATAATATTTTCTGCAAATAACAGGAAAAAAGTCTTTACCGTCGGCAGATATGGTGCTAAAATAACAATGGAAAAGGTGGGTGTTGATATGGAAATCGGAGTTTCATCCTCTTGCTTCTATCCTGAGCTGATTGAAAAGTCACTTGAAACGGTCGGGCATTTGGGAGCAAAAACAGCAGAGATATTTTTTAATTCACCATGCGAGCTTGAGGGTAAAATATTAAAGGAGCTGTGCAGAATCAAAGATTACTACGGCATTCAAATCCGTTCGGTACATCCCTTTACCTCGGGATACGAGCCGTATCTGATTTTCAGCAGCTACAGCCGACGCACAAATGACAGCATTGACTTCTATAAGCGTTATTTTGCCGCTGCAAATGAGCTTGGAGCCGAATTGGTTGTTTTGCACGGCGGAAGAGACAGAAAAGGATACACACCTGAATTATATGCCGAAAACTACATTAAATTGCATAACGAAGCAAGGAAATCAAACCTTTTCATCGCTCAGGAAAATGTTAATAACTTTTACTGCTCGGATCCGTATATTATGAAAAAGATTGCAGACGCAGTCGGCGACGAGTTTAGAATGGTGCTTGATATCAAGCAGTGTCGGCGGACAAATCAGAGCGAATTTGAATTTATTGATCTGCTCGGTGATAAAATAGCTCAGGTTCACCTCAGCGACGGCACGGCAAAGCACGACTGCCTCGCTCCCGGCTCAGGCAAATACGATTTCGGAAAGCTTTTCAAGGCGCTGAAAGCGCACGGCTACGACAAAACTGCCGTAATTGAGCTTTATCGCGACAATTTCAAGGAAGAAAACAATATTAAAGAGTCGCTCAAATATTTGCAAAATATAATTGGTAACAATGCGTAAGTGCATTTTACGCAGGGATAAAAACGCAACGTGCTTTCTGCACCAGAGCCGGTAGGTAGCCCGGCCGTCTGAGTTCACTCAGGTAAGTAACCCTCCCCTCCGGGTCGTCCGTTCCCTGAAATATATTTTTGGAGGGATTCGTATGGACACGATGATCAGACTGACGGTATTTTTTGATGACCCGTTTTGGGTTGGGGTGTTTGAACGAACAGAAAACGGATGGCTGTCCGTTTGCAAGGTCACCTTCGGCGCAGAGCCGAAAGACTTTGAGGTTTTGAATTGCATTCAAAAAAATTATTGCAGGCTGAAATTCAGTCCGTCTGTTGAAACGGCTGTAAAAAATGACTCGACAAATCCGAAGCGCAAGCAGCGAGAAGCAAAGAAGTTGACGGCTCAAAGCGGGATCGGAACAAAAAGCCAGCAGGCTTTACAGCTTCAGCGAGAGGAAAACAAGCTTAAACGCAAAACTCTCAGCAAGCAACAGCGTGATGCCGAAAAAGAATGGCGGTTTGAGCTGAAACAGCAGAAACGAAAAGAAAAACACAGAGGTCACTGATCTCTGTGTTTTTTCGTTCTGTTATGCAAGAGTTTCTATTCAATTTCCTTGAGCGTTTCTGCCATATTGATTTTGTCTATCTTGAGCCTTATAGGCAGGGCTGAAATCAGTGATATCAGAGCAATAATGACAATCGTAACGAGGTAGCTCCACCATGCGATCGAGCTGCTGTAAACGATGTTGTCAACCGAGATAAAGCCGACCAAAACCTTATGAAGGAAAATTCCGGCAATCAATCCGATCACTGCACCGTAAACGGTTGACATGACACTCTCACGGATAACATAAATCAAAACCTCATGATCGCTCAGACCGATGACCTTGATATTTGCGATTTCCCTTGTGCGCTCACTGAGGTTGACATTCGAGTTTGTATACATAACTATCAACGCAAGCATACAAGCCGAGAGAACAAACATCATAACAACGGCAAGAATTCTGCTTATAGAAACATCAACCGAGCTCGCCATTTCCGACGCGGTCGACGCACCCGTTACGATATCCTCCTTGAGAAAATCGGATGCAAAATTTTTGATATCATGCTCATCGACATATGACTTTGACGTAACGATTATATATCGGCACTGCGGCGGTGTTCCGAAAATTTCTTCATAGCTTTCATCAGTCATGTAAACATAATGATTCGTATAGTTTCTGACTATTCCGCTGACGGATGCGCTGTATGTCGATCCGTCCGTGGATGCGAGATATATCTCACCGCCGACCTTTATTCCGAGATCGTTCGCCATTTTTTCTGTTATAATAACATTACCCTTGCCGAAATCAAGGTCGCCGCTGACTGTTTTGAGATTGACATAATCGAAAAAACTGTCGCTGTTCTTCATAGCGATGATGCTGACGGTTCGTTTAACCTGTGCCTCGCTGTCTGCCGAAGCAAATGCGCTCGTGTTGCTGAAGAGTGCCGCATTTTCCGTTCGCTGATCACTCTGGATTTTCTTAAGCACCTTTGCGTCCTCCTGCTGAGGAGTTCTCAGTACAAACAATATATCATACTTAAATATTCCGTCATCGGCATACTGCGCGTTTGAAACAGCCGTCGTCGAATTTATCAATCCGAGTGAAGAAAGAATCAGCGCAGTACAGCAGGCAATGCCAAGCGTGCCGGCGGTAACTCTCTCTCGGCTACGGGAAATTGTTCGTGCAACAACAACCATTCCGTAGCTCATTTTTCCCCAAAGACCGGGAATCTTTTCCAGAATATTTCTGCGGTTATACGCAATGTTTTTTGGCCTCATGAGCGTTGCCGGATTATGCTTAATTTCATGGATCACTGCAATCAAGGTTGCCGCAACAATCAATATCAATGAAATCGCAAATCCGAAGAAAACGTAGTCTGCAAGGAAAACCGTGCCGACATTCGGGACACTGTATGTCATGTTGTATATGGAGCAAATAACAAACGGAAGCACGCAGGTTCCCATAACAGTTCCGATAAAGATGCCGATTATCCATGCAAGTACGGCGTAGAGGATAAACTTACCGGCAACCGCCGAATTAGAATAACCTAACGCTTTAAAAATGCCGATTTCTTTTCTTTCCTCCTCAACATTTTTTATCATAATAACAAGACACGCTATCATTGCTGTGAGGAAAAAGACCATCGGAAAAACTGTTGACATTGATTTTATGTTTTCAAGACTGACAGCCAAGCTTCTCATGCCCGAAAAATCGTTTCTCGGCGTTGCCGTCCATCTGAGGTTTGCAATATTGCCGAGCGTTGTCTGAAGGCTTTTCAGCTCGCTGTTCAACGTTCCGGATTTACTGTCAATGTCATTTTTAAGCTCGGTGTATTCGTCGTCAACCGTTGAATAGCGGCTTTTTGCAACCTTTAAATCATACTCCGCCTTTGAAATTTCAACCGAACCGTTTCTTGAAGCCAAAGTATAGCTGATTTGTGCCTCTGTAACACGTCGCTTGAGTGTTTCCAACTCGTTTGCTTCGCTTTCAACCTGAGCAATTAGCTTTGTAAGGCTACTCTGTCCCTTTGTCAGCTCATTCATTGAAGAGACATATTTTTCAAGCGTTGCGGAATCGGCATCATAGTTTTTCTTTGCCGAATTGTAATTCGACAAGGCATTTGAATATTCGGTTTTAAGCACTTCGGCCTGTGACTTTGCCGTTGCAAGAACCGCTCTTTCCGAGTTGAGTGCAACTATCAGGTTTCTCTTTTCATTTTCTTTCTTTGTTTTTTCCGATTTTGCGGTCGATAGCTGCGACTGAGCATTTTCAAGCTCATTTTTCCTTGATGTCAGCTCTCTTTGTGCCGTTGTAAGCTCACTGTTAAGCCTTGTTCTTCTGCTTATTGCCGCAATCTTTTCTTCGTTTGTCGCCGATGAATCGGAAATAATGCTATTCTGTTTTTGTATATCGCTCTTTATTCCGTCAACAACGGAATTTTGAGCCTCTACTCTTTGATTATAAGATGAAACGCTCGAGTTAAGAGATGAAATTGTTCTTTCAAGCTCGTCTATCTCAGAGGTAAGCCTTGAAATTCTTGATTCATAGTCCGAGATTTTATTCTCACGCTCGGATATTTCATTATTTTTTGCATCGAGTGCGTTCTTTTTGCTTTGATAATTGCTTTCAAGCGAATCCAGTTCCGTTTTGGCTGTTAAATGTTTTCGATTAAGGTCATCGTAGAGCTTTTTCAGCTCGCTGTAGCCCTTGATCTCCGAGCTTTGACTGTCTCTCGATTTAACGTGTGTATTATAATCAGCCTGAAGCGTTGTAAGCTGCTTTTCAAGGCTGTTCAATGTTGACGAAGCGGATTTTATCTTGTTTTCATTTGTCGTTTTCAGTTCGCCGAGTATCTTATCCTCGTTATCGACATACTGCTTAAATTCTTTAATGGAAGCCTCTTTTTCCTTGAGCTGTTTATCGCTCAAATCGGAAAATGCTTTTATCTCCGCTTGCTTATCTTCAATTTTTTGAGTGTACTCATTTTTCAGTTCGACGAGCTTCGAGTCAATTGCCTCTTTTGAAGCCTCTCGGATTTTTTCCGCAATCATTTCCGCTCTGTCCGAGTATTGGCTTGAAAAAGTATCGAGACTGTCGGAATACTTCATCTTGACGGCAAGAGTGTTGACCTCAGATGAGGAAAACGCCTCGGGCAAAACATAAATATATGAGTCAAGGCTGCCCGAACCGAGCTTAGTCTGACCTCTGTCAAGTGAAATATATATCGGAGATGTGACCGTTCCGACTATGACGAATTTATTGTTTTTCAACGAAACTCCGACGCTGCTGTCGGCATCCGTTATGTTCAGAGTCTTACCGATTTCGATATCGTCATAAAGCTCTGCCGATTTCTCATCGACAACGCACTCCCCCGCCTTCTCGGGAAGTCTTCCGTCTTTAAGGTCAAGGGCGTTAAGGAAGGACGGATCTCTTTCTCCGTCAAGGAATTTCTTTTCCTTTTCAACGTCAAATGAGCTGATTCTCAGAATAAGCTCCGTACCGTTTTTGTTGACAAGGGTCTCCCTGCCGAGCGTCGAATAGCCGTCGATATAGCTTGATGCGACAACCTGAGTTACATTTTTTATATTTTTAATTTTCTCTATATCTTCGTTCGTAAAAGGAATTGACGACGAAACATAAACGTCCATCAAATTATTCCTGTTGAAATACTCATTAGCCTCATAATTCATGGCGGGGCTTGCCGAGTTTATTCCGACAAAGAAGCTCATTCCCAGCGCAATAATAACCGCTACGGAGAGAAATCTGAGCTTGTTGGCGGTAATGGAACGAAGAGCTTCCTTAATGAGGGTTTTCGTCATTACCACTCTATCCTTTCAACCGGCATCGGTGTATCGTTGATTTCAATTTTGCTGATTTTCCCGCTCTTCATTGAGATAATTCTGTCCGCTATCGGCGCAATGGCATGGTTATGGGTTATTATTACAACTGTCATTTTCATAATCTCCGAAACCTTTTTAATAAGATTGAGTACTTGGATTCCCGTTTCATAGTCAAGCGCACCCGTCGGCTCATCACAAAGAAGAAGCTTAGGCTTTTTTACAAGTGCCCTTGCAATTGCAACTCTCTGCTGCTCACCGCCGGAAAGCTGCGAGGGGAAAAGATTTGCCCTTTTCTCCAGTCCGACCAATCTCAGAAGCGCCATGCAGTCAACCGCCTTGTCGCTTAGATTGGCAACAAGCTCAAGATTTTCAACCGCAGTAAGGTTCGGAACAAGATTGTAAGACTGAAAAATAAATCCGACCTCCTGCCTGCGATAAAGCATAAGCATGCGCTTTCCGAAATCGGTTATTATCTTGTCATCGACCGCAATCTGACCCTGTGAGCATCTGTCCATTCCTCCCAACACGTTGAGAAGCGTGGTTTTGCCGGCTCCGCTCGGACCTACGACAACACACAGCTCTCCCTGTTCAATGGAAAAGCTGACCCCGTCGAGAGCATTTACGGTCTCCGAGCCTGATTTATATCTTTTATACACATCTGCAAATTCAATGTAACCCATAATACACCGCCTTTTTAGGCATTATAAAAATTATCCATAATAATTATACAACACCCATGCTCTGTTTGCAAGAAATAACTTGATATGATATAAAATATTTTTATACAAATATTACTTTATGAACAAAAACGCTTCCTATATTTGAATGATTACCGTACGGTTTTTAAAATTTTCCTTGATTTTCCTCACCAAATACTCTATAATGTATCTGTAATTTATTAAACGTATAATTCTCTAAGGAGGACTCTTAATGAAAACGTTCAAAAAAGTCTTGGCACTTGTTCTTGTTGCCGTGCTTTGCTTTGCGCTTGCTTCGTGCAGCATGGTTGACGACACCGACATCACAAAGGATAACATCAAAATCGGTGTTGTTCTTCCCGGACAACGCGACGATGCGGATGATTATGTTCCCGACCTCTCGACACTTCAGTGTGTCTCCGCTATAAATGATCTTATTTCCTTCGGTTCGGGTATCAATAAAGACAGATTCCGCTATATTGAACATGTTGATCCTTCAAATGAACAGGCTGCATATGACGCCATTCATTCTCTCACAAATCAGGAGTGCTCAATAATTTTCCTTGCAGATCCGAGCTATATGTCCGCGGTTAACAAGTACGTTTCGAATTCATCTTCCGATGTTCAGAAATCTAAGGTTCAATACATCGTATTTAACGGTGAGGATAACGGCAAGAATATCCATTCTTACACAGCTAACATCTCCGGCGCCGTTTACCTTTCCGGTATTGCGGCAGGTCTCAAGGCCAAGGAACTCAAGGTTCCGAAAATCGGCTATCTTCTCAAGTCGGCCGACAACCTTACGCTCCTCAATGCTTTTGCTCTCGGCGCAGAGTCCGTTTACTCAGAGGTTAAGATCGATGCAAGAGTATGCAAGGACGTTAAGTCGGACTGTCACACGCTCGTTGCAAACGGCAATGTAGTTATCGCATCAGACTTCTACAGCCGGGAAATTGCAGATAACCGTGAGGACGCATTCTTCTGCGGATTCGGTTCGGATAAGCTCGCCGATTGTGAGGGCTTCATCTGTGCTCCGCGCTATGACTTCGCTCAGTATTATCTCAACACGATCAACGAAGTTCTTGACTATGACAATGTTGAATATGACGAGAACGGCAAAGAAATTGACAAGTCAAATGCACTTCCAGAGATTCCCGCATATAACGGAGACTACAAGGGCGGTGCAACATATCTTTCAAGACTCGGCACGGCCGCAGCGACCGGCACGCAGGAGACTGTTGACAAATCAGAGGCAATGATCCTCAACGGCACCTTCTCTCAGAAAGTCAGCGCAACCGTTCCGATTGCAGGAATCACACTTGCAAAATAAAACCGAATATAAACTAAGGCGGAGGTCATTGCGATCTCCGCCTTTTACATTTAAACTTTTGATATTAGGTAAAATATATAAATCATATTTTATTATAAAAATTATCAGCTCCGTCAGACAAGCCGATTGCAAGCCTTCAGATCGTATAGGTTTTCAAAATATCGCCGTCAAAATCTTTCCAAAGGAACACACCGTTTTCAAGCGTCATATATCCGTGGCGGCTGTTCTCCTTAGGAATTGAAATCGAACCGGGATTCATATAAATATAGTTTTCATGCTCAACGCATTTCGGTACATGGGTATGACCGTGGAGAAGTATATCTCCCTTTTTCATCGGTGGCACTTTGCTCTCGTTATAAACATGGCCGTGAGTGAGATATATCATTTTTTCGCCGAGATCAATCAAAGCATAATCGGCGAGAACCGGAAAATCCAATACCATCTGATCAACCTCCGCCTCGCAATTTCCTCTGACGCAGAGAATATCGTCCTTAATTTCGTTGAGCATTGCAATAACCTGTTTGGGCGCATACTCTTCGGGCAAATCGTTTCTCGGACCGTGATAAAGCACATCGCCGAGAAGGATAAGCCTGTCGGCCTTTTCCTCTTTATATTTTTCAATAAGCTTGCGGCACCAGTATGCACTGCCGTGAATATCGGAAGCAATCAACCATTTCATGCTTTATGTCTCCTCTCCGAATGTTCTTCTTTTTGATTTAACCAGTTCCTCAATAAACATGTTGTCGATTTCGGAAAGAGTATAGTCTCTGCGATGGATTAGCACATCTTTATACACTCGCTTATTATCAACACAGTATTTTTGAACGAGGCCGTAGCGGTCAAGCAAGGTTTGCGGAATCGGCGACGACCACATAAAGGTTTCGTGATTTTCGGCAAGCAGCTCAAACTGACTTGCACGTTCAAAAACAAAAATCTTTCTATCCGAATTATCCGGAAGCTCCTCCTTCTTGACCTCCGAAAACGGAAGCGAAGGCACATACGGATCGGCATGGGCAATCATAACAAGATTGCGGAGATCATCATAAGTAACCTCCTCCTTTTTTGCAAGAGGACTGTCCTTATGATAAAGAAGCTTGTAGCGGAACTCGGTTATAAGCTCATATTCCAATCCCTTTTCGTCCATCATGTTTTTATAGTATTTGTCAAAGCTTTCGGCATAGCGGACTATTCCGAGCTTAAACTCATCGTTAAGCAAATTCTTTATTGCGCGCAAAGCATTGGTTTCCTTATAAAAAAGCTCTGCTTCGGTATCTTTTCCAATCAGCTTTGAAAACTTTGCAAACGCATCGGAAATATAGCTTGCCCTCGGAACAGAAATCGAGAACTGAGTTCTTGCGGCATGGTCATCGCTGAACATATTTTCAATTGCATCAACCTGTTTCAGCACCGTTTTGGCATAGCGAACAAAGACCTCGCCGTCTGGGGTGGGAAACATTCCTTTTGCGCTTCTTTCAAAAAGCGTTACCCCGAGACTTGTCTCCAATTCTTTTATGGCACGGCTTAGTGCCGACTGACCTACAAAAAGCTTTTCGGCAGCCTTGTTTATGGATTTTGTTTCTGCTATTTCAACTGCATATTTCATGTGTAACAGATTCATGTCTCGACCTCCGTTTGCGCTGCAATATTTATAGGCAACACCGCACAAATTGAAACATAGCGCCCTGTTTAAATCTTGCTGCGCAATTCATACACCTCAAAAGTGTGGCATTGCCTATAGTATATCATAAAAAGTGTTTTTTTCAATAGATATTGCGACGAAGCAATAAAATTCAAAGCAGATACTTTTGACAAAATGTCATAAATGATATAAGTCTTGAAAAATCAAAATTCATATAATATAATAAAAGCCAAAGGGTAGCATTGTCGATTGAAGTTTACATCCTCATTGCGAGGGTAAAGAGTGCAGCCGCCTGCCGCATTGCCGGTGCCGCAAAAGCATTATAAAGTCGTTAAAAGGCTTGTCGGTATTCGGCTTTTTTCGACAGAAATAAAATTTTTTCTAAATTATTTAAAACATATTGCATTTTTTATTATTTTATAGTATAATATGCTTTGTCGAACATTTGTACGGATACGGAGTGTGATTATAAATGGCTGATAAACAAAAAGCTCTTGAAACAGCTATCGCTCAGCTTGAAAAACAATACGGAAAAGGAACAGTCATGCGTTTGGGACAGAACGTCGCCATGAACGTTGAGGCTATCTCGACGGGATCAATGGCTCTTGATGTCGCTACAGGTATCGGCGGACTTCCAAAGGGCAGAATTGTTGAAATATACGGCCCCGAATCATCCGGTAAAACAACGCTTGCCCTGCACGCGGTTGCCGAGGCTCAGAAAGCCGGCGGAGAGGCAGCCTTCATTGATGCCGAGCATGCCCTTGACCCTGTTTACGCCGCAAACCTCGGCGTGGACGTTGATTCATTGCTTGTTTCTCAGCCGGATAACGGTGAGCAGGCACTTGAAATCGCCGAAGCTCTTGTGCGCTCAGGCGCTATTGATATTGTGGTTGTCGACTCTGTTGCAGCCCTGGTTCCCCGTTCGGAAATTGAGGGTGAAATGGGTGATTCGCATGTCGGTCAGCACGCAAGACTTATGTCGCAGGCTCTCAGAAAGCTTGCAGGCGCAATTAACAAGTCGAATACTATTATTATATTTATAAATCAGCTCCGTGAAAAAATCGGCGTTATGTATGGCAACCCCGAAACAACAACGGGCGGCCGTGCGCTGAAATTCTATGCTTCAATGCGTATGGACGTCAGAAAAGCCGAAACAATCAAAGGTGCTAACGGCGAATTTGTCGGTTCAAGAACAAGAGTTAAAATTGTCAAGAACAAGGTCGCTCCCCCGTTCAAGGAGGCCGAATTTGATATCATTTACGGCGAAGGAATTTCCAAGGTCGGAGAGCTTCTTGATATTGCCGTCGCAATGGATATTATCCACAAGAGCGGTGCATGGTTCTCTTACGGCGACTCACGTCTCGGACAGGGTCGTGAAAACGTCAAGGAGCTTTTGAAAAACGATCAGGCTCTTTATGACGAGATTAAAGCAAAGGTCTATGCCGATAAGGACAAAATGCTTCAGGCATGCAAGTCCGGCTCTACGAAGAAAGGCGTCAAGGGCAAGGGGGCTGCAAAATCTTCCGCATCCGATGAAGCGCCTGCCGAAAAGGTTTCAGCTAAGGCAAAGCTTGACATAGCTGTTGATGACGAATAATGAAAATTACGGCTAAGAGCGGACGCAAGGATAAAATTCATATATATATCGACGGAGAATATCTGCTGACGGTTGATGAGATTTTCTGGTTTTCCTGCGGGTTAGTCTCCGGAGATGAAATAAATGAGGAGGAGCTTACTGCCTTTGAGGAGGCGGCAGGCTCTCGCCGTGCTTTTAACAGTGCGCTGAACAGTCTCGATTACCGTGACCATTCGGAGAAGGAAATCCGAGCAAAGCTGTTGCGCAAGCACGATGCAGACTATGTTGACGAGGCAGTTGAAAAACTGATTGAGCTTGACCTTGTCAATGATGAACGCTATGCCGAAAACTATGCACGTGAACTTTTTGAACGCAAAAAATTCGGTAAAATGCGTATAAAATCCGAGCTTCGGGCAAAAGGAATCTCCGCCGACATTGCAAATGCCGCCGTTGAGGAGCTTTTTGAAGAAGAAGAACCGGATAATGTTCAAAGAATAGTTGATATTATCGGCAAAAGATATTATAATAGAATGAATGACGAAGTCGGACGAAAAAAAGTTTTTTCCGCTTTGCAAAGAATGGGATATTCATTTTCCGATATCCGTGAAGCAATGAGCGAGTTTTCCGACGATGAATATTATGAGGACTATTAAATTTCTAAAGGTGATTTTATGAATTACAAGATTGGTATGATCTCTCTCGGCTGCCCGAAAAATCAGGTCGACGCTGAGCATATGCTTGCGCTCATGGACGCCGAGGGCTGGGAAATCGTTGATTACGTTGACGGCTGTGATGCCGTTATCGTAAACACCTGCGGTTTCATTGATGATGCAAAAAAAGAAGCCATCGAAAATATTCTTGACATGGTTGAACTGAAAAAGGAAGGCGTTATCAGCAAAATTATTGTCACAGGCTGTCTTGCGCAAAGATACAAGGACGAGATTGTTAAGGAGATCCCCGAGGTTGACGCCGTTATCGGCATCGGCGCAAACGGCGATATAATCAAGACAGTTGAGGAGGTTATGTCGGGCGTTGACACAATCGAGAAATATCCGCCGCAGTGCGAGCTTCCGCTTGAGGGACAGCGAATTCTTACCACACCGCAGTATTGGGCGTATCTCAAAATCGGCGAGGGCTGTTCAAACCGCTGCACCTATTGCACTATCCCGTCAATCAGGGGCAATATGCGCAGCCGCAGCATGGAGAACGTTATCGACGAAGCCAAGCAGCTTGCCGAATCGGGCGTCAAAGAGCTTATTCTCATTGCCCAGGATACAACAAGCTACGGTCTTGACCTTTACGGTGAGCTTAAACTGCCCGAGCTTCTCAACGAGCTTTGCAAAATTGATTCTATCGAATGGATAAGACTTCTTTACTGCTACCCGGACAGAATTACGGACGAGCTTATTGAAACAATGAAAAATCAGGAAAAGGTTGTTAATTATATCGATCTTCCGCTCCAACACGCTGACGATAAAATCCTAAAGGCAATGAATCGCAGAGGCGATCAGGCGCTTATTCGCAATGTTATCTCCAAGCTCAGAGAAGAAATCCCCGATGTCGTCATCAGAACGACCTTCATTGTCGGATTCCCCGGTGAGGGCGAAGAAGAATTTGAAACACTTGCCGAATTTGTCAACGAGATTGAATTTGACCGTCTGGGCGTATTCACCTTCTCTCCGCAGGAAGGCACTCCGGCCTTCGACATGGAGGATCAGGTAGATGAGGATATTAAAACACGCCGCGGCGAGGTCATAATGCAGGATCAGTACAGCATCATGGAAGAAAAGAATAATGAAAAAATCGGCAAAACATACAGGGTTGTTGTTGAGGACTACGACGGATATTCCGACAGCTACACGGGCAGAACATATATGGATGCCCCCGAGATTGACGGACTTGTAAAATTCACGTCTCACAAGGATCTTGATATCGGCGACTTTGTTGACGTTGAAATTTTTGATGTTGAGGATTACGACCTCATCGGCGAGGTTACAGCCTGACCGAATTACCTACAGTATATTATAAGGCATGGTATCATAATGAATTTACCAAATAAAATTACAATCGGCAGAATGTTTATTGCTCCTGTTTTTCTTGCGATATATCTTGCCGGCATTGAACATAAATTTTTGATTTCCGCAATTATTTTCGCCCTCGGTGCAATAACAGATGCGCTGGACGGACGAATTGCGCGAAAAAACCATATAGTCACAAATTTTGGCAAGTTACTTGACCCGATTGCAGATAAAATGCTTGTAACGGCCGGTCTGCTCGCATTCATGAAGGATGGGCTTTGCAGCATATGGATAGTGATGATAATACTTACCCGTGACTTTGCGATAACCTCATTAAGAATGATAGCGGCGGCGCAAAATGTTGTTATTCCCGCAAACATAGGCGGCAAAATAAAAACAGTTACACAAATGGTCTCCTTTGTCGTTGTCATGCTTCTCTGTGAGGTTTCGTCGGTTTATTCGCTCGGCTTCAATATGAGCCTTATATCGAATATTCTGATGGGAATAACCGCAATAATTTCCGTTGCTTCGGGCATTGTATATATTGCCGACGGTTGGAAAATAATTAACTTTAAAGAATAAATCTAAATTCAAGAAACGAAGGTGTTTTATATGGTTGTTTCTTCGGCAAGACTCATGAAAAGAGCCGAAAAAGAAAACTATGCGATTCCCGCATTCAATATTGACAATCTTGAATCGGCAATGGCGGTTTCCGAGATCATGCACGAGATACGCACTCCCGTCATCGTTCAGATGATTCCGAGAACGCTTAACTACGGCGGAATTGCGATTTACCCGGCCATGATGCGTGAGCTTATGGCTGATTGCCCCGTGGACTATGCTTTGCATCTTGACCACGGCAGCAGTCTTGCTCTGGCAAAGAAATGCGTTGCCGGCGGATTTTCATCCGTTATGTTTGACGGAAGCCTTATGCCTTTTGAGGACAACATAAAGTTCACGAAAGAAGTCACTGACTTTGCACTCCCCATGGACGTCTCCGTCGAAGGTGAGCTTGGTACGATCGGCGGCAAAGAGGAAGGCGATACCGATCTCGAAGCCAGCTACACAAAGGTCAGCGAAGCCGAAGAATTTGTCAGAAGAACAAACGTAAGCACTCTCGCAATCGGCGTAGGAACCGCTCACGGTGTTTACAAGGGTACACCGCATATCAACATTGAGCGCATAAAGGAAATCCACGCTGCAATTGACACACCGTTGGTTCTTCACGGCGCATCAGGACTTTCCGATGAGGTTCTTAAGGACTGCATTGCTGCCGGAATCACGAAGATAAATTTTGCGACGGAGCTCCGTCAGGCTTACACAAACGGAATCAAAGCGGAATTTGCCAAGGATCCCGAAGTTTTCGACCCGAAAATTTATATGCGCGGCGCAATCGACAATATAAAAGAAGTTCTCAGGCACAAGATAAATATTTGCTACAATATCTGAGGAAGTGAAAAAATGATTTACTCCGAATGGATGTCATACATTAAAGATGATGTCAAGCTCTGCAATGTGGTAATGCCGAGCGCACACAACGCCGGCAGCTTCAAGATGAAGCCTATCGCCTGCTGTCAGGACGGCGATCTAACCCAGCAGTTCAACTACGGCATCCGTCATTTCTGCGTGCGTATTGACACAGATAAAAACGGTCAAATAGTTTTCTGCCACGGCATAACAAAGGGCTTGCCTTTTGAGCCTGAAATGGAAAAGTTCCGCAAGGTTATAGACGAGCATCCGAGCGAATTTTTTATTCTTGATATCAGAGAATATCAGCCGCAGAAGCTCGGACCTTTCAATCTGCGCTTTCATGCCGACCCCAAAAAGGTTGACGAGATTCTTGAAAGAACGATTGAGCCGTCCAAATATGCGTTTACCGATTTTGAAAATATCGGCGACGTTACAATGGGCGACATGAGAAAATCAGGCAAGCGTTACATAATGATTAACTACTGTGAGGAGTACAAGTACAGCGTCAACTGCCCGCACATTCTTCCATGGGAAAAGAAGCGTCACGGCAAGCATGCTCACGAATTTGTAACCGAGGCAACCGAATTTTTTGACACAAATGATACAAGCGGTTTTTACTGGTTCCAAACTCAGCAAACGCCGAACCTCGGAACCGATATCGGCGTTGTTTTTCCGCGGAAGCTTGACAAAGCCTTGCGCTGGCATTTCAAGGCGCTCATTAACACAATAGCTAACACGCCGAGATATCTCGCCCGTGCCAATATTATCGCAGGCGATTTTATGACGGAGGACTTTTTTAAGGTCAGGGAAATTCTTAACCTCAATCTCAACAAGAACAATGTCATCGAAAGCAAACGCGATGAATATAAAAACAGACTTAAAACCTGTACATAAAAGCCCGTTGAGCTTAGATTCAGAATTGCTGAAAAGAGCAAAGTATTTACAATTATAAAAAGGCTGTAATTCATATTTTGTCAGTTTATTTAACAGACATTTATGAATTATAGCCTTTTCTGTTTGATCTTTCCTCTTGCCTTTAACCGAATTCGGAGATGCTTTTTACGCCCTGCCTTTAGGCACGGGACATTCACAGTTGACCAGTATCGTATCCTCTCCGATAACGTCAATGTCCTCCCACGGAATTACAATATCCTCACTTTTTCCAAAAACACCCATTATTTTTCCCTTGCCGTAAATTATTATCGAGACAAGACGTCCGTTATTTATATCAAGCTCCACATCGTCCACATTTCCTATTCTTGTTCCGTTCAGTTTACATATGACCTCCTTGTTTCTCAACTCAGCTATAGAACAACCCATACAAAAATCGTCTCCCTTTTTCAGTAATTTTTCACAATACTCTTTCTGTTGTAAAAATGCTTCTTTTATGATAAAATTATATCTGTAAAATATTATTCAGAAAGGTGATATATTATGAAAAAAGTAATATCATTGCTTCTAAGTATCGTTATGGTATTTACCGTTTTCAGCGTTGCTTTAACGAGCAGTGCTTTTGCGGCAGATACAAAGACAAATGATAACGTTGCGGTCACAAGTGTTGACTTCGGCGGCATTAAGATTCCCACATCGTGGGACGAGCTTGGCGGCATGATGCTCAAGTCTCTGTACAATCTGGCTGATAAGATAATAGATGCCCTCGTAAAGAGCATTAACAGAAATATCCCGTCGGTTAAGTTTGAACAGAAGGAAAACTTCACAAGCGATATGTTCTTTGAAGGCATGGAGGATTACCTCACCTCTCCTGCAGCAAATTCGGTTTGGAGCCTCGGCTACGGCAGTGCCTCTCTTCAGACCGGAAACGAGCTTGACGGTAAGCACTATGTCGGCGGAAGTCTCTCTTTCCCGAAAACAAAGGCGGCAACAGCTATCTATGACGACCAGCGTGTCCGCGTTATCGCAATCAATGACGGCAGCGGCAGAGGAACTCTCATATTTGCCGTTATCGACGGATTCGGCATTTCGAGCACAGACGTAAGAGGTATTCGCAAGGAACTTGCCGATTTTGCAAAAGCAAACAACATAGTCGGTATCAATATCTCCGTTCTCCATCAGCACAGTTGCGTTGATACATTCGGAATGAACGGCGACCTTGTAAAAATGATTTTTACAAATCCGGCTCTTAACAGAATCAACAATACCTTCGGCACGGACTACAAGCTTCTCAACGGTCAGAATGCAAGCTACATGAAGCATCTTTATGACGTCACCGTTGACTCGGTAAAAGAGGCTGTCAATTCAATGACAACCGGTAAAATGTACTATTCCGAGATTGAAGCGGGCGAATATATCCGTGACAAGCGTGAACCCATGGTCTTCGACTCGAAGATTCACCGCTTCCGCTTTGTTCCCGATAACGGTACAAAGGAAACATGGCTTTGCAACATGGCTATCCATCCTGTCGGCAACGGCGCGGCAGGAACCGAGATAACCGGTGACTACCCATACTATATCGAGCAGGAAGTCAACAAGGCCGGTGCAAACTTCATTCAGATTCAGGGCGCGGAGCTTGCAATCTCTTCAAAACATGACAGTCTTAACCTTCCCGAAGGAACACCGAGACTTGAATCTCTCAAGATTTACGGTACAACACTCGGCAAGCTCATTGTTGAGTCCAACGAAGCCGAAACAGAAGTCGCTCCCCTCCTCAACTACAGGATGAAAGAATACTATGTTCCCGTAACAAATCAAATCCTTGAATTTGCAGGTAGACTCGGAGCCCTCACAAACACCGTTGTTACAACAGATGAGAACAACAATGTTCTTGAGGTCGCAACAGAGCTTGGTTACCTTGAAATCGGCACAAAACTTGCAGTTGCGATAATCCCCGGAGAGCTTGAGCCGGCAATCGCTTACGGCGGATATCTTGACGCCGATCACTCATGGACAGGCACCGATTTCAACTATCCTTCACTTCAGGATATCGTCGGAACAGACAAAGAGCTTCTTGTATTCGGTCTCATGAACGACCAGATCGGTTACATACTTGAGGATAACGACTACAGCAGTATCCTCTCGGGAGTCAACGAGGAAATCGTTGCAACAGGTAACCTTGCAGGCTCTACAACAATAAACGCTTTTGAAGAGCTTATAAAGTCTATCCACTAAAATAGAATTGTTACAGCCGTTGAAGCCTTTTCAGCGGCTGTTGGTTTATGGAGGTAAATATGATACGCGGAATTAAATCTTTTATTTCGATTATAACGACCGTTTTACTTTTAATAAGCACGATGCTGGGATTTTACGGCACGGACGGAACGAAGAACGAATACAAAACCTACAAAAATGTTATCCTTATGATCGGCGACGGAATGGGTTTTAACACGGTCGAAGCTGCCAAAAGCAGATACGGCATTGATGAGCTTCCGATGGAAACTTTTCCTGTTCACAGCCAGTCAAAAACACGCAGTGCATCAAACAAAATAACCGACAGTGCGGCAGGTGCAACGGCTCTTTCCTGCGGTGTTAGAACCTACAATAATGCAGTCGGCGTTTATGCCTTTGCCCCATTTGCAAAGAAATTCAATACGCCGAAATCGCTAACGGAGCTTGCGAAAGAAAACGGAAAAGCGGCAGGCGTTGTAACAACAGATAAAACGAGCGGCGCAACTCCCGCGTCTTTCTCGGCTCATTCATTTATAAGGCAGTTTGAGCCTGATATTTCGATCGAGCAGATGCACTCCGAGCTTGACCTCATCTGGGGCTCGAAGAGTACAACCGTCACAAAGCTCGGCTGCAAACTCGGCGGATTTCAATATATTTCAAGTGCAAAAGAAATGAACTCACTTCAGCCCGGCACACGCTCATTCGCCCAGTTTGATATGGATGCTTTTGCAAATGTTACAAACAACAACGACAACCCATACCTTGCCGATATGACGAAGAAAGCAATTGAGCTTCTCAACAGCAACGAAAAAGGATTTTTCCTCATGGTCGAAGCAGCACACATCGACAAATTCTCACACAAAAATATTCTTGAGGGCTCAACGGCACAGGTTATTGAATTCAACAAGGCAATTCAGGTTGCGTATGACTTTGCAAAGCAGGACGGCGATACGCTTGTTCTTGTAACAGCGGATCACGAAACCGGCGGAATTACCTATAATGAGGAAACCGGCGAATACTACTACACGACAAAAAAACACACGGGAGTCAACGTTCCTATTTACGTTTCAGCGAATGATGCAGGATTTATCACAGGCGAGGCTTATGACAATTATTGCATAAGCACTCAGCTTGCAAGGGTCATGGGCTATGATAAAACACAATTCCCTAAGACAAAATAAAGCATAACAAAAGAGACTGCCTCAAACGAGACAGTCTCAAATTTTTATGTTAAGCTTTTATGTGCCCTGCGCCCAGCACCAGGAAACATTCACACCGTCACGGCTTGAAACAACGCCCTTCTTGTTTGCGGCATTGACAAACATCTCGGCAAAATCCTCATCGGGGAATTCTATCGTTCCCTTTGCGGTGAGATACTTGCCGTCATAAAGCTTTTCCTCAACTGAAAAACCGATGACCCACCAATGAAGTTGAGCTTCACGGACAAAAATTCTTCTGCTGCCCTGGAAAAGCTCAAGACTCATTACCATCATATCCTCATCGGGTGCGCATTGGAACACCGTCGTCCAAACCTTCTGCTCCGGACGGTTATAGATACCTATCTCGGCACCGTTGGAAATCCAGTAAATTCCCTTCCAAATTTGGAAAAGCCAGTCCTTGCCGCCGTAGGTGAGATAGATACGCTTCGTATCATAATCATAAATCGTAAGGTTAGCAAGGATATCGTATGCTATGCAGAAGCCGAAATTTCTCTGCCAGGTATTCTTTATCGCGTAGATAACATAATCATCGGCATCAATATTAAATCCGAAAACACCTCTGTCATTTTTTCTTTTAAGCTCATGAGTGGTTGTGTCATAAACAAAATCGGACTTGATCTTCTCGGATTTACCGTTCTTATAATAAATTACAATGAAAACATTATAGATTGTAGGATCATTTTTGTTCTGATCCGCATCGAGCGTCATATAATCGATTTGAAGCAGATAAATTCTTGCAAAGTCAACGAAAAGTCCCCCTAAGGTGTTTCCGTTTTTATAAAGCTCATTTGCCTTATCCTTCATAATCGGTGCAAGCGTATCAACGTCAATTCTCAAAAAATCGCAAACCTTATCCGAACCGTCTGTAAAATCCGGAAGAGAATTGACTATCTTCATGATGTCGAGTGTGCCACCGCTTTTACGGGTCCACTCGGTAAAAATGTCGTTCATAACGCCGTTGACTTCAACCTTAATTTTTTTCTCGTTAATAATGTTAAAGCCAAAAACCTTCTTAAACATTGCATTGATCGTGTCAATATAGTCAAAAAACTGCTGAGTCGTCAGATGATCCTTTCCGGCGTTATACCCCGGGTCAGTCTCATCAAAAACAACATCTCCGCTCGGAATATCGGCATCGGTTTTCGCATAGGAAATTGCCGTACCCGTGCCGAACACAATAGTAACCGTCAGCAGAATCGCAATTATCCTTTCAGAGATTTTTTTCATAGAATACCCCTTTCTCTCTTGATAACCGCCGATTAAATTATTTCCCCCGTTTTTTCTGCGGTTACTCTCATGAAAAACTATTACGACTTATTATATGTTCATTATTATTGTATTATAAGACGAGATTAGCTTTTTCAGCCGTTCGTCTTCAACGGTTAATCGCCCGTTTTATACTCAAAAATATTCTTATACTTCAAATACAATAATAAGCAGTTCAACTATACAATAAAAAAATACACTTGTCAACCTAAATTGCAAAATCTTAATCAATTTTTAATAAATAGAATCGGTAAATTTAGTACAGTTTATTGAAATCGTATAATTCACCTTGACACAAGTGCAAAAATGTATTAAAATATTACAGATGTTATTGTAGTTTGCCGGATTATAATAACACCGTCGGCAAGCGGAAACGAACAGCCGCCTGCCAATATAATATTATTGATTTTTTACTTAAATTAAATTCTAAGACAGGAGGTGCATTTATACTTTGTTGACAATCAAAATATCACTTTTTGTAGTGATCATAGTTGCCTGTGTTGTTGTCGCTGCGGCTGCGGGAATTGCAGTTGGAATTGTCTACCGTAAGAAGGTAGCAGAAGCTACGATAGGTTCCGCACAGCAGGAAGCTACCAGAATTGTAAACGATGCCGTTTCAAAGGCCGAGTCCAAGAAAAAGGAAGCTATCCTCGAAGCCAAGGACGAAATCCACCGTCAGCGCAACGAGCTTGAAAAAGAGCTTCGTGAGAGAAGAAGCGAGGTTCAGCGTCAGGAGCGCAGACTTTCTCAGAAAGAGGAAAGTCTCGACAGAAAGATGGAGAACATCGAGAAAAAGGACGAGCAGCTCAACAACAAGATCAAAGCCGCAGACAAGAAAGCGGAAGAAATTGAGCTTGTCAAGCGCAGTCAGATCGAAATGCTCGAGAAAATTTCAGGCTTTAACAAGGAACAGGCTAAGGATTATCTGCTCAAAACTCTTGAATCCGATCTCGTTCACGAGAAGGCAGTCAAGGTTATGGAATACGAGCAGAAAACAAAGGATGAAGCAGACGAAAAAGCTCGTGAAATTATTGCAACGGCAATTCAGCGCTGCGCCGCAGATCACAGTGCGGACGCTACCGTTTCCGTCGTTGCTCTGCCTAACGATGAGATGAAGGGTCGTATAATCGGCCGAGAGGGACGAAACATCAGAACTCTTGAAACAATCACCGGCGTCGATCTTATTATCGACGACACACCGGAAGCGATTACCGTTTCATGTTTTGATCCCGTTCGCCGTGAAATTGCAAGACTTACCCTTGAAAAGCTCATTGCAGACGGTAGAATTCATCCCACAAGAATTGAAGAGCTTTATGAAAAATCAAAGCGTGAGGTTGAACATACCATTAAGCAGACGGGTGAAAGAGCCGCTATTGACGCAGGCGTCAACGGAATTCATCCCGAGCTTATCAAGCAGCTCGGCAAGCTGAAATACCGTACCAGCTACGGTCAGAATGTTCTCAACCATTCACTTGAGGTTTCTTACCTCGCCGGTCTTATGGCTGCCGAACTCGGCGCCGATGTTAAGACGGCAAAGCGTGCAGGTCTTCTCCACGATATCGGAAAGGCTCTCGACCACGAAATGGAAGGTTCTCACATTGAACTCGGCGTTGAGTATGCCAAGAAATATAAAGAGAACGACAGTGTTGTTCATGCAATCGAAGCCCACCACGGCGACGTTGAAGCAAGAACAATTGTCGCTTGCCTCGTTCAGGCAGCCGATGCAATATCCGCTGCAAGACCGGGAGCAAGAAGAGAAAATCTTCAGAACTATATCAAGAGACTTGAAAAGCTCGAAGAGATCACAAACTCATTCCCATGCGTTGAAAAATCGTATGCCATTCAGGCAGGCCGTGAGGTTCGTATCATGGTTAAGCCGGATGCGGTTTCGGACGATGAAATGGTACTCGTTGCCAGAGATATCGTCAAGAAAATTGAGGATGAACTGGAGTATCCCGGACAGATCAAGGTCAATGTTATCCGTGAAAACCGCGTGATAGACGTTGCTAAATAAATTTTGAAATAGATTAAAGCTGAAAGTAATCAGGCGTTTCGGAAAATTTCCGAAACGCCTTTTTAATTATTTTCTTTTGTTAATATACTTCAAACTTTGTTATTGTAGCAAAATCTCTTGTCTTTTCGATAACAAGCTTCAGGCGTCTCGCATCCATTGTCGGCAGGAGACAAATTTTCTTTCTGCCGATCGTCGTGCCGCTGTAAAGCTTATGCCATTTCTTATCGAAAAAGTAATAAAGCTTAAATTTTTCAATCTGCTGACCCGTTTCAATGTTCTCGGCAAGGACCACCTTGTTTATATTTTTAACCTCGCCCATATCAAGAGTTATAACGCTTTTGTGCGCTTTCGGAGCACTCTTGAAATACGATTTGCCCGAATTTATAAACCGTGCGGTATGGAGATCGTCGCTGTGACCCTCGTCATCAAATTTTCCGTTTTCCGCATGGTTCACCTTGAATTCGATGCCGAGCTGAACGCCGAGAGTCACAAGATGCTCAACATCGAGCTTGTCTATTTTTCCTGTGTGTGACGGAGAAATATTCAATATCAGCGAACCGTTGTTTCCAACGGACTTGAAATAAACCTCAAGCGCCTTAGAGAGCACCTTAACGTCAAAGTTTTCCGTCTCATGGAAAAACCAGCCCGGTCTGAGCGAAATATCGGTAATCGACGGGAACCATACAAGCTCCTTTGCTCTTTTAATTTTTCTTCTGCTGCCGAGATCTGGCTCAACAAGCTTTTTTGACGGGGCATTGTTTATTAAATCCTTCGGCACAACGCTCCATTCACTTGCTCTGTTCACTCCGACATGGTTGCCGCACCAGCGAATATCGGGGCCGCAGTTGCATATCATCGCATTCGGCTGATATTTGCGAATCGTATCGTAGTATCTCTGCCAATCATAATTTTGCTGACCGCTGTTGTCACGCTCAAACCATACGCAGAAAATATCGCCGTAATTCGTGCAAAGCTCAGTCAACTGATTTACAAAAAAGTCGTTGTATTTTTCCGTGCCGAATGTCGTCTCATGCATGTCATAGGGGGAAAGATAGATTCCGAATTTTATTCCTTCGGCGGCACATTCATCGGCAAGCTCCCTGACGAGATCACCGTCGCCTTCTCTCCAAGGTGAATTCTTAACACTGTGTTCCGTATATTTGCTCGGCCAAAGACAGAATCCGTCGGAATACTTGCATGTGAGCACTATTCCCCTCATTTTCGCCGCCTTGACCGTACTTACCCATTGCTTTGCGGAAAAATCGGCAGGCTTGAAATATTTTTCGGGTTCACGGCCTGTTCCCCATTCCGTATTACAGAAAGTGTTCATTCCGAAATGGATAAACGCCATGAATTCAGTATTCATAAAATCAATCTGTGCCTTTGACGGCACAACCCTGTTTGCTCTTTCAATATAATCCGACATAATAATACGTTCCAATCTAAAACTAAATATCTTGTTTTTATTGAATTTCATAAATTTTACCTCCAAAATGATATGTTTTGGAGGTTGAAAATCTACAGTCTTTTGCAACCGCAAAATCATCCGTTGTTTTTCATTTTTTCTTTTATCTGAGTTGTGGAAATGCCTTGTGTGTACGGCAAATACTCTATGCTTACTCCGATTTTTGCAAATTGCTGTTCGGTTTTGTTGTATCTCTCCGTACCCTTCCAGTCATCTCCCGAAAACAAAACATCAAATTTATATTTGCTTTGGCAAAGCATTTTATCCTCTGTCTCCTCGGGATTTATTACAACGACCTCATCAACGCATTTAAGCGCCGCCAGAATTCTCACTCTGTCCTCAAGCGGATAAACCGGCTCCTTATGCTTTATATTTCTCACATAATCGTCGTCGCAGACAGCGACAATGAGATGAGAACACATATCCTTGCATTTTTCAAGCAAATTCAAATGACCGACATGAAAAACATCAAAAACACCTGTTGTAAAACCTACGTTGTACATACTCATGCCAGCTCCTTTTCAGTAAATTCATTTATTTTTTCAAAAATCTCCTCAGGGAAAACGACGGTATCTAACGGGAAATGAGAATGACTTACCATGGGTGTCATATAATTATTTCCGTAGTACAGCTTCAGGTATGAATCATAATCCTTGGGAATTTTAAAAGTTCTTGTTTCAAAAATATGCTCGTCCAATTCTTCAATAAATCTTCTGGGAATTACCCTGTGATCGGTGTGCATGCAAATATTGAACAGCCTGTCATTTTTTCTTCCCAACAAACAGATTACAGCTCTGAGTAATGAAATCAATTTAATTCTTATGAACTCAGGTAAATTCTCGGATAAATCATAAATTCGTGTGTTTGGAAAATATATGTTATGTCTTTTTTTGTATCTGTTAAGATACTTCTCATGTATCATAAATATACAGCCAAGCAGTTTTTTCTGGATTTCTAAAAGCTTGTCATTTCCAGCGCAGTCGCAAAAAACAAAAATATCTATCCAAAGACCTTTATTGATATTAAGCTCGTCAGTTGCATACTCATCAACATATGTACCATCCAGCCTTATTCTCGGCAGGAAGTGAATTGTTTCGTGATCGGTCGAATAATCGTCAAAAAATAATCCGTCAATACGGTTGTTGTGTTTCTTAAAATACTTCTTCAGCTTTTTGAAATCTCTGTTGCTCATTAAAACATCTATATCATCATCCCATGGGATAAATCCGTTGTGTCTTATTGCTCCCAACAGTGTTCCGCAGCCCAAAATCAAGCTTGCTCCGATTTTTTCACAAATATCATTTAATCTGCAAAGCATATAATACTGTGTATGTTGAAGATCTTCAAGTGTAAAATCTTTATTTTGCATTTCAAACACCACCAAATACGATATGTCCCTTTCGGATTATTTTATCAATTATTTATATAAAAGTCAACATCAACCTAACGTTGTTTTCTTTTGAATCAATGTAAAAAATGATTGACTGTTTTCGATTAAATTAGTATAATTATATTATCTTTATAATGGAGGCAGTATGTAATGAAAAAGTTTCTCAAAATCATCATCTCTTCCCTGCTTGTTTCCGCACTTATGATAGGTGTAGGAACGGTAGCTTTCGCAGAGGAGGACACATCAAACAAGCTTACGGTTATTTCTTCAAATGTTGCGGGACTTCCGATTCCGTCAAAGTTTGATAAGGACGGCAAGGTTGTTCCCAAAACTCAGAAAATCATGGGCGAAATGCTCAACAACAGCGGCATTGACATTATCTGTGTTCAGGAGGATTTCCAGTATCATGCAATTCTCGCCGCTCAAATGAAGAATTACCCCTACACAACCTACACAAGCGGCGGCGTTCCTGTCGGTGATGGCTTGAACATTTTCTCCAAGTATCCCATCTACAACATCAAGCGTGTTGAATGGGAGGCTTACAACGGAATTCTTGACGCTGCAAACGATGGCCTTACCCCCAAGGGCTTCCTTAAATGCACGGTTGATTTTAACGGTGTTCTTGTTGATGTATACGACACTCACCTTGACGCTAACGGATCTCTCGCCGACTGTGCGGCGAAGAAGGCTCAGCTTGAGCAGCTTAAGGCTTACATAAACGAAAATTCAAAGGAAATGCCGGTTATTATCACCGGTGACATGAATATTGCTATGCACTGTGACATCAATGCGGAATTCTATCCCGTAATGATTGAAAACGGCGGATTCAAGGACGCATGGTCAGAGTATTGCAACGACGGCGTTTATTTCACAAGCCGACTCTCGCCCGAGGTTAATGCAGAATACGAGGCAAGATTCGGCGGAAACTATTGGGGTCGCTGGGATTCCGTTGAGCGTGTTGTCTATCGCAGCAGCAGTAACGTTGAGCTTACGCCGACGGATTTCCGCTATGAGGACTACAATAACCGTGACGGTCACGGTGTAGTTACGGATCACAGCGTTATGATATGCGAAATGGAAGTTGCAACGACAGATTACGTTGCACCGGCAATTGATCTTAACAAGGAAAAAAGAGAATTATTCGGTCATAAGCTCGTTCGCACTGTAAAGCTCACGTCAAGATGCATTTACAGAATTCTTACCGATCTTATCGCAAAAATCAAGTCAGGCGAAATCACAATAAAGTAAGGTGCTTATATAATGAAAAAAACCTTTAAAATAATACTCTCGACCTTGCTTGCGCTTGTTTTGCTGATTTCCGTCGGCATGGTCGCATTTGCCGAGGACGAAGATGTTAATATAACGGAAGACAAGCTTTCCGTTATGTCTGCTAATGTTGCGGGACTTCCGATCCCCTCCAAGTTTGACAAGGACGGCAAGGTTGTTCCCAAAACTCAGAAAATCCTCGGTCAGCTTCTCAACACCAGCGGTGTGGACATTATCTGTGTTCAGGAGGATTTCCAGTATCATGCAATTCTCGCCGCTCAAATGAAGAATTACCCCTACACAACCTACACAAGCGGCGGTGTTCCCGTAGGCGACGGCATGAATATTTACTCAAAGTACCCGATTTACAACGTAGAGCGTGTTGCATGGGAAGTTTTTAACGGCATCCTCGATGCTGCAAACGACGGTCTTACCCCCAAGGGCTTTATGAAATGCACGGTTGACTTCAACGGAATCCTCATTGACCTTTATGACGTTCATTCCGATGCGAACGGCTCTCCGGATGATGTCAAGGCGAAACACGCGCAAAATGAACAGCTCGCCGCCTACATTGACAAAAACTCTGCGGACCGTCCTGTTATAATCACAGGCGATATGAATGTTTACACTCATTCAGAGCAGGATGTAGGTATCTATGAAATCTATGTTTCCCGTGAGGGATTCGATGACGGCTGGACAATGTTCTGCCATGACGGAATTTATTTTGAGCATAATGTAACCTGGCAGGAACGTCAGGAGCTTGAACAGCGCTACGGCGGAGGTCCGTGGGGTCGTTGGGATTCCGCAGAAAGACTTCTTTATCGCGGAAATTCAAACGTCGGCTTTGAGGTTACGGATTTCAGATATGACGACTACAACGAACTTGCAGGACAACCCGTTTCTGACCACAACATGATGGTTTGCGAGCTCAAGGTTACATCGACAGACTATGTCCGTCCTGAGATTGAACTCAATGTTGAAAAAAGAAGACCTCTTTTCGAAAGAATTTTTCACGGAACAAAAATGGTATTCAGGTGTCTCAGACTCATATTCACCGACCTTATTGCAAAAATCAAATCGGGTGAAATAACATTCCCGACCAAATAAAGGAGTTCACTATGAGACCGATTACAACTTTTGTCAGACATAATTCAATCAAAGCAATTCTCGCCGCAGAGAAGGGATTAAAAGCCGTATCAAACGGCAAAATCGGCAAAAATCTATTTGATATTGAGCCGAAATTTATCGGTACGGATGTCAGAATTATCAAGGAAACGGACGATTCGACATTCATAGCCAAATGTGACACAAACGGCAGAATCGTCAACAAGCCTTTTAAAATCCTTGTAACGACCGACCTTCACCTTTGCGATGATAAAGAGCTCATAAACAAGTCTCTTTTTATGCTTGCAAAGCACGTTGAAGCAGAAAAGCCTGATCTCATCCTTTTCACCGGCGATGTTGTTCTGACCGACCATCAGCAGGTTGACTGTATTCAATTCGGCAAATTTATGGAAAAGATGGGCATTTACTGGGCTTACGTTTTCGGCAATCACGAGGCAAGAGCCGAGAAGGAATATCACAAATATTTCATGCTCAAAAATCTCATCAGCTTCCCTCACTGCCTTTCAAAATTCGGAGACCCGTCACTTTTCGGTTACGGCAATTTTTTCATCAATATTCTTTCCTCGCCAACCTCGATTCAGCAGAGCATTGTAATGCTTGATTCGGGCAGGAATACAAGCCCGACACACAATATCGAAAACGATGCGCCTGCCGAGCTTAAATGCTACGACTTTTTGAAAAAAGACCAGATTGACTGGTACAGGAAAACCATACTTGACCTTGAAAACGAATACGGTAAATTTAAGTCCATAATGGCAATGCACATTGCTCTTTGCGAATACGAAAAAGTCATGCAGCTTGACGAAAACGGTAATTATATTCCTACAGGCAAGGCTGAAATTCTTTACGGCGAAATGCACGAATCAATCGGATGTTCGGAATTTAACAGCGGAATGTTTGACGTTATCAAGGAGCTTGGCACCACCCAAGCTGTTATTGTCGGTCACGACCATATCAACGATTTTTGCGCCAAATACGACGGTATTTATCTCGTTTACGCTCAGTGTGACGGCTACAACACCTACACTATGGGTTCAAACTTCGGCTGGGACGAAAAGGACTGGATGCAGGGCGTCACAATGATCGACATTGACAAGGAAGGCAAAATTGTTTTCAGACAGCGCTTCAACAGAGATTACTTATAAGGAGATTTTTAATGACCCCCTATATACTCAAAAAACATTTAACACGCAGAATAACTTTTTTAAATAAAAATGATCCGCAAGTCCCTGCCGCTCTTTTCAGTGCAGTGAGCAAGACTCCCGATCTGTCGAAATTTCCCTATCCCCTCCCCTCAGCCAAAAGTGAATACACCTGCTCGGCTGAGGGCGATAATTCGGTCATGTGGTACGGCGGCAAAACCGGAATCACACGCTATGACCCGAACGGTGAGAGCATCGAGGATAAAATCATGTATTTCAGCGCTCACCGTCACCTTCCTCATCATGCCGTTGACGCAATGCTTGCCGACGGAATGAATCTTTGGGCACTTTGCAAGGACAGGGTCGCACATATTGAAATGATCATGCTCACGGCGGAGGAAAAAGCGGATATTCTTCTTGACGAGACCAATAATTATGTTATGCGTCGCGGAATGGTAAGCCAGCGTGGTCTCAAGGAGTGCAGAGATTATGAATCACGTTATCCTTATGCTGCCTGCGATAATGACGGACTTTTCACCTCAGGCTATGCTATCGGCGAAATGTTCCGTTACGCAACGCTCAAAGAGAAGCTCGGCAAGGATCATCCGAGAGTTCGGGATGCAAGGAAAAATGCAACAAAGGCTTGCGAGGCTTGCCTACTTTTGATGTATATTCACGGCAGACCCGAGGGCTTTATCTCGCGCTCATATCACGTCACCGGCGAGCCGGTACCCGATGACGGTATTTTCTATAAGAGAGAGGGCAAAACAGCTCATTGCATTTTTACAACAGAGGCAAAGAGCAGAGGCAGAGTCGGTGAAGAAGTTCCCTGCGATTATCCCATTCCGGAAAGACTCGCCGCTCTTTACCGTGACCTCGGCTATACAGACGACGATATTTATTACAAAGCCGATACCTCCAGCGATGAGGTTACAGGTCATTTTCTCCAGATGAAAATCGCTCATGATTTTCTCGCAGATGACGACCCCGAGCTTGATGAGCTCATCAAGGACGCATGCACAAGAACAACAAAGCACATCATTGACCACGGATTCGAATTCTGCGAATCCTCAGGCAAGCCGACCACATGGGCAAAATGGAGCAAACGTTATTTTGATAACGACCCTATAGGCTATGTTGATGCTCCGCTCAATTCCTCGGAAATGCTTGTTTATCTGAAGATTACAATGTACATAACAGGTGAAAAAGGGATTTGGCAGGAGACCTATGACAAGCTCATTTCCGAGGGCTATGCCGACCTCGGTGCAAAGCACTATGACCGCTTCTATCAGGGTGCAATGAGAGAAAAAGTAAACCCCGAAGAGGATCTCATGTACGGCGACAATATGCTTGCACTGATGACATACTGGATGCTGTGCACGCTCGAAACGGACGAGGAGCTTCTCGCAAAATACCGTGCCGCATTCAAATCTTGGAGCGGACTTATTCTGCGTGAGCACACTCCGGGCTACGACTTCATGTACAAGCTCGGCGTTCCCGATGCGGAAATTGATATTGAAAAGGATGCAAAATGGTTCACCCATTTCGAGGCTAACCGTTTGATTGCTTCAATCAACTCCGAGCGTCACGATGTTGCGGTTAAGCTTGGCAGAAATTACGACGAAAAGAGAGAGTTTGAAATCTCGGCTCTGCTCATGCCGAATGAAAGATTCATTTCAAAATACGACAGAAACCCGTATGATCTTTTCAGAGGCGAAAACGAAGGCACATGCATTGAAAGCTGTTATATTTACACCTATGCATATTGGATAGGCAGATACTACGGATTTATTGACGAGGAGGGACAGGCATGAGCAAAATAGCTATATTAAACGAATTCAGCATTGAAGCCGTAAAGGATGCTTTGCAAAAGCTTGAATCCTTCCCTGAGTTCAAGGTAAATGGTCTCAACGCATACCAGCTCAACGAGCTTTCAGCGATTGATCCCGAGCTTTTTGCGAAAATTTCCGACATGATTAAGACTGACCGCTGGTTTCCCTATGCCGGCGCATGGACAAGCACCGACGAGCTTTCGGAAATTGCGCTTGTCAAGAGCTGTCTTTATTCCGTAAGATATTTCCTCGATAATTTCGGCAAGAAATACCGTGTTTTTCACGGCAGGAAGCTTTACAACAATATGCTGCCGCAAATCGTTTATTCTTCGCTTTTTGATGCAGTCGTGCTCGAAAGTGAGACCGAAAGCAAGTGGCTTCACGGCGCAGACGATTTCAGAACACTCGTTATGACTGCCGAGACCGTTGACGTCAACGACCTTGACGACGACGGCATTTCAAAAAATAATTTTATATCATATGAGGATTTGGCGGATAATTTCTTTGAAGCCCATCTTGATTTGAAAACCGTTTTTCTTCCTGCCGGCAGCATAAAACCCGATGGAATTGAAAAAGCTCTCATTGATGCGGAAAAATTTGCCGCAATCAACGGTGAGGATAAAACTGCCGAGATTAAGGCGGCTTGGCTTGCCTACTTTGACGGCGACCTTGAAGCCGCAAGAGAGATTGCCGACGGTATTACGGGCGGCTCAGCCCCGGAGGAAAACGACTTCAAGCTCAGCGATGCCGGCATTACTGTTACTGAAATCAAGCTCGCTGAGGACGGCAGCGGAGATACAGTTATCCGTGTTGCCGAAACAAACGGCAAAGAACACTCGGCATACATCATGTGTGACCGTCTCGACGCAGGCTTCCGATTTGAGATCATGCCTTATGAAATGCCGACCTTCCGTATTCCGAAGAACTCGGACGGATATTCAAAAGAAATCTACATCTGCGAATAAAAAGCTAAGGATTGTCGCTCAATTGCGGCGATCCTTTTTGTTGCAATATACCTGCTTTGTGATATAATTATATGAAAACTAACTCGGAGGGGTTATAGATGTCCAAAAAAATTACGCTTCACGGCGAATTTGTCTATGTTGCGGCAATACTTCTGCTTTCGCTTGCCGTTGCAATGCTCAGCGCAGCAAATTTCGGCGTTTCAATGATCGTTGCGCCTGCTTACATAATCAGCCAAAAGCTCGGTGTTATCACCTTCGGTCAGGGCGAATACCTTGTTCAAAGCCTGCTTTTTATTGCTTTTTGTATACTGATGAAAAAGGTCAAGCTTGTTTATTTCAGCTCGTTCGCAACCTGTCTTATCTACGGCGCCGTGCTTGACCTTTGGCGTAAATTCGTTCCGCTTTTCAATCCCAATGTCACTGCTCCCGGTTCAATGGGCTTGATCGTGCGTATTCTGCTTTTCATCGGCGGAATGGTTTTAACTTCGTTCTCGGTTATGCTGTTTTACAAAACGTATTTATATCCTCAGGTCTATGACTTCTTTGTTAAGGGTATCAGCGCACGGTTTAACAGGGACAGAACAAAATTTAAGATTGCATTTGATTTTTCCTGCCTTGCCGTTTCATGCGTACTCACTCTCGTTTTGTTCCGCAAATTTGTCGGAATCGGCATCGGAACGCTTGTTCTTACGGCGCTCAACGGCTTTATTATAGGTTGGTTTGACAAGCTGTTTGACAAATGCGTTGATCTCAAGCCAATGTTCCCGAAATTTGCCGCGAAATTTGATTTATAAATCCGTAAAAAAGAATTAACAAATAATTCACTTGAATTATCGGGCAAAATGTTGTATGCTTATATCAAAGGAAAATGCTTTTGCTTCAGTCATTTTCCTAAATTACGGAGGTAAACAATCATGAAAAAAGGTTTATGTATAGTTCTTTCGGCTCTTATGATAGCCTTCTCGTTCGCATCGTGCGGCAAGAAGGACATCAGCGACAAGCCGACAAAGATTGATGAAAACGGTTCGGCTTATGTCGAGGTAACCGACAAGGACGGCAACGAGGTAACATCTGTCCTTTCCGATAAGGACAAAGCAAAGGCTGATAAAAATGCTGCTAAGGATAATAAAGAAACAACAACCGCAGACGTCTCCGAGATTGCCTCAAAAGCAGAAGGAGCCATGTCGGGCTTCACAAATGTTGATGAAAAGGATATCCAGTCCGATAAGAAAGACCTTATTAAAGACGGTACATCCACTAAGAAAACTTCTCTGCGTGATGACGTTATCATCAAAACATCAAAAACCAGAAAATTCACTTTGAAAGCCAAGATCAAAGCAGCATCCGGCGAGAATACCCCTGTAACATGCGTTACAAACGGCAAAAAATTTGCTTATGACATAACAAAGAACGGTTCGCAAATCAGAATAATAATGGACGGTAACAACCTTTATTTATTGTTACCTGCTATTAAATGGTATGTTAAAATGTCAACCGATGACATTGGCCTTGAAAGCATGGACGATATGATGTCCAACCTTGCAAGTACCGAAGATAAATATGTCGGCTCAACAAAGGTAACCGTTAACGGCACTGAATACACTTGTGAGGAATATAAAAACAGTGACGGAAGGATAACCAAATATTATTTTGATAAAAACAATAATTGGAAGCGTATTGAAGGAATCAAAGGTGACGAAGTTACCATTATGGAAATTGACTCATTCTCAGGAAAAGTTGATGAAAGTGTATTCTCACTCAAAGGCTACACGGATATGACCGCCCTTGTGATGGGACAGGCAAATATCACTACAACCACTAAAAAAAGCTAATGAAAAATGTACTTATAACAGGCTCGGCAAGAGGAATCGGTGCACAGACGGCGAAGCTTTTTGCCGCAGAGGGCTGCAATGTTATCGTAAATTATAATACAAGTGAAAAAGAAGCCGCTGAGACTTGTCGCGAGATAAGGCTCAGCGGCGGCAATTCTGTCATGATT
>HF999647.1:294337-324798 GCA_000434055.1 Ruminococcus sp. CAG:488 | reverse complement strand
CGGCAATTCTGTCATGATTCAGGCGGACGTTTCCAAAAGAAGCGAGGCCAAGCGCCTTTTTGCCGAAGCAAAAAAAGAATTCGGCCCTGTTGATGTGCTCGTGAATAACGCAGGCGTTGCACAAATCAAGCTGTTCACAGACATCACGGATGATGACTATGACCGTATGTTTGATTGCAATGTGAGAAGCGTTTTCAACTGCTGTCAGCTTGCACTTCCCGATATGATTCACAAGAAGCAGGGCAGAATTATAAATGTATCCTCCATGTGGGGAATCACAGGAGCCTCATGTGAGGTTCATTACTCGGCATCAAAAGCAGCCGTAATAGGATTGACCAAGGCATTGGCAAGGGAGGTTGCCCCATCCGGAATTACCGTAAATGCCGTTGCTCCCGGAGTTATTGACACTCCGATGAACAGCGGCTTTGACAAAGAGACATTAGAAGCCCTCAAAGAAGAAACCCCGGTCGGCAGGATAGGCACACCTGAGGACGTCGCAAGAGCGATACTTTTCCTCGCAGACGAAAAATCCTCTTTTATTACGGGTCAAACATTTGGCATCGACGGCGCTTTTATCTGAATTATAAAAAGGCTGATTTTTTTCACAAATTGTATTTATACAATTTGTAGAAAAAGCTTCTTGATTTTATGATAAATATGTGTTAGAATATCCTATACGCTAAAGTGATTACTGAAATGGAGGAAATCCTTATGGCAGTTTGCCCTAAATGCGGAAGAAAACTTAAACTTACAGATATCAAGCCCACATGTCCCGGTTGCGGAGTTAATCTTCTTTATTACAAGATTGAAGAAAGGCTTGAGGTTGACGCTATCAATGCCGAGCTTGAGCACGCAAAAACTCAAAAGAGGGTTGACCGTGCCAAGGACGCAATGTTCGGCACACCCCTTGCAATCGTAAGACTTGTTTTTTTGGTCCTGGTTGTCGGAATGTTCTTTGTTCCCCTTGCAACATTCCATGCTGTAGGCCCTTATTTTGACAAAACAACGACGCTCAATGCTCTTGAGATTTACAACTCGGTTTCATCTCTTGACTTTGACGGAATGTTTGTTCTCGCAGGCTCGCCTGTTCTCAAGACAAGCTTCATGTTCCTTGCAATTTCGGCTGTGGCAATCGTTGTTTCCGTTCTTTGTGCGCTGCTTGAGCTGATTTTCAGCTTTCTTTCAAGCTCACCGCACGGTTTTTCAAGGAACATAACCCTTGCTTCTGTCGGCATTGTTTCCGCAGTCGCTTCACTTGTTACATATAAAAAGTTCCTTGCAAATATTGAATCCGTTTTCAACGGAATCATCGACGGCTCCGTTAAGATCGGCATTTATCTTGTAATTGCCGCATTTGTGCTTTGCATTGCAATCAATATCATAATCAAAGTTAAGCATAAATCCATTAAGTATACGGACACATACGTTGACCGTGTTCCTTATGAGATCTTTGTCGAAAAGTTTGGCGTTAAAAAGTACGACATGGAATCTCTTGATGCCATCAAGGCTGACATGGAACAGTACAAGGTCGTTGAAGAATAAATAAAAATATAATCGGTCATAAATCTTAGTAATTAAGCTTTATGACCGATTTTTAACTAATAAGACTGCAAGCCATAATAATTTACGGTTTGCAGTCTTTTGTTTTATTTAAGCATTGAAATAGCGTCGGTGATCGTCTTTTCGTAGGCTTCCTTGCCATACTTATCGACCTCTGCCTTATTCCTTTCGCCGTGGGTCAAACAGCCTGCGCCGCCGATACAGCCGCCGATACAAGCCATGCCCTCGATAAAGTTTGCGTCAAGCCTGTCCTTGCTCTTTTTGAGCAATGCGGCACGGCAAGCTTCAATTCCGTCACAGGCACACGGTTTAAGCTCAAAATCCTTGATGTCCTGCTCCTTGAGAGCCTGTGCAACGGCATCCGAAAGACCGCCGCTTCGTGCAAATATCCGTCCGAAGTAGGAAGCGTTGTCAAGCACACCCTCGCTGAGCGTCATAATGTCGATATCCTTGCTGTCAAAGAGTGCCTGAAGCTCCTCAAACGTCATTGCAACGTCAACATACGGAGCAACAGATTCCTTCTGAACCTCAGCCTTTTTGGCCGTGCATGGACCGATAAATATGACCTTGCAGTTCGGTTCACGCTCTTTGATATACTTTGAAACCGCTGCCATAGGTGAAAGATTGTGCGAGACAAACGGCAAAAGCTGCGGAAATGTCTTTTCAATATAAGTTACAAATGCCGGACAGCATGAGCTTGTCAAAAATCCCTTTTCGGCAAGCTCCTTTGACTCGGAATATGCAACCATATCCGCACCGAGAGCCGCCTCGATAACCGTGTGGAAACCAAGCTCTTTAAGTCCCGTTATAACCTGTCCGAGCTTTGCATACTTAAACTGGCTTGAAATTGACGGCGCAACGACGGCGTATACCTTATACTTTTTGTTGTTCTCGCTTTTCTTGATTAAATCAATAACATCAAGGATATACGATTTGTCTGTGATTGCACCGAACGGGCACTGATAAACGCACGCACCGCAGGCAATGCACTTCTCGTTGTCAATTGCCGCCGCCTTGTTCTCGTTCATCTTGATAGCCTTAATCTTACAGGCATTCTCACAGGGACGCTTACGGCTGATAATCGCCGTATAGGGACAAACTCTTGAACAGGCGCCGCATTCCTTACACTTTGTTTTATCAATATGTGCAACGTGGTTCTGATCGAATGTGATTGCACCGAAACGGCATGCGTCCATACAACGGTGTGCAAGACAGCCGCGGCATGCGTTTGTTACCTCATAGCCACCCATCGGACATTCGTCACAGGCAGTTTCAATAACCTCAATAACGTTCGGGTTTGACTTGTCACCGCCCATAGCGATTTTCACACGCTCGCCGAGAATTGCTCGCTCTTTATAAACACAGCAACGCATAGTCGGCGTGTTGCCCGGAACAATTGTTTTCGGAATTTCAAGAAGATTGTCCAACAGTGTGTCATCCCATGCGTGGCGGGCTACTTCACGGAGAACCTTATATTTGAGATACTGAACCTTGGTGTCAAATTTATATAGCATTGTTTTCCTCCTTAGAAATAACTCACCTTTATTCTCTTGCCCATTTGCTTCAAGCAGCTCGAAAGCTCCTCAACAAGATTCATTTTAATATTGAAATTTATCGGCAAATCCGGATTCTGATGAGCAGGATTGACTGCTCTGCCGACATAAAAATTGATATCTGTTGCTTCCTCAAACAGCAACCGGCAAATTCTTGATGCTCCGTCCTGCTTGATGCTCCACTGATCGTAAAGCTCATTGCTGCTTAAAGCATCCTTGGCGTACTCAATAACCTTGTTGATGGTTATAACGCCCTCGGTTACAAGATCGACGCCCTCAATTTCAGCAATCGGAGGAACATCGCTCTGTTCAAAGTTAAGCGTTGCCCTGACGGGCTTGCCAAGGTATTTCGCCGCAATTGATGACGTTGTACCGCCGCAGACAATGTGCTTGCCCTCCTTTGAGAAGAAAAGGCTCATCATGCGGTCGCAGTCGTCTCTGTTGCGAGGCGGACCAAATAGCAGATTCATCGGCTCCCTCTTTCTGACACGAACAACACACGCCGTCGCATCGTCGCCGGGATGGTAGCCGTACTGCTTGTTGCACTCATCAATAAGCATCGTTGAAAGAGTTTTTGCCGTGTAGCCAAGGTCGGCTATCATTTCCATGAAACTGATAATATCATCTCTGCGCCAGCCAAAATTATAGGCAATACCTATTCCGGCGTGGGGACAGCCGTCGCTCATGGCGACAAAAATATCGTTCTCCTGCAAATCAATAACGGATTTGTATATCTGCTTGCCGTTTATATTCAGCTCATTTTTGGGATAGTCAAAATTTTTGCCCTCCCTGAGCAATATCACATGGGGGTTGTCGTACTGAATAAGTTCGGCTGTCTCATTGTTGATCAGGTGAATAATAGTGAAAGTTGAATATGCAACTCCTCTGACAGAGCATATCGGAAGCGTTGCGGCAATGGTCGAAACACATTCCTCAAGGGAAAGTCCCTCTGCCATCATCGTTGAAATTATCTTTGATGTTAGCGTTGAAAGGATGCTCGCCTTAACTCCGCTGCCGAGGCCGTCCGCCAGCACGATAACAGTCGAATTCTCATTTTGTTCAACTATATCCACATGGTCGCCGCAGAGCTGTTCGCCCTCGTGATTTATACTTTTCCAGCCGATGTCAGCACAAAGATTATTCATCGCTGATCGACTCCTTTAATTTAGTAAGCGCAATTTTTGTCTCAGCCGCCGTTTCGCCGAGAAGTGAAGCGATTTCCTGAACGATTCTCATCTGATTGTCAACAACACGGTCGGCAATCTCAACTGTCTGGTGGCTGATTTTTTCCTTTTTCTCCTTCTGATTTTCTTCCTCGGTAACGTCACGAAGAATACAAACCAGCAGGTGATACTCCTTATCATAAAGGATTGATTCCTCAACATATTTTCCGTACTCGGCAAGATATGTTCTCTTGTCATGGATACTTCTGCCGCTGTTGAGAACGCTGAGGAAATCGGTCGGATCAAGAATTCTGACGACCTGGTCGCCGAGAACAACCGAAGCGTTACGAACGTTAACAATTTTGAGCGCAGCGTGATTGATCTGCTGAACCTCAAGCTTTTCGTTGAGAACGATAAGTCCGTTCGGCGTATTACGCACGATTGTGTCGGAGAAGCTCTCCGCCTTGTCCTTGAGGTATGGCAGACACATGGAAATCTCAGCCTTGCCCTGAAGGATTGCAACAGCCTTTTCACGGCAGGTATTGTAGCCGCATGAGCCGCAATTCAGCTCGTCTGACGGCTTCATCTTGCCCATCTGACGGAGTGTGTCACGAATCTCCGATTCGGACGGCTGCTGAAGCTTTCTTTCAATAACCGTGAAGCTTTTCTTGATAGTCAGCGGATCGGGAGAGTCAACCTCAAAATCCTTTTTGCCGGCAAATTTTGAAACTGCCGCATAGTCCCTGACCGGTGAACGGTGGAATTTTTCCATAACAGGGCCGCCGACACAGCTGCCGATGCACGCCGACATTTCGATAAAGCAACCGTGCATGCCACCTCTTTCGATGTCACGCAGAGCGGCGATACAATTCTCCGTTCCGTCAATAGCCATATATGTGTAGCCCGTGTTCTCGGTATTCATTGTCTTGAGGATTCCGCCTGTCGTCGGGAAAAATCTTGCACGGCTGTTTTCGTCCTGATCCATTTCCGGCTTAAGCTCTATATTCTGAGCTTTGAGCCAGTTTGTGAGCTCATCAAAGGTCAGAACGGCATCAACAATGCCCTCGTAATATTGAGCTTCATCCTTCTTGGCAACGCACGGTCCGATAAAGACTGTTTTTGCATTCGGGATTCTCTTTTTGATGTCCTTGCAGTGCGCCTGCATAGGAGAAAGAACGTCCGCAAGATAGGGTAATTCCGCCGGAAAATATTTTTGTATAAGAAGATTTATGGAATGGCAGCAGGAAGAGATGATTATATCGTGGCTCTTCTCCCCTATCATTCTCTCATATTCATTTTTAACTATAGTCGCGCCGATGGCTGTTTCCTCGACGTCGTAGAAGCCGAGCTGCTTGAGAGCCTCACGCATTGCGCCGATACCCACGCCCTCATAGTTAGCTATGAAAGACGGAGCAAGGCTGACAACAACGGGGTCACCGCTCTGCAAAAGCACCTTGACCTTCTCTGTTTCGTCAACGATCTGCTTAGCGTCCTGCGGACAGACCACGAAGCACTGACCGCACATAATACACTCGTTGCCGATTATATATGCCTGATTACCGGAAAAACGAATTGATTTGACCGGACAGTGACGAATACACTTGTAACAATTCTTACAGTTGGATTTTTTCAGAGTCAGACATTCCATTCCGTTATTTCCTTTCCTCGTTTATTTTGTTAAGTACCTTATCATTGAAAAAGCTGCTGAAATTATCGGGTGTAACACCTGTGAAAACATCGTCATCCACGGTAACGGTCACACCGACACGATTGCACTTGCCGGTACAGAAACTGCCGGCAAGTGTAACCTCGCTGTCAAGCTTATTCTCGGCAATAGCCTTTTGAAAAAGCTCTACCAATTTTTCAGACCCTTTCAAATGGCAGGATGAACCTACACAGATTTGAACGATCATTTATTTTCACACCTTTGCAAGAACGTTTTCGTTAAAGAAATCCTTTACCGTCTCCGGTGAGACTGAGAAGAACTCGTCATCAACGGTAACGCAAACGCCCTGCTGGCACTTGCCCATGCAGAATGTTCCGCCAAGCTCGACCTTGTCGCCGAGATTGTTTTCGTGAATAAGATACTGGAGCTGCTCAACTACCTGACGTGAGCCTTTGATGTGGCATGATGAGCCGATACAAACCGTAATCTTCATTGAAATATCCCCCATTTTTAAGTTAATTATCTTAGGTATCCGCCGACCGATTCGTGCTTGCTTATCGGAACCGATCGGCGGCGGTCATTTTAAGTCAATTTGTGTAAGGTAATACCGCACAATTGAGACGTGCGGATCAATTTGTGCGATGTTACCTTAATTATTCGTAGTCAACAACGTCAATCCAAGAGTGCAGGAACTCACGCTCTGCCTCATTGCCCTTAACTGTCTGTGAAGCCGCTACGATCGGCATCCACTTCTGAACATACTGCTTAGCGGTGTTGCTTCTCTCGCAGAAAAGGTCAAGATACTTCTTTGCGCCGTCGATATCACCGTTGAGCCAGAAAAGAAGGTAGGTTCTTGCTGCGTCGGCCGAAGCGTTACCCTGAGTGGCATGAGACCAGTCGAGAATATACGGAGTGCCGTCGTCTGTGATGATAATGTTTGTCGGGTTAAAATCGCCGTGGCAAACCTTGTTGTGCTTAGGCATGGACTCAAGACGTGTGTGAAGGTCATAGCGAACGGTTGCCGAGAGGTCGGTCTCGCTGATCTTTCTGTTCATCTTGTCCTTGAGCTTTGTCAAGCCCTTGCAGGTCTTGCTGTGCATCTGGAGCTGAAGGTCAACAAAAAGGCTGAGATACTCGTCCTTTTTCTCCGGGTTTTCTTCCATCAAGCGTGCAAGAGTCTTGCCCTTGATAAATTCGGAAACAATAGTCCATTTGCCGTCAATAACAGTGACCTCAAGGATCTTCGGGATATTAAGTCCTGTTTCCTCAACGCGGGCCTGATTGAGAGCCTCGTTCAGAACATCGGCCTTTGAGAAGTCCTCATTGAAAACCTTAAGGCAGCGGTCGCCGTCACGGTAGACGGTCTTATCGGTTCTGACCGCAATAATTCTGTCCAAATTCATATATAATCCTCCTTACTCTTTGCTTTTGCCGTTTTCGGCTCTGCGATAAGCCTTTTTGAAATCATGCTTGTCGTCCGTAGCCTCAAAATCGGCAGCGGTGGGTTTTTCTTCTTCTGTGAAATGCTTGTTGCCATAGTAAGCGTCGAGATACATCTGCTTGATCTCACTCATGAGCGGATAACGCGGGTTAGCACCTGTGCACTGGTCGTCGAAAGCCTGCTCAGTCATTGCGTCAAGACGATCGAGGAAGTCCTTCTCGTCAACGCCGTAATCACGGATCGTCTTCTTGATGCCTACTCTCTCTTTAAGTGCATTGATAGCGTTGATAAGGTTCTCAAGACTTTCCTTATCATTCTTGCCGCCGAAGCCGAGTGCTCTTGAAACCTCAGCATAACGTGCAAGTGTATGCGGATGGTCATACTGTGAGAATGTACCCATCTTTGCCGGAGCCTCTGCTGCGTTAAAGCGGAGAACCTCTTCAATCATAAGCGCGTTTGCGATACCGTGCGGCAGATGGTGGAATGCACCGAGCTTATGAGCCATTGAGTGGCATACTCCGAGGAATGCGTTAGCGAAAGCCATACCTGCCATTGTTGCGCAGTTTGCCATCTTCTCACGAGCCTCGATATCGGTCTGACCGTTATCATATGCACGGGGCAGATACTCAAAGATTCCCTTGAGAGCCTGAATTGCAAGGCCGTCGGTATAGTCTGTTGCCATCATTGAAGCGTAAGCCTCGAGAGCATGTGTAACAGCGTCGATACCTGAAGCGGCAGTAAGTCCTTTCGGTGCGCTCATGTGGAAATCAGGGTCGATAATCGCCATGTTCGGGAGGAGCTGATAGTCGGCAAGCGGATACTTAACGCCTGACTTTTCATCTGTGATAACTGCAAACGGAGTAACCTCCGAGCCTGTACCTGCCGAAGTCGGAACAGCGATGAAATATGCCTTTTCGCCCATCTTCGGGAAGGTGTAAACACGCTTACGGATATCTATGAAACGCATTGCCATATCCATGAAGTCTGCTTCCGGATGCTCATAGAGAACCCACATGATTTTGCCTGCGTCCATTGCGGAACCGCCGCCGAGTGCGATGATGCAGTCGGGCTGGAATGCCTTCATCTGCTCTGCGCCCTCTTTTGCACTGGCAAGTGTCGGGTCCGGAGCAACGTCAAAGAACGTCGTATGAACGATACCCATTTCGTCAAGCTTGTCTGCGATAGGCTTTGTATAGCCGTTATGATAAAGGAAGCTGTCCGTTACGATGAATGCTCTCTTCTTGCCCATGACATTTTTAAGCTCGTCAAGTGCAACCGGGAGACAGCCCTTCTTGATATATACCTTTTCAGGTGCTCTGAACCACAACATATTCTGTCTCCTTTCAGCTACGGTCTTGATATTGATAAGATGCTTTACGCCAACGTTCTCGCTGACACTGTTGCCGCCCCATGAGCCACAGCCGAGGGTAAGCGACGGAGCGAGCTTGAAGTTGTAAAGATCACCGATACCGCCGTGTGAAGAAGGAGTATTTACAAGGATACGGCAGGTCTTCATTCTCGAAGTGAATTCCTCAAGCTTTGCCTGCTCTGTTACTTCGTTGAGGTAGATTGAAGATGTATGGCCGTAGCCGCCGTCTGCGATAAGATGCTCTGCCTTATCAAAAGCATCATGAATATCTGTTGCCTTATACATTGCAAGAACGGGAGAAAGCTTTTCATGGGCGAATTCCTCGCTGATATCCACGCTTTCAACCTCGCCGATAATGATTTTTGTTCCGGTCGGAACCGTTACGCCTGCAAGAGCTGCAATCTTCGCAGCGGGCTGACCTACGATTTTAGCGTTAAGCGAGCCGTTGATGATAATGGTCTTTCTGACCTTCTCTGTCTCCTCGGGATTGAGGAAATAACAGCCTCTTTCGGCAAACTCAGCCTTAACTGCGTCGTAGATATTCTGATGAACGATGACCGACTGCTCGGAAGCACAAATCATACCGTTATCAAATGTCTTTGAATGAATGATCGAGTTGACTGCAAGGACGATGTCCGCTGTCTCGTCGATGATTGCCGGAGTGTTACCTGCGCCAACACCGAGTGCCGGTTTGCCCGATGAATAAGCAGCCTTAACCATTCCGGGGCCGCCTGTTGCAAGGATGATATCAGCTTCCTTCATAAGAAGGTTTGTCATATCAAGGCTCGGAATGTCAACCCAACTGATGATCTCCTCGGGTGCGCCCGCTTCAACAGCGGCTTCAAGAACGAGCTTTGCGGCAGCGATAGTCGAAAGCTTTGCTCTCGGGTGGGGGCTGATGATGATAGCGTTACGGGTCTTGAGTGCGATAAGGCACTTGAAAATAGCCGTTGACGTCGGGTTTGTTGTCGGGATAACAGCGGCGATAACACCGATCGGTTCCGCGATCTTCTTGATGCCGTATGCCTTATCCTCTTCGATAACGCCGCAGGTCTTTGTGTTCTTGTATGCATTGTAGATATACTCTGCTGCATAGTTGTTCTTGATAACCTTGTCCTCAACGACGCCCATGCCTGTCTCTTCAACAGCCATCTTTGCAAGAGGAATTCTTGCCTGGTTGGCGGCTATTGCAGCGGCAAGGAAAATCTTGTCGACCTGCTCCTGAGTGTAGGTAGCGAATTTTTTCTGCGCTTCCTTAACTCTTGCGAGTGTTTCCTCCAGTGTTTCAACACTGTCCACGATTTTTCTTTCTGTTGTTTCCATATCTTAACCTCCCGGTTTCTTATGACCGCCGTTTTGCGTCGGTCAGGTTTGTCTGTGATTCTTTTATCTGCATTTTCAAATGTGCAAGCGACAGCGCAAGATTTTCATACTGAATAACTGCGTCTGCCGGCTTGTAGAGCTGACACGGTGCAAAGCACCACATCAGTCGAACACCGTTCTCGTAAAAAAGGTTGCTCACCGACTGAGCGGATTCCGACGGAACTGCAATAATACCGATCTTGATATTATGCACCTTGCAGAAGTCTGAAAACTCCGACATCTGCATTATCGGCTTGCCTCCCTCGGATATCGTGTCCTCCTGCGCCTTTTTGTCAAAAGCGGCAAGAACCGAAATCCCAAAATCCTCGAAGCCCGAATAGTCAAGCAACGCTTTTCCGAGTCTGCCTGCGCCCACGATTACTGCCTCGACCTTATCGCCCGTCATGAATTTTTCAAGACTCCCGATAAGTTCTTCCCGCTGATATCCGACCTTCGGTTTACCCGAACCGCACAATGCGCCGAGATCCTTTCTGACTTGAACCTCCCCGAGTCCCAGCTCCTTGGCAATTACCGTTGAGGATATATTCTGCATACTCTCGGGCAAGCCTTTGAGAAATCTGAGATACATTGGAATTCTGCCGAGTGCCGGCCGTGATATCTCCGTCTCTTTCAAGATGACACCTCCCATGAACGTATGTCGTTCCTTTGATTGTTATTATTTTATCAAAGTTTTCTCGTTTTGGGAATTGCCTCTTTCTCATATCGGTATTGCATATATCGATATACCCTTGACGGAAGGAATTAACAGCCTGAAATGTTTATATAATCACATCAGAAATTGAGGCTATTGCGCCGTATTTTTCAGTGCTTTTGCCCGAAATAAATACGGCTTTTTGGGTAAAATTTATTGCATCGTCAAACGAAAGCTCGTCAAGATTTTCACCTTTTTTGATAAATTCGCTGACGAAAGTGCCTAAGAAGATATCTCCGGCGCCCGTCGTGTCCACAGTTTTGGCTTTAATTGCCGGAATGTGAGCTTTTTCTCCCTTAAAGCAGAGCGTTGCTCCCTTGTCACCGTCCGTTACCAGTGCAAGCCTTACTCCTTTTTCAAAGAGGAATTCCGTTCCCCTGCCCTCGCTTATCATTTCAAGCTCCTCAACCGAAAGCTTTATGATATCGACATACGGAAGAAGAACCGCCATGCGCTCCGCCGCCTTTTCAGGACTGTCCCACAGGGGCGGACGGTAGTTTGGATCATAGGTCACGGTACAGCCGCAATCTTTTGCGGTTTTGACGGCTATCTCCGTTGAAAAATATGACGGTTCGTCCGTCAATGAAAGTGAACCGAAATGAAATACTTTCGAGTCGGCTATCAGCTTTTTGTCAACGTCGGATTCATAAATAAACCTGTCTGCACCGTAAGTTCTGTAAAAGCTGAACTTTCTGTCTCCTTTATTATCAAGCTCGACAAAGGCAAGGGTAGTGTTGTGCTCGGTGTCCTTTTTGAGATAATTACAGTCGATGCCGCAGCTCTTGACGGTTTCAATCAGAAATTCACCCGGAAGATCATTTCCGACCTTGCCGATGAAAGCCGTTTTAAGCCCTGCCCTTGCCGCAGTTGCAAGCACATTCAGCGGCGCACCGCCCGCTTTACGGATAAAGCGCATATCGCCGACAGAATCAACCCCGTCTGGTACAAAGTCTATAAGTATTTCGCCGAGGGCGGTTATGTCATATTTTCTCACGGCTGTCACCCTTTTCAGACTGATCTTTGATTTAATTATATAATATACGTTTATATTTTTCAAGCGGTTTGTATATTTAAAGTGCTTGCTTTTTTTTGTATGATATAGTAAAATATGTATGGTTATACAGTCATTCTCCGATCGAGAAAAAACAGGAGTGATAATTATCAGTAAATATCTTATTATAAACGCCGATGACTTTGGCCTTTGTCATTCGGCAAATGAGGCTTGCATGGATCTTTTTGAAAGCGGCTGTCTGCTTTCCTCAACAATAATGGCTCCGTGCCCCGGCGCAGACGAAGCAATCGAATTTGCAAAAACACACCCTCAGTACGCTATCGGAGTCCATCTCACCCACACTAACGAGTGGATGGACAGATTCCCGTGGGGTCCTTTGACCGACGGCAAGAGCATCAGAACCCCCGAGGGCAGAATGTGGCCCGAAAGTGAGGACTTTGAGGCTCACTGTTCATATGACGACGCATGTGCCGAAACTCTTGCTCAAATCGAATACTGCGAAAAGAAGGGCATGAAGCCTTCGCACGTTGACTCACATATGGGCGCTCTTTACGGACTCAACGGCAAGCTGAAAATGCTTCCGAAAACGCTCGCAATCTGCGGCAAAAAGGGCTATCCCTTCCGTATGTTTTCAAAGCCGCTTGAATCACAGTGTCCTCCGGGCGCACCAATGTGGCTTTTCAAAGCGGCATGCCGTTTCTCGGGTATATTCGGCAAAATAAATCATGTTCCGATGCCGGATTATCTCATTTTCCCCGAGAGCATTGAAAGCGGCGAATCCTATGAGGATTTTAAACACAATTTCATCACATATCTTACGGACATTCCGGACGGGATCTGTGAGACATATATACACCCCGCCCTTGCTACCGACGAGATGAAAGCCATCACCGGAAGATGGAAAAGAAGATACTGGGAGTATCTCATTATGAAAGACCCCGACATCTACAAGGCCTTTGACGAGCATAATATCAAGCTTATCAGCTATCGTGACCTCGTAAAGCTAAAAAAAACTAAATAATATATATAATGGAAAAATGAGCCGTGCACTTTTGGTGCTGCGGCTCATCTCTTTATAGTCGTTTATTTTTATACAAAATCCCAAATTGAACTTATTCCCGTGGTTATCTGAAGAACGATAAGTGCGTCAAGGGAATTTATTATTCCGTCCTTGTTGACGTTAGCGGCATTTTTCTCGTCCTCGTTGAATTCGATCAATCCAACCGTATTTCTGAGAATGAGAAGCGCATCAGCGGAATTGATTACACCGTCTGCATTGACGTCTCCCTTTGTGCAGCCGCCACCGATATACAGCTTGATCACCTTTGACATGCCGTCATTGCATTTTACCGTCACCCTTGCATAGCCTGCCTTATTTGCCCTGAAGCCGTTTCCGATTTGCGAAATCAGCGACGCATTGTCGGCAGTTATTGTCATGCCGAAATCGGGAGCAATAACCGGGTCTGCAATCGGAGCGAATGAAACGTTCTCGCCTGCTTTCATTTTAATCTCATCGGGAATGTTTATTTTATATCCGTAATTGACAAACTTGAGTCCGTTTTTCTCGGCATAGCCTTGCGCCGCTGAATTTTTATAGCAATAAACCGTTCCTGTAAAATCTTTAAATGCTCCGTCGGCAACAGACGTTACACCGTACGGAATATCAATATTTCCGTTCTTAACACGGCACTCAACGAGCCTTCCGTTTTCAATCACAAGCTTATCAAGCTTTTGAATATTTACCGTTCTGCCGATATCCTTTGAATCGACATAAACCCTATATGATTTGCTTGAATCCATCTTGACATTACATTGCCAAATTTTGAATCCGTTCTTCTGAGCCGATTTCATTATAAGCGTCTCGTTCTTTGAAACCAACTTAACGGATTTAACGCTCTGCGAAGCGGCAGCAAATACATCAGCCGTGTCCTCTGCTGTAGCCGACGGGAATCTGAGTGCCGTGAAGGCTTCATCGGCTTTCTTCTCCCTGACATAGAGCGAAACGGTTTTATATTCGTGAAGCTCACCGTCCGCAATATAGCTGATTTCAATATTCTTCAATCCCGATACGGCAGGAGTTATCTCAAGAGTTGCTTTGCCGTTTTCCGGAACAGCCGCAAATTCGAGGCCGTCGCAGGTTGCTGTCAGCATTTCAACACGGTTATTAACAGTAACATTTAGCTCGGCAATTTCGCCTGCCGAAGCCGTCGACTTGTTATAGCGGATATTTTTTATCATTCCGCTGCGGTTTTCAATTGCTTTTTTTACATTGAGATGATAGAATTCGCCCTTTTGAATATGATTATAATATGCTCCGACATCAACATCACTGCCGCCGAGATAATAAACTATCGTCATAACATTGTAGCCGGCAATCTGCTTCTCGGAGATGCAATAATCACGGTTTGCAACGGGAATCGTAGTCGTGCTACCGCCGATAAAAAATCTTATTTTGTTCGGCTTGCCCTTTGCGATAACCACAACCTTATTCTTCTGCCCGACACGGGCATAACGGTCGATATAGCAGCCGAGAATCGGGGTATCGCTGTTCTTTGAAAGCTCATTGATTTTCTTCATTGCCGCTTCAAGCTTGGAAGAATTCGTGACCTTTTTCTTAGCCGTGTCGCTGAGCGCATCGTACTCCTGCTTCGCATTGAAAACATTTTCGAGATTATCCTCAAAATTATTCAAGGGAAGCATTTCAATAAGCTTCGCAACCTTTTCGGCGTCCTCGTTCGGATTTTTATTTATTTTATAATCGACCTTCAGTCCGCGATATCTGAGTGAAATATATGTATTGCCGATTTTGTCGGTTATCTCATTGTACACGGACTCCTGTGCTCCCATGCAATCTTCAACATATGAAAGCGCCGACTCGGGCCGAACGGTCTTTTCCGACCCGTCGGCATAAACTGCCTTGAGTTCAAGTCCGTTGAGCTCGATTTTATCTCCCGAATTATACACGTTCTTGGTCGGAGCCTTTGTCATTTTCAGACTGACAGGTTCGTTATAGCTCGTCACGGTTGACATACCGAGGAAATTACCGCTTACGTCATAGCTCATAACGCTGACAACGCTGTTTTCCGCAAGCGTACCGAGATTAACCGAGGTATGTGCATTATATGAAAGCGTTTTAACCTCCGTACCGTTCACAAGCACCTTACACGCTGTAATGCCAGTATCGTTCATCGTTATTTCAAGCTGTGAGCCGTTCAGCTCAAGCATTGTGCTGCCCGAATTGTTGAGCTTTGTGCCGTTAACAGAGGAGTAAAAAGTCTCAAAGCTCGTCGTTTGGCTGTCTATCCAATCGAGTCTGCGGCTAAGCCATAGCTTTAAATTTTCCGTGTCATCTTCAAAGCTCGCATATGTATTCCAAAGCATGTCGTTGGAAATTCCCGATTCATAGATTTTTTCGTGTGCCGTGTCAATATCACCGCTCGGCATAACAAATTTTTCAATTATTGTATAGCGATATTCCCTGTATGCGTCATAAACTAACTTTAAAAACGCAGGATCTCTGAGCATCTTCAGAATATTTCCTCTGGTAAAGCAAACCCAAGAGTTGTGTGGATATATATAAGATGAATTATCGGCACTTATATCCATATCCCAAACAGGACCGAAAATAAGCTTTCCGTCAACATCCTTGTACATATATGTGCTGTCACGCAGGAAATCCTGATTATGAAAAATTTCGTTAAATAAAATGCCCTTTGCAAAAGACTCTGCATCGGCAAGCTCGGAATATCTCACCTTTTTTCCGTTATATTCGGCGCAAAAGTCCTCTGCCTGCGTCGCTTCCTCAAAGGCAGAATAATAGGCTTGAATCTCACTGAGCATACCTTTTCCGATACCCTCGGGCTTGCTTATGCAAACTCCGTAACCGCCCTTTGAGACAAATCGCGGTTTTTCCGAACCGAAGCACTCAAGGAGATATCCTCCGTTTGCACTCGGCAGCTCATAGTAATCCGAAATTTTATAAGTTTTTCCCTTATATGTAACCGAGCCGTCGGTCACCCAGTTCATATTATCCTCCATAAGCGCAGAAAGCTCGTCACGCTCATCCTTGCTCATGGATTTTTTATTTGCCTTGTAAATGGCTTTTGCCACGTCTTCGGCGATATCGTCCCAGTTAGTTATGTCAACGCGGGTACTGCCTATGCGAACATGCTCACAAAGAAGATAATTGCCGACAACCTTGCCGTTGAAAACCACGTCAACCCACTGCGAGCTCATAGTATCAAGACCCATTTCCTCCGCAAGGTCATACGTCAGCTTATTTCTTAAAAGCGTCTTGTCATAAGGATTGGACAGCAAAACCCAATGCTTGTTTTTTCCCATTCCGAGCAGATTTGATTTTGAAGCGAGCTTCAATTTGTAAGGCTTTTTATTCGCAAGCCATGTTGAATTACCCCTGCCCTTTATATCCGTTTCGCCGTCATAAAGAACCGAAGCATCGTTAAACTCAGAATTGCCCTGAATCTTCATATGAGCCTTCAAAACCTTACCCTTAACAGTTATCTGCTCCCTGTTTTTCGTTTCGATATAAATAACGGGCAGCTTGCTTATGAGCATATTTGCCGCTCCGATTTTTTCGCCGTCAGCGCCGTAAGCCTCTGCGGTCAGCATGGACTCAAGATCGGCCTCAACCGGGGTGTAGCTGTCGCCGCTGTTGCTTATCTCGTCGCCGTTTATATACCATTTATAGAGAATATCCGTGTCGGATTCCTTGACCTTTACGCTTATCGGCACACCGACCTGAGCATATCCGGAGCTGAAATACACCTCATCGGTGTTTTCGGAATATGCTTTTCCGCCGTTATTATATGCCGCAAATGTTGTTATGGGCAGACAGCCTATAGCAATAACCGTTGCCATCAATAATGAAATTATCTTTTTCATAGTTAACTCTTCCTCTGAATATTTAGTTCATAATCATTTTTATTTTATCAAATAATAAAGGCAAAATCAACCTAAACGGGATTTTGCCTTACAAATTTGTATGATTGCACAAGTGAAATTTATATTTTTATGTCGATAACCGCTTTCAAGACATTGATTGCCGTCCGTTGAAGCTCACCGAGAGTTATTCCGCCCTGTTTGCCGAGCGATTCAAGCAGTGTTCCGTCGGGTCTGCGGCGTTTTGACCTTCCTCCGCCGGGCATAAGCACATCTACCTGCGCCCGTACACGGTATGCCTGATCCCTGATTGACGGGAACTCGGGACTTCTCTCGCTTTTCATCCACCAATCAGTGATAACGTTGCCCTTGTAGCCCCATTCATCTCGAAGAATCGTCGTGCAAAGTTCGTAATTATAATGACCGTAAACCGAGTTTATTCGGTTATACGAGGTCATGATATTTTTCGGCTCGGACTCCTTAACGCAGATTTCAAAGCCCTTGAGATAAATCTCTCTAAGTGCTCGCTCGGAAAGACGTGAATCATTCATATTGCGGCGTTTTTCCTGACTGTTGCAGGCAAAATGCTTCGGACAAGCCGATGCTCCGCGTGACTGTATTCCCCTGACTGCTGCCGCTGCGGTCTTACCCGCCAAATACGGGTCCTCACTGTAGTATTCAAAATTTCTGCCGCAAAGGGGATTCCTGTGAATATTCATTCCCGGTGCAAGCAAAACATCGGAGCCTTTTGCTTTCATTTCAGCCGCAATTGCCGAATAAACCTCCTCTACAAGCTCGGGGTTGAACGAGCAGGCAAAAAGCGTTCCGACAGGCATAAGCGAACAGCTTGCGGAAAGTCGGATGCCGGAAGGGCCGTCCGTCGTCGTTATCGGCTCAATGCCCTTTGCTCTCAATGAATGAAGAACTCCTCCGAAAACTCCGGCATTGCCCTTTGCGCCGAGCGGACTGTTCATCACATAATCGCCTCTCGATATCGCTTCAAGCTCCTTGTTGCTCAACTGAGCGACGAACTGCTCCATGGTGCATTCACCGCTCTTAACGTCGCTGAGCTTCAAGCCCTTATCGCCCGTCTGCGGAATTGCTTTCGGCAGGTTTTCAAGTATCCGTTTGCCGAGGTCATATTCTCTTGTTCTTACAGTTCTTTGCTTTATAACCCGTTTGCCGCTTTCCTCGCAGGCTTTCATAACTTCAAGCTTCTCAATCGGAGCGGACGACTGAACGAGCTGACTGATTATTTCTTCATCTGTCTTTTCAAAGCTGTAAATCAAATCATTGTCTCGGACATTCTTTCCGAGGAAAAATTCATATTTTCCTCTCTCGATAACGTAGGCGCTGATGTCCTCGTCGTATGACGAAAGCTGAGATTTTTCGACGAACAAATCAAGTCTTGCTTCTTCGTTCGGCGCAAGCTCGCCCGTCTTTTTAAAAGCGACAAGAATTCTCTCGGGATTGCCGAGTCTGCCGCACGGCTTACGCAGGTAAAGCTGAACGACCTCTTTGCCGACCGAGTGACCTATGTTTTTTACGCTGACAGCAAATCTGAATCCCCTGTCCGTTTCTTCTGACATATTCGACGATATTTCAAAATCGGTATAGCTCAATCCGTAGCCGAACGGATAAAGAACCTTGTCCTTGGCAAAGGTCTCGAAATATCTGTAGCCGACATAGATATCCTCTTTATACTCGTTAAAGTCCTTGCCGCCGAAGCTTGACGAGGACGGATAATCCTCATAGCGCTTTGCAATTGTATCCGTGAGACGCCCGCTCGGAGAAACGTTGCCGCATAGCAGGTCTGCCGCGGCATTGCCGCACTCCATGCCGCCCTGCCACACAATCAGAATCGCGCCGATTTTATCCCTGTATTTTTCGACCCATGTCATGTCCGTAATTCCGCCGATATTGAGCAGAATAACAATATTATCAAACTCTGCGGCTATCATATCGAGCATTGCAATCTCGTCATCGGCAAGGTAATAGCTGCCTTTTTCAAGGTTACAATCCCTGTCCTCACCTGCCGAACGGCCGATAACCGCCACAGCAACATCATTTCGGGATTTAGATTCCCTGACCGTTTGTTTATCAAGAGGCATCTCCGGGAAATAAAACGGCCAGTGCCCCCAAAAGCCGTGATTTATCGGGTTTTGCTTGTCCCAGTTTTTGTATGTGCTTTCAAGTACTTTGTCAATTTCAAGCCTGTCGCAGTTTTCGATTCCGTCGGCAAAGCTGACAGCATACGGCTTGTTTACATCTCCGCCCGAGCCGTATCCGACATAATGACTTTCATATCCCGTTATACCGAAAAGCGCAACCTTTGTGCCCTCTTTCAGCGGAAGAACTCCATTGTTTTCAATCAGAACAGCTCCCTCTGCCGCCGCGCGTCTCAGAAGCTCCGGCATACCCGGAGTTACTTCTTTTTCTTCAGCGTCCCTGTCGGTCGCGCTCTGTGAAAGTCCGTTTGCAAAGAACTGAACAACATTCGTTACGGCCCTGTTAAAACTCTTTTTGAAATCCATATTTATCGCCTCACTCTGATAAATTTTTTCTCTGTTGCAACATTATCTGCGGCAACATCATGCTCTTCTGTCGGAATTACTCCTTGTTTCATCAAAAACAATTCGGGACAAATTATAATTTTCCCGCAATCGGTTCCTTCGCAAAACCTGTCGTAAAATCCGCCGCCCTTTCCGAGTCTGTTTCCGCTCTCATCGGCAGCAAAGCATGGGAGCAAGATCAAATCAATCTCGCTTTTTTCAACAGCATTACAGCCATCGACCGGTTCGGGAATTCCGAACTTTCCGGTTTTAAGCGCGGAAAAATTTTTTATTTCAACGGCTTCCATTGTGCCGTCACCCGTTATTCTCGGAACGCAAAGCCGCTTGCCCTCCTTCATTGCATTCAAAATCAACAGTTTTGTATCGGGTTCGTTCCCCATTGAAGCAAAGACGAACACCGTTTCGGCATTTTTCCACTCGTTTGAAGCGAGCACATTAACGGAAATTTTCTCGCCCCATTCAACAAATTTTTCGGGAGGTGTGCCGTTAATTATCTCTCTGCACTTTTCTCGAAGTTCAATCTTGTTCATCGCATTACCACCTTTGGAAAGATTATAACATAAGTGTCAATATATAATAAACTCATTATGCGTCCTCACGGCAAAGGACAGAGACTTCGGTCTCTGTCCTTTGCTTTAGGTAATATTGAAGGTTTATTTTTCAATCAAAGCGTCTCTTTCTGCACCGACGGAAATATACTTAATTTTACAACCAACATTCTTTTCAATGTATTCAATATATTTGCGTGCGTTCTCCGGAAGCTCCGAATATGAGCGGCACTTTGAGATATCCTCTTTCCAACCGTCAAGATACTCATAGACAGGCACTGCTTTGTTTAGCACATTGCCGGACGGGAAGAAGTCTATAGTTTTTCCGTCATATTCATATGCAACGCAGACGGGTATCTTGTCCATATAGGAAAGCACGTCAAGCTTAGTCAGCGCAATATAAGTTGCGTTCTGAACTTTTACACCGTATTTTGAAGCAACGATATCAAATCCGCCGACTCTTCTCGGTCTGCCGGTAGCGGCTCCGTATTCATTGCCGGCCTTTCGAAGCTTCTCCGCCTCATCGCCGAAAAGCTCACAAGTAAACGGACCTTCGCCGACACAGGTTGAATACGCTTTCATAATGCCTATGCACTCATCAAGATTGACTTGCGGAATACCTGCGCCTATTGTTGAAAAAGCAGCGATACTGTTTGACGATGAGGTGTAAGGATAAATACCGAAGTCAATATCTCTCATCGCACCGAGCTGAGCCTCAAAAAGAATGTTCTTATTTTTGTTTGCAGCCTTTGTGAGGTATTCCGACGTGTCGCAAATATATGGAAGCAGCGGTTCGCCGTAGGTTTTGAGCCAGTTGTACATCTCCTCGGCATCAATCGGTTCATGGTGATATCCGCCGACTATTATAAGATTTTTCCACTCAACAATGTCATAAAGATGCTCCTTGATGCTTTCAAGGTCAAAGAGGTCACCCATACGAATGGTCTTTTTCATGTATTTATCCGAATAAACAGGTCCTATACCTCGTCTTGTTGAACCGAACTTTTTATCTGAAAGTCTGTCCTCCTCAAGGCAATCCTGCAAGCGGTGATACGGCATACAAATCGTTGCACGGTCGCTGATTTTGAGATTTTTGGGAGAAATCTTGATTCCGCCCTCACGCAGCTTGCCGATTTCATTGACAAGGTGTTCAATATCAATTACCATTCCTGTTCCGAGGACATTAACCGTTCCGTCCTGAAGAATTCCCGAGGGCAAAAGGTTAAGAATAAACTTGCCCTTGTCATTAACAACTGTATGGCCTGCATTGTTGCCGCCCTGATATCTTGAAACAACATCGTATTTCGGTGCGAGATAATCGACAATTCGACCCTTACCCTCGTCACCCCAGTTAATTCCTACAACTGCCGAAAGCATATTGATCTTCTCCTTTGATTATTTATTTTTATTTTCTTCATCAACGGTTGCCTGAACTCTTGTCGGCAGGCCGTAAATGCTGATAAATCCTGTCGCATCCGACTGACGGTATTCTCCGCCGGCATCGAATGTTGCAATATCCTCACGATAGAGTGAGTACGGCGACCAAACGCCGGCGTTAATAATATTACCCTTATAGAGTCTCAAACGAACCTTACCGGTAACATTCTGCTGAGTATCCTCAACAAAAGCAGAAAGCGCATGACGAAGCGGAGTGAACCATTTTCCGTCATAGACAAGCTCGCCGAAGGTAACAGCAAGCTCCTTCTTCTTATGAAGCGTATCTCTGTCAAGAACAAGCGTTTCAAGGACTTCATGGGCACGGTAAAGAATTGTTCCGCCCGGGGTCTCATAAACGCCTCTCGATTTCATTCCAACAAGACGGTTTTCAACAACGTCATAAAGACCGATACCGTTCTTACCGCCAATCTGGTTCAATTCTTTTATTATTTCGGATGCTTTTTCCGTCTTGCCGTTCAGCTTAATCGGAACGCCCTTTTTAAAATCAATTTCGACATATTCCGACTTGTTGGGTGCTTGAGTCGGGAAAACGCCAAGCTCAAGGAACCCGTGTTTCTCATACTGCGGCTCGTTTGACGGATCCTCAAGATCGAGGCCCTCATGGCTCAAATGCCAAAGATTTTTATCCTTTGAATAGTTTGTCTCACGGCTGATTTTAAGAGGAATATTGTGCGCCTCGGCATAGTCGATTTCCTCATCACGGCTCTGAATATCCCATTCACGCCACGGGGTAATAATCTTCATTTTCGGAGCAAAGTGCATAATCGCAAGCTCAAAACGGACCTGATCGTTGCCCTTGCCTGTGCTGCCGTGGCAAATAGCGTCTGCGTCTTCGGCCTTAGCAATTTCAACAAGTCTCTTTGCGATTACGGGTCTCGCAAAGCTTGTACCGAGGAGATAACCCTCATAATCTGCACCCGCCTGCATGGTCGGAATTACATAATCATCAACGAACTCGTCTGTCAAATCTTCAATGTAAAGCTTTGAAGCTCCGCTCGCCTTTGCCCTTTTCTCAAGTCCGTCAAGCTCACCCGTCTGACCGACATTTGCACAAACGGCAACAACCTCGCAATTATCGTAATTTTCTTTAAGCCACGGAATGATTATTGAGGTGTCGAGACCTCCGGAATAAGCCAGTACAACTTTTTTAATCTTGCCCATTTTTCAAAAACTCCTTTTATTCTTTTTCCGGTACGAACATCATACCGAAGCTTATCGACAACAGGACGCAGCAAATCCAGATTGATTTGTCGCCTGCAATCTTTGTTATAAAGCTGCCGATTCCCGCACCGACGGCAAAAACCAGAATGACCGAGAAATACGTAAGTGCTTTTTTGAGCACCTCTTTATCGTGCGTGTGATAATATACGCACAGCGCCTCCGTGCCGCTTCTCATGTTTCCGATACACATTGTGCTTGCGTAAGCGTGACCTCTTATCTTATGGAATGTTTGAACCTGCAGGGCGCACACATATGAAACAAGTGCATTTGCAAGATAATCGACCCGATGCGGAAGAAATCCGACGACAAACAGCAGAATAATCTCCGAGAAGAGTATCATCTGCCGCCAATGTATTTTTTCGTAATGCTTGAAGTGCATGTGCACAACCTCGGCGGTAGCTATACCAAGTATAAACGAAACAACAGGAATAAGGTATTTGAAAATTTTGCTTGCATCGCCGTCAAACATCGCCGAGCTCATCAGCACAATGTTACCTGTCTGTGCATTGGCAAACACGCCGCCGCGCGATATATATGTATATGCGTCCTGAAATCCGCCCGAAAGAATGATAAACAGCGCCGTGCGGAAATGGTCGGACATCTGACCGTGAAAATGCTTAATCTCGCTCACGCAGGGTCACTTTCCTTCAACATCTTTTCAATCGTAACAATCTTTGTGCAAAGGCTCAAAATTGTGATAGCCTTGGTTATTTCCTCAACCGTTGCAAATGACGGTGCCAGCCTTATATTTCTGTCTTCGGGGTCAATACCGTGAGGATAGGTCGAACCTGCCGGTGTAAATTTCACTCCGCAGTCGGCGCACATTTTAACTACCTTTGACGCACAGCCGGGCATGGTGTTGAAAGAAAGAAAATATCCGCCCGTCGGCTTTGTCCAGTCGGCAATTCCGCTGTCGCCTAACTCCCTATCAAGCGTTTCATATACAGCGTCAAATTTCGGTTTGAGAATTGAAGCGTGCTTTTTCATATGTAAACGAAGTCCGGCACTGCTCTTAAAGAACCTTGCGTGCTGGAGCTGATTAAGCTTGTCGGGACCGATCGTTGCATATTTTAAAAATGCCTTGAGATCAATAAGGTTTGCAGGACTTGAAGCAACAGCCGAAATACCTGCACCCGGAAAAGTTATCTTACTCGTTGAGCAGAACTCATAGACCAGGTCTGCGTTTCCTGCTTTCTGACATTCTTCGATTATATCGGGGATCTCAGCGCATTCTCCGTCAAAATTGTGAACGCAATATGCGTTGTCCCAGAAAATACGGAAATCCTCTGCCGCGGGTTTCAGATGTGCAAAACGGCGAACCACCTCATCGCTGAAAACAATACCCATCGGATTCTGATACTTCGGAACGCACCATATGCCCTTAACCTTATCGTCCTTAATAAGTTTCTCGACCTCGTCCATGTCGGGTCCGTCATCGTTCATCTTTACAGGAACAAGCTCAAAGCCAAAATGCTCGGTTATTGCAAAATGGCGGTCATATCCGGGGACAGGGCAAAGAAACTTGCGGTCCTTGACCTCCTGCCACGGAGTATTGCCGCATATTCCGTCCGTCATGCCGTGGCTAATAATCTGAAACATCATTGTAAGGCTGCTGTTTCCGCCGACAATTGTATTCGCCGAATGTGTACCCATAATATGAGCCAGCAGACGTTTAGCCTCAGGAATACCGTCAAGTCCGCCGTAATTACGGCAGTCTGTTCCGTTTTCGCTGTCAAGAATGCTGCGATGATCCAATACGTCAAGCATTTTCAGCGACAGCTCAAGCTGTTCCGCGGACGGCTTACCGCGTGAAAGGTCAAGTGAAATACCGCTCTTAACATATTCGTCAAGCCTCTTCTGACAGTCTTTCATTTCATCAGCCAACACCGACATATCTGCATTCTTGTAATTCATCAGTAACACGACCCTTAAAATCCGATTAATAATTGTCCTTGACTTTCAAGTACGGCTATATTATAATGCGCTTGTAGCTATATGTAAAATCTATGATTTATATGTTTATCATATCATTTTTGTATATACGAGGTGGCTTTATGTATATCAGCTATGACTACTACCGAATTTTTTACTATGTTGCAAAGTACGGAAATATTACTCAGGCTGCAAAGCTTTTATTAAATAATCAGCCGAATCTCACACGTTCAATAAAGAACCTTGAGAGTGAGCTTGGCTGTCCGCTGTTTCTCAGAAGCCATAGCGGAATGAAGCTGACTCCCGAAGGCGAGAGATTATACAGCCATATCAGAATTGCATTTGAACATATTGAAGCCGGCGAAGCCGAACTGACCGAAAGTAGAAATATGCAAACGGGCACGGTCTATGTAGCCGCCAGTGAGGTCGCACTGCACTGCCTGCTTCTGCCCGTTCTGAAAAAATACCGTATGCTTTACCCCGGTATACATATTAAAATCAGTAACCATTCAACTCCGCAAGCCGTTGCGGCGCTGAGAGAGGGAACTGCCGATATTGCCGTTGTCACAACTCCGACTGTTCGTTCAGCATCTCTTTCGGAAACAACCGTCAAGCCCGTCAATGAGGTTGCCGTATGCTCAAAGTCATTTTCATCTCTTATCGGCAGAAAAGTCTCTCTTTCCGAGCTTATTGATTATCCTCTTATCTCACTCGGTACGAATACAAAATCCTTTGAATTTTATTCCAAGCTTTTCACAGCTCACGGACTGCCGTTTCAACCGGACATTGAAGCCTTCACCGCAGATCAAATCCTGCCCATGGTCGAAGCTGATCTCGGAATCGGCTTTGTTCCCGAGGAATTTTTGCAGGAGAAAAGCAGCGCTTGCATAATCGATCTGAAGGAAAAAATCCCCGAGCGAAACGTTGTACTCATAAAAAGAAAGGACCAGTCGCTCAGCATGGCTTCAAAAGAGCTTGAACGAATGATCCTTGAACAGAAGGAGATATAACACTTAACTTTTTTAAACTGATAGTTTTTAAAATCACACAGAAAAGCCAACATATTTATTACAGCAACTTAAATCAAGCATATACTTGTAAATTCCGATATAATAGACATATCAGGTAACCGCAGATTTAATCAACGGTTGCTTAGGGGGAATAAGTGCGATGTACGATTGGTACAGGAACATTCAGAATATCATTGACGAAATAGACGCCTGCATTAAAAATCACGACGGAGAGTCTTTGGCTCTCGGCCGGCTGGCTAAAAATCTCGGCTACTCGGAATTTTATGTTTCGAGAAAGTTCAGCGAAATTTCCGGAATGTCACTTCGTGATTATATGCGATACAGGCGGCTTGCCTTTGCACTCAGGGAACTGAGAGATACCGACCGCGGAATTCTCGATATCGCTCTCGATTACGGCTTTTCGTCACATGAAGCATTCACAAGAGCCTTCCGTGACGCCTACGGAATAAACCCCAGTGAGTACCGAAAAAATCCCGTACCCGTTGTTCTTCGTACAATTCTGAGACCCTTTGACTGCTATCTTATGGATATCGGAGGATTTGGTATGAAAGAGACAAATCATGAAATAAAAACATATTTTATAACTATTCCCGCACACAGATTTTTGCACATAAGAAACTATGAAAGCATCGGCTATTGGGATTTTTGGCAGAAGCAAAGCAAAATCCCCGGTCAGGACTGCGAAACCATCTGCGGTCTCCTTGACAGCATAAAGGGCAAGCTTGATTACGTCGGCGGAGAAGATAACGACAGCTTCAACGGTCAGATCATGGCATTTATCAACGAGCCAGAGGGCAGAATTTGCAGTTGGGGAATTCCGCTCGCCGAGGCTTACGGTGTAAGGCTGCCTGCCGACTATGACGGTGAAATTCCGCCGCAAATGATGATCATGGACGTACCCGGGGGTGAATATCTTGTTTTTGAACACGGTCCGTTTGATTTTGCGACCGAAAATGCTGCCGTTGAGCAGAAAATCGAGCAGGCGATGAAGGATTTCGACTACGCCGCATCGGGTTATGAGCTTGACAAAGAAGCGGGCAGAGTATTTTATTTCTATCACGACTGCAAGCGCTTTTGGAAATATGTCCGCCCCGTTCGTAAAATAAATAAAGCATAATTTGCCGCATATTATCACTTGACAAAAATGAATTAAGATGTTAAGATATTTTGTGATGATACACGTTGAAGATGTGTAAGTAGTTTTTGTTAGGGTAAGCAAAGAGAGCGGTTGTCATCGGCTGAAAGCACCGCCTTACGGACAGAAATGAATTTCAGCATCGGAGTGACCTGCGAAAGCTTTGATTAAGCAGGGCGTTTCCGTCCGCATCATGACGGCCAAGGAGTGCGGAGCCACGGCTCCGAATATGGGTGGTACCACGGTTTATCCCGTCCCATAACAGGGTTTCGATCTTGTTATAGGATGGGTTTTATTTTTATCAGGAGGTTATAGAATGGCAGAACAAATTGAATTGCTCAGAAAAAAGTTTGAAGACTCTATTTTGCAGGTCAAGGACGCTTCCGAGCTGGAAACGCTTCGAGTCAATTTCCTCGGAAAAAGCGGTTTTGTAACAACACTTCTCAAGGGCATGGGTAAGCTTTCACCCGACGAGAAAAAGAAAATGGGTCAGGCGGTCAACACCTTTAAGCAGAGCGTTGCCGAAGCGATAAGCAAAAAGGGTGAGGAGCTTCATAAGCTTGCAGTTAAAAGAGAGCTTGAAATGACCCCCGAATTTGACGTTTCTGTTCCGACGAATCTCACAAGAGGTTCATATCACCCGATCACGCTGGTTCAGCGCCAGTGCGAAAACGTGTTCAAGTCAATGGGCTTCACCGTCGAGGATTACAGCGAGGTCGTAACGGACTACGAGTGCTTTGAGTCGCTCAATATTCCGAAATTCCACCCCGCCCGTGATATGCAGGACACATATTATCTGACAAACGGTCAGCTTCTCAAGTCGCAGACCTCTGCGGCTCAGAACGCTATCTATAAAAAATACAAGGATCAGCTCATCAACGAGGGCAAGCCTATCAAGGCTGTTTTCCCGGGCAGATGCTTCCGTAACGAGAGCACCGACGCCTGCCACGAAAACACATTTTTCCAGATGGAAGGCGTTATGGTCGGCAAGGATATTTCGATATCCAACCTCATTTTCTTCATGAAAACCATGCTTTCCGAGGTTTTCCAAAGAGATATTAAAGTTCGTCTGCGTCCGGGCTTCTTCCCGTTCGTTGAACCCGGATTTGAGCTTGACATCAACTGCCTCATCTGCGGCGGCGAGGGCTGTCCGTCCTGCAAGCACAGCGGCTGGCTTGAGCTTTGCCCCTGTGGAATGATTCACCCGAACGTACTCAGAGAGGGCGGCATTGATCCCGACGAGTACACAGGCTTTGCATTCGGTCTCGGTCTTACCAGACTTGCAATGATGAAGTACGGCATCAAGGATATCCGTGACCTCAACAGCGGCGCTCTTGTTAATCTTGAGCAATTCACGGACGACGAATAAGGAGGCAAAGCAATGTTTATTTCAATTAACTGGATTAAAGATTTCGTTGACCTTTCGGGTCTTGACATCAATGAGCTTATTCATCAGTTCTCCCTGTCCACCGCCGAGGTTGAAAACGAAATATTCTATAAGGGCAGCGACATCAGCGGAATCGTTGTTGCCGAGATTAAATCCGTCGAAGAGCACCCCGAATCAAAGAAGCTTCATCTTCTCAAGGTTGATGCAGGCGACGGACAGCTTACAGATGTTGTTTGCGGCGCGCCGAACGTAAGAGTAGGTATGAAAACCGCATTTGCAAAGGTCGGTGCAAAGCTCGGCGAGATAGAAATTGCACCGAGACCGCTCGCAGGATATATGTCGTACGGAATGTGCTGCTCCGAAAAGGAAATCGGCATGAGCGACGACAATTCCGGCATTATGGACCTTGATGAAAGCCTTGCCAACGGCACAGATATTAAGGATGTTTTTGCAATTGAGGATATCATCTTTGAGGTTGATAACAAGTCGCTGACAAACCGTCCCGACCTTTGGGGTCATTACGGAATTGCAAGAGAATTTGCCGCACTCGCAGGCAGACCGCTTAAGCCGCTTGATACGGTTGACCTCAGCCGATACAAGGATCTCCCGAAGGTGGATATGAAGATTGAGGATCCCCTCTGCTACAGATATTCATGCCTTCAGTTTGAGAATATCACAAGAAACGTCAGCCCGGCTGACATGAGGATCCGTCTCTATTACTGCGGAATGAGAGCCATTAACTTCCTCGCCGACCTGACAAACTATCTCATGCTTGAAATGGGTCAGCCGATGCACGCTTTCGACTCAAGAAAGGTTGAAAAAATTAGAATCAAGAGATTTGACACTCCGTTCGAATTTCAGACCCTTGACGGCGTCGAGAGACACATTGATGAAAACACTCTTATGATCTGCAACGACAACACACCCGTTGCCATCGCAGGTATCATGGGCGGACTTGATTCGGAAATCGTTGAAGATACACATTCACTCACACTTGAATCGGCAACATTTGATGCTGTTTCGGTCAGAAAATCTTCGGCTCGTCTTGCTCACAGAACAGATGCTTCCATGCGTTATGAAAAGAGTCTTGACCCCGAGATGACCGTTACCGCAATTGCTCGTTTTGTTAAGCTTCTCAGCGACTACGACTCGGGAGTAAAGGTAACATCAAGTCTTACGGACGAGTACGCTCATAAGTTTGACAACGTTGAACTCAATTTTGACAAGAAATTCGTTGACCGATACACAGGTATTGAGATTGACAACGACACGATCGTTAAAACCCTTACCGCACTCGGATTCAAGGTTAAGCTTGACGGTGACGACTTCACCGTTGACGTTCCGAGCTGGAGAGCAACAAAGGACGTTACGCTCAAAGCCGATATCATCGAGGAAATCACAAGAATTTACGGCTACGACAACTTTGACATTCACACGGCAACCGCTCCCCTCTACCCTGTTCGTCCGTTTGCCGAGAAGAGTATTGAGGACAAGATTAAGGACATTCTTGTAAAGGAATTCGGACTTCATGAGGTTCATTCATATATCTGGGAATACACCGACGAGTATAAAAAGCTCGGCATTTCGACAGAGCCGAACATTAAGCTTGCCAACGCTACCAATCCGAACATCGAAACAATCAGAAGGTCGATTATCCCGACTCAGCTTTGCCAGGTTAAGTCAAATTCTTCATATGCTCCTTCGTTCGGTATCTTTGAAATAGGACGCATTGTTGACGGCGTTGACGAGAATAATTTCTGCCGTGAGCATAAGAAGCTTGCTGTCACGCTATACAGCAAAACAGAAACAACCGAGGAGCTTTATTTCAAGCTTATCAACATGATTTCTGTTGCAGTTGACGATATCAAGCACAAGCCTCTTTCGTTTAAAGCCAAGAGCACCGAGCTCAACTATATCCACCCCAAAAACTATAATGCAATCCTATGCGACGGCAAGGAGCTTGGCGTTATAGGTGTTGTTCATCCCGAAGTTCTCAGAAACATTGACAGGAAAGCAAGCGTTGTCTTCCTTGAAATGGACGTAAAGGATCTTGTTGCTATTGAAAATGCAGGCATTAAATATACCGAAACATCAAAGTATCCGTCAATTGAGGTTGACGTAACATTCGTTGCCGATACATTCAAGCCGATTAAAGAAGCAATTGAGCTTATCAATTCCGAGCTTATCAAAAAGACATCGGTTGTTGACACTTACCAGGACGCAAGCGGCAAGTCTATCACGATAAGGATTGTGTTCTCGCACCCCGACAGAACTCTTGTTAAGGACGAGGTTATGGCAATTGTCAATGACCTTATCGCAAAGCTTGAGAGCAAGGGCATCAGCATGAAATCATAAACTCAATATTATACACACAGCCTCCCGATTGATTTCGGGAGGTTGATTTTATATATGAAAAACAGCCGCATTTCTGCGGCTGCC
>HF999647.1:266754-294327 GCA_000434055.1 Ruminococcus sp. CAG:488 | reverse complement strand
GCATTTCTGCGGCTGCCGTGAATATTCAATTAAACGTTAAAGAGGAAGTGAACGATGTCTCCGTCCTTCATAACGTACTCCTTACCCTCGGAGCGGATAAGGCCTTTTTCTCTTGCAACGGCAAGCGAGCCGCATTCCATAAGGTTATCAAAGCTGATCACCTCGGCTCTGATGAAGCCTTTTTCAAAGTCGGAATGTATCTTTCCTGCCGCCTGCGGAGCCTTTGTGCCCTTCTTAATTGTCCATGCGCGAACCTCGGGCTGACCTGCCGTCAGGTACGAGATGAGTCCGAGCAAATCATAGCTGCGCTGAATGAGGAGATCAAGGCCTCCCTGTTTAATGCCGAGGTCGGCAAGGAACATTTCCTTTTCTTCCTTGCTGAGGCTTGCAATTTCGGCTTCCATTTCGGCGCAAATCGGGAGAGTCTGCGAACCCTCATCCTCTGCGATTTTGCAGACCGCACGGTATCTTTCGTTTTCCTCAATATTGTTTGCAAAGTCATCCTCGCTCATGTTGCATGCGTAAATAACGGGCTTCGACGTAAGCAGAGCCATGTCATTGAGAACTGCCTTTTCATCATCGTCACAGTCATAGCTTCTCGCACATTTTCCGCTTTCAAGGTGAGCCTTGAGATTTTTCAAAAATTCAACTTCTTTTGCAAGACTCTTATCGCCCTTCATCGCTTTCATTGTTCTGTCAAGGCGGCGGTCAACCATCTCAATATCTGAGAAAATAAGCTCAAAATTTATCGTCTCGATGTCTCTTGCCGGGTCAACACTGCCCTCGACATGAATAATATCATCGTTCTCAAAGCAGCGAACAACGTGGATTATAGCGTCCGTCTCACGAATATGCGAAAGAAACTTGTTGCCGAGTCCCTCTCCCTTTGACGCTCCCTTAACAAGACCTGCGATGTCAACGAATTCGATGACGGCGGGAGTAATCTTCACCGGGTTGTACATTTTTGCCAGTGCGTCTATTCTGCTGTCGGGAACGGCAACCACACCGACATTCGGTTCAATCGTGCAAAACGGATAGTTTGCAGACTGTGCACCCGCATTTGTTATTGCATTAAAAAGTGTACTTTTGCCGACATTCGGCAAGCCTACTATACCTAACTTCATAATATTACTTCCTTCATTTCATATTGCATTATATTATAAAGTAAAACTCCAAAAATTTCAACCTGTTTATGATTTATTTCCGCCGCAACAAATAAATATTGTATTGCCATGCAAAATGTGTTATTATTTTAATACGATACCGAGCAACTGAGGTATGCAGTATCGCCTTAATGCTTAGGAGGTTGTGAAATGTACAGATTTGAACCTTTTATTAAATACGAATATAACGGACGAATTTACGAAAACAGTAAATTAAAATGTGACAACTACAGTTTGGAGCTTTCAATCAATGACGACGGAATACAGTGCACGCTTGCTCCGAATGTTAAAATGAAGCTGATCGAATTCAGTATTTCGGCTATTAAGAAGTTTGACGAAAACGAGCTTTTCTTTGCCAACGGTTATCAGTCATGGACGACCTCGAGAGAGTTCGGCAGGGACGATACGCTCGATGGCATTTCAAAGCTTGCCGGGCTTACCGAAAAAACAAAGGCGCTTTCGGAAATTTCAGGCGACTACAGCTTTGCACAGTACGGTAAAAAAGGCGTTTTTCATTCCTATACATACACCTATTTCCGAGTCGGAGACAGGGTTGAACTTTTCGGCTCGTGCGACGAGAGATACGGTTACACGGTTTTCTCTGTAAGCTATGAAACCAACCGATTTACAATTGCCAAGGACGTTGACGGACTGGAAACCGACGATGAAATCATTCTCCTTGACATTACCTGCTTCAACGGCGGATACAACGAGGTTTTTGACAAATATTTCGGTTCAATGAGCCTTAGAAAGCCAAAGGTCGATCACCTTTCGGGCTACACCTCCTGGTACAACTATTTTCAAAAAATAAACGAAGAAATCATTCTGCGTGATCTTGACGGCCTCGACCGTGCAAAGAACAGCGTTTCAATATTCCAAGTTGATGACGGCTATGAAAGCAAGGTCGGTGACTGGCTTGTTCCCGATTACAGAAAATTCCCGAACGGCATGAAGCCGATTGCCGATGCAATTCACGCAAAGGGCTATCTTGCAGGCATATGGATTGCTCCGTTCTCGGCGCAAAGAAGCTCAATTATAGCAAAGGATCATCCCGAGTGGCTTGTTAAGGACAATTCCACGGGCAAGCCTCTGCTCGGCTGCGTAGGCTGGGGCGGCGCATATACGCTTGACATTTACAACGGAGAAGTCAGGGAGTATATTCGCAATTTCTTCAATGTCATTCTCAACGACTGGGGCTTCGACATGGTTAAGCTTGATTTTCTCTATTCAGAAGCAATGCAGCCGAGAAACGGAAAGTCAAGAGGTCAAATAATGTGCGAAGCAATGGACTTCCTGCGCGAATGCGTCGGTGAGGAGAAGTTGATTCTCGGTTGCGGCGTTCCGCTCGGCCCGTCCTTCGGCGTTGTAGATGCTTGCAGAATAAGCTGCGACGTCGACCTCAAATATTCACCTAAATATTATAACAAAATGGGAATCAATCTTGAGCTTCCCTCGGCTCAAAATGCAATTACGAACTCCGTATTCCGACGTCATCTCAACGGCAGAGTATTCTGCAACGATCCCGACGTTTTCTTCCTGAGGAAAAAGAACCTCACGTTTACAAAGGAGCAAAAGCTTCTTCTTGCCAAGATCAACAATCTCTGCGGCGATGTGCTTTTCGTCTCGGACAATGCAGGCGATTACAGTGACGAGGATATTGAGCTTTTGAAAAAATTCTTCAAAAAGAATGAGTGCCTCATCACCTCGGCAGGCTTTATAAGTGAAAACGAAATTCAAGTTTGCTACACCGAGGGAGAAAAGAAAAAGACACTGGAGTTTAATCTTGCAACAGGAAAAAGCAACGTTGAAAAGCTGATATAAAGAGGTAACCATGAAAAGAATCGCAAAATTTTACAAAGTAAGCTATGAGCAGTTTTTTGAAAGCTGTAAGGAAGATTTCGCTGAAAGCGAGATAAAAGAAATGTATGAGGATATCAAGCTCCCTGTTCGTGCTACGGCAGGCTCGGCAGGCTACGATATTTTCTCTCCGTTTGATTTTTCACTTGCTCCGTCAAAGACGATAAAAATTCCGACAGGTATTCGATGCGAAATCGACGAAGGATGGGTTCTGAAAATTTATCCGAGGAGCGGTCTCGGATTCAAGTTCCGCTTACAGCTCAACAACACCGTCGGCATAATTGACAGCGACTATTTTTATTCCGATAACGAGGGTCATATCTTTATCAAAATAACAAATGACTCCAACGAGAATAAAATCGTTGAAGTCAAAAAAGGTACAGGTTTTGCACAAGGCATTTTCGTTGAATACGGAATAACGGTTGACGATAATGCAACAGGAATCCGTAACGGCGGATTCGGAAGCACAACAAAATAAAGAATTATAAATAATAAGGCCGGCACATTTATGTAACAATAAGTGTGTCGGCTTTTTTGTTTTATTCGGCGTCTTTCCAGTCGAATTTTGTCAATTTTCCCGCACAAAGCAGGTTGGGATAATCCCATTGTCTGAGAACCTCATAGACGGCGATTGCGACGGAGTTTGATAGATTCAGACTTCTTGCCGCAGAGTCGTTTATCATCGGGATTCGCACACATTCATTCGGGTGTTTGAAAAGAAGCTCCTCAGGCAAGCCTTTTGTCTCTTTGCCGAAAAAAAGATAAACATTGTCGCTGTATTCAACATCAACATAGCGGTTCTGCGCCTTCGTCGTAAAAAATCTATATTCTCCGTTCGGGTTTTTATCAAAGAAATCGTCCAGATTTTTATAATAAGTTATATCGAGCAGGTGCCAGTAATCAAGCCCTGCTCTTTTCAGTTTTTTGTCGTCGGGTGTGAATCCCATCGGCTCAATTATGTGAAGTCTCGTTCCCGTTGCAGCACAGGTTCGTGCGATGTTGCCCGTATTCTGCGGGATTTCCGGCTCAACGAGAACAATATTTAAAACTGCCATTTTTCAAATCCTTCTTACATGTAAATTATTCAACAGATTTAATGAGATTTTTAATCTCGGATTCAAAGCAAAGACCGTATTTTCTGTCCGTATCTGTTTCAAGCGTAGTTTCAACACATTTGCAGGTAAAACCCATTGCAATTTGAACAGCGTCGAAAAAGTCTTTTCCGTTCATAACTGCCGCCGTCAATGCCGAAGCGAAAACATCACCTGTGCCCGGGAAACGTCCTTCGGATTTCGGAGTAAAGAACATATTTGCTCTTCCCATAAGACTGTCATAAACGGCACAGCCGATTTGTCCGTCATCGAAGTCAACCCCCGTTACAACTATTCTTGCGGCAGTAAGATTTCGAAGGGAGATAAGCAGCTCTTTGATAAAACTCATATCGTAATTCTCAGTTATCTCCATACCTGTAAGCATGCACGCTTCTGTTACATTGGGAACAATAATATCTGCCAACGAGCAAAGAAAACGCATTTCGGAAATAAACGAGTCATCAATCCCCTTATAAAAAACACCGTTGTCACCCATAACGGGATCGGCAATATACAGGGTGTCGCTTTTTTTAAAATCAAGTAAAAATCTTTTTACGCTTTCCGCCTGCTTGCAGCTTGCAAGATAGCCGCTGTAGATGCAGTCAAATCTTTCACCCAAGCTTTTCCAATGATTTGAGATCTTGCCGATGTCATCGGTCAAATCTTCTTTAACAAATCCTTCAAATTCCGTATGTGCGGAAAAAATTCCCGTCGGCAGCGGAACACTTTCTATTCCGCAGGCGGAAATAATCGGCATTGCCGCAGTGAGCGAGCATCTGCCGAGACAGGACATATCATTTATGAGCACAGCTCTATTTTGCTTTTTCATTTTCAAAAGAATCAGCTCCGAAAGAATTTCTTTCCAAGATTATAACATAATACTTCGGAATAATCAATTCATAAGGAGACAAAATAATGTCGAAGCACTGATTTATTCAGCGGTTATTCAATAATAAAACGGAGGTCAGATTATGAAAAATTCAGGTTCTTCAATCGCAAAAGGAATAGGCGTCGGTATGCTTGTCGGCGGTGCAATGACAATCATCGGTTCGTCGATGATGAACAGCAAAAAGGCGAACTACAAGAAGATGGCAAAGAAGGCTATTAAATCTGCAGAATCCTTCATGGATTCAATGATGTGACAAAAAGAAGCACAAATAACCCCACGGCGGAAAAATCTGCCGTGGGGTTTGTGTGTTTTTATAACTATTTTTTATTCATTTAATCTTATTTATTATCGTTTTTACGAGCTTTATGATATCATTTATTATAAGTCGAATTTTGTCGAATAATGTCGGTTGCTTTTGGGTAGGCATTTCAGGCAAAATTCTCTCGCCGTCGAAGACCGTAAATCTCGGATATTCCTCAAAGGTTTCAACGGTTGCCTGACCGTCATATCTCATAAATCTGCGCATCATATTGTTCAAAGACTCTTCATCGCTGCCATGCTTCATGTTTTTGACGAACCATGTCTGCTCGGGGAAAAGGCAGGTCGAAGCGTCAACGGTTTCGTCGGGTGAAATGAATTTTGCATCCGACGCAACATTTTCAAGAGTCTTGCCGTATTCGCTTGCCGTTGCGCCGAACGAAGCATATTTAACGTCAATAATTCCATCGCCGAGGTTGCTTGCAGACGGAGTCATCGGAAGCGACGAGTAGCCGTAACGGGTAATTACATAAACATTACACCTCTCGTTGACCTCTTTCAGCGTCTCGGTCTTTTTACCGCGGACAAGGCTGTTATAATTTTCAATTTTCGCTCTCAATACGGAATAATCGGTTTCCGAGTTGCCGTAAATCGTGTTAAAAACAAAGTCAATCGCATCGTCGAGATATTCATCGGGAACCATCGCCCAAACGGCAAGCCAGCCTCCGAAAAGCGGAACAATCGACTGCGAACAAACCTCTTTTTCGATCTTTGCGCTTAATCCGTTCAGCCCTTTTGTGAGAATATCCATCAGACCCGTATCGTGAACCGCTTTAATTGCCGCATTGATAAGGTTTTCATACTTGTTGCCCTGGAAAGCATAAAAAAGATAATTCTGCAAAGCGTCGCCGCCGAAAGCCAGCCTACCGGTCATCAATTCTCCCGTGTAGGTCTCGCCGTAAATAGCCGTTGAGTTAAACACGACCGTCTTAACCTTATCGCAGCCGTAGATTGAAAAATATGTTGTCGCCACAACTCCGCCGAAGCTGTGGCATGTTAGAGCAACCTGATCGCATCCCGACGCATCAAGCACATAGTTTATAAAATCGTTGAGCTCTGACGCAATCTTGATCGGATCTTCTCGCCAGTCATACTTAAAATAAATATCCTTGTCGGCCTTGACCTTGCTCTTTGCAGGGTATTCAAAGCGAATTCCGGAGCCCTCCCTGACCGTTCCGTCAGGGTTGTTCATTGCCCTCGAAAAAAGCTTGCCCGTTATTTCACCCATCTCTTTGCCGAAGGTGTCCCAATCCTTTGTTACAGCCAGCTTGGCAAAGGCAGGCACGCTTTCTTCAACTGCTGTTGTGATTTCCTCCTGCGTGGGCGGCCATGCAAGTGGCGAGTTCGGATCGGAAACATCCTCATAAACCTTTGAATTCATGAATCCGTGAATCCAGATACGCGGTACCGTGTCATTCTTCGCTGATACGACAACAGAAAGCATCGGAACAATAAAAATGAGTATTGCCGTGACCGCAGCAATAATACTTTTAAATTTTTTTCTTTCCATAAATACGTCCTCCGAAAATTAAGACAATAGCAAATAAAATGCCTTGAATATATTAAGTATATCAAAGAGGAAATGTTTGTCAAGAGGAAAGACAATCGGCTTGTTTTACACAAAAATATAGTAACCACTGATTAAATCGCAGTAATTTTTCGGCGGCAAGCTATACCCCCGATAACCGAATGCGATATAATCGGTGTTTTTGTCGATTTTTGGCAGTTTAAAGGTTTTTTTGTAAAAAAAGATATATAAAAGCCGACATTTCGAAAAAAGGATCAAATAAAAATATAATTTAATGCAACACCGCACAGCCTATGTACACAATGCAACTTGTGCGATGCCGACTTAATAAAACGGAGGTAAAAATATGGAAATTCAAATAATTCTCAGAAGGCTCGGTATTTGCACTACATATAAGGGCTACAAAGCAACGGTTCTTGCTCTTACGCTTGCCCTGGAGGATGAGAACCGACTGAATTCAATCACCCGCGAAATTTACACGGAAGTTGCAAAACGTTTAGGTTCAACCCCATCGGCGATAGAGAAAAATCTGCGAACCGTGGTTCAGCGTGCGTGGCGCATGAACCCCGGCGACCTCGAAAAAATGGCAGGATATCACCTTGAATTCATGCCGAGTGTGTCTGAATTTTTGGATATTCTTTTTAATTACATACAACGAAGCCGTTTAAGCAGAAAAAACTAAGAGCCGTCGCCCTTAGTACTCTGTAGCACCTAAAGCCTTACAAGTATCAGGTGACACAGAGTTCCAAGCAACAGCTCTCTATATCAGTTTAATCAGAATTTTACAACGCAGTTCTTTTCTGCCGACTCAAACATTGCTTCAACGACCTTGATGAGTCTCCTCTGCTGAGCATGGGTTACGATAGGTTCAGCCTTGCCCTCGATAACATCACAGATATTGTTGTAGAGCGTGTGCTCGCCGCTGAAGCCCTTATCCTCAACATAAGGAAGCGGGAAAGTCTTTATTGAATCGTCGGTTCTCGGTGCCATTGTCTTTGTAAGGCCTACACCGGTTCTGACGGGAACGGCGTCCTTGTTCTCCCAATCGGAAACCATAACGACCTTGCCGCTGAGATCCCATTCGCAGATTGCAGAGCCGTTTATGCCCTGAACATGCCAGCGGGGATAATCAATAAAGTTATTCGTGCCTACCGAGATAACATAAGCCGAATCATCCTTGTAGTTGAGCGTTGCGATAAATCCGTCATCAACCTCGTCATTTGTAATGTGAGTCACCTGACAGTAAACCGAGTCAAGCTCCTTGTCGTCAAACATCATCAGTGCCTGATCAAGAATATGAATACCCCAGTCGAGAATCATTCCGCCGCCCTGAGACTTTCTCTGACGCCAGTCTCCGGGAATTCCTCTCGAGCCGCTTACACGGGATTCGATCCTGAAAATCCTGCCGAGTGTGTTCTCGTCATAAAGACGCTTGACGGTGAGATAATCGGGATCATATCTTCTGTTCTGATGAACGGTGAAAAATTTTCCTGTTCTTTCGCTCGCCTTTATCATATCGTCAAGCAATTCGCTCGACATTGTAACGGGCTTTTCGCTCATGACATTTTTGCCTGCTTCAAGTGCGGCAATTACAATATCATGGTGGAAGTCATTCGGGGTTGCGACAACTACAAAATCAATTCTGTCATCGTCAAGAAGCTCCTGCTGAGAGGAGAAAGCATGCCAGCCCTTTTCTTCGGCTTCCTTGTTTTTTGCCGGGTTAATGTCGTAGATTCCGACAAGCTCCATACGGTCATTCATATATTTTGACATCTTTTCGGCGTGCCAACTGCCCATTCCGCCGCAGCCGATGACTGCGCCGCCGATTTTTCCGTTTACCATTTTGTTTTGCTCCTAATATTTAAAAAGTCTTTGCAAAATTGCCAAACCTCCCCTTGAAACAAGAGGAGGAAATCCGCTTGCGGTGGCGAAAATTTGTTTATTTGACCCACTTCAACAACGGTTATGCCCACCACATATCCGTTGTGGATTCTGTGATAAGTGCATTTTTAAGCGTCTGAACCGCCTTCGTCAAGCCCTCGTTCTGACTCATAAGGCTGTCCTCGTGCTCAATGCTGATTGCATAGTCATAGCCGACAAGACGAAGATTTGATATAATATCCTTCCAATAAAGCTCGTCGTTACCGTATCCTACGCTGCGGAAAATCCACGAACGGTTGATTTCGTCCGAATACGGCTTTGTATCAAGCACGCCGTTGACCATTGTGTTGTACTTGTCGATCTTCGTATCTTTTGCATGGAAATGGAATATTGCATCGCCGAGCTTACGGATACATGCGACGGGATCCATACCCTGCCATATGAGGTGGCTCGGGTCAAAGTTTGCTCCTATCTCAGGGCCTACAGCCTCACGAAGCTTGAGAAGACTCTCGGTGTTGTAAACGCAGAAGCCGGGGTGAAGTTCAAGAGCGATTTTGTTAACTCCGTGAGCCTTTGCAAACGCAACAAGATCCTTCCAATATGGAACGAGAACCTCCTCCCACTGCCATTTAAGAACCTCGCTGAAATCATCCGGCCACGGGCATACCACCCAGTTCGGATGCTTCGATTCGGGGCAGTCACCGGGACAGCCCGAGAAGGTGTTGATCTGATGAAGTCCGAGCTTTTCGGCAAGAAGAATCGTATCGCGAATCGTCTTATCGAATGCGGCAGCCTTTTCCTTATCGGGATGAACGGGATTGCCGTGACAGCTCAGCGCACTGATTTCCATATCATACTTTTTAATCGTTGCAACAAACTCGTTGAACTTTTCCTCATCGTTGAGAAGTGTCTCGGGATCGCAGTGTGCGTTTCCCGGGAAGCCGCCGCAGCCAAGCTCGATCATCTCAATGCCGAGAGATTTGAAATATTTAAGTGCCTCCTCAAGAAGAAGATTTTGTAAAAGGCAAGTAAAAACTCCTAATTTCATAATTTTTAGCTCCTTATATTAAAGATTTGCTTTGAAATATGCCATGCTTCTTGTGATATCGTCAATTCCGTTCGGCTTGGGATCATCGTTTTCAAGAACAAGCCATTCCATGCCGCTGTCCTTTGCAGCCTTGAATACGCTGAGAAGGTCGTTGTCACCCTCGCCGAGAGCCATAGGATGTCTGTCAATACCGTCTTTGACGTGAAGAAGAATAATATCATCCTTGTGCTCGGTTATATATTTGTAATTATCTGCCCCGCCGCAGTAGCTCCAGTAGGTATCAATTTCAAGATATGCACCTTCGGCAATTCTGTCCATGATGAGCTTACCGTCAATTTCGTTTTCAAATTCCTCAGTGTGATTGTGATAGTAGAACTTGATGCCCTCGTCCTTGCCGCGCTCATTGGCCTTGGAGAAAACGTCAACAAGCTTGTCAACCTCCTCCTTGGTGGAATGGTCGGCACCGCCTACTCCCATATATTTCATGCCGAGAGCTTTGCCGAGCTTTATAGACTCCTCGAGCTTTTCGCCCTCATAGTTTTCAATACGCATATGGCATCCGACTGCGACGAGTCCAAGCTCATCGAGCTTCGCCTTGATAACCTCGGGTTCAAGTCCTGCATAGCCTGCAAACTCAACGCCGTCAAATCCGATTTCCTTTACTTTTTCGAGAATTTCAAGGAATTCCTCACCGTTTGAATAATCCTCTCTGAGAGTATAAAGCTGAACAGCTAATTTCAATAGAAAGACCTCCCTTTGCGTAATTATAGCTTATTAAATTTTACAACATCACAGCGGGCATTTCAACCCTTTTTGATCAAATAATTAAGATTATTTTCGGTGCTTTATTCATAAAGAATATACCAAACGCTAACAGAAAGTTCATACGCGGTTAACATTTAGCCGTTATTATCTAACTGTACTCAATGAGAGAGCCGCAACTCTCGTGAGTACATACCCCTCCTCAATAAACCCCTCAATTATTGGAAAAAGAAGTCGGTTCATTCCGGCTTCTTTTTCTGTCCGGAAATATTTGCGAGAAAAAAGACTGCTCGAATTTTCGAACAGTCTTTCTTTGTTTTGATTCTTATTTGAACTTTCTCTTACGAGCAGCCTCAGACTTCTTCTTGCGCTTTACAGAGGGCTTCTCATAATGTTCTCTTTTACGAACCTCCTGGATAACACCGTCTCTCGAAGTCTGTCTCTTAAATCTTCTGAGAGCGTTGTCCAAAGACTCGCCTTCTTTAACTTTTACCTGACTCACTGTATTCCCTCCCTCCGCAGATTGCAGGGGTAATCTTTATAATTTGCACCATATTTTATCACATTGTGAGCGGATTGTCAATATCTAATTGCAAAAAATGCACTTATTGCATGAAAAATTTAAAAAATATCGGCAGATTGCTCCGCCGATACAGATATTCTCTTAGAAGCCTCTTACGGCCTTGATTACCTTTTCACAGTCCTTTGCGTCCATAATCTTCGGAACCGGATAGAGCGGATTGCCCTCTTTGAGTGCACGCTCAACGATTGTCGGGATATCCTCATCCTTGATGAAATCAAAGTGCTCGGGAATGTTCATGTTCCTGTTCATTTCCTTGATAGCGTCAATAAAGTTCATTGCCTTATCCGCCTGCGAATATCCTCCGATACCGACGATTTCGGCCAGCTTTGCAAGCTTCTCGTAAGCCGTGTCACCGTAATACTCAAGAACGTGCGGAAGAATAACGGCGTTTGCAAGTCCGTGAGGTGTGCCGTAGATACCGCCGAGATTGTGAGCGATTGCATGAACATAGCCTACATAAGCTCTTGTGAATGCCATTCCGGCATAGAACGATGCAACAAGCATATTTTCACGAGCCTGGAGATTCTTGCCGTCGTTGTATGCTGTTTCGAGGTTCTCGAAGATGAGCTTTGTTGCCTTCTCAGCATAGTCATTCGTTGATTTTGTTCCGCTCAGACCGATATAAGCCTCAACGGCATGAGTAAGAGCATCCATACCTGTTGTTGAAGTAATCTTCTGCGGAAGTCCCGTTGTAAGCTCAGGGTCAAGAACCGCATACTTCGGGCGAAGCTTCGGGTCATTGATAGCGTACTTCTCATGGGTCTGCATATTTGTAACGACAGCGGCAAGGGTCGTCTCGGAGCCTGTACCCGCAGTTGTCGGAACAGCGAAAAACGGCGGAAGCTTATGTCTGATCTTCAGCTCGCCTCTCATCTGAGAAACACTCTGATTCGGGTTCATAACCCTTGCGCCCGCAGCCTTTGCGCAGTCCATCGGAGAACCGCCGCCGAATGCGATGATACCTTCGCAGCCGTTCTTGAGATAGAGTCTGCGTGCTTCCTCAATATTTTCAATTGACGGGTTCGGCTGAACTCCGTCATAAACCGTGTACTTGATTCCCTGAGCGTCAAGCTGCTCAAAAAGGCCTGCAAGCAGGTTGAGACTCATAAGTCCCTTATCCGTTACAACGAGAACACTTGAGATTCCCTTTGACTTTACGAGTGCCGGAAGATCCTTAACTGCACCGGGACCTTTGAGAAGCTCAGGCTCCGACCAATCAAAGAAGCACTCGGCAACCATAAAGGTTTTCTGATATGCTCTGTAAAAAGCTTTTTTTGCCATATCCGCCATAAAAAAGACCTCTTTTCATTTTAATAAGTTTATTTTACCAAATATAACCGTGCTTTTACAAGTGGTTATATAAATATTTTTAAAAAATATTTGCCTTTTCAACTGCTTTTTCCCATTCCTCGGCAATAAGCATGTGTCCTGCGATTGACGGGTGAGTTCCGTCCCACATAAAATATTCGGTTTTTGAACCTGCAATCTTCTCCGAGAACTTATCGTAGAGGGGAACAAAAACTTCCGCCGAGCTTTCGGCGACCCTTCTTGCCGCCGCTCTCGTCAGTTGAATTGCAGCGGATTTATAATCCATGGCTTCCTGCGTTTCGTCTCTGTCGGGTCTGCCATAGTCAACTTCACATTCAACATGCGGCGTGTAGCGATAGGATAAATCGTCCTTTGAAAGAGGAAAATAAAAAGGCTCACAAACAATTATTTTTGTATGCGGCAGAGCGCGTCTCGTCAGCTCAATCATTCTTGTGAGGTTTTTTTCGTAAGTACCCTCAACCTCTTTGAGCGATAATCCGTTTAAAAATCCGAAAAGTCCGTCGTTCGTTCCCACAAGTATACTCAGCACTGTCGGAGCGTTGTCGATTACGTCCTCCTGCCATGTTTCAAGCAGATTTGCCGTTGTTGCTCCCGAATAGCCTTTGTTGATAAATTTAGGCCTGCGCTCGTAATTTTCATATGCCGCCTTCGCCGCAAGGATGAACTGATATCCGTGACCCATTATGTGGTTACAATCCATTTTTCGTCCGCGGTTGCCGTCGGTTATCGAATCACCCGAAAAAAGAACTATATCATTACCGTCAAGATACATTATTTTTTCAACCTCGTTTCAAAGCAGAGCCAGCCGCAGCTTTCATGTCTGCCGACGACCTCAAAGCCGTACTTTTCAAAAGCATCGAGAACGTCCTGCTCCCTCGTGTCAATAATTCCGGATGTTATATAAATTCCGTCATCCTTGAGAAATCTGCCGACATCCTTTGTAAACATCACAATGATATCAGCAACAATGTTTGCAACAACAACGTCGTATTTGCCGCTGACCTTATCGGTCAGGTTACCCTGAAATACCGTATATTTCGGCTCTGTGAAGCCATTCATTTCGCCGTTTTCCCTTGCCGTCTTAACCGCAAGCTCGTCGATATCAACCCCCGTCGCACTCCTTGCGCCGAGCAACAGACCGGCAATGCCGAGGATTCCGCTTCCGCATCCGATATCAAGCAGCTCCGTATCTGGCGTTATGTGATTTTCAAGCGTTTCAAGACAAAGCCGTGTTGTGTCGTGTTCTCCGCTGCCGAAGGCAAGTCCGGGTTCGATATCAAGCACCGTTCTGCCCTGCGGATCATAGTCGTTATCCCAAACAGGACGAATCAGCAGCTTTTGACCGACAGGCATCGGCTTGAAATACTCTTTCCAGTTATTTTCCCAATCCTGATTGCGGCACACGCTGAGGTCGATCTCATGCTTAATACCCTCCGCATTATAGCGTTCGGAAAGAAAAGCAACCGCCTCGGCAGGACTCTCCTCGGGAGAAATATAAATATGAATTGTCGCCTTGTTCCTGTCCTTTTTAAGCAGATCCTCATCAATCAAGTCGATATGGGCAATTTCCCATGCCGCCTGTTCAAGGTCGCTGTAATCCTCAATATAAATTCCGTACGGAACAACCATTTGAGCGATGTTGCCTGCCGTTTCCACGTCCTTTGAATCAATGTTAATTTTTACTTCTGTCCAGTCCATAGAATCTCCTTATTTGATCCAGCCGATGCCGTTCTTAATAAGCTCAGGGATATTGATTATCGCCTTAAAAAGCACCTTCGCAATTGTTTTAACTGCCGTCACAATGTAATCGTTGAGGTTAAAGGTTTCGGTATTCTTGCTTTCAATCGGCTTTACCTCATCCGGATTTACGGTGTAGGCAAGCTTTGTTCTGACTGCCGCATGGTCGGAAAGATGTCCGTTCCATGAAATCCCGTCGCAGTCGAAGCCGTCATAAACCGCTTCAAGCAATTCAAAAGAAACACCTGCACCGTCACGATAATAAACATGGTCGAGTGTATCCCATGTTCTCTGATAGTCACATCCGTAACGCTCCCACATCTCGGAATAGGTAATGTCATAGTTTCCGTCAACATTATATTCGATCCAAGCGTCCTTAAAGCCCTTGCCGACAAAGTTGTCAATGAGCTTTTGACAAAGATCGATTTTATATGTTCCGTTCTGATATCCGGCACGGAAAACAGTGTAGTTTGTATTAAAATCACCCGTCAAAATAACAGCCCTGTCCGCACCCGAATGTTCCTCAACAAGCTCGATAAGCTGGTCAAATTGATCGGCCTTTGCAAGCATGGACTTTTCATCCTCCCATGCGTCGGCATGAATATTGTAAACATCAATAAAGACTCCGTCGGCTATCTCAACCGTACAATAGAGTATACCCTTCGGCGTCAGCTCGTCCGAGCCGCAGTCGTACACGCCGTATGCCGTTCTCCACGGAACTCTGCCAACGTTATAAACAGGATATTTTGAGAAGAAATTCAGCCCGTCTCCGACGGCAACTCCGCCGCTCGTCAGCGTTGCATATTTCATGTCAAGATTCTTCTCAAGAATCGGGTGGAGGTTAAAATCCTCCTGTACGCTGAGAATATCGCAGTCGGATGCATTGATTTGCTTTGCAATAAGCCCGGTCGCCTTGATCGGGTCACGCTTGGTTGAAGAAAGCGCCGCGGGAATGGGAAGTCCGTCAACATTGAACGAAACAAGGTTCAGCGTTCCCTTTATCGTGTTGTCATTCTCTGCAAAGGCGAGCGACGTGCAGCCGACAAAAAGAACAACTGCCAATAAAATACTGATTATTTTTTTCATGCTTACTCCTCCGTTCAAAGCAAGTCCGCTTTCGGCTTGATTTCTTTAAGTCCGTGATTGTAAAGCTTTCTGTTTTCAAGCGCCCACTGTCTCGGCGTGAAATCGCCAGACTCAACCTCGGAAACCGCCTGCGAAATCTCATATATTCTTGCGTCAAGCAAGTCAAGCTGCGATAGGATTTCCGCTTCAAGGAACATCGGTCTGACCGCCGCTCCGAACTCAGGCTCACCGTGGTGAGAAATCACCATATGCTCAATGAGCGTCAACAGCTCTCTGTCCGTTCCGAGCTCTTCTCCGATTTTTTCAATATTCATTGCGCCCTTAACAAGGTGGCCGATAAGTGTTCCCTCTACCGTGTAGCCGGATGCAATTCCCGTTTCCGAAACCTCAAATTCACCGATTTTTGCAACGTCATGCAGGATAACGCCCGAGAAAAGCAAATCCTTTTCTACCGAGGGATAAATCTCAGCTATACTCTGCGCCATTCTGAGGATTGAAAGCGTATGATAGAGAAGTCCGCCCCTGATTGCATGGTGGAGCTTGAACGCCGCCGGCCAATAGAGCATTGCCGTCTTGTTCTGCTCAAGCACCGCCATAACAAGAGTTTTGAGCTGTGCGTTTTCAAAATCATTGACAACATCAACGATCGCCGAATACATTGCCTCTCCGTTATATTCCGCACTCGGAACATAATCCTCAATGCGAACGCCGTCGTTTTCGTTTGCAAGGCGAACTCTGTCAAGTCGCATCTGCGGCGCATCGTTAAACATTGAGATTGAGCCTCGAACCTTCAGCAGCGAATTTTGTTTTATAAATCCGAAAACCTCTTCCTTATAGTCCCAGAGCTTTGCTCCGATTTCGCCCGAGCTGTCCGTCAGAATAAGGTCAAGATAAGGAATACCTTTAGCGGTTTTTTTAACCTCAAGATTTTTTACAAGGCAAAAGCCTTCTACCGTGCCGTTGTCGTTTATTTCAATGAAATTCATATGAACCTCCCCTATGAGATAAATATATATTGATTGTATCACATATAAAGGAAAAAAGAAAGAATTTCCTTGCAAAAGATGTCGCTGTATGTTAAAATTTTTTTATTAAGGTGATTGTCGTTGAAATTTCTCAATGTTTTACCGAGAGAGGGTGCTTTAATGAGCAAAAACTATCATTTTTTTGCAATGCTTTCAAGAATGAAATATATCAACCGCTGGGCGCTGATGAGGAACACATATATGGAGAACATCAGCGAGCATTCGCTTGAGGTCGCAACCGTGGCTCACTCGCTCGCCGTTATTCACAACAAGCGTTTCGGCGGCAATGTCAATGCCGAGCGTGTGGCGGTCCTCGGAGTATTCCATGATGCTCCCGAGATTATCACCGGTGATATGCCGACCCCCGTCAAGTATTACAGCAAGCAGATTCGTGACGCTTACAACTGCGTTGAAGACGACGCCTGCAAGGCACTTTTGGAGATGATTCCGGAGGATATCCGCGAGGAATACAAACCGTTCTTTATCAAGCAGGAAGCCGACCGTCAGCTCTGGAAATTCGTCAAGGCGGCGGACAAAATCTGTGCCTATACAAAATGCATTGAAGAATCAAAGGCGGGTAATCACGACTTTGACAAAGCGGCGAAAACAAATCTAAAGGGGCTTGAGGCTCTGGATATGCCCGAGGTCAAGTGCTTCATGGAGGATTTTCTTCCGAGCTACAGCTTGACGCTCGACGAAATGAACTAAAGTCATTATTATTTGAGAGAGGTATCAATATGGGTAAGTACACAAAAGAAGACATTCTCAGAATGGCGAGAGAGCAAAACGTCAGATTCGTGCGACTTCAATTCACGGATATTCTGGGCTGCATGAAAAATGTTGCAATCACAGTCAATCAGCTTGAAAAGGCTCTTGACAACGAGTGCATGACCGACGGTTCTTCCATTGAGGGCTTTGTTCGTATTGAAGAGTCGGATATGTATCTCTATCCCGATTACGACTCATTCGTTGTTCTTCCGTGGAATCATCTTTCCGACGGCAAAACAGCACGTCTTATTTGCGACGTTTACTGCTCGGACAGAACGCCATTCATCGGCGACCCGAGAAACGTGCTCAAACGCGCAATCAAAAAAGCTGATGACATGGGATATAAATTCAACGTCGGTCCTGAGCTTGAGTTCTTCCTTTTCCATACGGACGACGAGGGCAGACCGACAACCAAAACTCACGATAAAGCAGGCTACTTTGACCTTGATAACGTTGACCTCGGCGGCGACTGCCGACGTGATATGTGTGTAGCTCTTGAGGATATGGGCTTTGAAATTGAAGCCTCCCACCATGAGTGTGCCGAGGGTCAGCACGAGATTGATTTCAAATACGGCGATGTTCTCAGCATTGCAGATAAAGTAATGACATTTAAATACGTTGTAAAAAAATATGCCCAGCTTCATAATCTCTATGCAACCTTTATGCCGAAGCCGATTTTTGGCATTGCAGGCTCGGGTATGCACACAAATATGTCCCTCTTTGATAAAGACGGCAACAATGCCTTCTGTGACCCTAACGGACAGTACGGACTTTCGGAGACAGCTCTCCACTTTGTCGCAGGTATCATGAAGCATATTAAAGCAACAACAGCCATCAATAATCCGCTTGTCAATTCATATAAGAGACTGGTTCCGGGCTACGAAGCTCCCGTCTATATCGCATGGTCGGCGTCAAACCGTTCCGCCCTCGTCCGCGTTCCCGCCGCAAGAGGCAAGGGAACAAGAGTCGAGCTGAGAAGTGCAGACCCTTCATGCAACCCATATCTTGAAATGGCTCTTTGCCTGCTTGCAGGTCTTGACGGAATTGAAAAGGGCTATATGCCGCCTGAATCGACCGTTAAGAACATATTTGACATGAGCATTGAGGAGCGCAAAGCGGCTCAAATTGAGTCTCTCCCCGGCACTCTTGAGGAGGCTATTGACGAGTTTGAAAAAAGCGACTTCATCAAAGAATCCCTCGGCGAGCATGTTTATACAAAATTCATCGAAGCAAAGCGCCGCGAATGGGACAGCTACCGCACCAGTATCTCTCAGTGGGAAATAGACACCTATCTTGCAAAATACTGATTTCAATTCTTTATAAAGTCAACCCCGTACCTTGCATTACGCAAAGTGCGGGGTTTTTTTAGTTTTCTTCGGCGCTGTCGGGTTTTGAAATGAAGAATCCCGAGCCTTTTTCTTTTAGCAGGATCAATGAGACCTCCAGCAAAAGCTTAAAATGCAAATCGGAATCATCAAGCGGAATTTCAAAATCCTCTTTCATCTTTCTTATGCGATAGAGGATCGTGTTTCGATGAGTAAAGAGGGCTTCGCATGTATCTTTAAGCGAATGATCGCATGCTAAATAATAGTATAATGTCTCGCAGTATTGACTTTCCTTCCTTCTGTCATAATCCGCCAGCGAAAGAATCTTTTGCGAAATAAGCTTGTCATAGTCTCGCATTTTGTTCAGCATGATCGGAACCGCCAATTGGGAAACATAAAAGACATTGCCTTGCCCGACGCTCTCATCTACGACTATATTCAGTGCTTCAAGCACCAAATCATACATTTTCGGAATGTTATAAAGCTCATCTATCGGGTTTGATATTACAACCTTAAGATGAAATTCCTCCGCCAACTTTTCAAAAGCTTTTCGATCATATCCCTTTTGCAGAAACATAAACACTTTTCCTTTATGTAAGAAAGGGTGAGATTCATAAAACCTGTATGTCAGCTCGTCCTTTAACGGCCTTTTCCCTATATATTGCGAACGGTAAGCAACCAAGTCAATCAACGCAAAAGCAACGGGATGAAAATCGGCAAGATAGGTTGATGATATTTGCAGCTTAAAATATGATTGCGATTGAAATCCTCCGTCCAAAAGATGTATCATAATTTCTTCCGCTGTTTCAAACGGTCTGTCGACCCTGCCTGCCTCAATAAACATTTGCTTAGCCAAAATATTCTCTATTCGTATAAATGTTTCGGGCTCAACGCTGCCGAGTTTATTGTCAACATCAATGCAAATCAAATAGCCGAGTCGAATTCCTCCGCTGATAAGAGGAGCAAATCTCCTGCTGTATGAGCTGTCCTCCAGCTCTACAAAATCAGCCATTCCGCCGACAAGCTCATCGCTTTCGCTTATCAGCGCACCGGCTTCATATGTAATTTCGCCAATCTTAACTGCCGAATCGAAAACATCGTCGCTGAATCCTTCGGGTGAGTAATGCGCCGCCACACGGTAAGTGTCATCAATCACCATCAGCGGACAGCCTAAGATTTTACCGGCATCTTCAGTGAGCAAATCAATATCGTCCCGATCAAAAAAATCCGATGTCAATATTGACAATTTATCATCAACAGACATGAGCTTTCACCTCCGAATGTCATTGTGCTCACAGCACAATATATTTCAAAATTATTATACTCCCATATTATTGAAATTGCAATAAAAACGAGTAAAATATAGGTGTAAAAAGAAAAGAGAGAAAAGTGAAGAAGAGAAAGGAAAGAAAAATAAGAGAACAAAAAATGTATATCCTGTTTGGCGGCGTTGAGCCGTCGGACTTCATATAAAAACAATTATAACGGAGGTTTTATTTATGTTACCGAGTATCTTTAGTGAAAACATGTTTGATGATTTCTTTAACGATCCGTTCGATCGCGAATTCTTAGGTGCACATAATCCGTTATACGGTAAGCACGCAAAGAATATGATGAAGACCGATATCCATGAAAAGGATGACGGCTATGAATTGGCTGTTGAGTTGCCGGGATTTAAGAAAGACGAAATCAACGTCGATGTAAGTGACGGCTATCTTACAATCAAAGCAGCGAAGGGCCTTGACAAAGACGAAAACGACAAGAAGGGTCATTTGATTCGCAGAGAGCGTTATGCCGGAGCTTGCTCACGCAGCTTCTATATCGGCGATGTAAAGCCTGAAGATGTAAAGGCAAAATATGAATCAGGTGTTCTTACGCTTGAAGTCCCGAAGGCAGAAGCAAAAAAGCTTCCTTCAAGCTCATCGATAGCAATCGAATAAGCGACATTCGGGCACAGACCGACATATAAACATTGAAGCGGGTGCTAAGGCAGTGATTGTCTTAGCACCCGCTTTCTCTTTTATACCGGCAAAACAAAAAGGAGCAAGCTTTAACTTACTCCTTATTGGTGGGAGAGGGTGGATTCGAACCACCGAAGTCACTGACGACAGATTTACAGTCTGTTCCCTTTGGCCACTCGGGAACTCTCCCATATTCACTTTTAAAAAGTGGAGCTGGTGGACGGACTCGAACCCCCGACCTGCTGATTACAAATCAGCTGCTCTACCAACTGAGCTACACCAGCGTCTCAACGCTCGTATACTATACCACAACAAGAACCGTTTGTCAACACTTTTTTTAATTTTTTATTTTTATCTTGAACTGAAACTTTAAAAGTGATATAGTTATCGTATTGTTTTTTCGAAGGGGTTTTATTATGAAAAAAATTATTGCTGTCTTTATGGCTATATCACTCAGTTTATCGTTTGTTTGTATACCTGTTTGCGCGGCTGACGACAACGATATGATTTCAGCCGTTGTAACCGATGAGCAAGCTCAGAGACAAGCCGTCCGTGCCGCTGCTGCTGCCATAATCGGCGAAAGTCCGAGTGACAGCATAACCGTAAGCAACAACTTTGTAAATGATATTCTTGACAATGTCGGTGAAAATCCGACACCGGAGAATATTTCCGACGAAGTATCAAAATACGCAGGCATTTTCAAAAATAAAACAGATGAATACGCTAAGGTCATTGCAGACGATGCCGAATATTACATTGCCGATGACGGCGAATTCTTTATTATCATCGATATCACAAAGCATCCCGAGGTGCTTGAGCTTACGATAATGTGCAAGACGGCAAGGCTTATGCTCAACAAGCAGAATGAGATTGCATCTCAGAGCGGCAGAGAGTGCATAACAATGGATTACCGCCATGTTGTCGGTGAGCTTGCGCTGCACAACACGGTTTATGCACTGACCAAAGCCCTCGGAGGCGAGAATGCGAACAGTCCTCTGCATACTCACTACGAAAGCGCAAAGATTGCCGAGCTAAATAAAAACGAGCAAAGAGGAGCGGACTATATCCGCGTCGTCGGAGGCTTTCTTGACATTTGCTACAGGGTTTTCTCAACGATTTTTCATCAGTTCTTATAAATCTCATAAGCCATAAAAAAGCGGAAGCCGAACGACTTCCGCTCTTTATTTTTATGTCTTATTTAACACTGTCAACAAGATCCATGAATTCGGAAATAACCTTTGAAGCCGTGTTCTTACCCCAAGAGATAAGGCACCATGTATCCGTATCAAAAGATTCTTTCTTCTCGCTGTACTGTACACCTGCCATTACGAAATCGTCATCCGGCTCAATGTATCCGATAGCATCGTTCATGAGATCGAATACGATAATGTTCCCGCCGTACATTTCGCGAAGCGACTTATATTTGAAGCCCTTCAGACCATCGCCGCCCATAAGGAGTTCTCCGTATGTCTCGCCAGGGCAAAGCTCAACGAGAAGTGAATCGCCAAGCTCCATGTAGCCCGACTCTGTGACTGTATAGTACTTATCGGTCGTCTTGTCATAGAGGAAGAAATAATCCGTGATACCTGTCTTGCCGACGATATCCATAAGAACGTTGGAAACCTCAATGATATACTGCTTGTGAGCAATGTTGAGCATCGGGGCAACAGTCGTCTCGTTTACGGACTTCCAATCCTTGTACCATGAAGTATATCCCTCATTCGAGCCGTACTCAGCCTCGCCGAGGAAATCACCGAGAGTATAGTTCATTGTCCTGCATTCGGCTTCACTCTTTGTAAGTCCGAGAATGATATAGCCTATCTCATAGCCGTATCTGACAGCTTCCTCATGTCTTGTGAGGTCAAGTCCGTCATCAGATGCACCGCGCTGATAAGTGATTGTTCCGATACAGCCCTGAATATAAATGAAGTTATAGCCTGCCTTATTGACTACCTCCTCAATATAAGGAACGAAATCGGCGGAAATAACAACATGACCGTATCCCGAATTCTCGGGGTGAGCGCTGAACGAAGCAATAACCGTTCCCTTTTCGCTCTTGTTATCCGGAGTGAACATCAACCGGTAAAGATTGCCGTCAAATGTATAAGGAGCTGTTCTGTCACGAAGATAATTGTCTGCAATATCCTTCTTTGCAAGCGTAAGTGTGCCGCCCTTCATGTCAGAATAAGCCGACTTGATTGTAGCCGTGCACTGGTCAACGATCTTCTTGAGGAAGGTGCGGTTAACGCCGCTGTGAATCTCGGAAAGTCCGAGATTTGAAAGGAAAAGATTGTTCAGAACATTTGGAACGGTGTTATCCCATACGCCCTGGAGGTCTATGCCGCTGTGGGTATGAGTAACGGAAACATTTACGCTGACAATATTGTTCTTTGCCGCAAAATCCGAGATAGCTTCACGGATAAGGCGAACGTCCGCATTTGCAATTCCGATTGCGTCAAGCACGCAGAAAGCTACATTTCCTCTGCCTGTGCCGTCATTGAGAACGATCGTTCGAACCCAGAGGCCGTCAAAGGTCTCGGTTGTTGTTGCCATAAGGCCGTAGCCTCCCATGGTGTACGGTGTTGTGCCAAAATCATCGGGAAGAATCGAAGCCTGGGCATAACCGAGATGCCATTTTGCACCTGCCGCCGGAGCGTCAAGGAAATCCGACATTCCCTTGTAGAAATTACCGTAGCTGTCAAGATCAAAATCGGCATAATCATGGATAACGGAAGTTTTCGGAATAACAAAGCCGAGAGCCTTGCCGATAACATTGATGAGCGTATTGCTCAAAAGATTGATAACCTTGGCAAGCAGCTTCATGAAAACCGTCTTGGGACTCGTTGAAGCAAGTGAGCCAAAGGCATCGCCGATTTTGTCAAGGGTGTCGTTCGCGTTGCTGTTAACTACCTGAACACGGTTGCCTTTTGCAGCCGCATCGGCAAGGTACTCTTCAAGAGTCACGCTTGACTCAGCAACAATCGGAGCTTCCTCGTTCTTTGCAAATGCCGTTACGCCGATCGGAACGATCAGACAAAGGCAAAGAGCGACCGAGAGAACCGACAAAAGAATTTTTTTCATAATTCTGTCTCCTTTCGGAAAATGATATTATTCCTATGATACTTGATTATATCACAAAAGTCCGTTTTTTTCAAATAAAACAATCGCCCTCTTTTTTATTCAAATTGACGAAAGTATAATGCCTATTTCAATTGACTTTTGTGCCTGACAAGAATATAATATAATTTGATTTTATTATTGTACACAGTCAATCGGAGGTTTTTGTATATGGATCTATCAGGCAAAAAGGTTCTCGTTGTCGGACTTGCACGCAGCGGCATGGCGGCAATCAGAGTTCTTAAAAAGCTCGGTGCAGAGGTTACTCTCTCCGAAAGCAAGAAAAAAGACGATATAAAAGAAATTGGTTTTCTTAACGAAAACAATGTTGAGATCGTCGGACAGGATATGGCGGTTTTTGAACGTGATTTTGACTTTGTCGTCAAAAATCCGGGCGTACCCTACAGAAGTCCGATGATGCAGAAGCTTCAAGAGCGCAACATTCCGGTTATCACGGAAATTGAGCTTGCGTATCAGGTTGCGAAGCCTCAGCATTATATTGCAATAACCGGCACAAACGGCAAAACCACGACCTCCACTCTTACATATGAAATTCTTCGCCGTGCTTTTCCGGGCAAGGCGCATCTTTGCGGTAATATCGGTATTCCGCTTTGTGAAATTGTTATGGAAAACGGCCTTATGGAAGAGGGCGGACACTATATCGCTCTCGAAATTTCAAACTTCCAGCTTGTTAATATTGATAAGTTCCGTCCCGAGGTTGCCACGATAATTAACCTCACTCCCGACCACATTGATTTCATGGGCAGCCTTGATAATTATTACAAGTCCAAGACCGAGGTTTACAGGAACATGGCAGGCAATGACGTTTTCCTGCTCAACGCAGACGATCCCGTCGTTAAGGAATACACCGACCGATATCCCGTGAAGTGCGCTAAAGAAAGCTTCAGTACAGACAGCCAAAGCGCCGACTGCATTGCCAAGGACGGCTATTTAGAGATAAAGGGCGAAAAAATAATCCCTCTTAATGCAATTAAAATTGTCGGCAAGCACAATTTGCAGAATGTCATGATTGCCGTTTCAGCCGCTAAGGCTATAGGCATTTCAAATGATGTTATTCTTGATGCCGTTTCCTCTTTCAAGGGCGTTGAGCATCGAATTGAATTTGTACGTGAAATCAACGGAGTTAAATACTATAACGACTCAAAAGGAACTAACACCGACGCAACAATAACCGCTCTCAAGGCCTTTGACCGCGGTGTGATTCTCCTTGTCGGCGGATTTGAAAAGGGCTTGCCGATGGACGAGATGAAAAAGCACCTCGGCTGTGTCAAAAAGATTATCGGATTCGGCGCCTGCGGTGCAAGACTTGTGCATGACCTTGTCGGCGAGGACGGAATTGTCGTTACAACACTTGATGAAGCCGTTGCAGAGGCAAACAAAATTGCCGAGAGCGGAGACACCGTTCTCCTTTCCCCCACCACCAGCTCATTCGACCAGTATACCTGCTTTGAGGAGCGCGGCGACCATTTTAAGAAGATTATAAATGCTCTATAAACCGAAAGGAAAAATATGACAGAAAAAGAGAAATACATCGGCGTTTTCGACTCGGGAATCGGCGGACTGACCGTCGTTAAAAGCATAGTCGAAACAATGCCGAACGAAAACATAATTTACTTCGGCGACACGGCTCACGTTCCCTATGGGACACGCTCAAAGGAACAGATAACCGAATACGTTCTCAGCGATGTAAAATTCCTCAGCAGATTTAACATCAAAGCAATAGTTATCGCCTGCAACACGGCAGATTCAGCAGCAAGAGATACGGTTGAAAAAAACTACAGCGATATCCCTGTTTACGGCGTTGTTGCTCCTGCGGCTAAGAAAGCGGCAAAGCTGACAAAAAATAAAAAAATCGGTGTAATTGCCACCAACGCAACGGTCAACAGCGGCGCATACGAAAAGACAATACACAGCTTTGATTCCGACGCACAGGTTATAAGCCTTGCGTGTCCGCTTCTCGTTCCGCTCGTTGAAGAAGGACGTTTCAAAAAGGGAGATCAGGTCATCGAGGAGGTTCTGCGTGAATACCTCACTCCGCTGAAAGATCAGGGCATTGACACACTCGTTCTCGGCTGTACTCACTATCCCCTGCTTTATGACATTATAACCGAAATTATGGGCAACGGAGTTACAGTCATCAGCTCATCGGTTGCGGCGGCAGAGGAACTGAAAAAAGGTCTCGGAGAAAGAAATCTACTCAGCAACTCAAAAATAAGCGAACGAAAGTATTTCGTCAGCGACAACGCAGAGGATTTTGAAAAGCACGCCCTGATTTTTATGGGCAATGCCCTCGGCGGCACGGTCGAACAGGTTGATATTGAAGAATAAAAGAATACCACATAAAAAATCGCAGATTAACGGAAACTGCTCCGAAAATCTGCGATTTTATTTTTTGTTTGTCAAGCCCAAAATGTAATCGGTCGAGGTGTTATAAAGCTTCGCAAGCGCAATCAGCACATCGGTTAGGTGAACGCCGTCGGCGGAAATCTTCTACCAATTCTCGTGGCAGATATGCGATACAAGCATTTGTACATGACACGGAAGCAGAAGATTTCCGAAAAGTCAATTGACACTTTGGAAATTGTGCTGTAATCATGCTTTGATTGTGGTATGGTTACATTGATAAACCAAATAATTCACAGTCACAGAAAGGAGCAAACATATGCAAAAAACAAACATAAAAACCAAACTGTTGACAGTTCTGCTCACGTTGTGCATGGTACTGTCACCAATGTCAGTTTCGGTGTTTGCCGTAAATTTGTCAGTTAAGAATGACTCTGAGCTGGAGGCAGCATTTGAAAATGCAGACTGTACGGAGGTCAAATTGGGTGAAAACATTGAGACCGTTTGGGAACTTGATGTAGACCGCACCGTAACTCTTGATCTGAACGGATATACACTGAGTTGCAGTTCGACGGACGAAAATATAATTCGGGTGCGCAGCAACGGAAACCTTACAGTGAAGGACAGCGGCATCGGCGGCAAAATCGACGGACAGAACAAGAACTGCGGAATTGAAGTTAAGGGCGATACGCTGACCTTAGAAAGCGGCAGTATTGTAAACTGCACAGATGCCGACGGTGACGGCGGAGCAGTGGATGTGGCAAACACGGGTGTAACGGAAACACCGATCAAGTACGGTAAGTTCATTATGAACGGCGGTGCCATCATGGACTGCAAGGCCGGCGATGACGGCGGTGCAGTGGATATAGGTAGCGGTTGCACCTTCGTTATAAACGGCGGAACCATCAGTAATTGCAGAGCTGATGATGACGGCGGAGCCGTATTTATTAAGCAAGGCGGAGCCTTTGAGTTAAATGACGGTATCATTCAAAATTGCTCTGCAGGTGCCAACGGCGGAGCAGTGAATATTTATCAAGACGGTCACTTTAGCATGACAGGCGGCACAATAAAAAGCTGCAAAGTGGATCTTGGCGGACTCGGCATGGCGGTGTATGGCAGTAACGATAAGGCTGTAGTCACCATGATCGGAGGCACCTTTGAAGATTGCGGAGCATTCCCTTATTCCTTTGATGAATTCACTGTGACATTCGATTCTGACGGCGGAAGCACAGTGCCCGAGCAGAAGCTGCGAAACACTTCGGCAGTCAAGCCCGCAGACCCGAAGAAGTCAGGCTATAATTTTGTCGGATGGTATCTGGGAGAGGAAGAATACACCTTTACTGCCAATGTTGTCAAAAACATTACCCTGAAAGCACATTGGACACCCGTAGCTACGTCGATCACCATCGCCACTGCCGCTATTGGAAATGCAAAATTCAACTATCAGCCCGGCGATGTTCCGCAGGCAACGGCATGGGTTTCAGAGGTCGATGCAGATAAATACGAGATCGCCTATGAATGTTGGCAGCAGTTTGAAAACAACGAACCCGTTGCCGCTTGGTATTCCGATAACGGTTCACACGGTTCTTTGCCGACCATCGCAAAATTTGAAAGCGGTAAAAAATATGTATATTCCATTATGCTGAAGCCGAAAGACGGATATTCCTTCAGCAGCGAAACCGTCATTACAGTGAACGGAGAAAAAGTATCGGCGCCTTTTGTCGGCGGTTCAATGTATATC
>HF999647.1:230527-266743 GCA_000434055.1 Ruminococcus sp. CAG:488 | reverse complement strand
GCGGTTCAATGTATATCCCTGCCGTTAAAACGATCACTATGCCCACTTTGATTGCCATTGATGTAGTAGAGATCAACGATGTCACCGTCAGCTTTAAGGACGGCGATAAACCTGTGTTTACCGGCAAGGTTCCCGACGGTGCAAACTACGCATACCGATGTGAGTGGTGGGAGCTGGACAGCAAGACCGGCGCAATGTCTACAGATTTCGGAAATTTTTATGAGAACCGAATCACTGCTTTTGAAGCAGGAAAGACCTATCATTATGGCGTGTATGTGACGACTTACGGCGATGTCGGAAACGTCCGCTATATATTCACACCCGATACAAAGCTTAAAATCAACGGTGAATTTGTGAATTATACACGTTACGAAGGCGATGAGAGCGACGGCTCTGACGGCACCATGTGGGTTCTCACCGATCTGACAATGACACCCGAAGAATCTACACCTCAAAAACATAGCTTTTTAGATTGGTTTATCAATCTTTTCACAAAAGTCGTTAAATGGGTCATTGATTTTATCGGAAACGTTTGTTGAATAACTAAAAACAGCGTCCTCTTTTAAAAAAGGGGACGCAAATTTTTTAATTCTGCTTTGCTTATAATAACGAAGCTATATGTTATTATTCAAGAATTGAGGTGCTAATTTAACCAACTCACCGACATAATCGGCATAGATTTTTCCGATAACCTCTGCGCCGCGGTCATAGGTCGGGTGAACGCCGTCGGCGGAAATCTTCTGCCAATTCTCGTGGCAGATATGAGATGCAAGCAGTCCGTCAAGCGGAATAAAAATATCGGCATATTCACGGGCGAGCTTTCTTGTAATCTGAATCTTCGGGTCAAGGTCCTCACGGAAATAGAGCTTATCCTCGGCAGGAAGCAGGAACTGCTCCATCATAACGATTTTTGCATTTGTCTTTGTCTTGATCGCTTCAAGAACCGTGCGATATCTTTTTTCAAACTCGGCGTTGTCGAGCCACTCTCTCGTATCGGCTCTGTGCCATGTGTCGTTGACGCCGATAAGAATCGAAACAATATCCGGTTGAATGTCGATAAAATCCGACTGCAACCTGTTAACAAGATCAATCGTCTGATTGCCGCTGATTCCGAGGTCAATAAATTCAAAATCAATCTCCGGGAATTTTTCTTTCAAAAATCTTGCCGCATCCTTCGGGTATCCGTTGCCGAGGTTGTGCGGATCTTCACGGTCACGGTCGGCATCGGTAATGCTGTCGCCCTGAAACAAAATCTTCATATAAAGTCCTCCGTTTTAACATTTTTTATTTTATCAAAATATCTGTCTCCGCAAACGGAAATCAAAACATTTTTTTCACTCAAACATGAAAACTTTTTCTCATATTTTTCAAAAATTTTTTCGTAATCTCCGAAAGAAAATTCTCCGAGATCTGCAAGCGATTTCCCCTCGCATTTTATTGCGCTTTCTTTAAGCGTCCATATTCTCGTAAACGTTTTTGCTTTGTCGGGCGAAGCGTTAATTTTTTTGTTTTCGCTCTCATTGAAAAATCTTTTTGCAACCTTCTCGTTAAAGCCGCCGATTTCCTGCACGTCAATTCCGACAGGCGCAATATCAATCGCAACAGCCACTCCCTCGGCACAATGGCTGATGTTAAAAAACAATTCACCGCTTTTCAAAAACGGCTTTCCATTCTCTCCGATAACGATTTCAAAATTTTCAATTTCGTTTTCTTTCAACGCAAAACGAAGCAAAAGATAAGCAACCGCGCAATTGTCACGGTCATTTTTTCTTTTTAGTCTGTTGAATTTTTCCTGTCGGTTCTTCGGGAGAAATTTTAAAAATTTTTCAGCAGAAAAATTATCATAATCATTAAAAAAATAAATCATTTTCAATTAAAAAAGTCCGGCTTTAACGCCGTTGGCATTATGCTCGGCAATCGTCGATGCATAGTAGAAATGCTCGCCGCTTTTATCAGTGAGAAAGAAAACATAATTCGTATCGGCAGGATGAAGCGCAGCATTTATCGCTTTGAGTCCCGGGTTACAGATCGGACCGACAGGCAAACCTTCACGATAATATGTGCTGTAAAGCTCCATATATTTTTTTACTTCATCATTCTGATTTTCAAGTGCAACTCCGTCTTGATAGCCGATAACATCTTTAAGATTCTGCGAAACATAGAATGTCGTAACGTCGCTTTCAAGCTTCGGAAACGATACGGGATCCTTGAGCCTGTTATGGAAAACAGACGAAACATTGGCGCACTCGTCAATGTCGGCATCGCACTCCTTTTGAATTACGGAAGCGAGTGTCATCATCTGATCCATCGTGTAGCCGAGCGTCTTTGCTCTCTGCTTCATTTCGTCGGTAATTTTGGAATTGTAGTTTTCAATAAATTTGTCAACGACAGACCGAGCATCGGACTCAAGATAAAATTCGTAAGTATCAGGGAAAATATATCCCTCCAAGAGGAAAACTCTGTCGTCCGCATTGTCAAGCTCAATTCCCGCAGAAGGCTTCTTGCAGGCCTCGAGAAACGCCTGAGCCGAACAAACTTTGCTTTGCTCCAGCTTTTGTGCTATCTGAACTATCGTGTAACCCTCCGGAAATGTAACCGTCACAGTATTATCCGGCAGGGTGGTTTTGCTTTTTGTTGACAAAAAAGGAATCCCTTCTCCCGGATTACACGCCGCAAAAGAAAAAACCATAACGGCGCAGAGCATTAAAATTGCGATTTTTTTATATAGCTTCATTTGTATACCTCATGTATTTGTTTTTTGTCATTTTCGTATATCATACATCTTTTTCGTTTCTATGTCAATAAAAGTGTACTTTCTGCAAATATTATTGTTGGAGGTGATTTTTATGAATAAGAAAGAGCGCAAAAAGAAAAAAGAATTGAAACTTTCGCCGTTGGTACAGTCAATCGTCAGCGATTGGGAAGCGGGCAGTGACACCGATGTTCTCGGCAGCTACACGGGCAACTCAACGGAAACCGTCAAACCGCAGCAAGACGCAGACGATCTTTAATTGACATTTTAATGAATATAATAGTATAATAAATTCAAAAGAAAACCGCTTTCTGCGGCGCAAAAAATCATTTCCCTGCGTCGCAGTTAGTGGTTCAAAATCACAATCACCGCTACATATTGATACTTACAAATTTTATTGCCGTTTTACATTATAATAAGCAAAATTTGCTTGACAATGCCGGCATATTGTGATAGAATAACTGTACCTCTTTAAAGAGGGTTCTTTTTTTGTGCCCTCTTTTAGGAACTTACAGGGTGTAGGTTCCCACATGAGGGAGGCTTAAAATCCCGGACAAACCGGTTAAATGGAGGTGCCGAAATGAGAGTTAAGGTTACACTCGCTTGCACAGAATGTAAGCAGCGCAATTACGACACAATGAAAAACAAGAAAAACACACCCGACAGGTTGGAGATGAACAAGTATTGCAGATTCTGCAAGAAGCATACTCTCCACAAAGAGACGAAGTAAGCCGGAAGGAGAACTGTTATGGCAAAGAAAGAGAGTTCCGAAGCTGCAAAGAAAATCGCAAAGGCTGAAAAAGAAAAGACTTCAAAGAAGCCGAGTAATAAGCCCAATGTTTTCGTGCGTATGGGCAAAGCCATAAAGAATTTCTTCAAGAACAGCAAGGGCGATCTCAAGAAGATCACATGGCCCAGTGCAAAGGAAGTCCTCAAGGGAACCGTTGTTACCATCGTTTGCATAGCAATCGTCGGCGTACTCGTATTCCTTGTTGACCTCGGATTAACTAAGGGCATCAGCGGACTTCGTACTGTCGCAGAGAACCGCACAACTACAACTGTTGCCGAGACCACGACCGCTTCCAAAACGGAAACCACAACGGCCGGAATCAACGTAGTGACCGACAGCAGCACAACAGCGGCTCAATAATTTCAGCGAGACGGAGGAACGGCAATGTCAAATGATGCCAGATGGTATGTTGTTCATACCTACTCGGGCTACGAAAACAAAGTAGCCACAAACGTTTTGAAAGCTGCCGAAAACCGCAAAATGCAGGATGAGATCTTTGAGGTCAAGATTCCTACCGAAACCGTCGTCGAAGTTCGTGAGGACGGTAAGACCCGCGAGGTTGAGCGAAAGCTCTTCCCGGGTTACGTTATGGTTAAAATTGCAACTTTCCTTGATGAAAACGATATGCCGAAAATCAGCGATGAAGCGTGGCTCGTTATCCGCAACACAAGAGGTGCGACGGGCTTCGTAGGTCCCGAGGGCAAGCCCATTCCCCTGACAGAGGAAGAAGTCTACAGACTCGGCGTTGAAAAGAAGGTCGTTGAAGTCAAGTATGAGGTTGGCGATACAGTCAACATCACCGATGAAATCTTTGAAGGCTTCACCGGTAAGGTAGAGGAAATTGACCTTGACAATAATAAGGTTAAGGTTACGGTTTCCGCATTGTTCGGTAAGGAGACTCTGGTTGAGCTTGAGCTTGATCAGGTTGAACCGATTTCCGACTGATGAAACAAGATAATTGAGCTGAAAGGCTTGATTTATATGTCCCGATGGGGCATGGAGCTTCGGCTCCGTTGTGGGAGGAGCAAAAATTTCAATCAAATTGCTCCGACGAACCACATTATTTTGGAGGTGCAAGAAATGGCTCAGAAGGTAGTAGGCTTTATTAAGCTTCAGATCCCTGCCGGCAAAGCAACACCGGCTCCGCCCGTTGGTCCGGCACTCGGACAGCACGGCGTTAACATTATGGCATTCACAAAAGAATTCAACGAGCGTACAAAGAACGACGCAGGTCTTATCATCCCCGTTGTTATCACGGTTTATGCAGACCGTACTTTTACTTTCGTTACAAAGACACCGCCCGCCGCAGTTCTTATCAAGAAGGCTTGCGGAATCGAGAGCGGTTCAGGTGTGCCTAACAAGACAAAGGTTGCCACAATCACAAGTGAGCAGGTTAGAAAAATCGCTGAACAGAAGATGCCTGATTTGAATGCAGCAACGATCGAAACAGCAATGTCAATGATCGCCGGTACTGCACGCAGCATGGGCGTTACTGTTGTAGACTGATGCTCCCGCGTGGGAGGTAAAATCCGATTTAACCACTATAATGGGAGGAATATCTTATGAAACACGGTAAGAAATATTTAGAGAGCGCAAAGCTCGTTGACAGAGCTACGCTTTATGATCCGGCTGAGGCTCTTGATCTCGCAGTCAAGACTTCTTCCGCTAAGTTTGATGAAACTGTTGAAATCCACGTTCGTCTCGGTGTTGACTCTCGTCACGCTGACCAGCAGGTTCGTGGTGCTGTCGTTCTTCCGAACGGTACAGGTAAGAAGGTAAGAGTTGCTGTTTTCGCTAAGGGCGACGCAGCAGACGCAGCAGCTGCTGCAGGTGCAGAAATAGCTGCTGCAGGTGCAGAAATCGTCGGCGCCGAGGATCTTGTTGCTAAGATTCAGGGCGAAGGCTTCCTTGATTTCGACGTCGCTATCGCAGCTCCCAACATGATGGGTCTTGTCGGTCGTCTCGGTAAGGTTCTCGGTCCTCGTGGACTTATGCCGTCACCGAAGGCAGGCACGGTTACTCCTGACGTTGCTAAGGCTGTCGAAGAGGCTAAAGCCGGTAAGATTGAGTACCGTCTTGACAAGACAAACATTATCCACTGCCCGATCGGTAAGGTTTCGTTCGGTGCTGAGAAGCTTCAGGAGAACTACAAGACTCTCCTTGACGCTATCAACAAGGCAAAGCCGGCTTCATCAAAGGGTCAGTACATCAGAAGCTGCGTTGTTGCTACAACAATGGGCCCCGGCGTACGCATCAACCCTGCAAAGGCTGTTATTGCTGAATAATTCAAACAAAATAAAAAGGTCGGGCATTGCGTCTGACCTTTTTTGTTTTATTAAATTCGAGAGTTACGGGAGTGAAGTAAATGAAGGCTGCTAAAAAGTCCGTTATTCTTTCTTCTGTTCAATATATCATAATCTTCATAGGCTTTGCACTGTCATATATGTTCACCTATCCGCAGTATGACGTTCTGCTTTTCACAAGAGATTTCAAAGGTGATTTTGTCAGCATCTTGCGTGAGGCGCTGCTTTACGGCAATGGCAGGTTTTTAGGCAATGTGCTTGGCTTTTATTATTCGCATCATTTCACGGCAGCGATTTTCGTCACGGCATTTTTCCTGACACTGATTGTTTTCCTTGCAAATAAATTATTTTTTGACGGAAACAAAAAAGCGATATTTCCGATTGCTGTATTGATTGCGTTCCCTGCCGTCGGCCTGATTCGTGAGGCATACAACATGATTGCCGCATTCTGCAACTATGTTGTTCCGCTCTCATTTGCGTTAATGTCGGGGATTTTTATAAAAAAACTGAAATCAAGCGGTTCACGCTTTATTTATATTCCGCTCGCCTTTTCGTCAATCGGGGTATGTCTTTTCAGTGAGAACACGACTATCGTTATGCTCTGTGTTGCAGTACTGATTATTGCCGGAGACTTTATAAGCAATAAAAAAGCGTCTGCGGCAAGCATTATGAATCTGATTTTTACGGCAATCGGCACATTGATAATGTATCTCATTCCGAGAGTGACCGACACCAAAGAAAAGCTTGACTATTACAGAGGTTATGTTGAAACGGACTCTTTGATTTTCAATATAACATCAACGCTGAGGAGCTTTGCTCTTTTGGCAAATCAATATGCTCTTCTTTATGTTATAATTTCCGCCGCTCTCATTTATGTGCTATACAAACAGTGCAAAACGAGCAAAATTATAAAATTTGTTCTGGCCGCAATTCTCGCAGTCTTTCCGCTAACATGCGTTTTTGCTTTGATTTTTGCACAAAAAGCAAACGAGCTGGCAGCATTATATTTGCCGCTTGAGGCAGTCTATTTGATCGCCGCTTTGATTGTTTCAATTCTCTCAAAGCAAAAAAAATTGATAGCCTCGGTTATCATGGCCGTCATTTTGCTCGGCAGTGCAGTCGCTCCGATGACAATAGTAAATCACAGGGGTGACAGAACATTTTTTACCACCTTTGCTATCCTTTTCTGCTACGCTTTGTACTTAACAAAAGAAATCGGAGTAGAAAAAAAAGTGAAGCGTATAATAAACATTGCCGCTCCCGTTGCATTTATCGCATATTGCTGCGTTATGCTCACGCTCACGGCGCATAACTTTGATTCATATGCCTACAGAGCCGACTATCTCGCACAAAAAAGTGTGACTGACAGCAGTGCCGATGTGCCATATCTCGCGCACGGCCGTCTCGCTCAGGAGACGGCGCTCGGTCAGATTGACCCGTGCCTTTTCGGAAGCAGTGTTCAAATGAGCTTCAACGTTATCCCATCGGACGAATGGGAAAAAGCAGACGAATACAAGGAGATAACGAGCCTGCCGCCCGTTGCCGCAGTCAAATACGGACTTGAGCATTGGGAATTCAAGGATGCAACTTATCCGCTTAAGCTTCACGAAAAATATTCGCAGAACAAGTAATCAATATTATTTTTTCAATATGCAGTAAAAAAGGCTGTCAATTTCGGGCAACGCTTATGCGCCGAATTTGACAGCCGTAATTTTATTCTGTTATCGGCATCTCTGTCATGCGAAGATTTGTACAGCCGTACGGAATGAGCTCCGTTTCAATCGGTTCACCAATTGACTTTTTGCTCTCCGGAAGCTCCTCGCATCTGCCGTCGTTCATCTCCCAATCGACATGTGCCATTTTCGCTTTAAGCTTTATCGGTGCTCCGTCTGGTGAGAACGGAACATCGCCTACCTCGCCGAATTCAACGGTGAATTTCTTGTCGGCAAAGCCGTAATTCCAATCCGTGGTCGGGAAAATTTCATAGTCGCAGTACGGGAATTTTCTCTCAACGCCGTCACGGACATACTCTTTTTTCTCCCATCTCTCACCGATCGGAAGTGAGAAAACAAGATTTCCTCGTTCGGCACAGAAAAGTCCGCTCGGACGCTCCGTCAGCTCAATATTAAAATCAAAGTGAACGTCGATAACGCTCTCGCCGAAGAAATCACGAGTAATTTTTACAAATCCATTGCCGACCTCTTTGCCGTCAATTTTTGCGCCGACAGCTTTTTCGGGAATACGGACAAGTATTTCACGAGCGCCATGAGTTGCTGAATTGACCTTGATTTTATATCCGTCCTCGAACGGATAGTTTGTGATTATCTCAACGGCAAGCTTTGCGCCGTCAATCTCTGTTTCAACTTTGCTCGGTGCGACCGCGCATATCGCAATACCGTTTTCCGTTTTCATCATCGTGCTCATAGCGAGCTTCGGGAAAGCCTGATTGAAGTTTGCGGTGCAACATCCGAAATTCGGTTCCAGCCCGAAAATATGCGACTCCTCGCCGTTCGTGTTAAACGGTTGCTTACCGTTCGGAAAACGAGAACACTGAACCTGATTTGTTAACTGATCATACTGATGAGTCCACATATCGGGGCTGACAGTCGCAGGGAAAGCATTGAAAGCGGTCTTTTCCAAGCGCTCAGACCAGTAGCTGTCCCCTGTCAGCGCAATAAGCCATTCATATGAATACATCGCTTCGGCAACTGAACAGCACTCCGAGCCGTGAATGGGACTTGTTCCGCTCAAACATTCGTCGCCCGAAAAATGTCCGCATGCCATGCCATGGTCACGCAAAAGAATTTCCATCGCCTGCTTTGCAAATTCGTTAGGATCACCACCGATGAATTCGGTCATCAGCGCTTCACCCTTGAGCATCATTGCAATGTTGACAACATGATTTAGATAGCTCCAATTTTCACGTCTTTCGGCATAGCGCCATGATTTAAACATTTTTTTATAGTCAATGCCCTGTATGTAGAGCTTGTCAACAAGGTCAAGCTGCCAATCCTCAGGCTTTCTTTCGCGAAGCCAAAGAATCGGTATAAGACACTCGAACCAGCGAGCCGCCCCCCAATCAAAAAGAGTTCGGCTGTTCATGTGTGAACTGAGATTTTGAAGCGCCTGTCTGACGGCGTTTTCAATGCGCTCATCGCCCGAGCAATCGGCATATACGACAAGTGCCTTGCAGATTATAAAGCAAGCCCAGATATCATAGTTAACACGCTTTTCCTTTTCGCACGGGCAGATCCAGCCATCCTCACACTGACGTTCAAGAATAGCGTCAACATATTTCTTCGCACGAGCCTTCATGTCGTCATTGTCAAGAAGGTAAGCAAGCGGCACAAAGCCGTCGAGCCAATAAGGGACTCTCTCCCAGCCCTCGTCATTTCCGCCTATCCAGCTTGATTCCTTGACACTGTTCCACATCTTATCAAGATTGCCGGAAAGTCCTTTCGCCTGAATTTCAAGCTGATTTCTGAGCCAACCCGTGGCCTTTATTTCATTGGTGGTAAATTGTTTGAAAATCATAGACCGCTCCTTAACTTATTCCGAGCTTCTTAGCCATATCCGCCGTCTGAAGCTCGAGCATCTTTGAAACGCCCTCCTCCTGCATCGTGATGCCGTAGAGAACGTCGGCTTCTTCCATTGTGCCTCGTCTGTGGGTGATGAGAATAAACTGCGTATTTGTCGTCATGCGGCGAACATAGCGTGCATAACGGGCAACGTTGACATCATCAAGCGCAGCCTCCACCTCGTCAAAAATACAGAACGGGGACGGGGCAACCTTGAGAATAGAGAAGAGAAGCGCAATAGCCGCCAATCCCTTTTCTCCGCCCGAAAGCAGGTCAATATTTTGAACATTCTTGCCCGGCGGCTGAACCTTTATTTCAATGTTACATTCAAGCACATCGTTCGGATTTTCAAGAATAAGCTCTGCCTTGCCGCCGCCGAAAAGCTCAACAAAAGTTTCGCCGAAATAGCTGTTGATACGTACAAACTGAGCCTTGAACTGCTCCGCCATTTTGCTCGTCAGCTCCGTAATGAGTCTGTTCAGCTCCTCCCTTGATTTCTCAATGTCCTCAAGCTGAGCGCTCATAAATTCGTAACGCTCGGAAACCTCTTTATATTCCTCGATTGCACCGACGTTTACATTGCCGAGGGCACGAATCTTGCCCTTAATCTCCTGCAATTTTCTGTGCGCCTGCTGATAATCATCAATTACAATTTCAAGCGCTTCGGCCTCTGATTTCGTCAGTTGGTACTCGTCAAAGAGCTTATTTATCGCATTTTCAAGCTGCTGCTCCATCTGAGCCTTGCGTTCCTCAAGACGAGCCAGCTCACCACTGATTTTTTCGCGCTCGGCGGATTTTGAACGCTCCTGCGAACGGAGCTGTGCGCTTCTTGCTTCACACTTTGTGCGCTCGGTAATAAGCGTTTCAATGTCGCTCTTTGCGCTTGCGCCAAGCTCGTGAAGCTCCTGCGCCTGCTTTGAAAGCTCTTGAATTTTTATCTCAATTTCTTTATTTGCGTTTTCAATTACCGCGATTTCATCGTTTAGGTCGTCCAGCCTGCCTTCGTGGCTTGCCATACGGCGATTGAGAAGATCAACGGCTTCCTTTTTCGCCTCAATATCCTTTTCGAGAGCGAGAATATCGAGATTGATTCTTGCCTCGGTCTGTGCAAGCTCCTCCTTCTTTTCTTCAAGCTTCTCTCTGCCGTGGGTAACGACATCAAGATCAGCCTGTAGGGAACCCATTTCCTTGTTGAGCTTGTCAATCTCGGTCTGAGCTTCGTTTTTCAATGCTTCAAGATCGCTGATTCTCAGCGATGCCGACTTCTTCTCACGGCGGAGCTCTTCAAGAGCCGCATTAGCCGTGTCAAGCTTACCCTCGATAAGCGCAAGTTCGCTCTCCTTACGGATAACGTCCTCCTGCGTGCGCTTGAGGTCAGCCTCGGAAGCGTCGAGATCAGCCTTGACCGACGAAAGCTCAACGCTCAATTTTTTATACGCTTCGTTATCCTGCTCCTGCTCGGCAACGAGTTTTGCGATCTGCGAGTTGAGCTTGTCCTTCTCATTGCTTCGGCTGAGGATACCTGCGTTGTGTCCTCTCGAACCGCCCGTCATCGAGCCGCCGGCATTGACAACCTGACCGTCAAGGGTAACTATCTTAAATCTGTATGAATATTTCTTCGCCATGGTAATTGCGCTGTCGAGATCCTCGGCAACAGCGGTTCTGCCCAAAAGCGACTGAATAATTTCATTATACTTTCCGTCATAGTCGAGCAGCTTATCCGCCATATCAACAAATCCGTAGCAATCGTCAAGTCCCTTTTCCGTAAACGGCTTTGACTTAACTGAGGTCAGCGGCAGGAATGTTGCACGTCCGCCCTTCTTCTCTTTAAGGAAGTTAATGGCACGCTTTGCATCATTTTCGCTGTCGGTTACGATGTTCTGTATCGCCGCACCGAGAGCCGTTTCAACCGCCACGGCATAGCGATCCTCAACGCTGATTAGCTGGGAGAGCGGGCCGTGAATTCCCCTGAGTGCTCTGCCCTTTGCCTCACGGACAACGGCTTTAACAGCACCCGAATAGCCCTCCATGTTCTTTTCCATATCGTCAAGCAAGCGAACCTTGTCCTTCTTCTGGAGAATATCAAGTCCTCTTGCGTCGATTGCCGATTTCAGCTTGTCCGCCTTTTCCTGACGGGACTGAACCCGGAGATTATATCCCGAAACGGCATTCATTATCTCTGTCGCCGTGTCATTGAGCTTGTCAAGCTGAGCCTGACAAGCGTTGCGCTTTTCTTCAAGCTCGGTTATGTAGCCGTTTCTGGTTGAGAGCACTCCCTCAATGTTGCTGACACGTCCTTTGATTTCATCAATAGATGAATTTGCCGTGGTTTCTTCAATTCTCTTTTCACCGACCTTTTGAGTAAGAGCGGTTATTTTTTGCGAAAGCTCGGCGATTCGGTCTGAAAACTCGCCTGTTTCGTTTTTCGTATCGGCTATGCTTGCTGCCGCAGAGTCAAGCTCCTTGCGTTTCTTTTCAATCTCGCCTAAAAGCTCATTGATTTCCGCTTCGGCTTCTTCAACCTCTTTTTTGAGGGAGTTTTCGCTGTTTGAAGCGTCGCTCATATCACGCTTTATACGATCGATCGTCTGTTCGTTATGGAGAATTGTGTTTTTCTCAACGGAGATCTGACCTTCAAGCTGAACAGCTTTTTCCTCATAGCTTGTCGAATTGTTTCTTATATTGTCAATTTTGACCGTGATTTCCTGACCCTTGGCGATTATCTCCTCGGTCTCGTTTTCAATCTGAGAGAGTGAAGCTTCAATTGAATCATACTGACCCTGAGCGATGGAGAGCTTATCCTCCTGCTCTCTCAATTTGACCTTTGACGTATCAATGGTATGAAGCCAAAGTCCGATTTCAAGCTCCTTTTTCTCCTTTGCAAGAACGAGAAACTTCTGTGCCTTTTCACTCTGCGTTTTAAGCGGTCCGACACGGCTTTCAAGCTCGGAAAGAATATCCCTCAAGCGAACAAGATTTTCCTCCGCCTGATCGAGTTTTTTGTTAGCGTCGTTGCGGCGATATCTGTAATGGGAAATTCCCGCCGCTTCCTCAAGCATATCACGGCGCTGACCCGACTTTGAAGAAATCAAATCGGCAATTCTGCCCTGACTGACGAGAGAATAACCGTCACGTCCAAGGCCTGTATCCATGAAAAGCTCATGGATATCGCGCAGGCGGACAACCTGACCGTTGAGCATATATTCACTCTCTCCGGAACGGTAATAGCGACGTGTTACGGAAACCTCGTCCTTATCGTTGTTAAGAGTTCTGTCTGTGTTGTCAAGACGCAGAGTGACCTCGGCAAAGCCGAGAGGTTTTCTGACCTTCGTGCCGCCGAAGATAACATCTTCCATTTTTGAGCCTCGCAGGTTCTTGGTTGACTGTTCACCGAGAACCCAGCGCACGGCATCGGCAATGTTGCTCTTGCCCGAGCCGTTGGGACCGACAACAGCCGTCATTCCGTGATTGAAATTAAATACCGTTTTGTCGGGGAAGGACTTGAAGCCCTGCATTTCGAGCGCTTTTAATCTCATAATTCTTCGTTCCTTATTATGTAAAGTTGATACTTGCCTGTTTTGCTGTCCGCCGTAATTTTAGCATCGTAGCCCATTTCTTTAAGCTTTAAAATATTACAGCGTTTCTGCCCCGTCATTTTTGAAATTGCGTTGCGGGCAACATAAATTATAATTTTTCCTTGAGGTATTTTATTTTCTTTTATATATTCTATAGCTTTGTTTATATAGATTTTTCCCTCGCAAAGCTCTTTGAATGCCGGATGGTATGCGCCCGCAAGGTACTCGCCCTCAACGCCGCCGCCCGAATGAAGTCCCGTTCTGATAACGGTTATATCCGCCTCATTGAACATCAAAAGCAGCTTTGCACAAAGCCCTGCCGCCGAATCAACCGTTTCGGGCTGATATTTGCCGCTTTTGTAAAGCTCCGCAAGCTCGGTATTCTCAAGCACAACGGTCGGATAAATGCGAACCGTCGCCGGCTTCAGTGCAATAATTTTCTTCGCCGTTTCAATACTGTCCTCATCCGTTGAGCCGTAAAGCCCCGTCATCATTTGAAGACCAAGCTCGAAGCCGTAGCTTTTCAGCATTTCCGAAGCATTGATAACGTCCTGAGAGGTGTGGCCTCTGCGATTAAGTCTCAGAACCTCATCGCTCATGCTCTGTGCTCCAAGTTCGACTGCCGTAACTCCGTAGAGCTTTAAAATCCGACAGATTTCGTCATCTATCGCATCGGGACGTGTTGAGCATCGAATGCCCTTGAAGCTGCCGTTTTCGACATATTTATACGCCGATTTCAAAAGTCCGACCATAACATCACGGTCAATAGCCGTGAAGCTGCCGCCGAAAAAAGCTATTTCGCCGCCTCTGCTGTCCGGATTGTTCATTGCAATTTTAACCGCCTCGTCAACGTCGGAAGGCGTTACCTGCTTGCTCTGACCCGAGATTGCACGCTGATTGCAAAATGTACATTGGTGAGGGCAGCCGTTGTGCGGAACAAAAAGCCCCACGTTTACATGCTTCACAGTCCCATAAGCTCCAAGGCTTCCCTTGCAGCCTCCTGTTCGGCGCGCTTTTTGCTTCTGCCGACTCCCCTGCCGATTACGTTTGAATTGAGATGGACCTCAACCTCAAAGCGTTTGTCGTGGTCGGGACCGCTCTCACCTGCAAGGACATATTCAACTACCTCGCCCGGGTTGCGCTGAACAACCTCTTGAAGCATGGTTTTGTAATCCTTGACGGAACGGTGCTTTCTTATAGCTTCGTCAATATATTTAAGTACAAATTTTTTCGCTTCGTCCATGCCGCCGTCAAGATAGATTGCGGCAATAACAGCCTCAAATGCGTCCGCCTGAATCGAAGGACGCTCTCTGCCGCCTGTTACGACCTCGCCCTTGCCGAGCATGAGGTACTTGCCGAGTTGAATCTCACGTGCAAATGACGCAAGCGACTTTTCGCAGACCATTGCCGCACGGAGCTTTGTTAAATCTCCCTCGGGAAAATCCGTATAGTTTTGAAAAAAGTTTTCCGCCGTTATAAAGCCGAGAACAGAATCGCCGAGAAACTCAAGACGTTCATTTGAACCTTTACAGGTGCTGTGGTTCTCATTGAAATATGATGAATGTGAGAGTGCACGCAGTAACAGTGATTCATCTTTAAATTTATATCCGAGCTTTTGCTGAAGCTCATTTATATCAGGTTTCATCTTCACCAAACCTTTCGTTGAAATAATCAAGACTTCTCTTTGCAAGAGTTTCGTATCTTAATTTTTTATCTCTTATTTTTTCATCGAGCGGCGGAAGAATTCCGAAATTTGCACCCATAGGCTGGAAATCCGTCACGCTCTCATTGCTTATATATTTTGAAAGTGCTCCCATCATTGTGAAATCCGGAAGCGCAAGCGGCGCCTTACCGCCAAGCCTGTTTGCCATGTTTATTCCGGCAAGAATCCCTGACGATGCGGATTCCATATAACCCTCAACACCTGTGATCTGACCTGCAAAATACAGGCCGTCACGACCCCTGAACGAAAAATCGCTGTTCAGATATCTCGGTGAATCAATAAACGTATTCCTGTGCATCACACCGTATCGGACAAATTCCGCATTCTTCAGCGCAGGAATCATTGAGAATACCCTCTTTTGTTCACTGAATTTAAGATTTGTTTGAAATCCGACGAGGTTATACATCGTACCGCTCGAATCCTCACGGCGAAGCTGCAGAACCGCCCACGGACGATGACCTGTTCTCGGGTCTCTCAATCCGACGGGCTTCAACGGACCGAAGCGCATTGTATCCGCACCTCTTGAAGCCATGACCTCAATCGGCATACAGCCCTCATAAACCCCTTTTTTCTTATCAAAGGAATGAAGCTCTGCCGATTCGGCATTGACAAGCTCGTTATAAAAAGCCTCGTACTCCTCCTTATTCATCGGGCAGTTGAGGTAATCGTCCTCGCCGCCTCGGTCATATCTCGACTGAGTGAAGGCACAGGTTTTATCAATGCTCTCATCCGTAACGATCGGAGCCGCCGCATCAAAAAAGCTGAGCGAACCTCCGCAAAGCTCCTTGATTTTTTCGGCAAGAGCATCGGAAGCAAGCGGACCTGCGGCAATGATAACGTTGCCCTCGGGAATATCCGTAACCTCACGGCATTCAAGCTCGATGAGCGGATGCGACTTTATTTTTTCCGTTATCATACGGGAAAATTCATCACGGTCAACAGCGAGTGCACCGCCTGCCGGAACGCTGCATTTTTTTGCACATTCAACGCAGATCGAACCGAGTCTTTCCATTTCGGCTTTGAGCAGTCCTGCCGCCGAGCCGACACGCTGAGCCTTGAGCGAGTTGGAGCAGACAAGCTCTGCGAGCATATCTGTTTTGTGTGCGGGAGAATGTTTCTTAGGCTTCATCTCGGCTATTGTCACGGAAACGCCTCTGTTTGCGAGCGCCCATGCCGCTTCAACGCCTGCCAGGCCTCCGCCCACAACAAGAACTCTGTTCATTTACTGATCTTCCTTTTTCCTGCTTTTTCTTTCTGCCTTGCGCTCATAGCCGCAGTTCTCGTCAAGGCAAACTATCAGTCCGCCTCTGCGCTTAAAGAGCGACTTGCCGCATTTCGGGCAGGTTTCATCGGTCGGCTTATCCCATGTCATAAAGTCGCACTCGGGCCAGTTTGAGCAGCCGAAGAACGGGAAGCCCCTCTTCGACTTTCTCTCGATGACCTCACCGCCGCACTTCGGACATTTTGCATTGGTCTTTGTGACAAGCGGCTTTGCGTTTTTACACTCCGGATATCCGGGACAAGCAAGGAATTTTCCGTAACGGCCGACCTTGATAACCATCATTCTGCCGCACTTTTCGCACGGAATATCCGTCACGTCCTCGTCAAGTTGAATCTTGACGTCCTTCATCTCTGTCTTAACCTTTTGCAGGTTCTTGTCAAATTCATCATAGAATTCATGGAGCATTGCGATGTAATCTTCCTTACCCTCGCCGACCTCGTCAAGCTTGGTCTCCATGCCTGCCGTAAATTTTGTATTAACTATCTTTGAAAACTTCTCTTTAAGAAGCTTTGTTATCGCTTCGCCCAGCTCCGTCGGATAAAGCTGCTTCTGCTGACGCTTTACATATTCGCGCTTGACTATCGTTGTGATGATAGTTGCATATGTGCTCGGACGTCCGATTCCGTTCTCTTCAAGGGCTTTGATGAGAGAAGCTTCGGTATATCTCGCCGGCGGCTGAGTGAAATGCTGATTGCCTTTCAAATCCTTGAGCTTGAGCTTATCGCCCGTGTTCAGCTCGGGAAGCTTGCCCTCGGCTTCGGCATCCTCGTCGTCCGTGCTCTCCTCATAGAGAACCGTAAATCCGTCGAATTTAATGCTGTAGCCTGCGGCTGTGAAGCGGCAATAACCGTCAACGCCCTCCGTTACGGCGTCTATCTCCGCCTTAACGGTATTCTGAATACAGGTTGCCATCAGGCTTGCAACAAAGCGCTTCCAAATAAGCGTGTAGAGCTTATACTGGTCTGAAGTAAGACTGCCTCTGACTCTGTCGGGAGTGAGTGCCGGATTGGTCGGTCGGATAGCCTCGTGACCGTCCTGAGCATTGCTTCTTGACTTGAAATATCTCGGCTTTTCGGGAAGATATTTCTCACCGTATGTCTCAAGTATAAAGCTGTTCGTGGCGGCTCTTGCCTCCTCGGAAATCCTCAAAGAGTCGGTTCTCATGTATGTGATAAGACCGGTTGTTCCTATTCCTGCAATGTCAACGCCCTCGTAAAGCTCCTGAGCGGCACGCATTGTACGCTGTGCCTGGAAGCCCATTCGGCGTGACGCCTCCTGCTGGAGAGTTGAGGTAATAAACGGCGGAGCGGGATTTTTCTTTCTTGTGCCTTTCTTGACGGAGGTAACGCTGTACTTTGCATTGTCAAGTCTTGCAAGATATGCGTCCGCCTGCTCCTTATTCGTAATCTTGACCTTGCCTGTTTCGTCGCCGTAGAAGCTTGCGGAAAAAGTCTTTCTGCTCGGAGCGGTGAACTTCGCGTCGAGCGTCCAATATTCCTCGGGGACAAAAGCTCTTATCTCATTTTCACGGTCAACGATGAGCCTTACGGCAACCGACTGAACACGGCCTGCCGAAAGACCGCGGCGAATTTTCTGCGAAATAAACGGGCTGAGTTTGTAGCCCACAAGGCGGTCAAGAATTCTTCTCGCTTGCTGAGCATTTACAAGATTCATGTCAATTGAACGGGGATTTTTCATTCCGTTCTCGATGCCGGTTTTTGTGATTTCGTTGAACGTAATTCTGTTTGCCGCGTTCATATCCAGACCGAGCAAGGTGGCAAGATGCCATGAGATAGCTTCTCCCTCACGGTCCGGGTCGGTTGCGAGATAAACGCCGTCTGACTCGGCAACCATGTTTTTAAGCTCCTTAACGAGCTTCTCCTTGCCCTTGATAACGGCATATTTCGGGGCAAAGTCGTTCTTAATGTCAACGCTAAGCTTAGCCGCCGGCAGGTCACGGACATGACCCATAGAAGCGGTTACGTTATAGCCTTGGCCGAGATATTTTTTTACTGTTTTAACCTTTGTGGGTGACTCCACTATTACCAGTTTGGACATAAATGCATCATCCTATTTAAGTTTGTAGTTTTTGCCTGCAAGAGGTTCGATATATCCCAGAATTTCAAGCTCTGTCATTGCCGAAAGGAAATCAACCGTACTGAGCTTCGTTCTGAGGATAAGCTCCTCCGCCTGCATGGTTTCTTCCGAAAAGGCATCGAAAATCATTCTTGCCTTTTCGCTTATATTGTTCGGAGCGGCAGACTTGACAAAGTTCTTTGCCGCCTGCTTTTCCGCTTTTTCTTCCTTTTTTCTTTTCTCTGTCCTGACCGTCTCGGGCTCGATTGTGAGAATAGATTCTATCTTGTCAATATCAAGCATATCGGGATATCTCTCTGCATATTCCTCGAGAACGTCCATTGCATTGAAAACAGGCTTTGCTCCGTCACGCAGGAGCTTGTTTGTGCCCATATTCATGCTCGATGTTATATCGCCCGGCACGGCAAAAATGTCCCTGCCCTGCTCGATAGCATGATTAACGGTTCTCAGCGATCCGCTTCTCTCATTCGCTTCTATAACAATCGTTCCGTAGGAAAGACCCGAGATAATACGGTTTCTGAACGGGAAATTGTGTCCGAAAGCGGGAGTTCTCGGCGGATATTCCGTAACAAGTGCGCCGTGGTGTGCGATCTCTCGTCTGAGCGGCTCGTTTTCAGGAAGATAATCCGTTCCGAATCCGCAGCCGAGAACAGCGACCGTCTTGGCGCCGACATTGAGCGCTCCCGTGTGAGCCGCACTGTCAATACCCTTTGCCGCGCCGCTTATTACAACAGCGCCCGAACGGCTCAACGAAGCCGAAAGCGACCGTGCAATTCTCACGCCGATATCGCTCGCCTCTCTTGCGCCGACCATTGCAACCGCAATTTTGTTTTTCAAACAGTCTAAATCTCCGCGAACATAAAGCACAAGCGGTAAATTAGGCAGCTTGAAAAGCATAGACGGATAATCTCCGTCATCCGGGGTTACAATTTTAATTTTATATTTCTCACATTCCGCAACGATTTTTTCGGCACTATCAAGAGAAGTTGATTTGAGCTTGTTTATCTGTCCGTTTGTAAATATTCCCGATATCTTCCATTCATATTCACCGGCGTAATAAAGCTTTTCAGCATTGCCGAAATAGGAAACTATTTCATCGGACTTGACGCTCGCCGAAATTCCGAGAGCGTTCTGCGCCCACACCCAGTAAAGCTTATTGCTCATTCTCTCACCATCTCCCAAATAAGTATTGCCGCTGCAGTTCCTGCATTAAGCGATTCCGCCTTGCCGCCCATGGGTATCGTGACCCTCATCTTGCAGGCGTTCATCGTTTCCGGCGTTACGCCGTTGCCCTCATTGCCGACAACGCAGACTATTCCGCCGGCCATATTGACCTCGGTTATTTTCACGCTGCTTTTATCCGGCGTTGAAGCGAGGGTTAGCATACCGTTTTTGTTTGCTTCGTTTATTGTCTCAACAGCGCTCTCACGGCTGATTATGTTCATCCTGAGAGCCGAGCCCATTGAAGCTCTTAGCGCCTTGGGATTGTAGATATCGCATCCGCCGCAGACTATAAGCCCGTCAATTCCGAGAGCCTCGGCGGTTCTGCTGATTGCTCCCAAATTTGAGGGATCCTGCACATTTTCAAGCATCAGATACCGTCCGTCTGTATTCAGGGCAGAACCCTGTGCCGATTTTTCGGCTCGACAAATGCAAAAAATCCCCTGCGGATTTTGCGTATCGGAAAGCTTGGCGGCAACCTCGTCCGAAATGCCGTAAACCTCCTCCGATGCAGAAATTATCCGTTCGCAATATTCTCCGTACTTTTCCGAAGCCGTACTGCTGAGAAAGGTTCTGTAAATTTCAATGCCGTTTTCGGCGGCATCCGAACAGAGTCTTGCTCCCTCAAGGAAAAAGGTTTTGCTTTCCCGACGGGTCTTTGAACTGTCGCGCACGGCGACTGCGGATCTTATTTTTTCGTTGGTTTTCGACCTTAAAATATCCATGTTCAAAGCTCCTTTCGGGTATAATTATTGCAAAAACAAGCGACAAACAGGTATCGCTAAAAAGACAAATTCACGCCCCCTTAGCAAAAAAGGGGCGTGATTTTTATTTATTTAAGTGCTGCCTTAGCCTTCTCTGTAAGGGCTGTGAATGCAGCGGGATCAGCGATTGCGATCTCTGAAAGCATCTTTCTGTTGAGTGTGATGCCTGCCTTGGTAAGGCCGTTCATGAATGTTGAGTAGTTCATGCCGTTGAGCTTGCAAGCTGCGGAAATTCTTGTGATCCAAAGGCGGCGGAAATCTCTCTTCTTCTGCTTACGTCCTACATAAGCATACTGACCTGATTTCATAACTGCCTGCTTAGCTGTCTTGAAAAGACTTGACTTTGAGCCGTAGTAGCCCTTAGCCATCTTCATTACTTTATTTCTTCTCTTACGAGACATGGTAGCGCCTTTAATACGAGCCATGGTAACTTACCTCCAATTTTAAATTTAACGATCTGAATTATTTGTACGGGATCAAACGCTTGATCTGCTTAACGTTCGTTGTGTCTGCAACGACTGTCTGGCGGAGACCTCTCTTACGCTTGGTCGTCTTTTTGTTGAGGATGTGAGACTTGTTAGCATGTCCTCTGATGGGCTTACCGTTCTTAGACATCTTAAAGCGCTTCTTTGCACCGCTGTGTGTTTTAATTTTAGGCATGGTTTTTTCCTCCTTATGAATTACTTGGATGATTTGGCTGCGATGAACATCAGCATTGAACGTCCCTCAAGCTTAGCCGGCTTCTCGACGGTGCCGTACTCACTGACGGCCTCGGCGAATTTGCTCATGGTGACAAGTCCGTTTTCGGGATGAGCCATTTCACGGCCTCTGAAACGGATTGAAACCTTAACTCGGTTACCGCTTTTAAGGAACTTGATGGCTTGGTTAGCCTTTGTCTCAAAATCGTGCGTATCAATGTTGAGCGACAGACGAACCTCTTTGATCTCAATAACTCTCTGGTTCTTTTTGGCTTCCTTTTCACGCTTTGCCTGTTCAAAGCGATACTTGCCGTAATCCATGATCTTACAGACAGGCGGCTTGGCCTGCGGAGCGATCTTTACAAGGTCTGTGTTCTTTTCATCTGCGAGACGCATAGCCTCTGCAATCGGCATAATGCCGAGCTGAGTTCCGTCCGAATCGATCACTCTGACTTCCCTGTCGCGGATCTCTTCGTTGATTTGAGTTTCTTTCGTAGCGATGTTCAAGCACCTCCAAATGCTCAATAATAAAATCAAAGCACGGATGGGAACGAACCTATCCGTGCGCATAAATCTACCAAAAAATCAGGCAAACTATTGACCGCACGGACGAAACCGTTAAGGTGGGAACGAACCATTCCACTTTGTTGTGTGAGTATTTTATCACCCTATCCGCCTTTTGTCAATAGCTTTTTACAATCTTTTTTCTCTTATTCCTTAATAAATATTATCATTCTGTAAATTTTGCAATACACAATTGAATTTCATTTTATTTCGTGTTATTATTGTTGAGGCAATACCGCACAAATTCATTACAAGTTAGGAGGAATTCCCTTGGCAGAAGATAAAGAGAAATCCTTAACGGACGAAACCCTGCCGAAAGAACCCGAGGAAACTTCCGCGAGCTGGGACTGGGATGCCGCCGTTCCGCAGACCGACACAAGCAACATAACGCTTGACGATTTGCAGGAGACGGAGGAAAAGGTCGTTGAGCAGCCTGCCGAAGAACCGGAGGAAAATGAAACAGAGAAGGAAGAAGAAGCGCCGGCTTCAAATCCCGACGATGACGGACTTTGCATTGTTTGCGGAAAGGAAAGAGGCAACAGCCCGAGCGATCTTTACTGCAATGCGTGCCGTGCAAAATTTTTGAGAACAAACTACGGTGTAGGCCATATCATTCTCGCCTTTGTTATGGTTATCGTTGCCGCACTCGGCTATTTCGTTGCGACCTCAACGGTCACGGTGTCCTCAAAGCTTTACAAGGCGGAGCAGTGCATTTCCGAAAAGAGATACAACGACGCTCTCAACCTTTGCAGCGAGGCTTTCGACGCAACGGATAAGCTCAACAGCGGAGTTAACGCCGTTATAAAGGGTATCAATTCAAATGCAGCCAATCAGGACTGGTTCACGGAGGGAGAAAAGGCAACACACCTTATCCTTGAAACCTACGTTCATAACATGACGATCAACGCTTCAGACCGTCAGACCTTTGTTGAAGCGGTTGAAAAGTATTATACCAACGGTGAGCTTGATCAGCCGAGGAATGCAGACATCAAGAAGCTTTACAATGCAATCAAGTCCGTTGATGCTATCGCAACCTCGCTTGACGAGAAAATGAACAGCTTTGTAACCCAGAAAGAGGACGGAACCTATGACGTTAAATATGACGAAGGTATCAAGTTCTTTGATTCCTATAAGGTAGATACTGATATCGAAAAGGGCCTCATGGAATATTACAAGTTCATGCTTGCTTATTATGCAAACAAGGACAGCAAGACCGCTCTCGGCTTTATTGACAACGCATACAAGAAGTCTGGCGAGTACGGATATCTGTATCTCCAGAACTACATGGGAATGGCATGGCAGTATAAGGAATATGACAAGGTGCTTGAGCTTTCCAAGATCGCAACGGAGCTCAATGTCAACGATGCGTCGGCATATTATTACGCAGTCAAGGTTTATATCGAGAAGAACGACTTTGATACCGCCGATAAGATGTGTGAGGAAATGCGCAAGGCAAATCCCGACGGAATTGACTATTACAGCACAAAGGCGGAGGTTCTCCGCCGTCAGAACAAGCTCGACGAGGCGATTGAAATTTGCCGCAAGGGTATTGTTGCAGGCTCGGATTCCGAAATTTACCGTCAGCAGGCTATTGCATATCTCCTCAAGAGCGACAAGGAGAATGCGCTCGAAGCAATCAAGCAGTCGTATGAAATTGCAGCTCAAAATCAGCAGCTTTCAATCCAGACAGCAAACACTGTTGCTCTTATCTGCTTCATCTGCGACGATACAAAGACGTATGAAGAGGTTGAAGCGATGTTCAAGCAGAGCAATATGGAATTAAGCGACTCAGTTAAAAAGTGTATTAAGGGCGACATAACCTTTGAGGATATATTCATGAAAGGATCGGGTGAGATATCATGACAATAGTTTATGTAATTACAAAGTATATCACCGTTATCGGCTCGATTCTAAAAGGGTTCTGGGAGCATCTTTTCTGCCGAATTCTCGGCGTTCCCGTTTCCGACGCCCGTTATCTTCAAGCAACGGAGCTGTGCGGTCACGTTGAGCACGATTTCACAAAAACAAAGGCAGTCACTTTCTTCATTAACTATCTTCCCGGCATGATGAACCGTCTTTTCGGCTACGGCATGGTCGTCGGCGGATATCTCGGTCTTTTCTATATGAAAGCCGGCACGGACACGGTTGCGTTTTGGTTCTGCGTTGCGCTCTATTATATTGGCGTTTCGCTACTGTGCAACAACGCTCCGCTCTATGAGGACGCTCTCAATAACTGGGATCTTCTCTACGGCAAGGGTAAAAAGGCAAACATCTTCGCAAAGATTTTCGCTTTTCTTCCGTCCGTTTACTTCATTGTTTCGGCATGGCTTGAAAAGAACGGCCTCAGCCTCCTCATTTGGATCGCCCTGACCCTCGTAGGAATTTTTGTACTTTGATTTGAATGAATAAGTAAGAATCATTGCTAAGCACATAAATACACCCCGAAAGAAATCTTTCGGGGTGTATTGCTATATTCTTTTAAAAACCTCTTGAATCAGTTTTTGTGAGAAGTTGTCTTTGTCCTTTGACATTTCTGTGAGTTCGGCTCGTTTTTTCAGCGAGTTTACCATTCATGTCTTGAACTGTTATGCCCGGTCAAAAGGTCTCAACTTTTTTACCGGCGATTCGCTTATTACTCTCTGTGCCACTTTACGCCTTGTGCGGTATCTTCAAGAACGATGCCCTTGGCTTTAAGCTCGTCACGGATACGGTCTGCCTCAGCCCAGTTTCTGTCCTTACGGGCCTGTGTTCTCTGCTCAATAAGAGCTTCAATCTCGTCATCAAGGCTATCCTTTTTACGGTCATAAACAAGTCCGAGAACTCCTGCGAGCTCGTCGAATACCTTTATTGCTTCCTCGACGGAGCCCTTGTTTGCGTTTGCGGCAATGACGTTTGAATTGATGTCACGAACAAGCTCAAACAAAGCGGCAATAGCGTCGGCTGTATTGAGATCGTCGCTCATTGCATCGATGAACTGCTGACGGCGCTTGTCAAACATTGCGAAAAGCTCATCGCTCACTGCTCCGTCCTCTGCCTTTTCAAGCGCAAAATCAAGACCGTCGCGGCAATTGTAAAGACGAACAAGGGAAGCCTTGCACTGTTCGATTATATCGGTGCTGTAATTGATAGGACTTCTGTAATGCGATGAAATCATAAGGAAACGAATCGGCTCATATCCGTATTTTTCCGCAACGTCTCTTACGGTGAAGAAGTTGCCGAGCGACTTTGACATTTTTACATTATCAACATTGATATAGCCGTTGTGCATCCAGTAGTGAGCAAACGGAACGCCGTTGCAGCACTCGCTCTGTGCGATTTCATTCTCATGGTGAGGGAAAATAAGATCCTGTCCGCCGCAGTGAATATCAATCGTCTTGCCTAGGTAACGTCTTACCATTGCCGAGCACTCGATATGCCAGCCCGGTCTGCCGTGGCCCCACGGTGACTCCCAGTAAGGTTCACCCGGCTTTGCGCTTTTCCAAAGAGCAAAGTCCATCGGCTCCCTCTTGACCTCGCCGACCATGATTCTCGCACCTGCTTCAAGGTCCTCAAGCGGCTGATGCGAAAGCTTGCCGTACTCCTTGAACTTTGAGGGGCTGAAATATACGTCGCCGTCAACTGCATAGGCATAGCCCTTGTCAATGAGCGTCGAAACAATGTCGATAATCTCGTCGATATTCTCCGTAGCCTTCGGATGAACCGTTGCTTCCCGGACATTCATGCCCTTAACGTCCTTCCAGAATTCCTCGATATATTTCTCGCTGACCTCCTTGTAGGTCAAGCCTTCCTCGTTTGCACGCTTGATAATTTTATCGTCAATATCCGTAAAATTCTGAACAAATCTTACATCATAGCCGATATACTCAAGGAAGCGGCGAAGAACGTCAAAAACGCAAAGCGGTCTTGCGTTGCCGATATGGATAAAATTGTAAACGGTAGGGCCGCAGGCGTAAATCTTAACCTTGCCCTCCTCAATCGGTTTAAACTCTTCCTTGCTTCTTGTGAGAGTGTTGAAAATCTTCATTTATTTGTCCTCCAATTTCTTTTTAAGCTTTTCAATTTCGCTCTGCAGTCTGCAAAGCTCCTGGGAGACGGGATCGGGAATATGAATTTGATCAAGATCCTGAACTCTTTCGCCGTTCCTGCGAACGACTCTTGCCGGAACGCCGACAGCCGTTGAATTCTTCGGTATTTTATCAAGAACAACCGCGCCTGCGGCAATGTTTGTATTATCGCCGACAGTCACGGGGCCAAGTATTTTTGCACCTGCACCAATCAGCACATTGTTGCCGATAGTCGGGTGTCGCTTGCCGATATCCTTACCCGTGCCGCCGAGAGTCACGCCCTGATAAACCGTAACGTCGTCGCCGATTACCGTTGTCTCGCCGATAACCGTGCCCGTACCGTGGTCTATGAAAAATCTTCTGCCGATCTGCGCACCGGGATGTATTTCAATTCCGGTTTTTCGCACACAGTGCTGAGAGATCATTCTCGCAATAAAAAACATATTATGATTATAAAACCAATGTGCTTTTCTGTGACTTCGTATCGCTTTAAATCCGGGATACAGCAGCATGACCTCAATCGCCGAGGTTGCCGCCGGATCACGCTCACAGAAGCACTTTATATCCTCTTTTATTCTTTCAAACAATAAAAAGTCTCCTTTCAAGTAACCGCCAATATGCAAATACCGGCAGATACTCAACAGCTCGGAGCCGAAAACTAAAGCCTCCGCCGCACATAATGCGACAGAGGCGGTTTTTCCGCGGTTCCACTCCGACTTATAACTTTCAGTCCTGTAACGGGGACGTCCGCACAGAGATACTTGCCTATGCTTTCCCTCTGCGTGCTGGCGGGTGCATTTCATCCGAACGTTCACAAGAGGCTTTCACCGTTGCGCCTCACTCTCTGCTGTGTCCGTTTCGGGTTACTTCTCCCGATAAACGCATTTTTCATGTGTCATTATATCACAAAATTAAAACAAATCAATATCTTTTTAGAAATTGCCGCCGTTCCAGCCCCACATTTCAACCTCTTCATACTTAATATACACGTTTGAAGCAGCAATATCGAGAACATCGCCGAAGATTTCGCATATTTTTGCGGTCAATTTGTTGGACTGCGAATAATCTATCCTGCCGAAAACCTTAACCTCAACATAGGCAATCGGATTGGAATTATTGCCCTGAAAATAGAGGTGACATTTGTCCTCAAAGCTGAGCATAAGCCAGCGCTCACTCTTGCCGGAGAGAATTGAAATCGCCTCGCCGAGCCTTGATTTGAGCGTAAGCTCCTGCTCGGGAGAAATTGTAACATTTGTCTTTGTCGAAATCATTGGCATAATAAATCATCCTTTCATCATTGAGTTTATTGTATCTCTTATCAGTTTTTCGCCCTCATCGGCGTTATTGACATTAAGAACAGCCTTTTCCATCGGACACATACCGGTTCCCGAACGGTTAATAATGTGATCTACCTTTATATCATATGTCAAAACCGTATTTTTATCATTAAGATATGCAACGGCATATTTGCTTGTTACTTTTGCATAGATTTCCGATACGCCGTACTTTTCAAGCAGCATAGCCGCCGCCTTGCCGATAACGCGGTCGGCTGCCGATGCGTCCTTAAAAAAATCGGGATCGGTGTCAATCTTTTGTTTGAAGTTTTTCGTAACATTAAAATACTGTTCCTAATATAACTTTCAATTTATTATAGGTTTCTAACAAGAATTTACTTTAATATTTTAACGCAAAAACAGTTATTTTTCAACCTTATTATGAATATCGTCAATATTTTTCTTGAATTTCAATTTCACATATGTTATGATAGGTTTACTCACGAATATGAACTGAGGGATAAACATGATTGCGGAAAAAGAAAAGACCGAAAACAAAGAGAAGGCTCAGAAGCCTGTTAAGAAAACAGAAAAATACATTTGGTTTTTAGCTTCTGCCGTTATTGCGGCAATCGGAGCTGTTTGCCACTCCAACGAAATCAAATTTAACATTTGGGTCAGCGTCGTTTACTCCGCTTTCCTGTTGTTTACCATAATAATGGCAGCCCAGCGCACGAGCATTGAGCGCTTTGGCTATGCCGATGAGGAATCCGAAACAGCAGATAAGACCAAATATGCCCTGACATCAATTCTTTATTACATATTTATCATAATTGCAGTCGCCTATGCTTTCCTTGCTCTTTGGGTATCCGGAGTGTTCTCAATATAATATAAATCTAAACCCGCCAAAACGGCGGGGCTTNNAACCCCGCCAAAACGGCGGGCTTTCTTTTTTCGGAACAGAATCAATAATATCTCATTACAGCAACAACCTTACCGAGAATTTCACATTCGTCAACAATGATCGGCTCGTAGGTGTCATTCTCCGGCTGCAAGCGATAGTGACCGTTCTCCTTATAGAAGGTTTTACAGGTCGCTTCATCATCAATAAGTGCAATAACGATTTCTCCGTTTCGTGCAAACGGAGTTTTTTCTACAATTACGAGATCGCCGTCAAGAATTCCGGCATTTATCATGCTTTCGCCTCTGATATGCAAACCGAAAAGCGGCTTATCTCTTGTCGCCGTGCCTGTGTACGGGAAATATCCCTCAATCTCCTCAACTGCGAGTATAGGTGCACCTGCCGTAACGGTGCCGAGAATCGGAACCTGAGTGACATTCTCCGCCTGTCCCATTATTCTGATGGAACGCTTCAATAACGGGTCACGCTGAATATAGCCCTCCTCCTCGAGCGTGTCAAGGTTGGACTGCACGGAGGAGGTGGATCTGAGACCGACCGCCGCACCGATTTCCCTGACCGACGGAGGAATACCGTCTGCGCTGCGCTGAACGAGAAATTCATATATTTTACGCTGAGTTTCGTTAATAGACATAGGCTCAACCTTCTTTCAAACTTTATACAACTGTATTATAACACATTTGTTCGGAAAAAGCAAACATTTGTTTGGCAAAAAATATAGAAAATTCCTCTTTATTTTTTTAAATTTTTGTGCTACAATTATATAAATGAATTGATTTGAGGTTGAATATGGTTAATATTTGGAAAAAAACAGCAATTTTTATACTTTCTCTTATTCTTTTTACCGCCCTTTCGGTAAGCTCTGTCATTGCGGCAGATGCTTCCGACATTGCAAGTGACTTTTCCGACGGTAAAAAGAATATAATCTGCATCGCTCACAGAGGCGATTGGCACAGCTTTCCCGAAAATTCGGCAGAAGCAATCAATGCCGCCGCAGAGTATGACGCAGTGTCCGTCGATGTACGCTTGACCGCAGACGGCAAGCCCGTTCTTATGGCAGACGAAAAAGTTGACAGAATGTCTGTTGACGGCGAGGGCAAATCCGTTTCGGGTAAAGTTTCATCATTTACACTTGCTCAGCTCAAGGAGCTTTATCTGAGGGAAAGCAACGGCGGAACCGACAAGAAAAAAACAACTTGCCGTATTCCCGAGCTGAAAGAGATTTATGAAACAGCCGCCGGCAGAACAGCCGTTATGCTTAATGTTCAGGAAAATGATTTCAAAACTGTTTATGATTATGTCAAGGCTCTCGGCAAGCTTGACGAAACAGTTTTCAGAATTAACGCAAAAACCCAAAAAATAATTGAGCTGACGAAGGATCTTGACGGAGTTAATGTAACGGGCAATTATCAGGGCAACATCATCTTCCTTGCCACATCGGCGGTCAAAAAATATTTTGCCGCTAATATTCATACAATAGAAATGGGCAGCACTAACGGCAACGGCGTTCTTTACGATAATTTTCTCATGAAGCGCTTTGTCGGCAGCAAAAGAGCTATGGTCTCAATGGTAAACGGCAGATGCGGAAAGAGAGCCGATAACGAAACCGGCTGGGATGACCTTATTTCCCGAGGCTACAGCGTTATCGAAACCGATTTTCCTGCCGAGCTGACAGAATATATAAGAAAAACCGAGACGGCGGCAACCGATCTCGAAAAAAATATTGATATTTATGCCAACACAGATCTTTCGCCCTACACAAGCGAGACCGAAAAAGCCTTTTCCTCCGCTCTTTCGGCGGCAAAAAAGACGCTTGACGGTAGATCTTCCTTTTCTGAGCTTACGGACGCTCGCTCCGCACTGCAATCGGCTCATGACTCGCTGAAGGTCGGTGCGAAGAAAAATGTTGCGCTTAAATTCAGATTTACTCCCGGCAGAATTATCGCCGTTGTTCTTTGTGCGGCGGCATTCACGGGCGGAACTCTCTTTTTGAGAAGCAAAAGGGAATCAACCGCTTGACAGGCGGTTAAAATAGGAGGGAACATACATGGAAATCAAAGAAAAAATCCGTCTTCCACGTGCGGATTATCCCGAGCAGGTCGGAATTTCGTCCAAAACAATATCCGAACTTATAGAGGATTTCCGTGCACAAAACATTGAAGTTCACAGTATAATGATTTTGAGGGAAGGCAAGGTTGCCTACGAAACATGGGCGGCTCCTTATTCGCCGGAATATCCCCACATGATGTATTCCGTCAGCAAGAGCTTCACTTCAACGGCGGTCGGATTTGCCATTGCGGAAGGCTTGATGACGCTAGAAACCAAGCTCATTGACATTTTCCCCGAATACAGGCCGAAAATTAAGGACGAAAATCTTGAAAAGCTGAATGTTCACCACTTGCTGTCCATGCAATCCGGTAAAAACGTCAGTGTTTTCTCGGATAAGGCGAAAAATCATTGGATCAAGGACTATTTTGATTCTGCTTGGAAGTTTTCGCCCGGAGACGGTCACTGGCAGTACATAAGCGAAAATCAGTACATGCTCTGTGCGATGCTTACAAGGATAACGGGAATGTCTGTTGTGGAATTTTTAACTCCGAGACTTTTTGAACCGCTTGGAATTGATGTCCCGTTCTGGGAGCACGACATTGACGGAATTGAGGCAGGCGGCTGGGGTCTTTACCTCAAGACAGAAGACCTTGCAAAATTTATGTTCTGTTATCAGCAGCACGGTATGTTTAATGGCAAGCAGGTAATCCCCGAGAAATGGACTTATCTTGCGCAGAAACAGCACGCAAACAATTCTCCGTTCACCAATGTTATTGACAGCCAGTGCGGCTACGGATATTGCTTCTGGCGCTGTGGCGGAATTAACGGCTACAGGGCCGACGGAATGTTTTCTCAGTTCGGAATCGTCTCAAATGACGACGATATTGTTTACGTCATGACGGCAGGTGAAATTAACGAACAAAAAACAAGAGACTGCATCTGGCGCCACTTTAACAACCTCATCATTGAAAACGACAGCGAACCGACGCCGAAAAACAAGCCCGAGCTCGGTGCTCTGCCAGATGATCTTGAGCCAAGAGAGCACAGTATATTTGAGAAATCTCTTGACGGCAAAACAATTGCCATGCAGATAAATCCGATACTTAATGCGGCGGGATTCCCGTTCAGTATGCTCCCGATTCCGATAGTTTATATGTCCGGAAACAGAGCCGGAAATGTTGATAACATTGTTTTTCGTTTTGACGGTGACACCTGCACAATGTCATGGGACGAGGGCGACGAGCATAACACCATTCTCTGCGGAATGGACGGCAAGGCACGAACAAGCCCGATAAAACTTGCCGGAATGAACTTTACGGCATTTTCGACGGCGGCATGGCTTGACGAAAACACGCTCGAAGTACACATGCGTCCCGTCGGCGGAATATGTATGAGAAAAATCAAGCTCAATTTCAACGGGCATATCGTTACTCTCCGTCCGTCAAGTCAGATGCCGATGAGTGCAATGGCAGAATCGTTGGCGCTGGACGTTGATTCGTTCTTCCCGCCGATACTCCATAAATTCGGACTGATTGCCTTTGACCAACTTCCCGGAATTATTGACGCACCCATACTCGGAAGAATTAAATAAAAAAACACCCCTGAGAGAATAAAAATAAATAATCTTTTATTCGAGGTGACACCAATATGGATGATAGAATGTATTTTGTTTTTTTGGCTTTACTGCTTGTGATATTGGCAATTGTTATTCCATTCTTTCTTAAAGCGGAGCAACCGAATCCATGCAAAAAATCTCTTGTCCTCAAGCAGACCTGCTCTACTGTTTTTATCTTAAACGCCCTTATTGCCGGCCTCATAGGTGATTTCACAAGATATGCGGCGCTTATGTTTGTAGGTCTCTGCTTTTCATGGCTCGGAGATTATCTGCTCCATGTCCGCCCCGGCTCGGGATTTTTTGTAGCGGGTCTTTCATCGTTCCTTGTCGCTCATGTTTTCTACACGATTGCATATTGTAAGGCTTTCAAGGTTTTATTCCCCGACACACCCCTTGTTACTGCGCCGGAATTGATAATATACATAATTCTGGTCGTTGCCGCCATTCTTTCGGCAATATTCATTGTCAAAATTGAGCTTGGCAAGCTGCTCATTCCCTGTATTCTCTACACGGCAACGATAGCAGCAATGGTTGTTAAGGCTTTTTCGCTTGCTATAATGATAATGAAATCCGGAAGCCTGGTTGAATCTCCGATATTTACAGGCATAATGCTTATGCTCGGTGCGTTCCTTTTCATGCTTTCAGACTATACGCTTTCGATTCTCAATTTCAAGCCTGACGTTGAAAAGCACGGAGCACTCAGGCAGGTGAATATCTGGACATATTTCTACGCTCAGATGTTCCTCGGTGCAACGATATTCTTCATTTCAACCTGACCTTTTAAAAAACATCACAGCCGCATTAAACACGACGTTTTATGCGGCTGATTTTTTCTTCTTGAAGATAGGGACTTTATGCTTTGCTGTTTTTGAATCTTTTCCCCTGATTCCCCCTCGCAAAGCATCGCCCTACCCCGACAAGCAGTTTTTATCGCAAAACCCGCTTTACCGACTCTTTCTCTTTCGGCGTTGCCGACCCTTTTTCATTTTTATTTTCCCGACGTTTGTGTATCTCTTTCCAATTTACATCAGCATGAAACAGTATGTTATAACAAGCCGTTTCATGCTCACAAGCGATATTATATCACCTGAAAATCACTTGTCCATAGACTTGGTTCAATCTTAAGCGGTTCTTAATTAAATCTTAATCAGTTCTTAAGAATTGACCTTTTTCCTTAATATTTTTCAACATAAAAATAATTAAAACGTGCCTGAAACCAAACGGTTAAGACACGTTTTCGTGAACAATACCGCACAATCGAAGCGTGCGATATCGCCTTAGTTATTGCTCCATTTGCTTGCCGATAAACGACGCTGCTACCTGAGCCAGCTTTGTCTCCGTCGGGGAAATTTTGGAGCCGTCGCTCCAAAGAAAAACCACTGCTCCGAGAATGTCTCCGTTGCCGATTATCGGCATCGCAATAGAAGCCCCATAGTCGATTCCCTCAATCGGAAAAAGCTGCTTATCTCTATCACCAGTGTAGAGCTGTCTTGACTCCATTACGCTTTCCAATTCAGCACTGATTCGCTTCTCAAGAAAATCCTTTTTTGAAACACCGGCACATGAAATAACATGGTCTCTGTCACAGATTAAAACCGGAGTGGTAACGCTTCTGTAAAGCACATCGGCGAAATGCTCCGTCACATCGGAAATTTCACTTATCGGCGAGTATTTTTTAAATATAACGCCGCCCTCCGTGTCCGTAAAAATTTCCAGCGGAGCCCCCTCTTTGATATGCATTGTGCGACGAATCTCTTTCGGAATAACCACACGTCCGAGGTCGTCGATTCGTCTAACAATTCCGGTTGCTTTCATATATTATTCTCCTCTTTGATGACCGATGAACGGTTCTTTTATCGTTTGCAAAAATAGTGTTCGCCTTATTTTGTTTTTTATGCCGTTATAATTGCAAAAAAGACGAAAAAGAGTTATAATATAGAAAACTTTTCGGGAAGTGAAAGAATGAAGCCTTGTTTTTACTCTTTTTGCTGTCGTTTACCGGGTGGAGAACGGTTCAATGACTTTATAAAATGTATTTTGGCTTATTTGAAGCATCCAAGAGTTTTTCCGCCCGTTGCCTTTCGCAACTCCCCGCACCACTTTTTTCTTGGCGGCGATTACGGTATAATTATTCCTCGGGACGGTGTTGAAATTCCCGATAAACTTTATCATGTAACTTCCGAAAAGAATCTCGATAATATCCTCAAAAAAGGAATCTCCTCTGCTTGCGGCGTGGTTTTTCTCACAGACAGCTTTCAGGACCTTGCGGACTATCTCGAATGGAAACAAATTCACCGCAAGAATTGGGATAGAATATTTCTGCTGACTATCAACACAAAAAATTGCCGCGAACAGGGCATCGGCATTTGTAAAATAAACCGTGACAGGGAATTCATTGCTCAAGGTGTCCCTCCCGAGGCAATCGTCGCCTTCGGGAATTTTCAAGAACAGCTTGCTTCAAATCGTCACGGTAATTAAGCAAAGCAAAAGCCTGATTTTTTCTGAATTTTAAAGGCAGAGAGCTGTCACAGACATTGTTTTCAAGATCCTTGATTCGCTGTTTCAGATATTCTTCTGTCGTCATAAACATCACCGTTTATATTTTTCGCATAAAAAAAGAGGTTATTAAATGCAAGTACAGGAAGAATTGAAAAATTTTTTATTTGAAAACGGAGTTGCCGACGTCGGCTTCACCTGTGTTGACGACGGACCCTTCGGAGAAAAAAGCTATGCGATGAGCATTGTTGTCAAGCTCTCCGATGCTGTAATTGACGAGATAACGGACGAGCCGACTCATTCGTACTTTCATCACTACAGAACCGTGAACGCATTTATCGACCGCACGCTTTTGCAATGCGGCTTTATTCTCGAAAAGCACGGGTATAAATATATTCCGATAGGAGCGTCGCAAAGCGTCAACAAGGACGGCTGGAACTATTGCGGAAGGTATTCCCACAAGAAAATCGCTACGCTTTCGGGGCTCGGAGGAATAGGAAAAAATTGCCTTTTTCTTCACAACAAATACGGTCCGAGGGTTCGTCTCGGTACTCTTTTCACCGATTGCCCGTTTGAAATTCAAACTCACGAATATTTTTCGCCGTGTATTGACTGCGATTTGTGTGAAAAAGCTTGCCCGTCCGGTGCCATTCGTGGTAAAATGTGGACTGTCGGCATGGAGAGGGAAGAATTTTTCGACCCTGAAAAGTGCAGCACTTATATGAAAAAGAAATTTCAACATATCGGCAGAGGTGCGGTCTGCGGCATTTGTATGAAGGTCTGCCCCGCCGGAAGGGAGAACAGATAATGGACGATAAAAAAATTGCAAGAATAAATGAGCTTTCCGCGACAGCGAAAGAACGCGAACTGACCGAGGAGGAGCACGCCGAGCGCGCACAGCTCAGAGCAGAATATGTTGCGGCGTACAAGCAGAGCCTTGTTAATCATTTGAACAACGTTAAAATTGTTGACGATAAGGGCAACAAGACTCCACTTCGCAAGAAAACGGAGAAGAAAAATGAAAAACACTAAGCTTTACGCCGTCGGCATGGCCATTATTGCCCTGCTTGGCATTATTTCAAGGCTGCTTGACAAGCAGTTAGCAAAACTGCTTTTTAAAAGCGGAAATTTTATCGGCGGACTTTGTGAAATCGTTGGCAGTGCAATTCCGTTTGCGCTTTGCGCTTTTTGCTTTGCAACGCTGATGTTCTGCCGTCACACAAGAACCACTCGAACGAAAAATAAAATGCTCACCGTCGTTTTCGGTGCAGCAACACTGCTTTCGTCTGCGGCAGCGATATATATTCCCCTGCGTGAGGTTTCAACCAAAAATTATTATGCAATTGCAGGCGCAGCGGCAGTTCTGACAGCTTTGTTCATATCTCTCGGCGCAACCCTTTTCAAAAACACATATCAAAAAATACTGATGACGAAGTATGCAAAAATCGGTTTGTTCGCTTCGGCAGTCTCCGTTGCTCTTTTCTATGCGGCATCATTTATCCCACGCAGAGCTTCATATTCGGCCCTTCAGATTTCCATGGAGAAATTCGGAAATTATGACTCGCCCGAAGCTTTCGTGCCGTTTCTCGCCCTTTCTGGTATAGGTGCGGCATTGGTAATCTGGACGACCTGTTTTACGCAGATTTTTCCAAAGCTTAAATTCAGTAAAAAAATATTCGTTGCTTTCTCCGCCGTTTTTGCAGTTGCAATGCTTTTAGGCTCGGTCTCAAGCGGTAACACCTATGCTTCGGAATTCCTTTACGGACTTGCCGTCGGATATACGTCTCTGTTTTTGATTTCAACCTTTATCGAGAAAAAAGAGCGTTTTTAGTCTTTTCCGTTTTAAATCAACAAACAGATAATTCGATCGTTTTATCGGCATTTTGATACATTTCTTGACGCTCATCAAACTCTTATAAAAAATATTTTTATTGACATTATTATTCCTCTATGGTAATATGAAGTTGCAGATAGAAATATCTGACATTAAAAAGGAGGATAACAAAATGGAAGCTATTCTTGCCTTTGTACAGGAGCTCCTTACTCATCTTAAGGAATTTGATGCAGCAGCTATTATTGAAATTATCAAAAACTTCTTTGCAGGTCTTGCATAAGTTAAACCACTTGCCCCGTTTTTTTCGGGGCATTTGTTAACTATTTCATATTTTTTTCTGTTTTATACATTGTTAATTACGTGTTATTTTACCTATTTTACACATTGTATAATTGACAAATTTATACTTTATATGGTAAAATATACTTGCAGATAGTTATCTGACACTAAAAAAGGAGGAAAAATCCATGGATGCTATTCTCGCTGCAATCCAGAAGGTTCTTGAGGCTCTTAAGGATATTGACATCACTCCTATCATCGAAGCTATCAAGGAGTTCTTCATTAAGTTTGCTTAATTGAACTTACAAATGAATCGGCGTCCTGCTTTTGCAGGACGCC
>HF999647.1:222872-230496 GCA_000434055.1 Ruminococcus sp. CAG:488 | reverse complement strand
CCCGATTTTTCGCATTCTTATTATAAAATACTCTCTGTGGGTTTGATATTCATTATGCTTATAATTTCGGAAACGGTTTTTTCCACGTTGTCGGTAACCTCAACCCGTATATCGGCAAGGAATTTATAAATCGGAGTTCTCTCATCATCAAGGCGTTTGAGCGCTTCAAAATTTCTTATCAGCGGAACACCGTCAAATTTCAAGCCGCTCAGCTCACGGGTAAGCCATACGACATAGCCGTTCTGACGGATATAATACTGATTTTCCTTGCTGAGTATCGCTCCGCTTTCGCACGCAATGACCTGACCGCCGTTGCGTGTTATTTTTTTAAGTGTCTCCGTCTCAAGCTCACGGTAGTATCTTTCACCGTATGCCAGGTAAACCGTTGAAAGAGGAACCCCCGCTTTCATCGAAATAAGCCTTTCAACATCAATGCAAGGTCTGCCGAGCTTAGCGGCAATAACCTTTGCAATCGTCGTTTTTCCGCAGCCGGGAAGTCCGACAAGAATAATATTCTTTCTGCGGTCGCTCATCGTCTTATACGTTGTTCTGATAAGCTCGTCATCAGGCTCAATCCTGCCAAACTTGATCTCGGTCTGATACGCCTGAGCAACAAGCATGGAAAGTCCGTCAGAATTGGGAATATCTCTGTCCTCGGCATCGCAGATGAGACGGGTTCTTCTCGGGTTATAGATAAGCTCCATAACGCCGCAAAGCCTCGGAAAGCGGTCAAGCTCAATAAATTTCATTCCGTTATTCGGATACATTCCGTTGGCTGTGGTATTGATTATTATATCAACCTCGTCGTGATTGTAAAAATCCTCCGACTCCTCAATCTCCTGCCTTGAAACAGTGACAATATCCTTTGCCCCGAGGTCCTTTATAACAGCCTGAACCGTAAGAGAATCACTGCCTGTTCCGAAAACAATCACATTTTTGCCCGAAACATCAATGCCACACTTGTTTATCATAAAGCAAAATCCGAAATATTCCGAATTATCGCCTATGAGTTTGCCGTTTTCATCAACAACGATCGTATCGACGCTGCCGATTTTCTTTGCCGACTCAGTTATAACGTCGCAGTATTTCATAACATCTTTCTTATAAGGGAAAGTCACATTGATTCCGGCAAAGTCACGCTTTTCAAAAAAAGCGTCAAGCTCATCGGGTTCAAGCTGAAAAAGATCATACCTGTTATTTCCCAGCTCTCTGTGAATTTCCGGAGAAAGACTGTGGAGAAGCTTTCTTCCTAACAATCCGTATTTTTTCATTATTCATGCCCTCCGTCTTTATCATTTTTCCTGTTTTTTATTCCTGCCGTACAACCTGCCGCAACCGCAACAAGCGTCGCCGCGACACCCAATGCCAGCATCAGTTTCTTTCTTCTGTTATTTATCTCAACTTCGTTGCCTATACCTGAATCTATAACTGCCTGAGACATCTCGTCTTCGTTTTCGCTGTCATTATCTGCGGCTTTGCCAGTTCTTGATTTCTTTGGCTTTGTTGTTTTGCGCTTTGTGGTTTTGTGCTTTGTGGTTTTAATCTTTGTGGTTCTCACTTTAGCGGTCTTGACCTTGGCATCTCTCTCGCCGGAATCCATTATTGCGGCCTCGTCTGCATAACCGATAGGTTCTTCGTCCTCAGTGATATCAACATTGTATGTATTCGACTTCACTCCGTTTGTATCGATCACATTGACGTTCATAATGACATTCTCCGGCACTCCGCTCTTTATACCGACCGTTGTCTCAAGCAGAACGTTTTTGCTGTGAACATCGTGAAGCTCATCTTCAAGCTCGGCGAAATAGACATTGCTGTCATAATCCGCCGTACCGTCACACATCATCTTTATATTGCCCATCCCGTTAAAATTCATTATCACGCCGCAGGATTCAATGTTGTTGAATTCATTAAATTCAAACGTAAACAAGAGATAAATACGATTTATGCTTCGGTCATATTTCACCTTAACCGCTGCGAAGCAAAGATCGCTGTTTGATTCTTCGCCCGCCTCAAGAAACGGACAAAGCTCAGCCTCCTCCCAAAGCGCATTATCCGAGATTGCAATGGCTGTTGACGCTGATGAACAGAGAATGGCAGAAATAATCATTAAAATAATTATTATTTTAAAAGACCTGCGCATCTCCATCCCTCTTTTTCAGTTTACTTTTATTGTAATAATTTCAAAAGGTTTTGCCGTGAAGCTTACGGAATTGTTTTCAATTACCAGCTTTTTGATGTCTCTTTCGAGAAGGTCGCAAACAGTTGCTTCATTTATGTCAAAGCCAAAGTGAAGCGTTACATCTGTTCTCTTGTTATAGCTTTCATAGCCGCGGACAATAATATCATTGCCTCTTTCGGCTTTTTTCACTGTTTCAACAATGAAATTATCCTTGTCGCATGAAACAAACGAATACTCCTCGGGAAGGGTACCGTCCCGTTTCTCTATCGGGAAAGCCTCAAGCGGATTGTTTATCTCATAAGCAAGCTGAACCGTGCCTGCCTCCCTGTAATTACCCGCATGAGGGAACAGGGAATACGTGAAAATATGATCCCCTTTGTCTGCATCTGGATCGGGATAGGTCGCACACTTAAAAAGCGAAAGCTTCATTGTGCCGTTGTCAACATTGTGGCCATACTTACAGTCATTGAGAAGGCTCACTCCGTATCCGTAATCGGAAATATCCATGTACTTATGTCCGCAGACCTCAAACCTCGCCGCATCCCAGCTTGTGTTTTTATGCGTCGGGCGCTCAACCGAGCCGAACTGAATTTCGTAGGTTGCCTTATCGGAATTGATATCAATATCAAAAGCCGCCTTGACCATAATGTGCTCCTGATGCCAATCGGCATGGGTATCAAAGTCGATTCTTGCGCTGTTGTCATAGAACCAAATCTTCTGGCTGAAATCCGACTTGTAGAACTTTCTTTTAATACTGAAGCCGAAGCGTGCACCCTCGTCGATAAATTCAACCGAGGAAACATCGTTTATCTCGTACTTCTTCTCCGTATAATAGTTTGAAAGCTCCCATGCGTCATATGAATAAGGAAAATCTTCAAACGCTTCAATATAATTAGCTCTGCCGCCCTCACGAAGCACTTCACGGTCGTTTATCTTATCGTAAAGCCTTGTGATTACATATTCGTCGTTGAATTCAACGATATAATTCGAGGTTTCAAGATGCTTTCCGTCAAGCTTGTAAGATGACTTGTATTCGTCAAGCTTAACCACCTTATATCCCTTGGCAGGTATTCCGTTCACACGGTAGGTCTTTCCCTCGTAGTTAAGAAATCCGTTATCCGTGAATGAATTTGAATTGAAGACAACTGTTCCTCCGTCGGTTTTTATATTTGATATTACGGTATTATATGCGTCGCTCTCCGCCTTGTGACCGATTTCGGCAATTTTTGCATAATCCTTGTCACATTGCTCATAAACGGAACGAATTGACGAGCCGGGGATAATGTCATGGAACTGGTTAAGAAGAATACACTCCCAACCCCCGTTGAGCTTGTCCTGCGGATAGCTCGCACCGAAAAGCTTATATGCCATAGATGAAAGCATCTCGGCTTTCTGATAGAGGATCTCGCTCTTTCTGTTGTTCCTCTTGTTCTTCGCCTGTGAAGTATATGTACCTCTGTGGAACTCGAGATAAAGCTCACCGACCCATTTCGGCAGTCTCTTGTTACCCTCGGTCTTTTTTCTCAACCTTTCGAGGAACTCGCCTGCGAACTCCCAGTGCGGCTGCGGACAATTTGCAACGCCGTATTTAAGTCTTTCGAGCAATTCAATATTCTCGGTCTCCGGTCCGCCGCCTCCGTCACCGTGACCGAACGGCATCATGACCTCATTTGTAAGCTCTTTCGGCTCGAAACGGTCATATGTGCCCTTGAGATAAGATGCTCTTGTCATCGGTATATATGTTGCAATGCTGCCGTCGAGTTCGCCCTTGTTATTAAGCTCCATTGCTGTCATGAAATAAGAAAAGACCTCAGAGCCGTCAATACCCTTCCACATAAATGCGTCATAAGGCATTCTGTTTGTCTCGTTCCAACTGATTTTTGATGTAACGAATTTATCAATGCCGCTCTTTTTCATAATCTGCGGCATGGCTGCACTGTAACCGAAAACATCGGGCAGCCAGATTATCCTGTTGTCAACGCCGAACTCGTCCTTGAAAAAACGCTTGCCGAAAATGATCTGACGTACAAGACTTTCACCGCTCGTAAGATTACAGTCGGCTTCAAGCCACATCGACCCCTCAAGCTCAATGCGTTTTTCCTTGACAAGTTTTTTAACCTCGTCATACATTTCGGGGCTTTCCTCTTTGAGGAATTTCAAAAGCTGCGGCTGACTTGACATAAATTTGTAATCGGGATATTTTTTCATCATTTCAATAACACTGCCAAAGGTACGCTGAACCTTTTCCCTCGTCTGAGCGAGAGTCCATCGCCATGCAACATCGATATGAGTATGACCGATCACGCTTATTTTTATATCCTGATCGTGACAGTATTTTCCGTAAAACTCCGCCATGAGATATTCGTTCGCCGCATCAACCGAACGCAGAAACTCCTCCGACATCGGAGCGCACCAATTGATATAATTGATTGCCGTGTTTAAATATTCTCTTACATCGGCATATTCCTTTGTGCTCTCGTCCGTATAATAAAGAATTCTGTAGGGCGCTTTAAGATTATAATAAAGCTTTTCAACCTCACGGTTAAATTGGCAAAGCTGAGCAAAAAAGTCCGTTCTTTTTCCCGACGGCTGAGAATAAGCGTAAACATGAACGTCGTAGCCGTTCCTGTTGCTGTCAAGCTTAACATATCTGTGTTTTGTATCCATTCCGCGTATAAGCTTACCGTCAAGATAAACCATAAACTGCGGCTCCCAGTCCTCATCATAGACATCGGTAGAAGAAACATACAGCTCAAGATCCTTGCTTTTGAGCTCCTGCGGAATTTCAATGTGTTTGAAAAACCATCTGTGTTCCTCCGGCTTCATGCCCCAGCGCTCCGTTTCACCGAATTCACGCCACTCGCCCTCATCAGGCGACGGGACAACATTGCCGTTTTTATAGCCGCACTCCGTTGTCAGCCAGCCGTTTATCGGAATTCTGACAGGCGTGATATATTTTTCAAGCTGCTTTATTACTTCGCCGATTCTTTTGTCAAGAAAATTGTTCATTTGCTGCTCCTCAGATAAGTCCATATATTTTTTCTATTTCAGCCGATTTTGAGAAATCGGTGATTTTTAAATTTTCAATTATTCTTTTTTGAAGCTCTTTGTCGTTCAAAAATTTCGTAAGGCCCTCGGCACATTCCTTGTTTTCAAGCGGAACAATCACACCGTCGACCCCGTTGTTTATCTGGCTTTTCGCCGTAGCATAGTTCGTTATTGCAACGAGCTTGCCAAGTATCAGCGCTTCGTTGACAGTGACAGCATTACCCTCATAGCGCGAAGGCTGAATATAAAAATCACAAGCCTTAAAATAAGGGTACGGGTTCGTTTTTTTCCCGAGAAGGATAACCCTGTCCTGCATACCAAACTCGGCGATTTTTCTCTTAATTATTTCTTCGTCTGCACCGTAGCCGATTATATACCACTTGACATTGTTGAGCATCGAACAGATTTCGGGCACGTTGTCAAAATTCTTCGCATCGCAGTAACGTCCGACCGAAAGGAATTTTATATACCCATCATCCGGCATTTCGTTCGTCACGTCGAATTCATTCGCCTGTGTTTTTATAAATTCTGCCGGGTGAATATTTTCGATAACCTCCACCCTGTCGGAAAGCGACGGAAAAGTTTTTACAAACGCTTCTTTTCCGCTCTCCGAAACGGCAATTATTTTATCATATGCCGACCACATTTTCAGCTCTGATTCAACATCAATTTCAATGAACGAATAATCCGTATGAATCCATGCGATTTTTTTCTTTGCCCTGGTTTTCTCCGCTGCAAAATAATGCGGCGTCAAAAAACTGATCACAAGATCGTAATCCTTTTCGGATATCATCGGCATATGGCGCACGGTGTATTTGTGGCTGTATTCAATGAAAACATATTCACTGCTTTTAAAGCTGTGCTCATCGGCAAACTTCGCCGCCTTTTTTTTGCCCTCATATCTGCCGAGAGCAACGCCGAATGCGCCTTTTTTTATAACGTCGGCAAGCGGAACGGCAAGTGAGGAATAGCTCTTATTTTCCGGCAGAAGCTTGACCTTTTCGGGAATATATTTCATCAGTTCTCCGGTGTGGCGCAGAAGAAAAAGCTCAATATTATATTTATTACAGTCAAAAGCATCGAGAAGGCCGAGCAACGCTCTTTCTGCTCCGCCCAGCTCCATACAATGGCTGACTATAAGCACATTTTTCATGCCCTACCTCCGATGCCGATTTCTAAAAACATAACCCGATTATATAAAAAATATTATACTAATTTAAAAAGGTAAAGTCAATGAATGATTCGACATATTTCAAATTTTTTTGCGAATTATGCCGAGTTTCATTTGCGAATTTGATATTTCTTTATTTATATGCTATAATTTTCAGTACAGATAATCAAAGATTAAACAAGGGGTGATTTGAATGGACAATAAAAAAATCGATAAGTTTGCCGAAATGATAAACAATTCTTCCAAAACGGTTTTCTTCGGCGGAGCAGGCGTCTCAACCGAAAGCGGAGTTAAGGACTACCGAAGCAAGGACGGTCTTTACAACACCGTGCGTGAATACGGCGTATCTCCGGAGACGATTTTAAGTCACAGCTTCTTTATTTCAAAACCCGATATTTTTTATGATTTCTATTATAAATATTTTCTTGAAATGAACGTTGAGCCGAACACGGCACATATTGTCCTTGCCGAAATGGAGAAAAAAGGTAAGCTCTCCTCCGTCATAACGCAGAACATTGACGGACTTCATCAAAAGGCAGGCAGCAAAAACGTAATTGAGCTGCACGGAACGACGGCTGTTCACTATTGCATGGAGTGCGGCAAACCTTATCCGCTCGAAAAGCTGAAATCTCTCAAGGGTAAGGTTCCTTGCTGCGAAAAATGCGGCGGACTTGTTCGACCCGAGGTTGTTCTTTATGAAGAGCCTCTTAATGAAAAAACAGTTGAAAACGCAATCAGTGAAATCTCAACGGCAGATTTGCTCATTATCGGCGGCACATCTCTCGCCGTTTATCCTGCGGCTATGTATATCCGTTATTTCCAGGGTTCAAACATTGTGCTTATCAACAAAGGAAAAACCGACCTTGACTCAAACGCCGATCTTGTTTTCAGAGACAGCATCGGTCAGGTTTTGGGAAGCATTAAAGAAAAAATTTAAGGCGGTGATTTATTTGTTTAGAGAAATGAGAAGAATTAAGCAACAGCTCTCAAAAGAGGATTGTGAAGACATTCTTCTTCGAGGCAAAACGGGAGTGCTTGCCGTTTTAGGTGACGGCGGCTATCCCTATACCGTTCCGATAAATTATTACTACACGGACGGTAAAATTTATCTCCACTGTGCAAAAACAGGGCATAAGCTCGACGCATTAAAAAAGAATCCAAGGGTATCGTTCTGTGTCGTTGACCGTGACGAAATTCTCCAAGAGAGATACACAACGCTTTTT
>HF999647.1:201274-222841 GCA_000434055.1 Ruminococcus sp. CAG:488 | reverse complement strand
CGTCGTAGCCTTCGGCAAGGCTGAAATTCTAACAGACGAAAATGAGATGCGTTCATCCGTAACGTCACTCGCCGAAAAATACTGCACGGACTGTCTCGACGGAATTTCGGCAGAGGTCGAACGCGGATTTGGCACACTTTGTATGATTAAAATAAACATTGAACACATGACCGGCAAGCAAGGAAAAGAACTTTTGAAGGAGGAAATCCGATGAAAAATAAAGTTATCAGGTTAACTTCATTTATTCTGACGATCATTATCGCAATGAGTACAATTTTCTACACCTCGGCATTCGATGAAACGGGACAGATAAAAATAACAGAGCCCACTCCCCTGCTCAAAGAGGATGGCAGTCTCACTCAGCCCGGATATTGCTTCACGGAGCTTTATCAATACGACCGCAGTGCGATTAAAGCGAACAAGACCCGCATCAAGGAATGGGATTTCTATCAGATTTCAAACAGCCGCTATGTTATGCAGGTCACAATGGCTGATATCTCGCTCGGCGGAGCGGCAAACGTTACGCTCTTTGATATGCAGACGGGCAAAAGCTACAGCGCGGTCTCGCTCAGACTTCTGAGCTTCGGAAGATTCGGGCTTTCCGAAACGGCTATGTCACCGCAGACCTTTTCACGTCACAAGCTCGGCTTTAACCTTGACGTAAACGTGACCGAAACCCGGCGCACTATAAAGTTCAACGGACGCACGGGCGGCAAGCCTTTCACCGTCGATATTTCAATGGATATGTTCCCGAACCATGAATATCTTGCAATGGCTCTCCCGTTCGGCGACAGAGACAGTAAAAAGTTCTATTACAATCAGAAAATAAACTGTATGCCCGTAACGGGAACGGTTAAAATCGGCGATATGACAGTTGAATTTGACCCGTCGGATTCGTTCTGCGTTCTCGATTGGGGTCGAGGAGTTTGGCCCTACCACACAAACTGGTACTGGGGCAACGGCAGCACGAAGCTTGAAAACGGTGACATCTTCGGCTTTGAAATCGGCTGGGGCTTCGGCGATATGAGCGCCGCCACGGAAAATACACTTTTCCTCAACGGCAAGGCTCACAAAATCGGTGAAGTCTATCTTGAAAAGGACGAAAACGACTGGATGAAGCCGTGGAAATTCACCTCGTCCGACGGCCGTTTTGAAATGACGATGACCCCGTTTTATGACAACTACACTAAGTCAAGAGTTCTCTTTATCGGCAACATATGCCACCAGGTTTTCGGCAAATGGAACGGCACTGTCACTCTCGATGACGGCACGGTTCTTGAAATCAAGGACATGGTAGCCTTCTGCGAGAACTCTGATAATATGTGGTAAGGAGAAAGCACAGAATATTAATGTTGAAAAGATAAAAGAGCTTCAATCCTTACATAAGGTTAAGTTCAATCAATTTATAAGATATCAAAATCTTTACAGCGACTCTCCGACTCACGACTGGTATGAAAATTATGTTATTATCTTTATCGCATTCAGCCTTGCGGCACTGATGATTATTGCGATTGTTAAAATCCCCTTAAAGAGAAACCCGAGGCACAGGAGAAAATAATAAAGAAACAACTTTCCCACAATTTTTTGCAGGAAAGTTGTTTTTTATTTGAAAATAATTTTTATTTTATGCTCACCGGGTGCGGTTGAAATCCTGAAAATTCCTTTTCGTTTTATTGCAATTTCTTCGCCGTCAAGCTCGGCATATTTCGGCACGGACGGAACAAAAATTTCCGTCTTTGCTTTTGTTTTCTCAAGCTGAACAAAGCTGAGATGAAACTCCTTGTTCTCACGGTCGTAGCCGTAGCTTTCAATCTCGCCCGTGACAGCCACGGGATGCGGACGGGTGAGAACCTTTTTGTAGACCTCCGTATCCGTAAAGCCGCCGAAGTAGCACCAATAGGTATTGCTCCATTTATATGAATCGAAAAGGTCGAGCAAAAATTCAATATGCGGGAACCATTCGTCACCCTCTGTGAAGCCGCCCCATTCACCGACTATAACGGGGACTCCGAGCCGTTGCTGAGAGCGTCTGTGCTCGGCAAAAATCGAACCGACACGGTCATTGCTTGCGTACTTATACGACGGAGTGTCCACCATAAAATCGTAAGCATGCGGAGAAAAAATAACGTTGTTATCCGTCCTGCCCGAAAGTATCGGGCGTGGGCACGAATAAGGAATTCCGAGATTGGAATAGTAGCTGTTTTCAAGAAAAACAAATTTTTCGTTGCCGCATTTTCTCGTCGCCCTCGCCATTTTATTTATGAACGGAAAATACTTTTTTGTGTCAAAGGTTTTGATAATATCATCGCCGGCACTTGTGATTTTTCTCAGATGTTTACCTGTGTAAAGGTCAAGCACTCTTGCCGGATCGTCGCTCTTTGTCGCAAGCTCGATAAGCTTTTTCTTTGATATCGTTTTATCCAAAACAGTTGTTGAAACAAGTCGCCCGATTATTTCACGAAAGACCTTGCCTCCGCTCTTGCCCGGAAACGGCTCGTTGAAGAAATCAAATCCGATTACCGCCGGATGATTGCCGAACTTTTCAATAACATGCGTCCACATTTCCTCAAACCAAACCTGTACGCCCTTACCTTTAACTTTGGAATTATTCCAAAAAGAATCAAATGCGCTGTGAACTGCCTTGCCCCAGAAATAGCCCTCAGCCCAGACGATTTTCGTCGGCTGATATTTATATTTTCCCGTCAGCGTAGCCCATTTCGGCGCACCGTCGCCGCAGAGCAGCTCCGTTCCCGAGAAAAGATCCTGGTGCATATCAAGAAAAACATAAACTCCGGATTCTTTACATTCATCAAGAATACCGCCGATAAAATCAAGATACTCTTCGTTGTATTCACCCGGCTTGGGCTCGATTGCGTCCCACGTTATTCCGAGGCGAACAAGGTCCATTCCGTGAGCCTTCATGTCGGCGGCAAGTCCCTTTGTCCATTGCTCGCCGTAGATGCGTCTTTGACCCTCGATATATCTGCCCTTATCGCACACATTGAGTCCGGTCAAAATTCTTTCACGTCCGTGAGAATCAACTATTCGTGTGCCTTTTACCGTAAGTTTATCCATTTTTGCCTCCTTTGTTTCTGCGCTGTTCCTTTGCTTTTGCGGCATACTCCCTGCGCTTCGCCTTAAGTTCCTCCTCCTCGGCAATGCGACGCTGAATTTCCTCCTCATTGCGTTTCTTGGATTCCTCATAACGAGCTTTTATATCCTCATAATGAAGATAATTTTCTCTTTGCTTCAAGAGCTTTTCAGCTTCAATATATGGCTTTGCCGCTCTGGTGTAGGTTGAATTTTCATCTGTGGCAACCTTGATTTTTTTGCGGATTTCGTCTCGGCTTTTTCTAAGAGACTTGATTTTTTCGTTCGATTTTTTCTCGGCTGCTTTATCCTTATTTTTTGCCGCCGTTCTCAGCTCGTTAACCGTCTCTTTGATCTGAGCATCAAGCTCGTCTTCCTTTTCAAAGAGCTGTTCAAAAACCCTGACGTCGAATTTTTCGATTCCGTCGGTATATTTCTTTGTCAAAACCTTTTTGGAATCCCTGATCATGCGGACTCTGTTTATCGCATTTTGCCGCTGTTCCTTTTCATTCTCGTTTGATTTCGGCATCGCTTTCGCCGCCTTCATCGACGGAACCTCAAGATCGTAAAGGCCTTCAAGCCCTGCGTCGTAAATTTTCTTTGCCTCTTCGAGCTGAGCCTTGATCGCTTCCGTTTCAAACTTGTTTATCTCTTTAATAACATACTGTGCAATTTCGATTTTTTCGTTTTCTTCTTTTTGATTTTTATAGCTTTGCTTTGCTGCCTTCACGGCTGATTTATCCTTGGCTTTCTTCGCCTTTTTGATTTCATCCTTCGTCGGCTTCACGATATTTTTATCGTGATAAATCTTTGCTTCCTCGATAATGTCAATCGCCTCAACAAGGGCGGCATCGGAAAGAACTCCGTTGCCGTAATCCTCAAACAATGCTCTGATTTTGAGTACCGTTACCATTGCCTTTTGCTTGATCTCGGTCAAATCATAGAAGAAATACGGTATAACATTCAGCGTTGCGCCCACAGTTGCGGCAATAATTAAAACGCTGCAAATATTTTTGAAATACCACGGGTCGGAAAGAACCTCATAAACATTGCTTCCGTCAAAGCCGAGGCTTTTTGCAACCTCCTCATTAAGACCCGAACGGTCATAAAGCTCCGGAAGCGCGGCATTTGTAATAAGAGTAACTATGCTTCCGATAGCACCGACGGCAACAAACATTCCGTCAATTCGCTCTCCCGTTATATATTGCTGATAGTCTCTGATATCTCCGTTAACGCCGGGTGTTAAGAGTGTTACGGCGTATGCTGCCATATAATTAAAGAAGAAGCAGAACATAAGCGGCCAAATAATCCGGGAAGGATCACCGAGTCTGATTATCGGCAGCATCAGTATAATAAAAATTACATTTACAACATTGCTGACAACAAGAATTTTTCTCTTGCCGAGCACACGGATAAGGAACGGAATAAAAAGCATCGGCCAAAGTGACGCATTGCCTCTTATCGTGACAATGAGTGAATATTCCGCAGGACTGCATGCATCCTGATAGCTGTAGAGCCAGTCCATGATATTCTGAACGGCATTTTCAAGAAAACCTATCCAGCCTGCGAGCGAAATGATCCAAAAATATTTATTGCGAACTACGGCTCGAAATGCGTCGGTGAATTTAATTTTTACAGTGTGAGTTTTTGCCTGAACGATTTTTTCTTCGGTGTTGAAATAAACAAGCAGTCCGAGGAAGAAACCGAAAATTATCATCGGCGGATAAAATGCTCTGTAAATTCTGATGTCAACAAGTGTGTTTTCGCCCGTTATTGCCCTTGCAACAAGCGGAAGTATAATGTTGCCCAAGGTTGGCGCAAGCGAATTGATAACCGACTTAATCGACGTTACGTCACTGCGCTCGAACGTGTTCGGCGAAAGAACATTGATGATGCTTTGATCAACATCATAATAGAACATATAGAAAAACTGCAAGCCGATGTTATAAAGCAAAACAGTGATACATTTTGCAAGCATCGACATACGTTCATACGGCATAAAGACAAAGCCGATTGCAAGAAGCGCCGTCGGCAGACCCATTGAAAGAATAAACGGCCGATAGCGTCCTTTTTTGCTCCTCGACGAGTCAATGATTTTTCCCCTAAGTGCCGTCAGCGGAAAGCTTAGGATAACACTGAGAATATATATTATGTACAAAGGCTTCGGCGCAATACCGATGGTGTTGCTTATCAGCGTGTTGCCGATGCTGATTATCATATTCTGCGCACAGAAAACCACAAATTGAATTCCGAGTCCGCCCACGGCAAGCGACACAATCTCTTTAAAAGACATATACCGACCCATCGGCGGCTTTTTCCAGTATAGGCGCAAATCTTCACGCAGCGTTGTCGCTTTTTCCTTTATATTTATTCCCATGAGCATCACTCCGTCCGAAATTATAATTTGATTATATCATAGCAGAAAATAAAAGTAAATCGGAACATTATATAAAAAAACACTCCGAAAATTTTACATCGAAGTGTTTATATTATCATTCAAAAATATCAAGTTTTAATTCATACAGCAACTCATTTAGTTCTATGATGGTCAGCCTATTCTCAAGAGCAAATAAAATCACGTTGTCTCTTTTGTTCTTTGCATAAAGAAGCGGAGCAGAGCATTCAAGCAGAAAATGCTGAGCTTCCTCGGCTGTCATCTCCAGTCCGAAGCAGAACATAAGCAATTTATCCCGTGAAGGAGTTTTTTTACCCGAAAGAATTTGATAAGCGTAATGTCTTTCAATGCCGGAACTTCTTATAACCTCAGCTTTTGTAAGTTTCCGCTTTTCCATTTCTTCATTTAACAATTCATTCGGTTTTCCGGTTAAAAATTCCGTCTCATTCGCTTTTATATATTCGTTAAGGCTGTTGCATTTTTTTAGCATTTCTTGCAGTTGCGCCGTGGATTTTTTCATGTTATAATACTCCTATCTGAAAAAGTATGGCGGTGATTTTTTGAGTGAGCTTGCGCAAAAGCTTTTCGTGTGGAACACGGAGGAATTAAAGGCGCTGAGCGAAAGCAACGCAATCGTTCGCAACGAGCAAAGCGGAGAAATAATGATAAAGAAGCGCCTTGATAATATTAATGTGGAAATAATGCAGAAGCTTTGCTCAATTCGTCACAGAAATCTTGCGGCGGTAATAAAGGTTACAAAAGAAAACGGATCATTTTATTCTTATTCCGAGTTTGTTCCGGGTCGATCAATACAAAGCTATATTGACGAAGGGAAAATATTCAGCGAAGAAGAAGCCTTGAAAATCGCTCTTCAAATTTGTGACGGGCTTGAAAAGCTTCACTCGAACGGAATAATTCACCGCGATATAACTGCCGCTAATATTATCCTCTCTTATGACGGTAATGTCAAGATAATTGACTACGGTATTGCAAGAACCGCAAAAGAGAACGCTTCAAGGGATACATATATCCTCGGTACGGCAGGATATGCAGCGCCCGAGCAATTCGGTTTTTCACAAACCGATGAAAGAACCGACATATATGCAGTCGGCGTACTGGTCAATATGCTTTTGACAGGCAAGTTCCCTAATGAAGAAATGTGCTCCGGAAGATTTAAAAGAATTGTTAAGCGATGCACTTCTATGGATTCTTCAGACAGATTTTCAAGCGTCAATGAATTAAAAAGCGAGCTGTCGGGCCCAAAAGTTTTCTTAAAAAATGACGACGGCTTTCCCGGCTTCAGAAGTCAAAATTTGATTATAAAAATTCTGGCATCGTTGATCTATTTCATAATTATTTTTATAGACTGCGCCTTGGTTTCGTCCACTTATACCGGCAAAGGTTTGTTCCGTGCAGTTTTGCAATGTGTTAATCTTACTGTAGCTTTTGCCGTTCCGTTTTGCCTGATTTGTAATCCGTATGATATTCAAGGAAAAATCAAACACTTTTCCGCAATGAAAGATTCCACAAAAATTGCTATCCGTGTTATTTTTTCCATTATCTTTTTGCTTGGCGGATTTTTTATAATGCTTTCCCTTTTTTAATCTATAAACCGCCCACAATGAAGTGAGCGGTTTTTAATTTAATTAAAAGTTGAATGTTTTTGTGATTTTTGTATTATCAAAGCTTAGGAACTGTCCAACCTCAACCTCAACAGGTGATGTAGTATCATTCAGCTTATATGCTACCATAACATCAATTGTTACTCCCGGCTTTATTTCCTTTGACTGATTATTGTTGCTGTCATAATTTCCGTCATCGGAAATCACATAGCATTTCTCAGCTTCAACTCCGTTCTGATAAGCATGTGTAATAAAGGCAAAATCAAAAGCCTGCGCTTCTTTACCGTTGTTTGTATAAGAATAAGTGACAACGGCAGCAGGATTTCCTTCAAAATCTTTTGTTAATTTACAACTCTTGATTTCCACCTTGCTCTGTCCGAGATTTGAATTTCCCGAATCGTTAACCACTGCTCCGGAATTTGAGCTTGTCGGCTGATTGCCGCTATCTGAGCCTTCCCCTCCCGATGCCGCAACGGCAATAATAACAATAACCGCAACTATAATCAAAAGGATAAACCAAACCCTTTTGTATATCGGTTTTTTGATTTTTGCCCCGCAGTTCGGACATGCCTTTGCATTTTTTGAAACCATGTTTCCGCATGAAGCACAGGGCTTCATGTTAGCGTTTTGTGTTTGATTTGAATTGTTTTGAGTTTCCATATTATACGTCCCCTCTCTTTTTTAATAATTATATTCCTTTTACCGTTGTTGTGGTATGCTGTCGGCATACAATTATATTTTTTTATTTGACATATTCCAATTAAAGTGTTATACTTTCAACGATATTTTATGAGGAGATGGTAAAATGAGGACAACTAAAAAAATTATTGCTGTAGTCATGGTTATTGTAACCCTGTTTTGCAGCTTTGCTTTTGTTGTTTCCGCCGAGGATGCAAAGGCAACAGATGAAAAAGAATATGTCGCAACGGTTTACGTATGTCAGGAAATGCAGCCGCCGTACATAATCGGCCATACTTGGCTTTACTTTGTCAATCTTACAAACCATGAAATCACCGTAGGTCTTTATACTCTTCCAAAAGGACAGGGCGTTTCGATCGGCACATACGGACTTTCCATCAAGGGTGGCAGAGGCCTTTACTACAACATTGAAGGCTACCGCTACAACAACCCGTACAAGGTTAAAGACTTCGTTTGTCTCAAGAAAAACCTCACTCAAAAGCAGCTTGAAACAATGAGTGTTCAAATCACACGCCACGGCGTTTGGGGCTTCCTTCTCAATTGCAGTTTTGCTCCGTTTATGATTTGGGATTCCGTTCTCGGTCAGTTCCTGCCGTATCTTATTTTCCCGATTCTTGCAAGACTGTGTATTCTTATGTACCCCCAGCATGAGGGTGGCTTCTATCTTTACAACCCAAAGCCGGATCAGATATTCAAGCAGGTCGGCTGGGGCAAAAGGGCTTACCTTATTCCTGCCGATCCTACGGTTAAATAAAATCAATAAGCATACAAGGTTGTCGTGTTTTACGGCAACCTTTTTCTTAGTGCATTTATGCGTGTAAATAAACTCCGGTTCTATCGGGAAAAAGGAAAGATACAAGTGCAAATCACCCCAATACAATCAGTTTTAAAAGGAGGAATTACAATGGCAACATCGACCGATTATATTGAATTTGTTGCGGAAAGAGTTGATAAATTCGGAGCGATTCGTACAAGAAAAATGTTCGGTGAATACATGGTCTATCTCAATGACAGACCGATTTTTACAGTTTGTGACAACACCGTTTTTGTCAAAAAATTTCCCGAGCTTTCCGAAATAATGAACGGCTCGGCGTGCGGATTTCCGTATGACGGCGCAAAAGAAAGTTATATTCTTGACATTGAAAACGACGGGCTTTTGGAAAAGGTCGTTCCGCTCCTCGGCGAAATTGTTCCCCTCCCGAAGCCGAAGAAAAAGAAGCAAGTTTTATAAAATCAAATTATGTATTGCAAAAATTTCTGTTTTTCGTTGTTTATTGGAATCGCCGCAGTCGGTGAAACCGTAATGATGCTTGCAGACTTCTCGCGAGGCATATGTGAGCGGACACTTGGCTCAAAATTTACCGTAAGGCTCTTGAACGCTACTGCCATGACGGAGAATACTAAAAAAGCAAAATATTTTCTTTTACAGTTTTCTCTTATTGACAAAAAATTTTTCATAATATATACTCAGATTAAGAGAAAAAGAAAAGAGGAAAGCTCATGTTAAAAATCGAACATCTTACAAAAAAATACGGCGATTTCAAGGCGGTTGACGATTTGTCTCTGCACATTGCGCCGGGCGAAATATACGGCTTTATCGGTCACAACGGCGCCGGTAAAACAACAACGCTTAAATCCGTCGTCGGTATTCTTCAATTTGATAACGGCGAAATTTATATTGACGGAACATCCATAACCGCAGATCCGCTCAAATGCAAAAAAGAAATTGCATACATTCCCGATAATCCCGATATTTACGAGTTTATGACAGGAATTAAGTATCTCAATTTTGTTGCCGACATTTTCGGCATTTCTGCCGCCGACAGGCAGGAAAAAATCAGAAAATATGCCGAGATATTTGAGCTGTCCTCTGACCTTGCTCAGCCGATCTCAACGTATTCTCACGGAATGAAACAAAAGCTTGCAATCATTTCCGCCTGGATCCACAGTCCAAAGCTTATTATAATGGATGAACCTTTCGTCGGTCTCGACCCTAAAGCTGCACACCTTCTCAAAGGGATGATGCGTGAGATTTGCGACAACGGCGGAGCCATTTTCTTTTCAACTCATGTTCTCGAGGTTGCGGAAAAGCTCTGCGATAAAATCGCCATTATAAAAGAGGGCAAGCTTGTCCGCTCGGGCACAATGGAAGAAGTCAAGGGCGACGACAGCCTTGAAGCGGTATTCCTTGAACTGGAGGAAGAATAATGCTGAAACAACTTCTCAAAAAACAGTTGCTTGAAATGTTTCAGAACTTTTTTGTTGACAAAAAGAAAAACAAAGGGCGTTCAAAAACCTCAAGCATAATGATGATAGTTGGATATTTTGCTTTTATCTGTATTTTGTTCGGTGCACTGTTTTCATTTTTCGCAAGCAGCCTGCTCCCCGTTGTCGACAAAGGCTATGACTGGATGTTCTTCTGCTTTATGGGAATTATCGCCGTTGCGATGGGTGCGTTCGGAAGCGTGTTCAATACATACTCGGGCCTTTATCTTGCTAAGGACAATGACATGCTGCTTTCAATGCCGATTCCCATAGGTTACATAATGGCCTCCCGTCTCCTCGGAGTTTATATCATGGGCACGCTCTATTCCGCCCTCGTTATTATCCCCGCGATTATTGTTTATCTCTGCCATGTTTTCAGCGTAAAAGCGCTGATTGGCTCGATTCTGTTTGTTATAATAATATCGTTGATAGTTATGATTCTTGCCTGTGCACTCGGCTGGGTCGTTGCAAAAATCAACAGCAAGCTTAAAAACAAGAGCATTATAACAGTGCTTGTTTCGCTCGCATTTCTCGCGATTTATTATGTTTTTTATTTTAAGGCAAATGAGATCATCCGCAGAATTATTTCCAATGCGGACGCATACGGAACCAAAATAAAAGGCTCGGCATATCCGCTTTATATTTTCGGAAAAGTCGGTTCCGGTGACCTTCTTTCCGCGTTTACCGTGCTTGTTATTGTCGGTGCTTTGTGTGCGCTTACCTATTATATAATTGCACACAGCTTTATAAAAATCGCAACAACGTCGCAAAATGTTTCAAAGAAAAAATATATTGAAAAAAGAGTTAAAGCAAAGAGTGTTGATTCGGCTATGCTCGGCAAGGAGCTTCAGAGGTTTTTCTCAAGCCCGAATTATATCCTTAACTGCGGCCTCGGTATTCTGATTCTTATCGGTGCAGGTGCTTTCGTGCTGATAAAGGGTCATTGGCTTGCCGACATCATATCAGGGATGTTCGGAAGCGAAAACTATATCTGCGTTGCTTCTGCGGCGCTTATTTGTCTGATCGCTTCGATGAACGATATGTCCGCTCCGTCGGTTTCGCTCGAAGGAAAAAACATTTGGATTGCACAGTCATTGCCGATAACCTCATGGCAGGCAATTAAAGCAAAAAGAAGTATGCACCTTCTTCTCACAGGTATACCTGCATTTGCTTGCAGCGCTTGTACAATTATTGCCCTCAAGCCGACGCTCCTCGGCGCTTTAATGGTGATTGCCGTGCCTGCGGTTTTTATCCTCTTTTTCTCAATGTTCGGACTTGTGCTCAACCTTAAATATCCAAACCTTAACTGGACAAATGAAATAACACCCATTAAGCAGAGCATGAGCGTTTTTGTTTCCATGTTTGGAGGCTGGATCTATACAATAGTTTTCGCAGTTGCTTATCATCCTTTAAGTGCACGAATTTCAGGCGAGCTTTATCTCTTGGGGGTAGCCGCGTTTACCGGTCTTTTATGCCTTGCGCTTGACACTTGGCTCAAGAAAAAGGGTGCGAAAATTTTCGCCGAGCTTTAAGCAAAACTAAACAATATGAAAGGAGTTGTCTATACGGAAATCAAAGTAATTGACGGCTCCTTTTCCGTTTGTAAGGTTACCGATTTCAGCGAGGTTGACCCGTCGAAAAAATTCAATTTTATCTCGGCAACCGACGAAGAAATTTCGCTGATCTGTCTTACGGAAAATGTTCCCGATAATTTCACAGAGCGCATTGACGGCTGGCGGGCTTTAAAAATTCAGGGAGTGCTCGATTTTTCGCTCATCGGAATTCTTTCAAGAATTCTCGGTCTGCTTGCCGAAGCAAAGATAGGAATTGCCGCCGTTTCGACCTACAACACAGATTACATTTTTGTCAAAGAAACTGACCTCGACAAGGCAGTTGAAACACTTGCCGAGGCGAATTATAAAATAATCCGTAAAGGAGGAGCCGAATGAACAAGAAATATTTTTTAATCGGAAACGCTCACATTGATCCCGTGTGGCAGTGGTGCGTACCCGAGGGCCTCTCGGTTGTTAAATCGACCTTTCGCTCCGCACTCGACAGAATGATAGAATACCCGAATTACGTTTTCACGTCTGCCTGTGCCTCATACTATAAATGGATAAAACTCAGCGAGCCTGAGATGTTTGAAGAAATCAAGCAGAGAATTAAAGAGGGTCGCTGGAAATATGCGGGCGGAATGTGGGTTCAGCCCGATTGCAACATTCCCTGCGGCGAGTCCTTTGCGAGGCATTTTCTCTATTCACAGAGATTTTTCAAGGAGAATTTCGGCGCAATAACCGAGTCGGGCTACAATGTTGACTCGTTCGGTCACAATGGCATGCTGCCTCAGCTTCTCAGAAAAGCGGGAATGAAAAACTATGTTTATCTCCGTCCGAGCCGTGATGCGGAAAAGAAGGATCTTCCCGAAAGCTCGCTTCACTATTGGAACGGTCCCGACGGAAGCTCCGTTACGGCTTTTCATATTCTTGATGGCTACGGCGATGACCTCCATGACGAGCGAGTTGCAAGATATGAAAATCAAGATCACTCTCAAATGCTTTTCTATGGTATCGGAAATCACGGCGGCGGTCCTGCAAAAGAGCATTTAAAGCAAGCGGAAAAGCTCATCGAAAAGGGCAATTCCGTTTATTCCGGTGTTGACGAATTTTTTGATTATGTCCGTGAAAACGAGACCGACGATATCCCGACCGTCAACGAGGATCTTCAGCATCATGCAAGCGGCTGCTACAGTGCAAATTCAAAAATTAAAAAGCTCAACCGTGAGGCGGAAAATGAGCTTATTTATGCAGAAAAAATTGACGTTCTCGCCTCTGTTCTTACAAAATCGGCAACCAAGAGCGCCGAGATTGAGAAGGCATGGGAGCGTGTGATGTTCAATCAGTTCCATGATATTCTTGCCGGCTGTTCAATCAAACCTGCCTACGATGATGCTTACGCAGGCTTCGGCTATGCAAAAGAAGCGGCAATGGAGATCGGCACTTTTGCGGCGGAGCGAATTTCATGGAGAATAAATACAACCAAGTTTTTTGACTCCGAGCTTTCCGAAATCAGAGGACGGCTTTGGACTCGAAGCGGCGAGGGCTCCCCGATGGTCGTTTTCAATCCCCACTCGTTCCCCGTTAAGGGCTATGCAAGCTTCGGCGAGCATTGGGCGACGGGAGTTGTCGATGAGAATGACAACGACGTTGAATTTCAGATGATAAGAGCGCCCTATACCGACGGCCAAAGCCGCAACAGATGTCTCTTTAACGTTGAAATTCCCGCCTACGGCTACTCAACCTATTTTATTTTCAGAGACAAGCAGAATTACGTTCCGCAGGAGAGGGAAAATCAATTTGCAATCGGCGAAAAGTTCATTGAAAACAGCGTTGTTCGCCTTGAGTTTGACAGCGACGGACGCATAATTTCTTATTTCAACAAGAAGAAAAATAAAGAATTCTGCGAAAAGCCGCTGAGCACAATTATCTGCGAAGACCGAGACAGCGACACCTGGGGTCATCTTGTTTTCGACTTTAACAAGGACGTCGGCAGCTTCGGCAATGCGGAGTTCACAGTTGAGGAGACAGGCACTCTCCGTGCAACACTGAGAGTTAAATCGTATTATAATAACTCCGTGCTCATCCAATATTACACGCTCTACAAGGACAGCGACAAGATCGAGGTCAGATGCAAGACCTCATTCAAGGAGGAATACAAAATCCTCAAGCTCGCCTTCCCTGTTGCGATAAGCGACCCGACGGCTGTTTATTCCATGCCGTTTGGATTCATCAAGAAAAAGCCCAACGGCGAGGAAGAGCCTTCACAGGGCTGGGTATCGCTCGAAAACGACACGGACGGCTTTGCGCTCATCAATAACGGACGTTACAGCTTCTGCGCTATAGGCAACGAGCTGAGAATGATTGCCGCCAGAGCGTGTGCATATCTTGACCATTACGGTCAGGCAACCCGTGACGAAAACATGGAAATGCTTGACAGCGACGAGCTTGAATTTACATACGAATTCATGAGCTGCGACAGCGGAAATTATTCCGAGCTAGTCCGTGAGGCAGAGGTGCTCAACATGCCGCTGAAGCTTTATCAGGAGACGCACCACAAGGGCACGCTTCCGCCGACCTACAGCGGAATGAGCATTGGCATCGACAATGTAATCGTTCAGGCAATAAAGGTCGCCGAGGACAATAACGGATATGTTCTCCGTGCGATTGAGACGGGCGGCCAAGCCTGCACGGCAACGCTTGATTTGAAGTTCATCGGCAGAAAAATTACCCTCGATTTTAAGCCGCAGGAAATCAAGACAATTTTTGTTCCGTTTGACGGCGGAGAAATCAGAGAAATGTTACTGACAGAACTTGACTGAAAAATCGACCTCCTTGCATTATGCAGGGAGGTCATTCATGTTTTACGTCACCACTTAATTAAAACACAGCCGTTTTTTACACCGACCGTGGAGGTGTTTTCTTTAAATTTATTGCTCACGCCAAGCGGAAAAAACGGTGTAAGTGTAAGATTATCCGTTTCATAAACAGCACCTTTGATTGATATTCCCTCGGCTATTCCGCCGTAGGCGAAAACAGAAAGCGTTTTCCCCTTTTCCGAGCGGAGCTTGATTGAGGAATTTTTAATAAGCGCAAAGGTTTCATTTTCGCCGACAAGAATTCCCTCGCCGCCGTGGTCAACAATATACGCTAACGACTGAATGTTTGCAATCGTATGATCCGTTCGCTCGCCGCCGAGACCGCCGTAAATCTCAAAGCGTTTGTAGCCGCTGTTGAAGCCGTATTTTATAGCCAGCATGGTGTCCGTATCGTCCTTGAGAATCGGAAAGGTTTCAATCGGTGTATCGGTGTTCGGTTTCTTTGACGAATCAAAATCACCGATTATAACGTCGGGTCTTAAACCTGCCTTTTGAACATTCAGGTATCCTGCATCAGCCGCAATTATAAGATCGTCCTTATCGGGCTTCGGAAAATTATTTTCCATCTCAACCGCAGAGAAAATATAACATGTTTTCATTTCTTCACCATTGTTTTCAATTTATGTATATATTATAATATAAACTCCGGTTTTTTTCAACATATTTAAAATATGACATCACTTCGCTTATTTCCCGTATCTCTTCAGAGAATACAGTTTTAAAATAAAAACCGCCGTATTGCCGATATATACAATACTCTGTCAAAAAAGACGAAAATCAAGTTTTTCGCTGATTTTCGTCTTTTTTTGTTTTATTTTGTCATAAGCTCTTTTTGCTTTTCGGTTTTTTCTTCAATCTCTTTGTTCACGTCATATTTTTTGCCGTGATGATACGGGAATATCTTGAGGAATATCCATGCCGCAACTGCACCGATAGAGTTGAGAATTATATCTCCCATGGTATCCATGATCGGCCATCTTTCGATATTTTTAGGATCAAAGATCGTTGATTCCTTTGAGGTTCCTTTTGCAAGCTCATAGCACCAATGCTGAGCATCACCGATTGTGCCCTTTTCGGGGTTTGTCATGACCTGATCCATTGTGAACTCCACAAGCTCCCAGCAGGTCGAAACAAAGAAGGAAAAACAAAGCGCACAGAGCAAAGCAACGGGAATCGAAACGGGCTTGTTGTCTCTCTTTTGCATTGCAACGACAACCTCATAGCCGAGTAAAACGCAAAGTCCGCCGCTGAGAAGATGCATTCCCGAATCCCAGAATCTCGAATCATAATAGAAGTTAAGGAACTTTCCGCAGAACGATGCGGCAAAAATCATAACTATTGAAAAATCCTGTATCAGTGAAGGCATATGCCTAACAAAGCATTTTTCGGGAAAAAGCATAAATATTTCCCAAGCGAACATTGCGATAAAGTTTGCGCCGACCTGAAGCGGATCCGAAATATCAAACGGCTTTCTGAAAAAACCTGCGATAAAGGCATAAATCATAAGTGCTCTGAAAATCCACCAGAAAACAATTTCCCATGTCTTGCAATTTGACTTTATACGGCCGATATATTCTTTCATTACATCACCTTTTTTAATTCGTTAACACGTGCGTTCTTTTATAATACGACAAAACAATGTCTTTGTCAATATCTATTCAAGCTCGTCCTCGTAATCTTCCTTGGAAAAGTCGAAGTTTTCATCTATCTCCACTCTGCCGAATTTTCTTCGTTTGGAATAATCTCCCCTGCTTCTCTTGTAAATATTATTGCCGAAGCAGGTGCTGTGTTTTCCGTTATGATGACAAACATGTCCCCTTTGCTGAACGCTCATGAGCAAAGCGTCGCCGCCGCAATCAAGGTCAAGCGACATAAGGCGCTGCGCATTGCCCTTCTCCTCGCCGAATTTATAAACCTTGTCTGTTTGAGCGTCATAGTAATATGCCCTGCGTGTTTTGAGCGTATAGGCAAAGGCCTCCTTGTTCATATATCCGAGCATGAGCACCTTTCCCGATCCGTATTCTACCGTTATCACGGGCATGGTGGTTTTGTTTTCCCAAAGCTTGTAAAGATCTGTCATTTTATTTCCTCCGTTATTAAAATCCAAAAAAGCTCATCTGCGTGCTCTGCGGCAAACCTTCAAGGGCGCCGCACGCATCAAGCGTTTCCATAACCGACTTGCTGATTCCGGCTCGCTGCTGAAGATCGTCACGGGACATATACTCTCCCTCGCCGTCATCTCTTGCTTTCATAAGAGCAACAGCCGCAGACTCGCCGGTGCCGGCCATGGACATGAACGGAAGTCTTATTTTTCCGTCCTCCAATTTATAAACAGTTGCATGAGATTTGTAGAGGTCAATCGGCAGGAACTCAACACCTCTCGCCATCATTTCGTTAACAACCTGCATTGCAACATACATATTTTCTTCCTTTGCCGTTGCCTCGTGACCTTTATTCAGGATGGAGTTCATGAGCTGTTTAACAGCTCCCCTACCCTCCATGATTGCAACTGTATCAAGGTCTTCACCACGAACCGTCATATAGGTCGCATAGTATTCAGTCGGCTTATATACCTTGTACCATGCGAGGCGCATTGCGGCACTGACATATGCCGCGGCGTGAGCCTTCGGGAACATATACTTGATCTTCATGCAGGAATCAATGTACCAATCGGGAACATTATGCTCCTTCATGGCTTTAATGTGCGCTTCCGTCAGAAGCTTCGTTGCATTACCCTTACGGACAATCTCCATTATCTTAAATGCCATATCGGGCTCAAGTCCCTTGTGCATAAGGTAAACCATGATGTTATCACGTGTTCCTATAACCTCGGAAATCGTACATGTACCGTTTTTTATAAGCTCCTGAGCGTTACCGAGCCAAACGTCCGTGCCGTGGGAAAGTCCCGAAATCTGAAGCATATCGGAAAAATTCTTTGGCTTAGCTTCCATAAGCATTCCTCTAACGAATGGAGTGCCAAGCTCGGGAAGCGAAAGTGTACCGGTTTCGCAGCCAATCTCCTCCGCCGTTACTCCGAGCGGTTCGGGGGAGGTCAAAAGCTCATAAAGCTTCGGGTCACAGATATCAACATCAAAAACATTGATGCCCGTCGAATCCTCAAGATGACGGTAAAGCGTCGGAACATCGTGACCGAGGTTATCCAGCTTGAGAATAGTATCATGAAGCGAATGGAAGTCGAAGTGGGTCGTTCTCAGTCCGCCCGAAACGTCGTCCGCCGGGTGCTGAATAGGTGTGAAGTCCTCGGCGTCATTGCTTGCCGGAACAACGACCATTCCGCCGGGGTGCTGACCGGTCGTTCTCTTAACTCCCGTACAGCCCTTTGTCAGTCTGTCCTCCTCGGCACGGTTTACTGTTATACCCTTGACCTCAAGCCATTTTTTAACAAAGCCGTAAGCAGTCTTGTCGGCAATAGTGCCGATTGTGCCGGCCTTAAATGTATGGTCAATTCCGAAAAGCTCCTCGGTGTATCGGTGAGCATAGAACTGATATTCACCGCTGAAGTTAAGGTCAATATCGGGCTGTTTATCTCCCTTGAATCCAAGGAATGTTTCAAACGGAATATCGTGACCGTCACGGTGCATCGGAATTCCGCAGTTCGGGCAATCCTTCGGCGGCAGGTCATAACCCGAACCGACAGAACCGTCCATGAAAAATTCCGAGTGCTTACATTTTTTACATATATAGTGCGGCGGCAGAGGGTTAACCTCGGAAATACCTGCCGCATGGGCAACGAACGACGAGCCGACAGAACCTCTCGAGCCGACATAGTAACCGTGCTCCTCAGAATTCTGAACAAGCTTTTGTGCAATCATATAAAGAACTCCGAATCCGTTCGAAATGATTGATTTCAGCTCTTTTTCAAGTCGTTTTGCAACATTTTCGGGCACGGGATCGCCGTAATCCTTCTTAGTTCTCTCCCAGCAAATACGGGTAAGGTCCTCATCCGCTCCTTCAAGGCTCGGCGGAAATGTTCCTCTCGGGAAGGGTGTCATGCCGCTTTCGCAAAGGTCGGCGATTTTATTCGGATTGGTGATAACGACCTCTTTCGCCGTCTCCTCACCGAGATATGCAAACTCGGCAAGCATTTCTTCCGTAGTTCTGAAATAGAGCGGAGCCTGCTGAGAAGCATCGGAAAATCCCATTGAGGTCATGAGAATTTCGCGAAAAACAGCATTGCCGGGGTCAATGAAATGGACATCGCAAGTGGCAACAACCATTTTGCCGAGCTTGTCCGCTATATGAATTATCTGTCTGTCAACATTTTCAAGATCCTCAACCGTCTTAAAGCGCTCATAACGCTCGTCCTGACTGCGAAGCATAAAAGCGTTGTTGCCATTGGGCTGAATTTCAAGATAGTCATAGAAAGAAGCGATTCTGAGAATATCCTCATCGCTTTTTTGGTCGACAAGCGCACGGTAAAGCTCGCCCGCTTCACAGGCGCTTCCGATAATAAGACCCTCGCGGAACTGCATAAGTCTGTGGCGGGGAATTCTCGGTCTGCGCTTGAAAAATTTAAGGTTTGAATCCGTAATAAGCTTATAGAGATTTTTAAGTCCCTGAGTGTTTTTCGCAATTATAATTATATGGTAAGTCTTTTCGGCACGGACTTTTTCGATATATTCGGCAGGTATCTCATCGTCAACGCCGAAGCCGTAATCATCATAGAAAGCATCATCGTCAACGAGGTAGCCCTCCATGCCGTAAATAATTTTTATTCCTGCCTTGGCGGCAGTATTGCAAGCCTCGGGGAAAGCCTGCACAACTCCGTGATCGGTAATTGCAATAGCCTTGTGACCCCATGCTATCGCACGGCTGACAAGCTCCTTTGCGCTCGTCATACCGTCCATTGCCGACATATTTGTATGCAGGTGCAGCTCCACTCGCTTTTCGGGAGCGTTATCCTGCTTCTCGATTTTTTCAATTTCCGTGACGGCTCTTGCATTGATGAGATAGGTGTGCATATAGGTGTCCATATTTATTGAGCCTCGGACAAGCACGGTTTTGCCATCCTTGAGATTTTCCACCAAGTCTTCGCACTTTTTCTTCTCACCAAAAACCTTGACCGGATATGATGAAGTGTAGTCGGTTATATTGAAATTGATTATGCTGTAGCGGCCGTCCTTTGACTCTCTCGTTTCGAGGGAGAAAACATCGCCCCAAACAACAACCTCGCCGTCCTCCGGCAGACACTCTTTGATAGGCTTCGGCTTACCCTTAACAAGCGTGCCGAAAAGAGGCTTAGCATTTGTAATTGAAATCGGTAAATCGTCGTAGGTCTTTTCTTTAGGTTTCTTCTGAGCCGGTACCTTTGAAGCGGCAACGGGATTCGCCATCGGCGAAGCAACTGCAAGCTTTTGATTTTCCTTTTTCTGTAGCTCTTCAAGTACTTTTATGTCGTCCTGAGCCGAAGCATTGCCGACAAATTCAACCGCTATCAGTCTTTCAAAGCGTCGGTCAATCGTTTGACGAATGAATTTATCGCATCCGAGATTAACAAGCACGTCCTTGCCGTTCGCCGCAAGCTCAACTGTAAGCCTGTCACCGTTGAGGTTGTAGGTTGCGCCCTCAAGAATTGTTCTTGACGCGGGGAAATGCTCATAGATTTCCTTGACGAAGTTCGTCATGTAGTTTATATCAAATGTCTCGGGAGGGAAATGTATTCCGAGGTTAAGCCGATGCAAATTCATCACACGGATAAGCTCTGCTCTAGCCTTTTTGATTACTGCCGAGTCAATGGGCGCAGGAAAACTGACGAGCATACTGACACTGCGTTCAGAAAGGCTCGCCTCAATGCTCTCAACCGTTGCGGAATCAAAATACGCCGCAATGCCCTGATCTATGTACTCGCCGAAAAGGCTGAGAAAACTGACTTCTTTCAAAATTACACTCCCAAATTATTTAAGGTGTGTGCCGCAATCTATGCGTTATTGCCTTAAATCTTATCTATTTCAGCCAGCAGCTCGCTGACAATATCTTCCTCTTTAATCTTTCTTATAATTTCGCCTTTTTTGATAAGCACAGCGCAACCGTCACCGCCCGCTATACCGATATCGGCTTCCTTCGCCTCGCCGGGACCGTTGACAACACATCCCATTACGGCTACCTTGAGCGGCTTACGGCAATCTCTGAGCGCATTTTCAACCTCGCCTGCGACCTTGATAAGATCAATCTTTGTTCTGCCGCAGGTCGGGCAGGAAACTATCTGAACGCAGTCGCTTCTCAAATCAAGAGCCTTGAGAATATCAAGTCCTGCATAGACCTCCTTGACGGGGTCGGCAGTCAGCGAAACCCGAACGGTATCGCCGATTCCGTGCATGAGCAGACTTCCGATCCCTGCACTCGATTTAATAAGACCCATGCGCTCCGTGCCCGCCTCGGTTACGCCGAGATGAAGCGGATAATCGCATCTTTCGGCAACGGTTTCATATGCCTTTATCATATTGCCGACATTTGACGACTTAATTGAAATCACAATGTCATCAAAGTCAAATTTTTCAAGCAATGAAGCATGATACATTGCGCTTTCCGCCATAGCTTCCGGGGTCGGCGCACCGTATTTTGCAAGAATATCCTTTTCGACCGAGCCTGAGTTTACGCCGATACGAATAGGAATATTTCTCGAACGGCACGCTTCGACAACCTTTTTGACCCTGTCATCCGACCCGATGTTGCCCGGATTTATGCGCACCTTGTCAACTCCCGCCGCAACCGCTTCGACAGCAAGACGATAGTCAAAATGAATATCCGCAACAATAGGCACGCTAACCGCTTCCTTGAGCGCAGGGATTAGCTTCACTGCGTCCATATCGGGAATTGCGCCTCGGATAATCTGGCAGCCCGCTTTTTCAAGCTCGACCGCCTGCTTAACGCTCGCTTCAATATCGTGAGCCGGTTTGTTGAGCATTGACTGCACCGTTATCGGTGCGTCGCCGCCGATATATGTGTTTCCGATTTTTATTTTTTTCGTTTTTCTTCGTTCCATTTTAATACCTCGGTTCGGCCAAAATGTTTTTCTGTTTTTCTTTATCCCCTCCGCCGCTATG
>HF999647.1:182809-201262 GCA_000434055.1 Ruminococcus sp. CAG:488 | reverse complement strand
TCCGCCGCTATGCGGCACCTCCCCTTGATTCAAACAAGGGGAGGCTGATATAGCAACAGCCTCAAATTATAATGAATGTTTAATTATATCATCAATATAAACGCAAACGCCATCAAAATTATTTCTTATGGCATCATTTGGGATACGTATTACTTTTATTTTATATTTTGATATAAACTCCGTTCGTATTTTATCCTTTACAATCTCTTTCTCCTCATAGTGCTGTGAACCGTCCAATTCAATAACTGTTTTTGCCTTTGAGCAATAGAAATCAACAATATAATCTCCGATTGGCTTTTGTCTGTAAAATTTTACGGGATAGTTTTTTAAAAAATCATACCACAAGTGTTTTTCTTCTTGTGTCATGTTTTTTCTTAAACACTTTGCAGTTCCGACAAGCTCCTTGTTATACATCGTTTTCATAATCTCATGCCTTTAAAATTTATTCAAGCCTCCCCTTGTTTGAATCAAGGGGAGGTGTCGCATGAGCGACGGAGGGGATAAAGACCCCATTAAAAATCTTTGATTCCTCACTTCACAATCAGCGAATAAATATCCTTAAACGTGATTGCCGCCATAAAGAGCAGGAGAATAACCATACCGATAGCGTGAACAAGGGATTCGTACTTTTGCTTTATCGGCTTTCTTCTGACAAGCTCAATGAGCAGGAAGAAAAGACGTCCGCCGTCAAGAGCGGGAATCGGCAGAAGATTGAACACCCCGATATTTATCGTAATAAGAGCCATTATGCTGAGAAGTCCGGTATAGTCAGCCGTCTTGACCGACTCCTGTGCCGCATCGGAAACATAGTCCACAACGCCGACGGGGCCCGAAACATCCTTAACGGAATACTTGCCCGTAACAAGGTCAAACAAGCTCAGCCAGACCATTCTGAAAATACTGACGGATTCCTTAAATGTATCCTTAAAAACCGTGCCGGCAGTCTTGTCAACACCGACCATAACTATTTTTGAATAGGGCATTTCAACGTCATTGATTTCAACCTTCTTGCCGTCACGCTCAACGAGAAGATCTGCGGTTGAGCCTTCGTCACGACTGAGAAGATAGGGAACATCGGTATAATAATAAACTCTCTTGCCGTCTATTTTTATTATTTTGTCTTTTGCCTTTAGTCCGTTATACTCTGCGACCTGCTTGCCGTTGTCATTGAAGAAATTGACATAGTTCGTTCCGGAAAGATTGTCCGAAGCACCGAGCATTATCGCAATTATAATAAGTCCGAGAATTATATTTACCATAGCGCCGGCTACAACAATTATTATTCTCTGCCAACAGGGCTTGTTGTTAAAGGCACGTTCATCCGTGCTGTCTTCGTCCTCGCCCTCCATGCTGACAAAGCCTCCGATCGGAAGCAAACGCCATGAATATTGAGTCTCGCCCTTTTTCTTTTTCAGCAATGTAGGCCCCATGCCGAGAGAGAATTCATTTACCTTTACGCCGAAAATCTTTGCAAAAGTGAAGTGTCCTGCCTCGTGCACCATGATTATTATGCCGAAGAATATTATCGCAAGCAGAATCGTCCATTTGCTCGCCAGTACAGATAAAAATCCTATTTTAATCGCCTCTTTCGTGAGCCGAGCGACCTCAGCCCATTATTTTTTCTTTCACATAACCCCTCGCCCAGTTATACATATCCAAAACGTCGCCGAGTTTATATGTATCAAAGCGCTGAGCGTTCTCAACGGTCTCTCTGACCAGTTCCTCAATCTGTAAAAATTTAATCTTGCCCTGTCTGAAAGCAAGGTTTGCTTCCTCGTTTGCCGCATTTGCACAGGCAGGGAAAAGTCCGCCGTCGTTGATTGCCTTTCGGCAGACGTTTATCAAGCCAAAGGTTTCGTAATCCGGCTTATCAAAAGTAAGTGTGCCGTAATCCGTCAGCGAAAGCTCCTTGACGGGTGACGGAATTCTGTTCGGATAAGTCAGCGCATACTGAATCGGGATTCGCATATCGGGAACACCGAGCTGGGCAATAACGGAATTGTCGCAGAACTCAACAAGCGAGTGAATAACGCTTTGACGGTGAACAACAATATCAATATCCTTTGGATCCATCGAAAAAAGCCAAACTGCTTCAATAAGCTCAAGCCCTTTGTTCATCATTGAAGCGGAATCAATCGTAATTTTTGCACCCATGCTCCAGTTCGGGTGGTTGAGCGCCTCTTTGACCGTAACATCAACAAGCTCGTCACGCTTTTTTCCGAAGAATGGGCCGCCCGAAGCTGTAAGAATGAGCTTTTTTATCTCTTTCTTGTCCCGACAACCCTGCATTGACTGAAAAATCGCCGAATGTTCGCTGTCAACGGGAAGAATGTTGACGCCCTTTTCCTTTGCAAGCCCCATAACGAGCTGACCGCCGGCAACAAGCGTTTCCTTGTTGGCAAGTGCAAGCTCACTGCCTGCGTTAATTGCAGCTATTGTCGGCTCAAGTCCTGCCATGCCGACAATGCTGTTGAGCACATAGTCCGCTCCGCTTGCAGCACATTCGCAAACGCCCTCCATGCCCGAAAGCACCTTAGTTCGAGTGTCTGCAACTCTGATTTTAAGCTCTGCCGCCGCTTTTTCATCCACCATTGCGGCAAGCTCGGGCTTAAATTTTCTGATTTGCTTTTCAATCGTATCAACGCTTATGCTTGCCGTTAAAGCTTTGACTTCGTAGCCCTGCATTTCGATGACTTCAAGAGCCTGTGTTCCGATTGAGCCTGTTGAGCCGAGAACGGCTACGGTTTTACTCATAGTATCACCTTAAATTTTATTTTTAAAATGTCTCGATTATGCTGAGTATTCCGTACATGATCGGAAAAACAAACAGCGTACTGTCAAATCTGTCCATAATTCCGCCGTGACCGGGAATCAGCTTTCCGTAATCCTTCACGCCGTAGTTTCTCTTAATAACCGAGGCGGAAAGGTCACCGAAAATGCTGATAACGGAAAGCACGAGCGAAATCGGAATTACTGCCCACCAATCCCAAAGGAAAAAGCTTCCGTCCGGGAAAAATTTCTTTGCAAACACAAAATATAATCCGACATTCAGCGCTGCAGTGAGGACAACTCCGCCGATTGCTCCCTCCCAGGTTTTTTTCGGGCTGACAACAGGGGTCATCTTATGCTTGCCGAAGAATACGCCCGTGAAATAGGCGAACATATCGGTAAACCATGCGCAGAAAAGCGTAAACAATATGAGATAAACCACGTTCGCCTGAGTGTATCTTTCGTCGATAAGCTGAAGATCGTTTATTCTTACCCAACAGCCGAGCGACTCGGGAACGGCGATTGAGCAAAGAACAGAAATTGCGACCTGCTCAAATTTAACCTCACCGTGCCACTTAACCATCATAATGAGCATGGCGATAATATATACGGCAAGAGCCGCAAACTGTGTAACATGGATTTTTTCAAGGAAATGATATCTGATTTCAATGGGAATATATGCACCGACTATAATCGACGGAATCGCAAGCGGAAGCTTGACCTTCGCAACATGGTTGAGCTCATAAACGGCAACGCCGCAAATAAATGCCATGAGTATCGGCAATGCCGCCGTGTTCATGAAAAACATCACGGCAATAATGATGAGGGAATATGAAACTCCCGAAATAATTCTGGTTTTCATGTGGTTTATCCTTTCAAATAAGGTACTGCCCCGAGCAAAAAATGCCGTGGAGCTAACCTCTGAATAAGTTTGTAAGAAAATTGTTCACAGTGCTTTTTGCAGCTTGTGAGCTGTACATGTACAAAGGTACTGCCATGAACAAATGCTTTTTTTTAGTAAACTTTTGAGATTGAGGAAAATTTTTTCACAGGCGGTTTTGCAGGTCGGGTGCTGTGATGTTGCACTGCCCCGAGCAAAAATCGGTTGTGGAGTTTTACCTCTGAATAAGTTTGTAAGAAAATTGTTCACAGTGCTTTTTGCAGCTTGTGAGCTGTACAAAGGTACTGCCACAAGCGAAAAAAGTGCTGTGGGCGATTTTATACGAACTTAGACGCCGCCGAAACGACGGTTGCGCTTATTATAATCGTCTATTGCCTTGTCGAGATCGGCAGGAGTGAAGTCCGGCCAAAGAATGTCGGAAAACCAAAGCTCGGAATATGCCGACTGCCAGGTAAGAAAGTTTGAGAGACGGTATTCGCCGCTGGGTCGAATGATCAAATCGGGGTCGCTTTGTCCTGCGGTATAGAGATGAGAGGAAATATCGTCCTCGGTGATGTCGGCCGGATCAAGCTCGCCGGCCTTGATTTTTTCGCCGAGCTGTTTGACAGCATCGACAATCTCAAGCCTGCCGCCGTAATTGATGGCGATATTGACATCGTATTTTTCGGCGCCTCTTGACTCTTCCTCGGAGGTGTCAAAGAGATTGAGCAGATCCTCGGGAATACCCTCACGGTGTCCGATGAAGTGCATTCTCATGCCCTTTTGAAGATTTTCGGCTTTTCTGTCCTCGGCCTCGTGCATATATTCACGGAAAAGATCCATGAGTGACGAAACCTCCTCGGGAGGTCGCTTCCAATTCTCGGTTGAGAACGCATAAAAAGTAATGCTTTGTACACCTATTTCTCCTGCATAATCGCAAATCTGTTTGAACACCTTTGCACCGGCTTTATGACCCTCGGAACGCGGCAAGCCTCGCTGCTTTGCCCAGCGACCGTTGCCGTCCATGATTATACCGATGTGTGTCGGAACTTTTCTTTCTTCCATAACAGGTTCTCCTCTATTGACAACAGGCAGACCGTGAAAGCCTGCCTGTTAAAATAATCAAAGCGTACGCAATTTTATATTGACATAACTTCCTTTTCTTTTGTTGAAGCAGCTGCGTCGATCTCCTTGATGAATTCATCGGTAATCTTCTGAAGCTCGTCCTCGCCGTTCTTGAGGTCATCCTCGGTGATTTCCGATGCCTTCTGCATTTTCTTAATCTTGTCGATAGCGTCACGGCGGATCGAACGGATAGCAACCTTTGAATCCTCTGCCATTTTCTTGATTTCCTTAACGATCTCCTTACGTCTGTCCTCTGTGAGCTGAGGGAAGGTAAGGCGAATAACGGATCCGTCATTCTGCGGATTGATGCCGATATCGGATGCCTGAATTGCCTTGTAAATCGGGGTAAGCGTGGACTTATCCCACGGCTGAATAACAAGAATGCGAGCCTCTGAAACCGAGATTGCAGCCATCTGATTGATTGGCGTCGGAACTCCGTAGTAATCAACAAGAACCTTGTCAAGTACGCCCGGATTTGCGCGGCCTGCTCTGATTGAAGCATAGTCCTTGCCGAGAACAGAAACCGTCTTTGTCATTTTTTCTCTGGTATTGCTGTAAACTTCTTTCATGAAAATTCTCCTTACTTGATTTATTTATATTTTTATTCTTTAACGAGTGTGCCTATATTTTCGCCTTTAACGGCTCTGATGATATTCTCGGGATCTTCAAGGTTGAAAACGAGAATTGCTATTGAATTATCCCTGCAAAGCGAAGCAGCCGTGCTGTCCATTACCTTGAGCCCCTTGGCAAGAACCTCGGAATGAGTGAGCGTATCATACTTGACCGCATCGCTGAACTTGTTCGGGTCCTTATCAAAAACGCCGTCAACATTAGTTGCCTTGAATATAACATCGGCTTCGATTTCAGCCGCTCTGAGCGCCGCCGTTGTATCGGTTGAGAAGAACGGGCAGCCTGTGCCGCATCCGAAGATAACAACCTCGCCTTCGTTGAGATGAGCGACCGCGTCACGGGCAACATACTGCTCTGCAATCGGCTGCATACCTACCGCCGACATAACTCTCGCCTTAACGCCGAGCTGCTCGAGAGCCTCACAAAGAGCAAGCGAATTCATAACCGTTGCAAGCATACCCATGTTATCGGCTCTTGTGCGGTTCATTGTGCCGCTGCTTCTTCCGCGCCAGAAGTTTCCGCCGCCGACAACGAGACCAATCTGAACCCCCATATCGGCAACCTTTTTAACGTATGTACAAACATTGGTCACCATGTCAAAATCAATTCCGTGACCCTGCTCGCCGGCAAGAACCTCACCGCTGAGCTTCAGCAGAATTCTTTTATACATCTGAATACCCCCACTGCCCTAATATATCGTATATATTTTACTTTAAAACGGCGGTTATGTAAAGTGAAAAATCATATTTTTCACGAAAAATTCAAAAATATTTTTACAAAAACAAAAACGGACAGGTTTCTTCCCTGTCCGCATTGCAGTTATTTAATTATAAAGACGATTTATGCGGTATTGCGTTAAATCACGTTTCCGAGCAAGCCGTAGAACAACGCTCCTACTATAAATCCCGCTATCAGCACGCCGAGAGCGATAATCGGCAGAGCTTTTTTGAATTTAATATCCATAATTTCGGCAACAAGTGCGCCTGTCCAGCCACCCGTTCCGGGTAACGGAATCGCAACAAGAACCAAAAGACCCCATGCGCCGTATTTGTCAATCGTTTTGCGGTGCTTTTCAGCCTTATGCTCCAGCTTGCCTACAATTTTGCCGAGCTTCTTTGATTTTCTCATAAGATCAAATATCTTTCTTAGGAAAAGAAGGATAAACGGAATCGGGAGCATATTGCCCAAATAGCAAACAATAAATGCTCTGATAATATTCATATCCAGAAGCTTTGCGGCGATAAGACCGCCCCTCAGCTCAAGAACCGGAAGCACGGAAATAATAAAAACCGTAAGTTCGTTTGGGATTTTATCCTGAAAAAAGGTTACAATAGACTGAATTATTTGGTCTGTCATCTTTTTACTCCGTTATAATTTTTTTGTTCAGAAGATAATTATAAGCCTTGGAAAGAATGTTTCTGTCGTTCTCAAAGCGAAGCTTATTAAGAGCTTTTTCATATCCGAGCCAAATATAATCTTCAATTTCTTCCTTTTGGATGACCGTCTGAGTATCCTGGGTCGAGGCAAGAAAAATATTTACGTTTTTCTCAACCTTGCCCTGAATGGTGTACTGACTTTTTGTGACGAAATCGGGCTGAATGTTAATTCTGATTCCCGTCTCCTCAAGCACCTCGCGGTAAGCCGTCTGATGGTCGTTTTCGCCCTGCTCAACGTGACCCTTCGGAAAACCCCAATGGGCGCTTCGTCTGTTCTTGATAAGCAGAAAACGAATCATTCCGCCGATGTTCCTGTAAACAACCGCTCCGCAGGAACGCTCATAAAGGCACTCCAGTGTGTGATTTTTGTTCTTCACCGCAAAGTCAATGCCGTTTGCGATGTCAATGTTGATGAACCTTGTACTTTTAGGCGCTACAACCCAATCTGTTTCATTACTGCCGTCATACCTGACGATGCCGACTACCCTTCCGTCAAAGCTTCGCACGGGATGATTGATACCCATGATGAATGCGCCTTTAACAGAAGCGTTGAACTGCTTAGCCCCCTCGACCTCGCCGTAGTTCAGTTCATAGGTAAAGCCCTGTTCATTGCTGTAAGAGTGGATCGGATGAGTCACCTTGATACGAACATATTTACCAAGCATGTTCCTAACTCCTCCACCGTGTGCCGAATGCGCACGGATTTACCGCAGACGCAACAAAATACATTGTTTTTTCGTCCGCATTCAATTTACCGTACCATTATACATATATTTCGGTGAAATTACAATAGGAAATTTTAAAAAAACAGAATTGTTTTACTCAGGTAAAATATTCATAAACATTTGCGTATTTATAACAGATTATTCGGCAACATTTATTGTCATCACGAGAATCCTTCTGACACAGGCTTCAAGGTCTGCTCTTGTTATTTTGCCGTTTTCGTATGCCTCTTTAAGCTCATTCGGTTCGCCCTCACCCATCTTGAGGTCGTTGCCCGCAAGAATCTCGTCGGAATGATGGCTGTGAACGCCCCAGTCGGTCGTAACCATGCCCTTGAAGCCCCATTCACCTTTGAGAATCTCGGTCAAAAGCTCATAGCTTGTTGATGTGTGACAGCCGTTGATAATATTATAAGAGGACATAACAGTCCATGGGTCGGCTTCCTTAACGCATATTTCAAAGCCACGGAGATAGATTTCTCTCAGCGCACGCTCGGAAACTCTCGAATCACATTCAAACCGGTTTGACTCTCTGTTATTGCAAGCGAAGTGCTTAACCGAGGCTGCGACCTTTCTTGATTGAATTCCCCTTACGTCTGCCGCACTGCATTTTCCGGCAAGAAGCGGATCCTCGGAGAAATACTCAAAGTTACGGCCGCAAAGCGGATTGCGATGAATGTTCATTGCAGGAGCAAGCCAAACGCCGAGATTGTTCTCTCTCAGCTCGGCACCGCCCGCCGAACCGACCTCCTCGATCAGCTCGGTATTCCATGTGCAGGCAAGAAGCGTTGCACACGGCCACGCCGTTGTAGGTGCTCCTGTTTTGGCGTTAAGGCGAACACCTGCGGGGCCGTCGGCTGTAGGAATCGGAGGAATGTCGAGCCGTTTCAAACCGCCGAAGGCTCCTGTATTGCAAACGCCGGGCTGATTCTGATGTCCGCCGACAAAATCTATAAGCTCATCAACGGTGAACTGTCTGATAAAATCGTCAAGACTGATTTTTTTACCGACATAATCAAACATAACCGCTTCGTCGGGAGCCTTTGCATCGGCTAAGTTATTTTTACCCGAATCATAGCTTTGCTCGCTCTGAGGAAGTGTCTCATAGCTTCCGTCCGCAAGGAGTCTTTTTTCAAGCTTAAACGGTTTAAGAAGTGACTTCGACTGCTTAACGATAATATCCTCGTCTGCCGTAAATTCGTAGTCGAGCAGTCTCGTGTTTCTGACGGAATTTCCGAGGCTGAATTTATATGTTCCCTTTTCAAGAACAAATGCGGATTTTTGGATTTTTCCGAGATCGTCAAAGCTTGCCATGTCATTTATGTCAAAGCTCAGTGCCACGGTTTGGCTCTCCCCCGGAGCAAGAAGCTTTGTTTTTGCAAATGCCGCAAGCTCCTTTGACGGCTTTCCGAGCTTCCCTTGAGGTGCACTGTAATAAAGCTGCACAACCTCTTTGCCGGAGACTTTGCCGATATTCTTAACCGTAACAACAGCAACAATTTTGCCTTCGCTCTCACCGCAAAAAGCGCCGCTCATCTTAAAGTCCGTATAAGAAAGACCAAAGCCGAACGGGTAGCGGACTTTTTCCGCCGCTCCCGGAATTGTTTCAAAATAGCGATAGCCGACATAAATATCGTCCTCATAGTCAAGGTGCTCATAACCCGTTTGGAACATCTTTCCGTTCTCATAACAGTCGTATGATTTCGGAATTGTGTCGCCGAGCTTGCCCGACGGATTGACGTCACCGCAAAGAATATCGGCAACCGCCATACCGCCCTCCATGCCGCCCTGCCAGCCGCAGAGAATGCCCTGAACCTTGTCGTTCTCGGCGAAGTGCTCACAGTCAACCACTCCACCCGAGTTAAGAACAACTATTGTTTTTTTGAATGCCGACGAAACTCGGTCAATAAGGCTCTTTTCTGCATCGGAAAGATAGTAGTCGCCGCTGATGGCACGACGGTCGACGCCCTCGGCGGAGAAACGGCTGAGCGTGATTATTGCTGTGTCTGCGTTTTCTGCCGCAGCGCTTATAAGCTCATCGGGAGCTTCCGCTTCGACAACGTGCATGCTTGCAAAAGTATCATAGACAATGTCATCCTTTTTCTGGCAGAAATCCATTGCATTGACTATATCCCAAGTCTTTTCGATTTCGGCACGGGTAGGGATCTTCCTGCTTTCTTTCTTTACGTATTCCTTATAGAAGTCAACAGTAGGCATATATACACTGATTTTGCCCTCTTTCTCTTTCTGAGCAAAGCCGTCGTAAATATTGTGGGTGTAGGCGCAGAAAACGTCACCGCTTCCTCCGCCGCCCTTTATGTATTCAATTGTCGCCTTGCCGAAAAGCGCAACCTTTTCGTCTTTTTTAAGCGGCAATGCGTTATCATCGTTCTTGAGCAGAACCATACCCTCACCTGCGGCTTTTCTTGAGAGTGCGGTGTGCTCGGGTGAGCCCGTCAGCTTTCTGCCGTCTGCGCCCATCGGTATACACGGTTGATATCTGAATCTTGCGTATTTATCCATAATCAAATCTCCATTCTTTTTGGCTTTAAAATAATAATAAAACAAACTGATGATTAAATCAATGTATTTTTCAATTATTCACAAAAAATCTGCCCATCCTTTTTTAATTAAGAATGGGCAAGTTTTATATTTTTATAAATTTAACGTTTTTGTTTTTCGTCGAGATTTTCCCGACCTGCCAACCGTAATTCGTCAGTTCCTTTTTGAATGTCAGGAAAGAATGATCTATCGGAAATCCGAGAATTTTTTCAACCTGCTCATAGTTCAGTATAAAATCATTCTCCTGCTCTTTAACATAATTCCAAAGAGGCTCGTATTTGCTCATCTCGCCCTTCCGGAAAAAGCCCTGTTCAACAAAACATATAAAATTATCAGTGCAACGGTTGAACCGGAGAGAATAAGATACATTGCCGGAATTCCGACCTCATGTTCAAAGAAAAACAGCCTGCAATCAACAGCACCCGTAATTCCTTCTATCGCCTCTTTCGGAAATCCTGTTTCTCTCATTTTTCTGAATGTGCCTGCCATCGCATGGTTTCGGATAAGGCTTGTTCCGTATGTACCCGGAAGAAAAAGGAGAGCCTTTTGAAGTCCGCTGCCAAACTGTGACATCGGCATATATGCGCCGCAAATAAAACCGTAGCCTGCACTGACGATTGTGCCAACCGCCGAAGCTTGTCCGTTTGTTGTGAGCGAAAAATTAACGCAGGAAGAAAGCGCTGTTCCGAACATTGTCAGCAGAAAAACATCAAGAATAAGATACAACACATCACCGAGCGTCATATACCAGCCCTGAGTGTAAACATAAACCAGTCCGACGGCGAGAGCGGAAAAGCTGATTATCATCGTCGAGGCTGCCGATGAGATAAAGTAACCGAGAGCCAATGTTGAACGGCGCACGGGAGAAACCGTCAGGTCACGAATTGCACCGTTAACCTTATCGTTTATCATCAGAAGATTTGAACAGAAAGCAACCGTAACACAACTGACAGCCAGCAGAGAAGAAATGAGCTGACAAGCAACAACGGCATTGATAATCTTTTCGTCCACCGTAATTCCCTGAGGTATAGCCGACGCAAAGCTGTCCCGATAGACCTTTGCGAGAAAAGTAACGTAAAGCACAAGAAGAATAATCGGAGTTATAAGCGAAGAGAAGAACATTCCCTTATCCTTGAAGAAAAGCCGAATATTTCGCCTTATCAAATTGCCGAGACCTGTCATTTTTCATCGCCTCCCGTCAGCTTTCTTCCTGTTACATTAAGAAAAACATCGTCCATTTTTCCTTTTGTAACCTCATAATCAGTGAACATATTCGGGTTTTCCGTAATCAGCCTTGTTGCCGCCGCGGTGTCCGGAACGGAAATCCTTATCGCATCACGAATTATTTCATAGGGCATACCGAGCTTTTTAGCCTCGCTCTCGTCCGCCCTGTAAATTGTTATAAAATCGCCTGTGTATTTATTTTTCAAATCAAGCGGAGTTCCTTCGGCAACGATTTTTCCGCTGTCGAGAATAACAACATAGTCTGCATCCGCCGCTTCCTCCATGTAATGCGTCGTGAGCAGAACCGTCAGATTTTCCTTCTTTCTCAAATCGGCCACCACATCGCCGAGCAGCTTCCTCGTCTGAGGGTCGAGACCCGTTGTCGGTTCATCCAAAATCAAGAGCTGCGGCTTGTGAAGAAGCGCACGCGCAATGTCTATCCTGCGCCGCTGTCCGCCCGAAAGCTTGCCGACCGTTCTGTTAAGAAGCTTTTCAAAGTCAAGCATTTTTGCAAGCTCGGCTTGTCTTTTTTTGAATTCGGCGCCCTTTATTCCATAGAATGCGGCACGGCTTCTGAGGTTATCCGAAACGGAAAGCGACTGATCCAGCACAGAATTCTGAAACACTACGCCGATATTTCTCTTGATATCGTCAATTGAATTGTCAATACTCTTTCCGCAGACCTCAACGCTGCCGCCGTCCTTTGCAAGATAACCGCATATTATGGAAATAGTTGTACTTTTTCCCGCTCCGTTCACACCGAGGAAAGCGAACATCTCGCCTTGCTTTACGCAGAACGAAATATCCTGAACGGCTTTGACCTCGCCAAAAGATTTTCTCAAGTTTTTTATTTCAATTACATCGTTCATTTGTTTTCCTCTTTTCGGAAAATTACTTTTTCTTCTTGCCGATAACGGAATTCATTATAATCACAATCGCTCCGTAAACCGCACCTGCAACCGCCCATATAATCCGAACGCTTCTAAGCTGAGCATTGCCGCTCGATCCGTAGGTTAACACAAGAGTCCTGACTGCATAATCTGTCAACCGACGGTTGCGTTGAAGCAACATGGCACATTTGCGGTGCTGCTTTTTAAAAATTATAACAAAAAACACGTATTGTATCAATAAATAATTCAATTTTTATTTAGAATTTAAAATGTAAACACTTTTATAAAGCATTGAAAAATTAAAGAAAGTATGATATTATAGAAAAAAGTAACCGCCGATTTATTTGCTACAGGCGGTTGCCAACCTGTTAAAGGAGGACTTTACATGAACAAATATAAAATAATTGCTTTGTTGCTTGTTTTGGCAATGTCGCTTTGTTTGTTCTCCGCCTGCGGCGATTCCGCAACTCCGGGTGAAAAGAACGACAAGCTTATTTCCGAGACTCCCGACGATTTAGATATCGTTGATGATGAGCTCAAAAAGGGCGCCGAGGAGGTCACGGCAATAACAGGAGCAACAGACCCTAACGGCAAGGTCACCGACGCAACGGGAATTGTCGACAAGGCCGGTCACAGAATATATTCGACAGGGCTCAAGGACAACTACGGCAAAACAATTTACACAACCGGTAAGAAAGACTCAAAAGGCAACATTCTTTACACTAAGAACGAGACTGACACTTTTGGGGATATGATCTATTACACCGGCAAATACAAGGACGGAAAGCTTGAGCTCGAGCAGACGAATGAATCTCCCGACTATTCGTCGAACGAAACTCCGACAACCAAAGCTTCGGCCGCTAAGATTACAACATCAACAACGGTCGGCGTCAAAAAGCCGTCAAAGGAATCCGTTGACGAAGCAAAATGCGAATACACCAAGTTTTTCGGCGGTTCCGGACTTGACGCCTTCAGAGATATCATCGGCTGCAAAGACGGCGGATTTGTTGCCGCAGGAATTTCAGCGTCAAAGGACGGCGACTACAAGGGCGTTTCAGGCGAATGGGAAACGCAGCACACATCACTTGTTAAATATTCCTCCGACGGAAAGGTCGAATGGAAATATATAACGGGCGGCAACAGCCAGGTTAACTTCAATGACGTTATAGAGCTTAAGGACGGCACAATTGTTGCGGCCGGTCAGACTGCGGCAACGAGCGGCGATGTTGTGAAAACAGCATCCACAAACTCCGCATTTATTGTCAGACTTAAAGCCGACGGAACATTTATGTGGAAATATGTTTTCCCGTCCGACGCCTCCTCAACAGGCGAATATATCAGCTCACTTGCCGCAACCCCTGACGGAGGATTCGTTGCAGGCGGTAAGGCGATCTCCGAATCAGGCTTCTTCACAGGCACGCAAAAGGGCGGCACTAAGGCTTTTATTTTCAAGTTTGATAAAAACGGAAATATTAAGTGGAGAAAGGTTCTTCAAGGCTCAAAGTCAAATATTATTTCCGCTTTAGCTGTCAATTCCGACGGAGATATTTACGCAACATGTGTAACAATGTCCACCGATGGGGATTTCTCGGGAATCAGATTCAATAAGATTCGAACAGAGAACACCGTTCTCCTCAAGCTCAACAAAAAAGGCAACCTTGACTGGGCTGAGTATCTCCAAGGCTCGGGCAAAAGCGAATTTAACACCCTCGCCGTAACGGACGACGGCGGTTGTGTTGTCGGCGGCACATTTACTATCTACAAAAGAGCCGACGGAATTTATACAATGAATTACGGCAAGCGTGACGGATATGTGCTCAGATACAACTCCAAGGGTCAGGTTTGCTGGTCAAGACTTATCGGCGGTGCCGATGATGATTCCGTTCTGGGAATCGCCTGCATCAAGGGTGGCTTTGCGGTAGTAGGTCAGTCGAAATCTTCAACCGAGGATTTCCAAGGCTACAAGGTCGGCGGCGGCAGTGACGGCTATATTCTCTATCTCAACGATGAGGGTAAAACGACCGCAACGGTTCGTCTTAACGGTGTGCAGGACGACAGCGCAATGGATGTTGCCGTGCTCAGCGACGGCTCGATCGCAATTGCAGGCTGGACCAAGAGCGACGACCAGGCGTTTAACGGTTCAAATGCAAAGAAGCAGTACATGGGCTATGTCAGCAGATATACCGCAACGATGAAATAAAATTTAAATTTCCCTGCCGTCGTATTAAGGCAAATGCTTTGATACGGCGGCATTTTTGAAACAACACCGTAAAATTGGAGAATTCTATGAATCACAGAGAAGTTTTCGGAGAAGCGAGATGGCTCAGCCCACGCTCGATTCTTGACGCGGCACTCTTTCGCTCCGAGATTGAAATAAAAAATGATTTTCAAAAAGCCGAATTAACCGTCTGCGGTCTCGGCTGGTTTATTTTTTTCATAAACGGCAAGCGTGTCGGTTCCGACGAATTTGTTCCGGCATATTCCGATTATCACGAACGCCCGAACATGGATCTTGTTTATCCTCTCAATGACGAGCAGACCCATCGGATTTATGTGATGAAATACGATGTTACAAAATATCTTCATACAGGAAAAAATATTCTCGCAGCGGCAGTCGGCGGAGGATATTATCATCAAACCGTCCGCAAAGCCGAGGGCAATATGAACTACGGCGCAATAAAGCTCTGCTACAAGCTCGACGTTGACGGCGAAAGCTTTTATTCAAACAGAAAAGATGTTGTTTTTTCTTCGGGATTTTTTAAAAGCTCCAATCTTTTTTTCGGAGAAGTGCTTGATTATACAAACTTTGACCGCAACTGGAACACTGTTGACGGAACTCTTCCCGACGGCGAAGAACCGCTTGAAACCGTTCCGCCGAAAAGCGAATTTTATATTCAAGCTTGCCCTGTAGACCGAGTAATTGAAACGCTCAAGCCTGAGCTTGTCAAAAATTTCGGCGACTGCTCGGTTTACAAAATCGAACGCAACGTTTCCGGCTATCCCGTCGTCATGTGTGAGAAGGCAGGCGAAACCGTAATCATGGAATGTGCGGAAAATCTAAATAACGATTTGACTCTTAACAATATGTCCGTTGGGTTTAATGAGCAGAGGCAGATTGAATCCTTCATTACCGATAAAGAAAAAATCTATCACCCGTTTTTCTGTTGGTTCGGCTTCAGATATTTTACGCTGACAAATAACGCAAAGCCCGTTGAGATCCGCGTTATTCATTCCGACGTTGATGTGACCTCGGACTTTGAGTGCAGCGACGAAACACTTAATTGGTATTACAAAGCTTTTGTTAACACCCAGCTTTCCAATATGCACTCGGGAGTACCGTCGGACTGTCCGCACCGCGAAAGGCTCGGCTATACGGGTGACGGTCAGCTAACCTGTAACGCCGTAATGACGGAATTTGACGCAGAGGAATTCTACAGAAAATGGATATCCGATATACGGGACTGTCAGGACAAAACGACAGGTCATGTTCAGCACACCGCGCCCTTTGCCGGTGGCGGCGGCGGACCTTCCGGCTGGGGAGGAGCGATAATCAACGTTCCTTATCAATTCTATCGCCATTACGGTCATAGAGACGAGCTTGAAGAGCTGTTCCCGTCGATGGAAAAATTTGTTGAATATATGGAGAGCCGCACAGAGAACGGCCTTATCGTTCGTGAAGAAAAAGACGGCTGGTGTCTCGGAGATTGGTGTACTCCGGGGAAAATAGAAATTCCCGAGGATTTTGTCAACACGACAATGTTTATTTCTCAGCTCAAGCGTATGATTTTTTGTGCCGAAGCTCTTGAAAATCGGCATAACAAATATGAGCGTTTAATCGAAAAGTATTCACGAGCCGTGACAAAAAAATATTTTGATGAAGAAACCGGAGATTTTTTCAATAACATTCAGGGCGCAAATGCTTTTGCCGTCAATTGCGGTCTCGGCGACGAGAGAACGGTTGAAAACATCGTAAAAAAATACAGCAAAAAAACCGAATTTGATACAGGCATTTTCGGCACGGAAATACTTCTCAACGTGCTTTACAAAACCGGCAACAGCGATCTTGCAACCCGTCTGCTTGCCAACAAGGGTGATGTATCCTTCGACTTCATGCGGCGTTCCGGAGCTACGACGCTCTGGGAAAACTGGAACGGTGAGGCGTCACATTCTCACCCGATGTTCGGCGCAAGCACTGAGTTTTTATTTGAAGAAATTCTCGGCATAAAGCAGGAAAAAGATTCTGTCCGTTATGATAAAATCATCATCTCCCCCGTCTTTCCCGAGTGTCTAACCTTTGCAAGAGGAAAAATAACAACGCCTCACGGAGAGATTGCGGTTGCATGGAAGCGATGTGAGAAAAAAATTAAGATTTTCATTGACTTGTGTGACGGTATCAACGCTGTTTTTATCGGCGACGGCAAAAAAATTTCTCTCAGCACCGGAACAAACGAACTTGTTCTCTGATACATCTGTTGCTTGACAATTCGTGTCAAATAAGTTACTATAAAATTAAAGGAGCGTGAACGCATGAATATATGGCATGACATTTCGCCAAAAAGAATTTCACCGGAGGATTTTGTTTGCGTTGTTGAGATTCCAAAGGGCAGCAAGAAAAAATATGAGCTTGATAAAGAAACGGGACTGATTATTCTTGATCGAATTCTTTACACCTCGACCCACTATCCGGCCAACTACGGTTTCATTCCGAGATCGCTCGGCGATGACGGTGATCCGCTCGATGTGCTTCTTCTTTGTTCCGAGCCGCTTGAACCGCTCACCCTTTGCCGCGCCTATCCGATCGGTGTTATATCAATGATTGACAACGGACGCAACGATGAAAAAATAATCGCAATTCCGTTCAATGACCCGAACTATAATATTTACACCAATATTGACCAGCTTCCAAAGCACATTTTTGACGAGATGCGTCATTTCTTTTCGGTTTACAAAACGCTTGAGAATAAGGAAACAGCCGTCAATGAGGTCAGTGAACGCAGTGTTGCCGTCAAGGTTATCTCCGAAGCAATTGACAATTACATAGAAAACTATTGCAAATAAAACCATAACATGACAAAACCCTCAGCGGAATCGCTCCGCCGAGGGTAATTTTTTATCAATCAGTTTATTTTGCGTCCTTTGTTGCAGGATCAAACCAGTCAACGCTGTAGTTTTCCGTTGCTTCATAATTGAACTCAAGCGGAACAGTTCCGAGATCGGCAAGAGTACCTACGCCCGTAAGCTCTGTTGAAACAACAACGTTCCTTGAAAGACTGAGCTCGGTGAGCTTATTATCTTCCTTCTTGAGCGTTGCACGGATCGTTCCCTCGCCGTACTGTGCGCTGTAAGAATTAACCGTTACAACGCTGTTAATAACATCAAAGTGTGACAAAATTTCCTTGTCGTCCATGATATTATAGAGCTTTCCGTAGATGCTGTCCGTCTGGTTAGGATTCTTCTCCGGATAGATCTTTATAACGATTATGTAGGTTGCGCCTGTACCGTCATCCTTATTCTCCATAACATAAGCTGAACGGATATCGGCATTGGTGAGTACGGGTGCATCATCCGAACCGAATGTCGGGAAAATATCCTTTGTGCTCTCGCCGTAAGCAGTCTCATTAGAGAAGTTCTCCTTGGTGATAGCCTTTGAAACGGTCTTGAAAGCAGCCTTAACGTATTCGTTTTCGCACTTTTCTTTCTGCTCGCCGCTCATGTTTGCGCCCTGCTTTATGCTATAGCTGATGCCGGGGTTGCCTTTTTTAGCGTCTGCCATTGCGTCGTTAAATCTCGAAAGGATCTCTTCCGTAGTTGTAGGTATGGGTGACTTGTAATCGTATGTTTCTTCCTCCTCGCCGCAAGCGCACAGGGAAAGAACCATGAGCAATGCAAGCAAGAGTGACGAAAATCTTACAATTTTTTTATTCACAATGCCAACTCCTTTTGAGCAATAATAAATTCACTATGTAATTATACCATAATAATTTCAAAAATCCAATAGTTTTAAGGAAAATATTTGGGAAATGTGATTGATTTCTGTCAGATGCCCTTCTCGTCAAAATCGAATACTGTTTCAAGAGCAATCTTGAGTCCGATTTCAAGGGTCTTGGGATCAAGATTATCCTCTGTGTCAAGACGGGTGTGATAATATCTTGCCGGAGCAGGATCCATCGCCGTAAATGAAGCCGCAGGGATACCCGCCTGTGAAGCGGCGGCTG
>HF999647.1:138126-182792 GCA_000434055.1 Ruminococcus sp. CAG:488 | reverse complement strand
GGCGGCTGCATCTGTTGAGCCAAGCTCTATAGCCTTGACCGGAACATCATAGCCGACACTCTTTGCCGCATCCTGAAGAAGCTTGGCAACTCTCTTGTCGTTCTTTACCATACCGGTCATGTCTTTATCGTAAATAGCCATAAATTCGTGTTCACGGATAGTATCAAAGGCAACGAATATCGTTTCAACATCTTTTTCGTCCTTGAACTCCTGTGCATGAGCCTTCATATAAGCCTTTGTTCCTCTGAGTCCTGCTTCTTCACCGCCAACCATAGCGGCAACAACCTCTGTATTTTCAAAACGAATGTCATTTGCGGCAAGGAACTTCACAACCGCTGCCGAAAGGAAACAGCCTGAAAGGTCATCGTTTGCTCCCATAACCGGGCGCTTATAGTTTGTGAAAACAATAGCCGCACAAATAACGGGAACCGTCACATAGGTAAAAACCGCGATAATCTTCATTGCAAGGTTATCGCCTGTCCATACAACGCCCTGAGCGCCTGCAACAAGAGCATAGATGCTTCCGCCGATGCCAAGGAGAATCGCAATAATTGCCGTGAGAATAATTGTAAGAACCGCATTGTGTCCGCCGTGATAGGTGTATGTCCATTCAAAAGCCGAATCTGTATGGCCCGCAATAATAATACGCTTCTTTGTCTCGCCCGAAGCTTTGCGAACACCGATGACGTTACCGGATGTTTTTTTCGGGAAGAAAACATCAAGCACGGGCTTGTAGAAAATGAACTCTGCAAGAATTATAAAAAGCGTAACAAGTGAAGCTGCAAGCGACGCAACGGGAATGCCGAGAGTGAACATTACAATTGAAAAGAGAATAAGTATTGCTCCGAGCGGAACCCAAGCCATAAACGCCTTATCCGAGCATTTGTACTCCTCTCTTGTAACGGTATCGCATGAGGATTCAAGCTCCTTCTTCATATGAAGCTGTGCGTTCTTCTCTGCCTCACTTCCTACCGGACGGGGGCCGAAGTCCTTACAGACCTTTTTAATGTTTTTGATTGCGTAGTTGGTATAGAGACGTACTTCAGAATCGTATCTCTCTACGCTTTCCGATGCTTTCATTGGAATCTTTCCTTTCAAATAATAATAATTTTATAAAGCATTGTTGACAATGACTCAATAAACGAATAAAATAGAAATATAAAATATCAAGGAAGTGACATCTTAAATGAATAAAAAAATCACACCTCGTGTAATAAAGCTGATTGTTATTCAGTCAATCATTCTCATTGTCGCTGTTACAACCGTAGGTGCGGCAATAAATGTGCACAGCGAATATAAAAACACCGGAAAAGCAGTAAATGCACAAGTTGAGATTACCACAAATACGGGGGCGAACACAACGAACAATTCCGGAGAAATGTCCAAAAAGAATGAAGGCACGTCCGCCGAAAAACAAACAACTGTCGGCGAAACGAAAACCGAAAAGAAGTTGAACACCGTCAGCAGTTATAAATATTCTTACGCGGGATTTAATCCTCAAATAATCAATATTGACGCAAATTCTTCGCTTTCATCTATTCTTCTAAACGGCACCCATGTTTTGCCTGAAGGCTATGAACCGACGCTTGCCGAAGCCGTTAAAGGCTCGGGAAAATATCTCGATTACCGTGTTGCGCCGTACTATCAGGCGATGTATGACAAGGCCTTGGAGGACGGAATTGAGCTGACACCTGTTTCCGGCTACCGCTCATATGATCTTCAGGTCGAGCTTTTCGAAGACCAAATTCAGCTTGAAATTGATAACAACGGTCTTGACAAAACAAAGGCAACCGTTGCTGCCGCAACCGAGGTAATGATTCCCGGCGGAAGCGAACACAATGCAGGTCTTGCAATGGATATCTGCTCGCTTTCCGAAAGCTTTGAGGATACCGATGAAGCAGCATGGTTGAGAGAAAATGCCGCCGATTTCGGATTCATACTCCGCTATCCGAAAGACGCAAAATCCCGTGCCATTACCAAGGTTATCTATGAGCCGTGGCATTACCGCTTTGTCGGCGTTGAGGCCGCAAAGGATATCACGGCAAAAGGCGTTACGCTTGAGGAATACCTGAACGCAAATTAAGTTCTGTTGTTTCCTTCGTTTACGTCCTTGCGGCAAAGAACCTGATGAATCGTCATAAAGAAAATTTTAATATCAAGCATAAGGCTTTGCTTTTCGACATATTCCTTGTCGAGCAGAGCCTTTTTCTCTGCCGAAACATTGTCACGTCCGTTGACCTGCGCCCAACCGGTTATTCCCGGGCGAACACTGTAGACATTATATTTCTTACGAAGCTCTCTGATTCTTGTCTCCTCCGGAATGAGCGGACGCGGACCTATAAGGCTCATCGAACCGTTGAGAATATTCAGAAGCTGCGGAAGCTCATCAATACTTGTTGCGCGAAGAATTTTTCCGAACCTTGTTATCTTAACATCGGCATCGGAAAGATCGTTGCTGGCAACGTTTTCCGTTCCGCGCTTCATTGTTCGAAATTTATATATTTCAAACAGCTCGTTGTTTTTTCCTACGCGTTTTTGGCGAAAGAACACGGGGCTGCCGTCGGAAATCAAGACGCCGACAGAAACAATAAGGAACAACGGCGAAAGAATAATCAATGCAAAAAGGCTGATTAAAAAATCAAGCACCCTTTTCATAACATACCTCCGTTTTTTCAACAGTTATCAGTAAATCGCAATTCTTTTGAACTCGGGCATATCCCGAGCCGCGGTAACAAAAATTCTCAGTCTGTCGGCAATAAGACCCTCGTCAAAACGGACGATTTTTCTTGCGCCGACGGTGGTTCCCTCAAAACAGTTTTCCCACCTGTTATCCTTATACCGCTGAACAAAAAAGTTTTCTATCCTCTGTCCCCGAGCTATATCCTCGCTGATTTCAACGAAGTGAATTGTTTCTTCCTTTTTGAGGTCAATTTCAACCGTACACTGAGTATCGCTGTTTTTGTACGGCTCCATTTTTCCCACTTTACCTTCGGCAAGGTTCACCGAGAAGCTTTCCCTTATTTTCTCGCCGAGTTCCTTGAGCCTTACAACGTCTTTTTCGTCAAAAGTGCCGTCGGGCTTCGGCGGAATATTCAAAATAAAAGTTGTGTTGCCGCCGACCGAACGCAGGTATGTGTCAAACAAACGGTCGAGCGAATAAGGCTCTTCGTTTTCATGGTAAAACCAACCCGGGCGGATAGACATGTCCACCTCGGACGGAGCAAAAACCAAGCCCCTCGAATATATAATATTGCTGAGCGAACCGATATTTTCGTCCATGTTATACATGTAAGAAAGGTCGCCGGCAAAAGGACCCGGCTCAGTTTGAATTTCGCAATTCGGGCAAAGCTCAGACGGAACGACAGCCCATTCGGCATATCTCGACGAACCGTCCTCGTTGCCGCACCAGCGAACGGGACCTCTGTCGTTAAAAACAGTTGCATTCGGCTGATATTTGTGTATCAGCTCAAAGTAACCGTCAAAATCGTAAACCTGCTTCTTTCCGTTCGGCCCCTCGCCGCAGGCTCCGTCAAACCAAACATGGAATATTTCTCCGTAGTTTGTCAGAAGCTCGGTAAGCTGCGCCTTGTAATAAACATTATATTCATCCGTGCCGTAAAGCTCGGAATGTCTGTCCCATGGAGAAAGGTAAAACCCGAATTTCAATCCGTGGCGGCGGCATGCTTCGGAAAGCTCCTTTACAATGTCGCCCTTGCCGTTCCTGTACGGGCTTTTTTTCATGCTGTGATCGGTGTATTTTGTCTGCCAAAGGCAAAATCCGTCGTGATGCTTTGCCGTAATGACAACGCCCTTCATACCTGCGGATTTTATAGCCTTGCACCAACCGTCACAGTCAAGGTCAACGGGATTGAAAATCGACGGATCCTCGTCACCCGTGCCCCATTCGAGATTTGTATATGTGTTCGGACTGAAATGGACGAAAGCATAAAAGGGCGTTTCGGTCAAAAGCCTAAGCTGATTTGCGCTCGGCTTAACATGTGCCGCCTGCTTTATGAAGTCCTTCATTTCTGTCCTCCGCTCTTCAAATTTTATTCCACAAAATATAGTCGTCAATCAGAACCGCTCTGACAGGTGCACCGTCGATTGCGCCCATTTTTACGGGCAAAGCAATAAGATAATAATCGCCCGGCTCAACCCTTGAAAGGTCGAGATTTTCAAGTATCGCAACTCCGTTTTGCAGAAAAGCCTTGTGCGGTTTGATCTGATTGCCCGATTTGCCGACCGAGTCTGCGTCCGTGCCGATAAGGCAAATACCCGTATCGACCGCTTCATAAGCAGCGCTTTCCATAAAGAACGACTGTGCATCACCTTTAATGAGCAGACGGGAACACTTTCTCGGAAAATATCTGTTGACATATTCGCCTGTTATAACTCCCGGCGGAACTTCAATGACCGTACACTGACCGATATATTTATTGAGGTCAACGTCCTCGATAGTCTCGCCGCCGTCAAGGAAATGGCAGGGCGCATCGGCATGCGTTGCCGTATGAACACACGCATAAACCGCCGAAAGGTTGCACTCGTCGCCCTTTTCAATGGAACGGACGGTATCAAGCCTTGTTTCGGGGTCGCCCGGATATTCAACTGTGGTCAAAAGCGGTTTTGAAATGTCAATGATATTCATAGTAACATCCCTTATTATTTGTTATCCAAAGATGCCTGTTTAAGATATGCGTTGATGAAGCCGTCAAGGTCACCGTCCATAACGGCGTTGATGTTGCCGACCTCGTAACCTGTTCTGTGATCCTTAACGAGAGTATATGGCATGAAAACATAGGAGCGAATCTGGCTGCCCCAGCCGATTTCCTTCTGCTCGCCCTTGATGTCCTCGATCTTATCGAGGTGCTCTCTCTCCTTGATTTCAAGAAGTTTTGACTTAAGCATTCTCATTGCAACCTCACGGTTCTGATGCTGGCTTCTTTCAACCTGACATGAAACAACAATGTTTGTCGGAATATGGATAAGACGAACAGCAGATGAGGTCTTGTTAACCTTTTGTCCGCCTGCGCCCGAAGCTCTGTAAACTTCCATTCTGATATCCTCGGGATTGATCTCAACCTCGATCGTATCGTCGATTTCGGGCATTACTTCAAGAGAAGCGAACGACGTATGGCGGCGTCCCGATGAATCGAACGGTGAAACACGAACGAGACGGTGAACACCTGCCTCACTTTTCATATAGCCGTAAGCATTTTCGCCCTCAATGCAGAGAACGGCAGATTTAAGACCCGCTTCGTCTCCGTCAAGAAAGTCCAGCATGCTGACCTTAAAGCCGTGCTGCTCACCCCAACGGGTATACATTCTGACAAGCATCTGGTTCCAATCCTGAGCCTCCGTTCCGCCTGCGCCCGCGTGGAAGGTGAGAATGGCATTTTTGCCGTCATACTCGCCCGAGAGCAGAGTGCTGAGGGTCTGAGCGTCAAGCTCCTTGATAAATGCGTCAACACTGCGCTGACATTCTTCAAGCATATCGAGATCCTCTTCCTCGTCGGAAAGCTCGATCATGGTCAGATCGTCCTCATAGGTCGCTTTAAGATTTTCATATTTTTGAATTTTGTTTTTAAGTGATGCAATTTTCTGGAGAACGACTTGCGTTCCGGCAACATCGTCCCAAAATCCGTTTTCTGCTGTCTTTGCTTCAAGCTCGGCAACGGTCTTTTTCATTTCTTCCAAACCGAGAGCCTCACCGAGCTCCTTGAGCTTATCCTCATACTCAAGCAAATGCAGTCTTAATTCTTCAAATTGTACCATTATATTACCTCACAATACCATATACACATAGTTTTACTAATAGATTATATCGTAAAAAAGCCCGTATGTAAAGAAAGATTTAAATAATATTTCCTAAAAAGTTCAAAAAAAAGCTACAATATGCTTGACTCTTGTGTTATAATAATACCGTTAAAAATGAAAAATGGGGTAAATTGATGAATTACACAGGAAAAATATGCGACGGATGCCGAGAACCGTTCAAAGACGGCGATGACATTGTTGTTTGTCCGATATGCGGAACTCCTCAGCACCGAAGCTGTTACGAAAAAAATCATAAATGTGTCAACGAATATCTCCACTCAACCGACTTCACCTGGACCGATCCCGATGCGGAGAAGCAAAAAACAGAAGCTGAGCAGGCTGTCCGAGAGGAACAGTCTCAGCCCGAGCAGCAGCCGTTTGTTCAGGCAACGCCGCAGAGCATGGAGTCTGTTTTCATGCGCGGAGTGCTTTACGACCCTAAGGACGATATCGGCGGAGCGACCGTCGGCGAAGCAGCCGATTACATTCAGAATTCCGCTCCGAGATATATTTCCAAGTTTATGAAGCAGAAAAAGAAAAACGGTAAAATCTCTTGGAATTGGGCGGCATTTTTCTTTGCGCCATACTGGTTCTTTTACAGAAAGCTTTACAAGGCAGGCACCGTTTTCCTTGCGCTCTCTGTTGCACTGAGTCTTGCAACGATCTCACAGACCGAAAAGGTGTACGGCGTTTATGAAAAAATGGTCTCCGTTCAGCAAGAGATAAATGAACTTGTCAAAGGTAAGGATAATCTCTCGGGCGAGGACAGTCAAAAATATGATAAACTCTATGCAGAAGCGCAAAAACTAACCAAGGCGGCGATCCCGACGCTCGCTATTATATTATTGATTCAAAAAATCATTCCCAATACAATTGCTGCGCTTATCGCAAACTATTTGTTAAAGAAAAAAATGCTCAAGGTCATCAGCCTTGCACACGATGCATCGACTGAGCCGAACACTGTTAAGTATACAATTATGCGTAACGGCGGAGTTGCGATTATTATGCCGATAATCGCAATTATGGTGGATAATTATCTGCCAAGCCTGCTGTTGAATATTGCATATAAAATAAATTTCTGATTTCAGGAGGACTTTTTATGAAAATCAAGAAAGCTATAATCCCCGCAGCGGGTCTCGGAACAAGAGTTCTGCCCGCATCAAAGGCTGTTCCGAAGGAGATGCTCAACATTGTTGACAAGCCTGCGATACAGTACATCGTTGAGGAAGCTGCAGCGGCAGGTATTGAGGATATCCTCATAATCACAAACAGAGGCAAGGGTGTTATTGAGGATCATTTCGATCACAGCTACGAGCTTGAGGATAAGCTCGCAAAGAACCCGAGCAAAAAGAAGCTCTATGAGGACGTTCTCCACTGCTCAAACATTGCTAACGTTTATTTCCTTCGTCAGAAGGAGACAAAGGGTCTCGGCCATGCTATCATGTGTGCAAAGAGCTTCGTTGGCAACGAGCCGTTCGCAATTCTCTACGGTGACGATGTTATCATCAACAACGAATACCCTGTAACCAAGCAGCTTTGCGATGTTTTTGAAGCAACGGGCAAGGGCGTTGTCGGCGTTAAAGAGGTTCCGAGAAAAGACGTTCCGAAGTATTGTTCGCTTGATGTCACACACCATGAGGACAACCCGAAGGTTATGGACGTTCACAACATCATCGAGAAGCCGACCGACGAACAGATCATGTCCTGCTATTCGATTCTCGGCCGTGTTGTTGCTCCGCCGCAGGTATTTGATTACCTTGCAGAAGATCTTGCAAAAACTCCTGAGGGAGAGGAGCTTTATTTCACGGATACGCTTACCCGTCTCGGCAAAGAAGGCGACCTTCTTGCGCTTGACTTTGACGGAATCAGATATGATATGGGCAACAAGCTCGGTATCATGAAGGCTAACTGTGAGGTTGCTCTCAACCATGATGAAATCGGTGAGGATTTTAAGGCATATATCAAGGATCTTGCAGCAAAGCTTTAATAAACATAATAAAATTAAGGCGTTCACTCTCTCCTGAGGGCGAACGCCTTTTTGATTTATATTTATAATGTAATGCCTGCCTCTTTAAGCGAATTGGCAACCTGAATATCGGGGCGCAAATAATTGAGATAATAATCACGGTTGCGGCGCTTCATTTCATAAACCGAATCCGGATCGTTGAATAGCTTTTCAACATTTGCCATACATTCGTCAACGCTTTCAAAATCGAGATAGTTTTTCTCTGCCTCAAAGTCGCCCGTCACCTCGTAACGAAGCTTTTCGTTTATGATTGCACGGGAAGCGGCAACATATTCGCCCGTTTTCCATCCGATTGAGCCGTGCAGGCCTATACTGCCGATACAGATATCCGACTTTTTTATTGTTTCAAGAAATTTTTCGCGTTTGGTAAGACTGCCCGACAAAACAAGCTCGGGACAAAGCTCCCTTGCAAGCACGCCGTCATAAATTCCCGTTACCGAATTTTTAGGATATTCTTTTCTCAATGCTTTTGTTATTTCGATTCGCATTGAATTGACGGCATCAAGTTTTTTTTCGGAGGTCTGCGAAGCACTCCAAAGACGTGTCATAAACAAAATTCTCTGCTCATCATTTTTGTTCGGGACAGCTTCAAAGCGATCATATGTGAAATATTTCAGCGGTTTTCTTCCCCTGAAAAAATTTACGGCTTCAAGCATTCTTTTTTCGGGATTGTGATTGAAATAACCGTTTCCGTCGCAGGTCGCAAGATAGTTGAAGCCCCACCTGTAAATTTTGCCGCTATGCTTCGGAAAAAGCTTGTCGTTCAGCTCGTCGGAAAAGCTGCGTTTGAAATAAAAATCGCAGGAGTCAATATATCTTTCAATCTCGGCAGGGTCACGGAAATTGTAACCGTCCGCCATGTCATAAGCAAGACGCTTTCCGTCGATTATCGCTTCCATTATGCTCGCCGAGGGCATTTTGACATTCGTATTCAGCTTCAGTCTGAGCTTGCCCTGCTTTTCAAGCAAAATAAACCCCGTCAGCACCGAGCATAGGTGCGGCGTTCTTGCGGGAATATTCAGCGTAACATCTGTCATACAAAAACCTCCAACCGCAGTTGTTATTTATTATAACATATTTTTAGGCGCTCAACAAGATATGAAATAATGCAAATATACATCAAACACAAAAAACTCCCACCCGTCGGACGAGTGGGAGTAAATTTATATTTTTATCTTAGCTTGGCTTATGCCTTCTTGCCTTTCTTTGAAAGCATTGCATTTGTGATAATACCGAGGATAAGTGCGCAAGCGATAGAAGTGAGCGTTACCTTGCCGAAGTTTACGGTAAGTCCGCCGATGCCGCAGATAAGGATAACCGCTACAACAAAGAGGTTCTTGTTGTCGTCAAGGTCAACCTTCTGGATCATCTTAAGTCCGCTGACTGCGATGAAGCCGTAGAGAGTGATGCAAACACCGCCCATTACGCAGTTCGGAATACTTGCAAGGAAGGTTACGAACGGTCCGAAGAAGGAGATGATCATGCACATGATTGCTGTGGCGAGGATTGTTACAACAGAAGCGTTACCGGTGATTGCTACGCAGCCGACCGACTCGCCGTATGTTGTGTTCGGGCAGCCGCCGAAGATTGCGCCGAACATTGAACCGACGCCGTCACCGAGAAGCGTTCTGTGGAGACCCGGCTCCTCAAGGAGATCCTGCTCAATGATTGAAGAAAGGTTCTTGTGGTCTGCGATATGCTCTGCGAATACTACGAATGCAACGGGAACATAAGCAACGGCAACAGTTGCAAGATACTGACCGTCGATTTCCTTAGCGCCCTTTGCAGCCTCAAGGAATGTGAAATCGGGAACGGAGAACAACTTAAGGTCATGGAAAACCGTGAAGTCGATAACCTGAAGTGCTGTGTTGTCTGTCTTGATACCGATTACGGTGAAGATTGCAGCGGCAACATAGCCTGCAAGGATACCGATAATGAACGGAATGAGCTTTGTCATCTTCTTGCCGTAAACCGAGCAGATAACAACAGTAAAGAGAGTTATGAGTCCGCAGATAAGCGCAACATACGGGCTTGCGGTTGATACGGAGGAAACAACGTCAACGATTTTGCCGTTTTCAACTGTCTGAGTGGTAACCTCGGTCATAACCTTACCGAGTGTGAGATCGCCGACTGCGTTGCCTGCGAGCGACAATCCGATGATTGAAACCGTCGGTCCGATAACAACGGCAGGCATAAGCTTGTTGATCCATTTAACACCTGCAACCTTTACCGCGATTGCAATAACAACATAAACAAGTCCTGCGAAAAGAGCACCGATGATAAGTCCGAAATGTCCTGCCGCCTCTGAAATAGCTCCTGCAAATGCTGCGAGCATTGAACCGATGAAAGCGAACGACGAGCCGAGGAATACGGGACTCTTAAATTTTGTGAAGAGAAGATAAACGATTGTGCCGACGCCTGCTCCGAAAAGAGCTGCCGACTGCGACATTCCGTTACCGATGATTGTCGGAACCGCGATTGTTGCCGCAAGAATAGCAAGAACCTGCTGGAAGCCGAAAACGATCAACTGACCGAACTTCGGTTTGTCTTTGACATTGTAAATAAGTTGCATTTGATATACCTCCGTTTTTTTCCTTTATTTCAAACACGTTCGTGTTTAAATCCTTAATCCGTGAGCAAATCCACGCCTGTTTCTCCGTCAATGCACTCGACCTTGACCGATACCGTCTCATTCCTTGAGGTTGGTATGCTTTTACCGATGTAGTCTGCCTTGAACGGCAGCTCACGGTGTCCTCTGTCGATGAGCACGGCAAGCTGTATCTGCGACGGTCTGCCCATTGTAAAAATTGCTTCGATTGCCGCTCTGACCGTTCTGCCGGTGTATATAACGTCATCAACCAGAACTATCTTTTTGTCCGTAACCTCAAATCGGTCATTTTCGGCGTTATAAATCGGAGCTTCGCTCTCCTTGGTTAAATCGTCACGGTAAAAGTGTATATCCAAGGTTTGGAACGGGACGTCAACGCCTTCAATCTTCATAATATTGTCGTGTATCATCTGTCCGAGGATAATTCCCCTACGCTTGATTCCGACAAGCACAATGTTTTCCGTCCCCTTGTTTTTCTCGATTATTTCGTGTGAGATCCTCATTACGGCTCTTCCGAGAGCCGCTTCATCCATGATTTTTTTATTCATGTGAGCCTCCGAAAAAAAGAAAATGCCCTGTCGCACAGTGCGACAAGACACAAAATTACATAAGTATATATGCAGACCTTGCTCTGCTTCATGTAAAATCTTGTCGGCATCACTGTACCGCTCTTAAAGAGTTCGATTTATTTTATACCAGAAAGTATGATTTGTCAATCACTTATTTATAATTTGTTCACATTTTACGGTTTATACAAAAAAACAGACCTTGAATAAATCATTCAAGGCCATTTTGTATAAGCACAGGCGTTTCATCATCGGTAATAAGTGTAACGGTTTTTCTCGTGTCAAGTGTATCATAGTATTTCTTGAAGCGAACTGCAACACGTACCCGTTTGCCGCAATTCGGACATTCATATATCGCGCGGAAATATTGATTGGAGTAGCGCCATTTCTTTATAAGCTTGCCCTTGACTCCGCATTCCTCGCAGGTATAATTGAGCAAACTTTTATCAACAAGCGGACTGTTGATATTGCTGATTGCATAGGGCTTGAAAAAAAGCTTCTCATAAAACGCATTGTCACAGGGCAAAATATATCTTGCAAAATCATCGCTGCGAACTCGCCTGAAGCATTCGGCGGTCAACAGACTGTCATCCAGCGCCCTATGGTGAGAAAAGCTGTTGGGATCCATTCCCACATCCTCGGCGGCATTAAAAAGACCGAGCTGTTTTTCAACAGGTATGTTTCTTTTAATCTGAAAATAACGCTGAACGTCAGTATAGTTTGACAAAAACGGAACGGTCTCTCGACCCGTAAGAAAGCGGAAGTTTTCAATAATAACACGAATATCGCCGTTGCCCCATGTGAGAATAACGTCTTCCCTGTCGCCGATCCAGTCTTGAAACTTCTTCATCACCGCTTCAAAGGGTTCGCCGCTTCTCATATCGTCATTTGTAATGTGCGTCAGCTTTTTAATGTTGCTGCGTATTTTCTTGCCTATTCTTGATTTAACGAAGCACGAAAACTCGCTTATCTCTTCAAGCTCCTCGTTGAGCATAACGGCGCCGACCTCAATGATCTCGTTCATGAAGCTCTTGGTTCGGTGAACAAAAGCGTTGTTCCACTCGAGGTCCATTATAATATAATACATACTTCTCCTTTCATCTTCCCTCGAAATAACCACTGATTAAAGCAAAGTACTGTCCTCAGCGGTTATATAAATAAAGTATAACCTATAACGGTGTTTATTTCAAGGAAAAAGAGAAAATGATTTCATAAGTTTTTACAAAACTCTTTACAAAGCACAAAAAGTATGATAAAATAACTCTGCTTTGAGGGTGTAGCTCAGTTGGTTAGAGTACTTGCTTGACATGCAAGGGGTCGATGGTTCAAATCCATTCATCCTCACCAGAGTAAAGTCCTGTTCTTCGGAACGGGACTTTTTTGCTAACCCCATCCCATTAAGCTGAGTTGATTTAACAGCTTGTTTATGCTATAATTTTTTCAGAGGTGATCGAATGATACCCAAAAAGATTCACTATTGCTGGTTCGGCGGTGCAGATAAGCCGAAATCCGTAAAAAAATGTATATCAAGCTGGAAAAAGCTTTGTCCCGATTATGAGATTATTGAGTGGAACGAAAGTAACTATGACGTCAATTCAACTGGATATACCAAAATGTGCGCCAAAGAAAAGAAATATGCTTTTCTCAGCGATTTTGCCCGTCTTGAAATAATTGAGAAAAACGGCGGAATATATTTCGACACCGATGTTGAGCTTATTAAAAATATTGATTTCCTTCTTGATAACGAGGCGTTTTTCGGTCTGGAAAACCCCGATTACGTCGCAACGGGACTCGGCTTCGGGTCTGTTGCTCATGGGGAAGCCATTACAGCGATGGTTAAAGAATATGAGCCGTACCTTGACGGAAAGAGCGGCACGGTTACCTGCCCCCGACTCAATACGGACGCCCTGCTTCGCTACGGACTGAAGCTTGACGGAAAGATGCAGACTGTGGCAGGTGCACTGATTTTGCCGAGCGACTACATGAACCCCTACGGCAGCAACACGGGAATCATGAGCAAAACGGAAAACACAATTTCTATTCACTGGTATTCGGGAAGCTGGATGTCACAGACGCAGCGTATGAAATCAAAAATTACAAAACCGATTCACAGGGTTTTCGGAATTGACTTTTTAAAGAAAAAATAAAAAGAAAGCGTGGCCGTAACGGTCACGCTTTTTACTGTAATTCAGTTTACGCAATGAGGTCACTGACGCCCATCGGCTTGAAGCCTTCAAGAAGCACGCCGATAATTCTTTTGACCGAGGTATCTTCAACCGTTACGGTCATCTGCGTTGACTTGCCCTCTGAATTGATTGCAGTTATTACTGCCGTTCCGCCGGAAACACCCTCTACAACGCCGTCACTGCTTACAACAGCAACATGATCGTCTGATGAAGTCCAGCTTGTAATTTTCTTTCCGCCTTTAACGGACGGAGTATAGGTCTCCATATATGAAAGAGTGACATTTTTCTCCTCAAATTCATAAGGAATGACCTTTGGCACGGCTTTCTTTGCAACAGTCTTTTTTACTTCCTTCTTTACAGCGGCGGCACTTGAGGTCGATCTGTAAAGCGATACGCCGTAAGTGATATCAGCGATATACTCATAGGTGATATAATGCACGGCGCAGAGATACGATTCAACATAGTTGCTGTCAAAAACATAAAATCCGTTCTCATCACATGAAATAAAAATTGACGAATGCTGCGAATAAGCTGTTGCCCACTGAATGTAGTCACCCGAAGCCGCTTTGTGCATGATGTTATAAAAATCCTTGTATCCCGCCGAGCTGAGTCTTGCGATCTCGGTTGCCTTGCGCGGAGTCGGAACATAATAGCTGTAAGCGCCCGAATTATAAGCGCCGACACCACCGTTTCCGTAAAGCTCGTTAAACATCATATCGGCAAAGCCCTTACAGGTTATTGCGGTTCTGAACGAACCCGTCCAGTAAACGCCCTCCCATTCATTGATGAGCTGCTGCAGCTTTGCATTCGTACAATTATATCCTTTTGCGCTTGCAGTATTAAAAGAAGCGACCGTAAGGATTGTAACTATTGCCAAAAGAACCGGCATTATTCTTTTTATAAGTGTTTTCATAAAAATAACTCCTGTCGGTAGTTTTTACACAACGGACAGGAGTATAACACAAAAGGTTACAAATGTCAAATCTTCAGATGCTTAAATTGTGACTTTTATTCCAAAATTTCAATTTAGATCAAACAAATAAGCCCATTTTATTGTATATTATGCAAGATATTTTATCTTTTAGTAAGCATTATCCTGTTAACAATAAACAAACTTTATAAAAGTTACAAAAAGTTACAATTTGTAATCAATTTATGTTCAGATATACTTAATATAGCCCTCTCTTCTCGGAGCTGTTTCTTTCGGTTCAACGGCCGGATAGCCGAGAGCAATTGATCCCACACCTCGAAGCGTTTCGGGAAGTCCCCATTCGCGGAGGAGTTTCTTGCCGTCCTCGCTGTCAAATATCTCACGTTCACGGTGAACCCAAACAGAGCCGAGACCCTCGGCTTCGGCAGCAAGCATAAGATTTTCAAGCACACAGCTTCCGTCCTCGACAAAGGTGTTTACATTGCCGTCGGCAAGCACCAGAACTATCACAGGCGCACCGTAATAGGGGTCGCTATCCGTGCCCAAAACTGCGGCATTAAGTGCGGAAAATCTATCTCTCGTCATCTTATCCTTTATTGCTATAATCTGCGGTGACTGCTTTCCTCTGCCTGTCGGCGCATATGTTCCCGCATCAAGAATTCTTGCAAGCTTATCGGCAGGTACTTCATCACTCTTGTATCCTCTGATACTTCTGCGTGACTTGATTATATCATAAAAATCTTTCATAACAAAACCTCCGTTTCTTTTTCTATATACAATTATAACATAAATGTCAAGAAGGTATTGATTTTCTACGCTTTAAAATGGTATAATATTTTCAGTATCAGCGGATACACAAATTTTAAAGATACGGAGGAAAAATATGATAGTTAATTTTATGCAAAAGCTTATTGCGCTCATTCTCTCAGCTCTTATTTCAGCCGGAATTATTGCTCCTGCTCCGATTCCGCCCGATGGCGTTAAAGCAAATTCTAACTTTGTTTTCGCCAATGAAGAAGCCGGTTCAGCCGAGGGCACAGCAATGGTAACGGCGAATTTTGACGCAACTTATGAACTGTATTGGGGCGATGCACAGGGCAACAAGCTTACAACAAGCTCACCGAGCGGCAAGATTGTTCCTTACAGTTGGTTTGCACAGGTTGACGTCAAGAAAGGCAATGGCGAGCACGAAACAAACTCATTCCTTGCGATTCCCGACGGCGCAGAAACCATTCTTCTCTATTATCAGGATCAGCTTCTTGACACAGACAAGATTCCTGAGGAAAACATTCCCGATTACGGTGACATGACCTACAGCTTCGGCTCACTCAGCGACGTTCACTTCGGCAGATATTTTGATGAAGAAGGCAATGATTGGTCCGATACCTCTTATCCGCAGGCTCTTAACTTCCTCGACGACATGGGTGTTTCAATAGTCGGCGTTTCAGGCGATCTTTCATATGAAGGCGAGACATCTTCATATGAATCATTCCACAAATACAACGATCAGCACGACTTCAATGTTTTTTCCTGCAAGGGCAACCACGATTGCAGAGACAAATTTGACTATAATTCATGGAAAGCAAACGTAAATGTCGGCGTATTTTCCGAGAACAAACCGGCAGGTGTTCTTGACGTAGCAGATAACGGATATGACTTCGTTTACTCGGGTGAAGAGACAAACGGCGATGTATTCATTTTCTTCAGCCAAGTTAAAGACGCATACGTTCCGTTCGTTCAGATTGTAACCGACGAGCAGCAGGATTGGCTTGAAGCAATGTTTGAAAAATACAAGGATAAGAGAGTTTACCTCTATTTCCATACCTTCCTCAATGCTCCGAAGGGCAACCCCTTCCTTGGCGAAGGCAACATTTATAACGACTGGGGTCTTTTCTATACAATTCCTTATTTCAAGGGCAACAAGGACGAAAGACGTTTCAGAAAGCTCCTTGAAAAATATCATAACGTTGTATTCTTCAACGGTCACTCTCACTGGGCATATCACATGGAGTGCTACAACCCCGACCTTAATATCTCGGACTATGACGGAACAACGGCAACAATGGTTCACGTTTCCAGCTCAGGCGCACCGAGAACAACGAGTTTCACCCACCCGACAAAGAAATCAAACCCCGGCATAATGTCAGAAGGTATTTACGTTCAGGCATACAAGGATTTCATCATCACAAACGGATGTGACTTCGTTAACGGTCAGTTCCTTGCTTATGCAATTTATAAAATTGACAACAGATAAAAATCTATGCTAAAACCGACACCTCGGAGATTCTTTGTATAGAAATCTCCGAGGTGTTTTCATGTAAAAAGACTGCCGGTAATACAGCAGCCTTTTGAATATTTATTTAACCGACTATTACGGTCACAACACCGGTGACCTCTCCCTTTAGTTCACCGTCTTGATATGCTTGCGCCGAATATGAGCAATTATACTCGCCTGCCTTAACAACGGTTGACAGCTTATCCTTTTCAAGGCACTGACCCGGTTTTATCATCGGAGACGAATAAATCATTTCGCCGTCATCCTTATAAATTATGAACTTGATATCATACTGACAGCTCTCGGGGTTTTCAAGCATCACACTACCAAGCGAATAGCTTTTTTTAAACACAATGCGTTTATTTATCAAGTAGCGTATTTCACCTTCGGGAACGCTTGTTATATGTGCATCTGCATCAACATCGGTCAGAATTCCGTTACTGACCTTACCTCCGCCCGCAAGCGACAGCCTTATGCGAGGTGCACTGCCTGTCAATGCAATCACGCACAGCACCACGGCAATCACAGCCACAGCAACAAATACTATTGACTTTTTTGATTTATTCTTCGCCATTGTACTCCACACCGACCGCAATTTTAATTTTAGCATATCTTGTGCCGATTTTTTTATTTGTATTTTTGTCATAGGCGTTGACAGCGACCTTGACATCATGTATTCCGTAACTCATTTCTCCAAAAAGCTTGGCACGGTTTATTTCCTTGCCCGGTTCTAGTCCAAGAGAACGATAAAGCACGGTATTGTTCTTATCATAAACCGTTGCAATCAGCACAAAATCATTTGTTTTCGGGTTGCCGAAGCATAAATCGTCCGTTGAAAAATCATCTCCGACATTTACAACCGAATTAAAATAGAAGCTGAACTTGCGACTGCCTTTTGATTTTATCGCATCAACAAAAACCTGCTGCTGTTGAACGTTGAAGATACTGTCTCCTGCAACCGTTTCACTTTCAACTCTTCCGTTGAACTCGGCTGCCCTTATATCAGCAGGGACATTTACAAGAACCGATTGAGAAATGCAAATGCTTGCTGTTATAATCAAAGATATCGGCAATATAATGCAGGTGAAAATGCGAAAATAATTCAACGATGAAAGAAACTTTTTGCTTGTGTAATAGCGGATTTTTTTAACAAAGCGCGCCTTGCGACGTTTATGTAATAGCTTAGCTTTTTCTTTCTTTGCTTTTCTTTCAGCCGCCCTTGTCTTCTTTGCGGAAATCTTTTGGCGCTGTCTGCGAATCTCCTCACTGCGTTTTTCGCGCTGCTTCTGTTTCTTTCTCTTCTCCTCAATCAGACGCTTTGCGTTCTTCTCCGCTTCAGCTTTTTTACGCTGCGCATCCTTTTTCTTATTATAATTGTTTTTGCCTGCGACAGTTTTACCTGCCACAGGCACATTTTTCTTATTCGACATAGAAATCAACTTCCATTATTCCCACGGTAATTTTTCAATATTCCAAAGCTGCGGATAACGGTTTGTTTGTACTGCGTCAACCTCTATCAAGGCTTTAACTGTTGTTCCTGCCTCAACATCAGAGACATCAAACTTGCTTTCATCAAAGTCACTGATGAGATAGAGCGTGTCACTTTTTGCTTTTCCCGAGCGATCGCCGCCCATAAAATATACACAGTAATCTGTACTGCGGTTGTCATACCATTCTTCGTTAAAAACATACGGAACGTTTGTTGTGAATTTTGTAATCGAACCGTCGGCAAGCTGCCACTCAAAAGCAGTCTTAACTCTGAGGCAACAGGCTGCTCCGCTGCGATGAACAATCACCTTGAGCTTTCCGATATAATTCTCATCGTCCTTATTAAGGCTAAGCGTATAAAGCCCGTTTTCGTCCTTGAATTTTTCGGCATCAACATCTCTTTTATTATTAGCAAAATAAACAGTTGCCGAAGCTTTAATGCCGGAAAGAATGAAGCTTTGGGATTTTGAGGTCTGAGTAACGAACCACGCCAAAGAACTGCCTACAACGGCAATTATTGCGATAACCGCAACGATAACAACTAATGCTTTTTTGCTTATCTTTTTTGACATATTCGTCACCTCGATTTCCTTAGCCGATTACGCCGTCTTTATCCTGCGTTGCTGTCATATAAATTCTTGTTGCAAAGGTGAGCGATTCACCCTGCGCAAGAGCTGTGCTGACCTCATCATACTCCACCCAGCTTGCGATCTTCAAAACTTTCGATTCACCCGGAGCCAAAAGCACATATTTTGAACTGTTGTACCTGTTCAGCTCCGTCTCAGTGAGAGAAGACAGGTTTGCTTTGATTGTCTCCTTTACACTTCCGTTAACAAGCATGTCATCGGTATATACAAACCAGCGATAACCTTTTGCACCGTTTGTAACATCAACATTGATGTATACTCTTGCCGGAATTGTTCCCGAATTGGTGACATTGATATCATCAAAATTGACTGCCCGATCAAAAAGCTTTTCATTTTTGTCTGCAAGCTTGGTCGCAGCATCAAAAATTACACTGTGGTTTATAACGAATTTTGTGTTAACGGAGAGATTTCCGAAAACAAAGCGATCGCCGCTGTCAATGACGCCACTATCATAAAACCACGCGGAGGTTTTTGACATTCCCGAAAAATATCCTATGCAAAGAACAAGAACAAGAGCCATTATCGGCGTCATAATTCTTTTAACCTTATTCATCGCTGCCACCTCCGTTTTTTTTCTTCATATGAGTTAAAAGCATATTTAATGCAACAAGCGCAACTGCTGCAATCGCAAGAATTATCAAACCTTTTATCTGAGAAACACCGCCAAATGCTATGGAAAAATATCCGAGCAGCGGCACGCTGTACCACATCTTGCCCACAATTCTATCGGCAGGAGTCGGCATCGGGTCATCTTCGGGATTGTTGTCGCCCCGTGTTGTTACGGTTTGATTATCTCTGTCTATAGCAACAATTCTGTGGGTAAAGTATTCATCAAGCTCCTTTGAGCCGACCGTAACGACATCGCCGACATCAAGCTCTGCGAACTCGGCTTTTTTTGAAAAGACAAGATCGCCTCGATGCAAGGTCTCCGCCATGCTGTCACTGGTCACGGCATATCCTTTTGCACCCGAAAGAAGATTAAAAGCAACAAAACCGACCGAAATTACGGTAATTATCGCAAGAATATTAAATAAAACATTGCCGACCTTCGGCTTCACTCTGTCATTCTTCATGCAGCTGTGCCGGTGAGCTGATAAGAATCTATGCTGTTCCACGAAACATTGTCAGCCTGTTTAGCCTCAAAAATTACCTTTAAATTTACCGGCTGTCCTGCATAGGCCTTTGAAATGTTTTCCTTATAGGTAATGCTTGAAATTGCGTCAATATAAGAGATCTCAGAGCTGATTGACGGAACAGCGTTCAAGTCGGCTATGCTCTCCGACTCATACTTGTCGCCCATATAGTAGAAATAACAAGTACCGCTTGCATTTGTGTTCTTTGACCACTTGTTTGCGGCAAAGGTAACATCGATATCATCTCCGCTGCCTGAATAAATCTTCTGCTCCGCTTTTCCCGAAGCATAGCTTGTATATTCGATAGAAAGTCTTATCTGAACATCGGTTGTCGAGCCGTTATTTATTCTGAGCATTGCACCCTGTCCGTCGAGGTTTACAAGATTGTCTCCGGGCATAATAATGGTTTTCTCATCACTGTCTAAGTCAGTGAGCTTTGCGGTCTGCGCCGCGCTGACAACGGAAACCGAAATGCTCTGCTTCTTTTCCAGCGTTGTAACGAACCATGCATAGGAGGTTCCGCAGTTCATAAGACCAATCACAACCGCCAACGACGCTACAAAAGCAATTATTCTTTTAGTCATAAGCTTTCTTCCTTTCCGCTATAAACAGCTCAATCTCAATCGCCGCCCATGCGATGTAAATTATTGCAATCACAATCTTAACGGCAGTATATCGCAGGAACTTAACAAGATAACCCAGATACGGGATCGTTGCTTCGACCTTGCCTTCGGCATACTCGGCCGATGTCTTTCCAAGATCGTTTTCCTCGTTTGCATCGCCCTTTGTCACAAAGCTTTGCGTTTGTTCATCAATTTCAACAATTCTGTGAGTAAAGCTTTTCTGCTGATAATTATCGGTAAAGGTGACAATATCGCCAACTCTATAGTCCTCAAAATTATCATAAGGCTTTATATATATCAGGCTGTACGGTTTTATTGTCGGAGACATGCTGCCCGTTTCAACAACCTTCATGTCCATTTTGAGAATTTTCGGAGTATAAACAACTCCTACAGCCACGACCGAAATGCAAATAATTATTGCGGTCAGAAGCATATTAATCTTTTGTTTTCGAAGATTTTTCATCTTCTTCATCCTTCTGATCCGAGAATTTATATTCGGCAATCAGCTTTGCCAAATTAACCGCCTCGCCCAAGGTGATAAAAATCAAGGGCAAAACAATAAAAATAAAAATTATTTTAGGATTTCTCAGCACATCCAATGCCGAGCTTCCGACCGTTCCTACATTAAGAATTACCTTGCCGATCAGATCCACTTCAAAAACAGCCGCCGTGTCGACAGAATCATTTGCGTCACCCTTGGTGCGAAAGATTTTTTCGCCGCTGTCGCTGTCTTTTATTTCAACTATTCTGTGGGTGTTGATTTGACCGCTTATTGTCATATCGTTTGAATAAAAAGAAATCACATCGCCGACTTTGAGCGAGGAAGGTTTTGTTTTGTGAACAATAACAATCCCTCCGACGGGGATTTCCGGCTCCATGCTTCCTGTCTGCACTTGAAACACACTGAATCCCAGCACACTCGGCGCTTTACCGGCGGAAGCGCTGAGGACAGATACAAACACTGTAAATCCGAGAATAAATATAAGTGCCGAAAGCACCGCCATTATTCTTGAGAAAATTTTTCCTGCTTTTTTCATAACTTATGAAACCGGCTGAACGTTGATTTTAAGAGTGCCGAGCGACGATGACAAACCTTCGATTGAGGACGGACTGTCTGCCGCAAGACCTATCTCATAATAAATAATAAACACATCGTTCTTCTCGGTTTGACTGTCGGCAAGCGATCTTCCGTCAAAAATCTTTCCGTTTGAAAGAGACGAAAGCCTCATGTAATCCGAACCGAAAAGCTGTGCTCCGTCGGTAAATGTTACAACTCCGTTTTTCACAGTTTTTATCGCCTTATACACGGTATATTTAACCTGAACGGAATTTTTTAGATCCGAATTCATATTTGACGGGAGAGAATCGATCGACATGCTTAACTTAAGCTTTTCATCGGTTGCAGTTGTAAGAATCATCTTATATTTTTTGTAGGTACCCGATGTCCAATTGTTAAGCTCAATATTTCCTGTTAATCTTGAATAATTTCCGCTGCTGTCGGCAGTATAGTATGCTACGCTTGCATACGTCGGACTGACAACCTCCCCCGTAATTGATGGGACAAAGTTTTGGTTTGAATTGCTGAACCACGCAAAAGAAACCGCTATAAGAGTCAGGGCCGATGCCACAGCTAATATTAAGTTTTTAATAAATGTAAACTTTTTTTTCATTGTAACATCAACCCTTTAATTATTTACCTATAACGCTCCAAACGGATCTGAGACCCCAATCAGTCTTAACCTCTTTGATTTCAACAGTAATGTCAACGCTGTCGCTTTCGTTTACTTCAATAAGCTTGCCTTCATTAGCAACATCCGTAACGTTAAGCTCTTTTCCGTCAGAATCCACAGCTTTAATTTCATATCCGTAGCCCTGTGGAAGACTGAGGTCAATATATATTCCGTCTGCAACATATACGCTGTTAACGGCCTTCGCCTGAGCACCGACCTTCGTGAAAAAGCTGAATGCTTCGGCATTGTTATCGGCCTTTGTTTTAAGCATAACACCGATGAGCTTGCCGTTAAGCTTGTTCGTTTTATCTACTATTGAATATCCGATATCTGTCAAACTGCCGCTCGCCGGATTTGAATATCTTGCAATTATATTATCCGTTGAAGCGTAGTCTTTGTTCTTCATAAGTGTGATAACAAGACCCTTTGATCTGTCCACGCTTACGGAATTAGAATTTACTTCCGACGGAACCTTGATATCGGTATAATTCGTTGCAGATCCGATATTTGATCCGGACATATATTTTACAGTAAGAGCAGCAAAGTCAACCGCAGTTGCGAACTTCTCCGAGGCTTCGGTTGACTTGAGAGTCGCCGGAACAGCATATCCGGATTTCGTGCTTGCAAAACCGATTATTGAAGCTTCTTCAAGAGCCTTTGTTGTCGAAGCCTTCATCATGCCTGTTGCGCCCTCGACCGCTGCAATGTCATTCTTTACCGTGCAACTGTCAAAGAGAACATTCTCTGCCGAAGAAGTCTCGGCAAATCTGCCTGCAATATTTCCGGCTTTCTTGTCAAGTGAGTTTGTCATATTTCCGAAAACGGAGTTGCTGAGTGCAGTATAATCTGCTTCGCCGACAAGTCCGCCTGCATATCCGCCGGCTGATACATACGCCGTTGACACCGTACCGTTTATCTGAGAATTGCTTGATGAGCCGACCAATCCGCCTGCAGCAAGAAGCGCCGAGCCGCTTACTCTGCCGGAGGTGATACATTTTTCTATCTTTGTACCGTTTGTTGCACGTCCTGCAATTATACCTGCGTCCTGAACCTTTCCGAACGTATTGACATCGGCAATTACAACGCAGCTTTCAATCGTTGCTCCGTTCAGCTCGCCCGCCAAAGCACCGACCGTTGTTGATGATTTAGAATCAATATCAAATCCCACAAGGCCGATATTCTTTACTGTTCCGCTAACGCTTGCAAACAATGACTCTCCGCTGAAATCATAAGCAACATGATTTGCACCGTCAAGAATGCCCGCAAAACTGTCTGCGGATTTAACACCGCTGAGGTCGATATCATTTGTTAATGTATAATAAACATCTTCACGGCCACCGTTTTGCATCATAACTGCAAACTCGTCTGCCGTTCCGATTCTGTACGGATCGGACTTTGTACCCGAGCCCGCAAGAAGTGAGGAATAAGCAACCGGAATTGCTGTTTCAAGACCGTTTGAATACGTAAATACAAGCTTAGCACCGTCAACAGCGCCCTTTGCACTGACTGAAGACGTTGACGAATCATAAGTCAATACACCCTTAGGTTTCGAAGAAACTGAGGCGAGCTCATACTTATGTCCGAGAAGCTCAAACAACTTGTAGTTACCGTTACCTGCCGCGATTATAATATCACTTTCACCGAGAACAGTATTTTCGCCGTCAAGCGTAATAAACGATTTTTCGGTTCCTCCGAGAACACATCTCATTGCGCTGAGATCAACAGCCATGTATCCAGAACACTGATAAGAATTAAGCTCTTGCGTACCGAAAATGCTCTCGTTCTGATATGATGAATAATAGACATTTGACAAGATTTTTGCATTATCATTATCAGAGAATGTTCCCTTATCCGCCTTTGCAATAACTGCCGCAGAAATTTCACCCTCAGCCTTAGCGGCTATAACGGTGCTCTCAACAAGAGCCTGCTCGGTTTTTGCAATATATGTCGAATTTGATCCAACCTCTGCAATTACGCCTGCTGCAAGCTTTTCACCTGAGACGCTTCCGCTGATGAAACAGTTCTTCACAAAGCTGTTATTCGGATTTTCAAGCACGCCGATCATGCCGCCGGCTGTTTTAGCGGAAACTTTTCCGTCTAATACAACGTTTTCAAGCTGTGCTTTTGCTGCACTGCCTACCGCACCGCCTGCAATTGTTCCGGCTTTAACGGTAACGCTGTTCATTTGAATATCCTTAAGCTCTCCGCTGAAATTTCCCGCAACACCGCCTGCGGTCTCAACCGTTGCCGAGGTCGCATTAAGCGTTGTTGAAGCATTTGATTGGTTTATTGAAATATTTTCTGCTGTCAGTCCTTCGGCTTTTCCGGCAATAATACCTGCCGTACTTCCGAATTCACTTGACATTGCAGTTGAATTATTGACCGTTACATTTTTAATAACGGTATTTTTTGCAATACCGACTACAACGCCTGCAAAATTAAGACCTGTTACACTTGCGTTGTTTATTACAATATCAGAGATAACGGCACCGTCCGTCGCTCCGAACAGTCCGCCGAGAACATTGCCTGAAAGCATCAATCCGTTGATTGAATGTATCTTTCCGTTGTAAAGACCCGTAAAGTTGCCCTTGAAGCCGCTTTCAGCACTGCCGATTGTTACAACGCCGTTTCCTACATTATAGAATCCGCCGCCGAAATCAAAGTCCTTTGCATCAAAGCTGATATCTTCAGCAAGTGCAAAGTATTTTCCGAGGCTGTCATAGTAGGCAACCGACTCAAGATCATAGGCATTTGAAATAAGATATGGCGAAGTGCTTGTGCCATCACCCTTGAGCGGCGTGCGTACATCGGATTTAATAGCAAAATGTACCGGAATCCTTATCTCGCTGTCCGAATTTGACACATAGTAAGCCACAATAGAAATATCGGCCATGTGATTTACTTTAAGAACCAGCTTATCCTCGCTCGAAGAAACGACACTGATTCTTTCCTCAGCTTCGGATACCCAGCCCGTTGTGCTGTCAAAAGAATATCCCTTGACTTTGGGAAGATTAGAAAGTGCGATCTCAGTCTTGCCGACAGTCGATATATTTTCAACCGAAGGTTTAATCGCTGAGCCGTTCGGATTATCCATATCGACAATATTCGTGCTCTTTATCTCAGTTGACTCGCCAAATGCGGGAACATTTCCGAAATAAGTGGAAATAACCGTACCGCTGACTAACGAATCTATATTATCGGAATTTACAGACTTACTGTCCTCCACAAAACCGACCACGATGCCGGCATTTTTATTAGTTTTCTCTGTTTTTATACGGGCGGCACATACCGAATCCGAAATAACGGCTGTCATTCCGTTGAAGTTGCCAATTCCCTTTACAATGCCAATCATTCCGCCTATGGCCTTTTCACCCGATACGGTTCCGAGAATCTTTACATTCTTGAACTGGACATTGTTTAGTGCTGCACCGCTTAGCTTCGCAACTGCTCCCGCCGCAGCAACGGCATCGGCAGAAGAAACAGTTTCAACATTCGCAAACGACTTAATGTTTTCGGCAACAAGTGCACTCTCTGCGCCCGTTATATCTCCGACAATACCCGAAGCAACAGACGTTGATATAATCGTCGTCGCGGAGTCAACATAGCCCTCGCTTATAACAACAGCACCGCCGGCGTTATAAACGGCAAGAATTCCGGCCGCCACAGAATTTGCACTCTCTGCGCGAACGGTTGTGTTGCAAACATTTGCTCCTTTAATTGAAAGCTTGGCATCCATAGCTGCCTTGCCGACAATTGCCGAGGCAACGCCTGCTTTTATTGTTGTATCACGAACCTCAACACTGCTGATTGAAGAGCAGAAGCTCGAAGCAATACCGCCCGCAACAAATGCCGCTGTATCGGCAATCGTTGAGATCTCCGAGGAAGAAACCCGTGCATCGGCAACGGAAACATTTTCTCTGCCTGCGGCAATGCCCGAAATCTCGGACACTCCTTTAATTATCGATCCTTCAACCGATGCGGATTTAATTGCCGTCTTGCCCTCGGCAAGACCGACTGCACCGCCAACATATTCTGCTCCGTTAAGTTTAACATTTTTAATCTCTGAATTTTCCAAAGCGCTGTCAACGGAAGCATAGCCTGCAAGTGCACCGACATAGTTTGCCTTGGAATTAACCGAGCAATTTTCAACTCGGATTCCCGACATGCCGGATGTTCCGGAAACAGAGCCTGCTATAACTCCCGAATAAATTCCGTCGGAAACAACATTGCTGTTGACAACCGTAATCTCCGAAAGCTTGGTGTTTCCAAAGACCTGGCCTGCAAGGACAGCCGAATAAAGACCCTTAGCATTTACCTGAGCCGAAGCGATTACAAGATTGCTTATCTCGGCATTTTCAAGAGCGGCAAAAAGGCCCGACTTGGATGTTCCGCTGATTTTCAGATTAGAAATCGTGTGTCCGTTTCCGTTGAATTTTCCGCTAAACGGAACCAGTGTTCCTCCAATCGGAGCGAACGTTGAAATCTCGGACATATCAATATCAGACTCGACAATAAAGCTCGACTTGTTAAGCTCCGTAATATTTTCACTGATATATGCAAGATCATATGCTCCGGAAACAATATAGTTTCCCGCACTGTCTTTTTCAAGTCCGTTTGAAATTTTGACGGTTGTGTAGAGACCCGTCGTCTTGTTTGTCACTGTAACGGCACAGCCCTTAACGGTTATAACACCTGCGGCACGACCAACATTAAGAATAAGCTTTCCGTTTTCAACGGTTACTTTCGCCGAAATAAGGGATGTATCGGTCTTAACAGAATAGTCAGAAGCCGTCGAACCTCTCATTGCTTTAACAGACGGAAGCGTAACATTGAACTTTCCGCCGTTGCCGGTAAAGAAAGCAACCTCACCGTCGTCAAATGACCACTCGACGAACTGAGATTTATCGGCCTTTGCAAAGTCGGCAGGAGTCTGCGTACCCTTGCTCATATATATATTTGAAATCCTTGTATCGTCAGCAGAAATGTTTGCAATAAATGAGTATTTTCCTGCATCATTCTTGCCCGAAACATAACAATTTTCAATTATTACATCGGTGGCACTCACCGAACCGATAACGATTGCCGCGTTTGCCGCTCTCTTCGAAGCGGCAATGTTTGCAGCAGCACCGCTGTTTGAAATTCTCGTTCCGTTACCGATTACAGAACCTACCAATGCACCGAAAGATGCAACATCTCCGGCAAAATTAACCTCTGCCTTAACACGGCAATTATCAAGCTCACTGCTTCCTGCAACCGTTCCGAACATTACACCGGAATTTACACCGGAAGCATTAAACGCTGCACCGTTTGCTATTGTCACAGAAACATTTTTTGCTTTCGCATTAAGTGCATTTCCGAGTACAGCCGACGAAAGATCGGTCTTTGAAACAAAGTTAATATTTGAAACTGTTCCGCAAACCTCAGTAAAAACAGGCGCAGAAACACCAACGGTATGGCCGTTTCCGTCAAGATTTCCCTTGAAAGAAAAAGCAGAACCGCTTACGGAGATATCCTTACTGAGCTCAGCATGAATGCCTTGCGCATATTTAAGTAAATGAAATTCAGCAGTATTTTCAACAACAAGCGGATCGGAAGCTGTTCCGTCACCAACAGTGTTTGCCGGAACGACAAGTATCGGTAAATCAAAGCTCTGCATAATCTTCAGAGAGCCTGTTCCGATTGTTGAAGGTAAAGAAATCTCGGTTTTATAGTTAAACCATGCAACCTTATTTGCAGTAACACCCTTTACCGTTAAGCCCGAAACTGCAATTCCGGTTCCGCCCTGCTTAAAGCTGTCACCGATTGCAAAGCTTGCCTTTCCCCATGATGCGGAAAGCGCAGACTTTGAGAGAGTTGCGGTTTCGCCGACCTTAACAGTCTTGAATCTGAGAGTGTCAATATCATTGATATCAGTTCCGTAATTCGTTGCAGATGTCATTCTTCCGCTTACGTCGCTTGACCAATAACAATCTGTAAGCATCTCGGAAGATCCGCCAACGCCAACAAGTCCGTTGCCCGAAGCACTGCACTTGAGAGCTACGAGAACATAGTTGTTCACAAATTTAGCGCCCTTTGACGCCGAGCCTGCAAGTCCGCCGACAAAATCGGTTGCTTTGCCGCCGACGACATTACCCGAAGCAAAGCTGTTCGAGATAATTCCTGAGTTGGATCCTGCTATTCCGCCGTAAACCGTTTTTCCAGAAAGAGCAACGTTAATATATTCGCCGACATTGATTGCAGAGACACCGGTAATTTTACCGCTGTTTTTGCCTGCAATTGCTCCGACTGCGCCGTTTGCGGAAATTGTATGAGATGCGGCGGAAGCCCCGCTGACATTGGGCTGCATTCCCGTTACTTTTACGCCGGTAACGGTACCTGTATTTACAGCCGCAACCATACCTGCGTTCGCAACATTTTTAAGCGTGAGAACAGATCTGCTGATCTCACAATTTGAAATTGTTCCGTCATTTTCGGCAACAAGAACAGCGCAATTCTTTACATCGGTGCTTACATTGATTACGCAGTTTTCAACAGTAAGATTTTTAATTGTTGATCTGCTGTTCACATAACCGAAAATTGCAAAATTTTCTCCCTTGCCAAATGCAATGTTGAGACCCTTAATTCTGTGTCCGTTGCCGTCAAGAGTGAAGTAAACATTCTTTGACGAGGCGCTGAGATTTTTGCTTGCGGAAACAAGCGAACCGGAATAAACCGAGTTTGATGTAAAATCGCTTGCATTAAGGCTTGATAAATCAATATCACTTGTCAGAACAAAGTTTTTATTTGCACTTGTTGTGAGATTGACCTTTTCCTGCATTGCAACAAAATCGGTTACATCTGAAATCCTATAAGGATCCGATACGGTGCCGCTTCCCTTATTGTATGCAACAAGCTCTCCGCCCTCGGTAGCTATAGTTGTGGACGAAATTGCTCCACCCTCCTGTGAAACTGTCGTGGAAGAATTTGCTGCGGAGGCAGAGACTGCAGTTGTAGAACCGGAAGTGCCAATCTCATTGGCAGCCAGAGACGATGCTATTCCGGTTGAGGACAGCAACACTGCCGCACTGAGCAACGTTACCGCAACCCTCTCTATTCTCCTTTTAATCATAGTAAAACCTCCACTGTTTTCACTCACATCGGCTCCACGCTACCGATGCAGCGGATCAACATATATTGTTAAAATAATATCAGCCGTTTTTTGCTGTCTTATTTGCCTTGAGCTTCTCTTCCTTGGCTTTCGCACGCTCTCTCGCAAGGCGTTCCTGTTCTTTCGCCTTTGCTCTTGCCTTTTCGCGAGCTATACGCTCTTTCTCCTTGGCTTTTTCTTTTGCGGCGCGTTCCTGCTCCTTGATTTTTTCACGGGCAATGCGTTCTTTTTCCTTTGCCTTTTCCTTTGCGATACGCTGTTTCTCAGCCTCGGCAGCTCTCATCTTAGCAATACGCTCTTTTTCTTTAGCTTTTGCCTTTTCTTTCGCTGCTTTTTCCCTTTCTTTCGCTCTTTCCTTTGCTAATCTCTCTTTCTCTGCACGAGCTGCTTTTGCTGCAGCTTCTTTCTGCTTAACCTTTTCTTTAGCTATGCGATCTTTTTCTGCTTGAGCAGCCTTTGCTGCAGCCTCTTTCTGCTTAGCTTTTTCCTTGGCGAGACGTTCTTTTTCCTTTGCCTTTTCCTTCGCTAAACGTTCTTTTTCTGCCTGTGCGGCCTTTGCTGCGGCAGCTTTCTGTTTTGCTTTTTCTTTTGCAAGACGCTCTTTTTCTGCCTGTGCTGCTCTGGCTTTTGCAATTGCTGCTTTTTCTCTCTGTTTGGCTGCGGCAGCCTTTTCCTTGGCCTTCTGAGCGGCAAGCTCTTTTGCCTTGCGCTCCCTCTCTTTAGCCTTTGCTTTTGCTGCTTTTTCTTTCTCTATCTTAGCAAGCTTTGCGGCTTTCTCTCTTGCTATGCGCATTTCCTCACGCTGCTTCTCTTTTGCAATACGAGCTTCTTCCTGCGCTTTGAGTCTTGCCGCTCTTTCTTTTTCTTTTCTTGCCTTCTCTTTTGCGAGAGCTTTCTCTTTGGCGATACGAGCCTTCTCGCGTTCTTTCTCTCTCTTGATTCTCTGTCTCTCTTTTTCTTTTTCTTTCCTTGCCCTCTCTTTTTCCCTTGCTATGCGGCGGCGTTCCATCTCTTTTTCATGAGCAATTTTCGCCTTGATCTTATCTTCAATGGCCTTCTTACGCGCATTTTCCGCATCCAACGCACGCTGAATAGCCTCCTGAATTTTCTTTTCACCCTCAATTTTCTTGCGGCTGACACGCTTGACCTCATCAACAAAGACACGCTGGATTTCAACTTCCTCCATGTCATAGTCCATAACAAGCTCTTCTGCCAGTCTCTTGAGGAGTTTTGGCTTAAGCTTACGCTTTTTCTGCTTTCCGACGGAATCCTCAGAGAGGGTGTTCGCCTTGAGCATCATATAGTTCAACGCTGTCATGCGATTGAGTTCGTTCATATACTCTGCGCTGACCATATCATTTGATTCTTTGACGGTTATTTCATAACCCAACTCGTTGTAGGACTGAATAAACTGCCACAATTTCAGACAAGCTCTGAAATTCGGGTTTTTCTGAATAGCATTTGTTCTCATGATAGGCGGTCTTACGGGAACGCAGTTCCTGAGTTCCTTCATAAATGAAGAATTAGCATATTCGTTAATAATTCTCTTTACTCTTTCAATGCGCTGGAAAGCAGTGGCGTTCTCTCCTTCAGGACCCGCTTCGCCTTCAATTTCGCTGCCGGCAGACTGAGCCGAGACTTCAAGCTTATACTGAATCTTTTCACGTCCTCTTGTAAAATCACTTTCCATTTTAAGGGACGCCATATTATCATCGTCGGAAATATTGAAAAGAACATTATATCTTACATCAATAAATCTGACGAGGTTCTGCATAAGAGTGAAAACAAATCTGTTTTCATAAACCTCGTAGCTTTCCTCACGGAAAACGTTGAGAATCTGGTTAGGTGTAACATCATCGCCTTCAACCTTGGCAATCATATTTGTATGCTGAGCAAGGTGACGGATAGATTCGTTCGTGATTTTTCTGGCACGTTCAATAGGAACGATTTCTTCCTCCTGAACGATAAACTTTCTCGGAACACGGATAATATTGTCAAGGGGAATGATGCACGCTTCGATCTCCTCAACCCACTTAAGGTCGATCTTCTTATCAAAATATCTGTTAAACAAGGAATAGCTGTTCGTACCGCTGTTTATGGCAGTATCCATTTCGCTGTAAAACTCGTTATCGGAAGTTGCCGACGCGAGATAATCCTTGTATTCAAGATATAATTCAAGATACGATTTGTTCATTAAGTATGTCCCCTTTGACAAAAGTTATAATAACGGTTTCGGGATTACATAAGTCTCTTAAGGAGCTGGAGATACTCTTTACACTCGTTCATGTTTGCTTTGCCGAAGTGCTTGTTAAGATATGTAACGAGTCCGTCGATTTCATCGCGGATGAATGAAAGGTTCAAGCTTTCAAACTTACGGAAAACCTTCTTGGCAAGAACAAAGTCAATACCGTCAATTTCCGTTCCACCGCAGCCGACATATGCAGGAACGAATTCCTTGAGCTGTTTAACAATACGGTTACCGAAAGCAAGACGGAAATGCTCGATAACATAGTCGTCAAGCTCCTCAATCTTCTTAAGGTTCTCGTCGGAAACTTTATACTTGGTCTGGCACTCAAGGAACATGCCCTCAAGGTGCTTATAGCTGAGGTTGAGCTCCTCTGTGTACGGAGCCTCAAAGAACTTACCCTTACTGTTAAGGTCGATTGGAATAGCACGGTCGTAAACCTTATCGGAAACAGCAAATGTCGAGTCATCGTTATTGATTGTACCGATATACCACATGTTCTCGGGGAGCTTGAGCTTACCGTCGATAACATGCTTCGGATCGGTCGGCCATACGCTCGGAACAAGGGAAACAACCCACTCATCTCTTGACGGCATTTCAAGAATTGAAAGAAGCTCAGCGAAATAATACTCAACACGGGCAATGTTCATTTCGTCAAGAACGGTAATGAATATTTCCTCTTTGAATGTAGCCTCATACATCTTTTTGAGAACTTCCGTCTCATTAAAACGCTTTGTGAATTCGTTGAAGTATCCGAAAATCTCGGTACGGTCACGCCATGAAGGCTGAACCGAAGCAATTGTAACAGGGTTCTTAAGGAATTTACCCCATGCATAAGCAAGAGATGTTTTACCGGTACCTGAAATACCCTGAAGAATTATAAGTCTTGTTGAAGCAAACGCGGAAAGGAACAATCTGATGATCTTGATCTCATAAAAAAGACCGAGACGTGAGCAAGCAAAGTTGCGGAACCTTTCGCAGATTTCCGGAAGTGTGATTTCATTATCAAAATCGGGAGCAACATAGTTCTCCATTTCGAGGTCAACCTGAGTACACTTGTAGAAACGGCTGTAATCGTCGGCTGTTTTATCAACCTCACCGTCTTTCTTTTCTTCCTTTGTCTCCTCGCCATTCTCGTCATACGGGCTTTCACCGGGGTTAAGACCGAGCTGCGAAACCTTCATGGCAAGAATTCTCTCTTTCTCGTTGTTGAGCTTAATAACCTCACGATTAAGGTTACCGACTTCCATGAGAAGCTCTTCCTGGTCAACGAGAGTCTTTCGTACTCTTACATACTTTTTAATAAGCACAACAACAAGAATTACTATAGCTGCAAGCACCGCTACTGTTGCGATAACGGCAACGATTGCAAGGAGCCAATCGACGATAGTAAACTTTCCTGCCCAGGCTTTAAAGATTTTTATGTACTGCGGAATATTGAAAATATTGGCAATACCCAAGCCGATACCTTTAAATATACCCCAAACACCTTTTACGAAAAACTGGTTTAAAAATTCTGCAAGGAACTTTGTGATTGTCATTTCGGTCACCCTCTGTTTTTAAGTTTTATATTGGTATGAGTTGAATGTTATTTTTCTTCTTTATTTTGGGAGTTTTCTTTCTTTTGCTGAGCCAGATATTCATCAATTACCCTCTGCTTTGACTCTTCATTAAGGCTTTCTGCCTTGGCAGTCATAAACATGGAAATCAACTTATAAATCTGCCAAATAAAGAACAGGGCGAGCGGAATTATGATGCAAATCATAAAGCCAGTTCTGCTTTGAAGGAAACTGAGCGCTGAACCGAAATTAGCAATCTTCATTCCCGTGAGCTTTTTTCCCGTTTCTTTGTCTATACCCGAGTTAACCTGCTTGGCAATAACCTCGTCAGGAAGAACGTTTACGGTATCCTCCATTCCTACGGCATCACCGGCTGTAACAAACGCATAAACCGAGCCGTCTCCGGACTTCAGTATATCGGTAATTCTATGCGTATTATAGCCTCTGATTTTTTTGCCTGCCTTTTCACCCTCAATAATAGTGGTGTAAGTAATAACATCGCCTACCTGAAGTGTTTCGGGATCTTTAACCTCCTTGGAGATTATCAGATCGCCGGTTCCGAAGCCCGACGGTTCGCCGGAATCCATTGAATCGGACTGAACGGCAAACGGCGTATATCCGAGAACATTTCCAATGCCCATATCCGAATTTTTTGAGGTAAACGTCATAACCGTTATAATAATCGCAATTATAATTATAATAATCAGCAATATGTCGGAAATAACGCCCCAAATGCTTTTCCCTTTTTCATTCATTTACAACATTCACTCCTGTATTTTTTTCCTAAAAAGGTCATTTGTCATCACAGCCGTCTGTGTTGACAAATCGCCCTTTTAGCTTAGGATCACGGGTGACACCGGGTTAGCGGTGTCACCCTCCCAAAGTGACGGGTTAAACTCGAATCAACGATCCGAATGTTCCGAAAATATACAAATTAGTCTATTTCAAGAACAAGATTGAAGTTAAGAGTTGCGCCTGCAACATCGTTTGCACAGTCAACATCATTACCTTCCATCCACATGTAAACTCTTACACGCGTGATACCTGCTGCAACAGTAACTCTTGCCTGTGAGGAAGATGTTGCGAGTGTAGCCTCGAGCGGGCTTATGTAAGTTACATTTGTAACAATGTTGTTGTATGTCGCATTTGTGCCGATATTAAGACCTGCTGCTTTGAGCGGGCTTGTTGTCATGATTCCGCCTGCACCGAGAGCTGAAGCAGCTGCAGTGTGGTTAGCGGCGTCAACTTCATAAACAACCTTCTTAGTTTTGTCTGTACCCGGAAGAACGCTCTGGATAGCAGCAGCGTCTGCCTTTTCAGCTACTGTGCCGCAGTTTACAAGTGCTACACGCATAGCTGTGGGAAGCTCAGGGTTGCCTTCGCATGTTATCTTCGTTGAACCGAACTTAACAACTGTTTCTGCCTTAACCTTTACGAAAAGGTCAAATGCAACAAATCCGCTGTCGACATCGGATCTTGCGTAGATGTCCATTTTGCCTGAATCATTGATTGATCCGTCGAAGAATTTCGGAAGGTTTCCGTTGGTTGCAAAAACTGACGATGACGGCTTAAGAGTACCGGGAATATTGTTCATATTTCCTTCATATGCCGAGAAACGTGTTGTTGTGGTGCCGGAAATCTCATCAGCTGTAAGCTTTGTTGTGAAAGCAGAGGTATTTGCAGAAATCTGAATACCTTCAGGTGATGTGACGTTCAATTCCATGGACTCGACTTCAACTCTTTTTGCCATTGAGAACCATGCATATGTAGCTGACGTAAGAACGATAGCAGATACGATAAGCATTGCAATGGCAGAAATGAATGCGCGCTTTTTGAATGTCTTTTTCATTATCTTTACCTCCATAAAGATTTCATGCCTTGGCGACCGTTAACGCGCCGCCAAACGCATAATTTTTATCCGAATTGTCTTTGATATCCGGAGCTTTGCATTAGTTCGATGAAATTAATCTTATATGTGTAGGCTTCCCGTCACGTAAGCTTATACATAATCATAATCAAATTTCATCGAGAGCTTAATGCTTCCGCCCAAAATGTCATTGACACAATCAGGATCCCAGCCTTCAAGCCACATTACTATCGTATATTTATGATAGCTGCCGGCCTTTGTAAGGACGTTCTTATCCTGCATGACTGTTGAATCATTTATAAACAGTTTGTCGTCCTTATTATATTTATCATTGGTGTCAAATACGTCGGTCGTTCCCTTTTTCGGCTTAGCGTAAATAGTGGGTGTTCCGCCGTCTTTGATTACCATAACTCTGACCGCCTCATCGGCACCGAGATTTACAGATTCAATCTGAAGGTTTGCGGTGTAGCTGACATCAACATCTCCCACATTCTTAGCATAGAATGTGTATGCAAAGAATTCCTTGCCGTTTGAACGGTTATGAGAACCGTCAATACTGTCAAGCTCTGCCGCCGACGGAAGCCATGTGTATGTGCAGTCGCCCATATCGTTTACACTTGCGCCGCTGAGCACTGCCTTCATATCGGAGAAATCTCCGGATTCGGAAAGGAGAAGTCCTCTTGTCGGCTCCGACTTATTGATTATCGCTGTAAAGTCACCTGTATCGGTTACGCTCGTCTTGTTTTCAACGATCTCACGGATACTCGTTACTTCGCTGATGCTCGTCACGGGAACAATCGTTGTAACCTCGATCTCCTTAATGATCTCCTTGATAACTTCAACTTCCTTGATAACCTCTTTGACAACTTCTTTAATTACCTCGACCTCGCGAATGCTTGTAACCTCGCTGACACTGGTTACAACCGAATAGCTCGGAACCTCAACATAACGTGTAACATCGCTGTATCTTGTAATGTCACTGTAACGTGTAACATCACTGTACCTTGTTATATCGCTGTAACGGGTTATGTCGCTGTAGCGGGTAACATCATTGTATCTTGTTACATCGTTATAACGTGTTATGTCACTATATCTTGTTATGTCACTGTATCTTGTAACGTCGCTGTAACGAGTCACATCATTGTATCTTGTTACATCGTTATAGCGTGTAACGTCGCTGTATCTCGTTACATCGCTGAAACGTGTAACGTCGCTGTATCTTGTAATGTCGCTGAAACGGGTGATATCGCTGTATCTTGTGATCTCAACAGGTCTGACGCTTGTAACTTCTTTTTCAATAGTCTTAATAACTGTCTCTATGCGCTCGACACGCTGTTCAATAACTCTTGTAATTTGCTGAATACGCTGAAGCGTCTGAATTCTGACGCTTGTTACCTCTCGAATACTGGTAACCTCTTTTGCGGTAGTTGTTGCTCCGCCGATATCATCAATATCCGCATCAAGGATCTTGTTGATATCGTCCCTGATCTGAGTAAGCTTTGCCTTGATGAAGCTGATCTGTCCGGGAGTAAGCTCAAGCGTATTGATTGCCGTGCTGACTGCCTGGGTCTCTCTGTCCATTTTATCAACAACTCTTTTTAAATCATCAAAGCTGTTGATCTCCGGAACTTCATCAAGCATGGCATTTTTAATTATGTCGTCATATTCTCTTCTCTCGTTTATGTATGAGGAGCATCCGAACATAACAGAAAGAAAAATCAAAAGGAGAACAAGAATTATGAGAAGAATACGAATAACTGCTTCTCTTTTCTTGACCTTTTTGGACTCTCTTCTGACTCCGTATCGGCTCATGCGGTCCTGCTCGGGAGTTGCTCCGTCGCCGGGAAGCGGATTTTTCTTATCTTTCTTTGCCAAAGCCGATCACTCCTTAGTTGATTTGTTTTTCTTTCATCGCCTCGCCGAAATAAGATCCGGTGAATTGATCCGCTCCCATCTTGTTGAGAAGATCAAACATTTCCTTGGACTCTATTCCGTCGACCCTGACCTGCGTGTCTATCTTTTTGCAGAAATCAATGATTCCCTGCACCGTGTTCTGAACCCTTTCGCTTGTCATTATCCCGTCAAGCAAGCTTTTGTGAAGCCCGATATAATCGACGTCGTAATGAGCAAGATGAGTAAGAGATGTATATTCAAGACCGAAATCGTTAACGGAAACCTTCAGACCCATCTCTCTGAATGCCATGATGTTTTCCATTACCTGATCCTTAACCGCTTCAAGAATGCTTTCATTTATATCAAAGCAAAACCTGTCGGGAGAAATTCCGTGCTTGTCAAGAATTTTCTTGACCTGAGCAACAAAATTTTTCTTTGCGAAGCTCTTGACCGAAATCTGAACAATTATAGAGTTCAGGTCGGCCTCACGTTCCTCGCAGCGCTTAATCGCTTCGCAGGCTTCTTCAACCTCCCAAAGATTAAGCTGAACGATCTGGTTTGACTTTTCCGCTATCGGGACAAAAAGCTTCGGTAGCATGACTCCCATAACCTTATCATTGATAAGCATTGAGATTTCATAATCTATCGCCATATTCAAGTGAATGTCAAAGACCGGTCTGTACCTAAGCTCAAGCGTTCTGAGCGTTCTGCCGGATCCGGTTTTCTTTTTGTTTTCAGCCATATGCGACACTCTCCATCAATGTAAAATCCGCTGATACTTTTTGCCTTGTGGCCAACAATCGACAAAATACAACATCTTGTGTTTTTGTACAAAAGGGGGCACTTGTCCCATTGGCGCACTATTACATATATATTACTTTAACATATTCCAAACGATTAGTCAATGATTTTTTTATCAAAAAGTGCAAAAATAGTTATATGAAATTTGTTCGATTGTTAATCATTTTTTAAATTATATTACAATGAATTATAACTGTATTCATTGCTCTCAGAACAGATAAAATTTCAGCATTTATTTTTTTCAAATCACTGTTGCTGCCGCAAATATAATCATAAAAATCCTTTGCTTCCTCGCTCATCAATACATGCTTTTCCACTTCGCCGACAAGCTTTTCTTTCGCGCCGTCACTATAACAGATTTCCACGTCGGTCAGCTTGGAAATCGAGCCGAAAGTCATCGTGCCTTTGTCGCCGATTATTTGAGAACCCAGATAATCCTGACCGATTTTTGAATAGGTCAACGTAACTTGTTTATCGGCATAGTCAAGAATTGCCGTGCCGTATCCGTCCGCTCCGGTTGAAAGGAATCCTGCCGAAGAAATAATTTTTTCCGGCTCGCCGAAAAAATCAATCGCCGGATAAAAGCAGTAAATTCCGAGATCACGCAGACATCCTGTTTTCATTTCAGGGTTGAAAATGTTCGGGTTTTCTCCGCGAAGCAATGCGGGATATTTCGAAGAAAGCTGAGAGAAATCAAAATGAGCCGTTGAAATTTTTCCGAGTGATTCAAGCTTCTTTTTTATAATTTTTCTTTGCGAAAGATGCAGCATCATTATTGCTTCCGTGTAAACTAAATTTTTTCTCTCGGCAAGCTCACATAATTCTGTAAATTCTTCCGGCGTTATTGTAATCGGCTTTTCGCAAAGCACATGCTTTCCGTTTTCAAGCATCAGTTTGCTCTGGGAATAATGAAGTGAATTCGGACTTGCAATATAGACGGCATCAACATTGCTTTTCGCAAATTCATTCAAGTCCGTATAAACCGGAGCTCCTCCGAATTTTTCGGCAAACGCTTTTCCTTTTTCATATGTGCGGGAATACATCGCCGAGAATACGAACCCGTCAACGAGCTTCGCTCCTTTAACAAACTCCTCGGCAATCCAGCCCGAGCCTATAACTCCGAATTTTATCATTAAAAAATCTCCTTTCAAATCATATATAACTTTACACATTTGTATAAGCCGGTTTCAAGAAAACGAACTGACGCATTTAGATGCAGAAAGCGCTAAATGCGTCAGCCCTTTGGGAATTATTTTGATGAATTTCCGATGCTGACAACATTGACGATTCCGATAAATCCGAAGGTCACAAGAATTTGCATCAGCAGAACAAAAATCTGCGGCAAATCACATATGACATTCATCGCCGAAAGTATCAGCACAATGACAAAGCCCATCAGAATTCCGAGCATTGTCAGCAGACCCGAAACCTTGAACATTTGCCTCAGCGTTGAAGCGAGGCAAAGGCTTTTCATAAAAGTGTACGGCGTGCCGTCATGGATTGCAACGGCTCTTGCCGAAAGCTTGGGTCTTGATTTATATTTTTTGAAAATTCTGCCCGATGATGAGTTAAGAATTTTAATGTTGTTCAATCTCATGTCAAAGCAGCTTGAAATCATCGCCTCATTGACGTTCGGATCACAGTTGCGGACAAGAATACTTACTCCGCTGTCCCGAAGCTTTAAAAGATATGGGCGAATCTGTTCATTCGGAGCATAGTCGACAACCATCATCGCCGCAAGCTTATGTGCTATGCCGAGATACAAAACCTCGTGACCTGCTATAAGATACTTATCCTCGTCAACCGTTTCGGGAATCTGTATGTTATGGTTCACCATCATCAAACGGTTTCCGAGAACGACCTTCTGACCGAAGATCCAGCCCGAAATACCTTGCTTTTCTTCATAGCTGAAGCTCTTGACGGCAGGGAGAAGATCACGTCTGTTTACAACCACCTGATCAAACACACCCATAAGCGGTCCGCCCGAGCGGATAACCATTGCTGCGGCATAAAGCATCGCATCGTCAAGGCGTACATTTTTAAAATCCTTGAAGCCGTGCATCGAGCAGGCCTTTTGGTCAAAGAGATCTTTACTGTCGATAATAACAACATTCGTTCTGCAAAGCTCGTTAACGGCATCCTGACAGGAAATCATTCCGCCCTCCTTGTTGAACTTTTTGTTTGCACGGCTGAGCGGCAGCTCGTAAAGCAGCGGAGCATAAGCAGGAACACACATAGCAAACGTTATTGAGAACGCAGCAAAGCCCGTCGCAAAATCTCTTTTGACCGCCCATGCAATTGCAAGATTTATCAGCGCCAGAAGCGCGGTAAGCGGAAGCAAAAATCTTGTCATTTTATCTGCCGAGGTTTCGCTCATACAAAGCTCAATGAGGTGCGCCGGAAATTTGGTCTTGCAGGAAAAACGAATTCTCGGGCTCGTGTTCTTAACGTTCTTTGCAAGCTCAACCGCATCTTTATCGTCGGAAATCCCTTCGATACTGTACAGCTTGTCCTTATTGTCACCCGTGCACATTTCCATTGCGTCAACCGTTCGCGAATGAACAATATAATTGTTTATCTCACCCGTCAAGAGAAGTACCAGACCTGCGCCCGAAAAAACGCTGACAGTATTTTTGTCGGCAAAATAAAAAATCAGCATCAACAAACTTTGAAAGAAACAAATTATCGCCGATATGGAAATCATCGTGTTAATATTTATTTTTTTTCGCCTGAGCATTTCAAAACTGCCGACTATAGATTGATTTGCAACAACAAGTCCGGCGCAAAGTAAAACAAAGTTTGAAAAGATGGTAAGAATTCTGTCGCCCGCAATCGTAGTTGCCGATGCAGAAAAAATGCTGACAAAAACAGTCAAGCCGAGAACCACTCCGAGCCCGACAATTTTATTCAGAGATTTTTTCTTTTGCGTGTTAAGATATCTTATTACTCTGCGTGAATCCTTCGTCTGCGAATATTCGATTCCCACAAAGCTTTCCGATTCTTTTCTTCTCGGCCTTTCCTCGTTCGAGGCAAACAGCTCTCCTATTTTACTGCTCTCCGGATCAAGCCCGTAAGGATCTCCGTTTTCATCCTTTTCAAGCAATGAAAACTTGCTGATTTTTTCTTTTCTCTTTTCAAAAAGCTCTTTCTCTGCTTCGCTCTCGTCGATTCGGTTCGGCGCTTCATCCTCCGTGTCCATTCCGCTGAAAACCATCTGTCCGCCAAGCTCGGCATCACGAATCTTATTTTGAAAATCACCGGCGGGAGTTTGTTCTCCCTCCGCTGCCTTTTCGTCCTCAAGCGCATCGTCCGCCGACATGATTATAGGTGCGCCCTCAAGATCCTCCTGCGCCTCACCTTTCTTTATAACAAAGCCCGGCTTTTCGATATAGACCTCTCTTGTCGCTTCAAGGGTGGGAATCTGCCTTGTTTTTTCGTCCTCGGGGAAAGAAATACTTTCAACATCTTCCTCCTCTTTTTCCTCAAGCTCATCATCAAAAACTTCGTCGCTTGTTTCTTCCTTTTTCTCCGATTTGTTTTTGAATGACTCAAAGATTTTTTTGCCGGAAATTTTTATTTTTTTTGCGAATTCGGACAGGCTTTTCTTCGCCGACGCTACGGCCTTTTCTTCTTTGAGAGGCGCAACATCCGTCATTATTGATTTCAGCCTGTCATCACCGTCTGTGTTTTCGTGCTCTTCGGAAATATCAAAAGGCTTTATGTTTTCTTCCTTTTCCGTCTTCATCTCGCCCGACAAAAACTTAACGGCATTTTCCAGGCTTTCGGCTTCAAATTCATCGTCATCAATCTCACCGTCAACGCTTTGACCGGTCTGCCCTTCAATTACGATTTCCGCTTCTTCTGCATCCTTCGTCTGAACCTCGTCGGGTTCTTCTGTTTCTTCTACGTTCGGTTCTGCTTCGGATTCAGAGAAATCTTCGTTCGAGGCGGACTGCTCCTCGGGGACTCCGTCTCTCTCTCGGTCAAGCTCTTCAAGTTGCTTTCCTCTGTCGGTCAGCTCAAGCAAACGCTCGATATCCTCATGCGACCAGTTTTTCGCATCGGTTTCTCCGCCGTTTTTCTTTTTTATTTCTTCAATCAGCTCCATGAGCTGTTCGTTTGTTAAATCTGACAAGGATCTCACCCCTTAGCTTTGATTCCCGACCTCTGCCTTGCGACCTCATACATGAGTACACCTGCCGCAACGGAGGCATTGAGTGAATTTATTTTTCCTTTCATCGGCATAGACACAATGAAATCGCATTTCTCTTTAACAAGTCGGCTGATGCCCTTTCCCTCCGAACCGATAACAAGTCCGACTCCGCCGTCATAATCAACGCCGCACCAGTTCTCTCCGTCCATGTCTGCGCCGTAGAACCAAATTCCTCTTTCCTTCAACTCATCCATAGTCTGGGCAAGATTTGCAACCCTGACAACAGGGACATATTCTACCGCTCCGGCCGACGCTTTTCCGACAACATAGCTCAGGGAAGCGTTTCGCCTTTTTGGAATGATAACTCCGTGAACGCCCGTCGCCTCCGCCGTTCTGAGGATTGCTCCGAGATTATGCGGATCCTCAAGCTCGTCGCAAATAATTATAAATGGCTTTTCGCCTCTCTCCTCTGCAAGCGCAAAAACATCCTCCATGCTTGCATATTCATGCGAGGCGGCATAAGCAGCAACACCCTGATGAGTTGAAGAATTGCACATCATATCAAGCTTTTTTCTGTCAACCTCTTTGATGACGACTCCAAGATCACGGCATTTTGCGAGAATCTGTCCTATTGAGCCGTTACGCTCGCCCTTTGCCACAAGCAAAGTATCAATCGCTCTGCCGCTTTTGAGGGCTTCGGAAACGGCATTTCTTCCTATTATAAGATCGTCGCGTTCGGTGCGTTTTTCATTATCCATAATAATCCTCTATTCTGAAAATATAAACATATATATATTAACATATATCAGGGACAAAAAACAAGACAAAACGGCGTTTATTTTCAAACTTCCTCAAATGTTCCTCTAATGCCCCTTTTTCTTTCGACCTGTTTTTCCTTAGGCGAGTTATAAAATATAGATAACCATTGAGTAGCAGGGAGATAAGAATTATGTTGAAAACAAGAGTTAAAAAATTCATTACGGTAAAAGAGGACGAGAAACAGCCTAAGCTGCAATTCAAACCCGTTATGAAAACGGTACTGGCATTTATTTTCGGATTTTTGCTGATGAATCCTTTTGTTACGGGAACGGTATCGCCTTTTTCAATATCGCTCATTGCTTCGCTCTCGGGTATGCAATGCATCGCCGCAACAGCAGGAACAGTAATCGGTTCTTTTGTTTTTTTTGATGCGACCGACACGGTGAAATATCTCGCCGTCGCCCTTTTTTGCTGTATGATCAACGAGATCTGCGCACGGTATTTCGGCTCGGAGCTGATGAAAATCACGCCTTATATAAATTCATTTCTCAGTATGCTCATCATCAGCGGAGCAATAATGTTTGCTACAGGCTTTGAGCTTGAAACCTTTGTTACGATTATATACGAATCCATGCTTTGCTGCGTCGGCACCTACATTTTCGTACAAGGCAATTTACTTGTTTTCGGCGAGAAGGATTTTTCACGCTTCACGACGAAGGAATTTATGATCACTCTTTTATCGGCAGGCTTTTTACTGATGCCGTTTTACAAATACACCGTGCTGAATTTTTCCTTTGTAGGCGTTATCTTTTCTTTTGTCATTCTTCTGCTCGGCAGACTGAAAAACGGAAACGGAGGAACCCTTGCCGGCGTTTGCGTCGGAATATGTGTCGGGCTCAGCGGTCAGGTTTCTTTCCTCGGTGCAGGCTATGCGCTGTCGGGACTTTTATGCGGCGAGCTTTCACGCAAAAACAAATATTTTGCCGCTCTCGGCTTTGTCGGCTGTACTGCCGTTTGTGCGCTGATTGACTCATCGCTCAAGGCATATCTTGCAATTGTTGAGGCTCTTGTTGCCGCCGCAATATTTTTGCTTTTGCCCGACAGATTTTTTTCATTACTCAGCGAAAAAGTAAATTTACCCGTTCCCGTTTACATAAAAAGCAACAACAGCCGTGTGCTGACACGACGACTGACCGAAGCTTCCGAAGCGATAACCGAGCTTTCGGATTGCGTTGACACCGTTCAGAGAACTCTCGCCCCTCAGCACGAAAAAGAACTGCGGCTTGCCGTCAAGTCGGCGTGGAACAAAGTTTGCGACAACTGTGATTTAAAAAAGAGCTGCCGTGAGGAAGTGCGCTGCCCGAACGACGAGACGATCGACAAAATCTCAAGAGCTTTGACCGACCGTGCAACTCTCGGCGAAATGCACTTTCCAAAAAATTTTCCCGAAGCGTGTTACTGCTTTGAAGAAATGAAAGAAAAAATTTCCATGCGATACATGAGCTATGTTGCGTCGCTCGGCGCGCAGGGCAAGGTTGAGCAAATGCAGGGCCTTATGTCCGACCAGTTTAAGAGCATGGCGGATATTCTGCATGATATCGCCTGCGAATTTGACGAGGATTTGAATCTTAATACGGAGATTTCCGACATCTGCGGCGAGGAAGCAAAGGAATCGGGTCTTAACGTCATAGGCTGTGAAAGCTATCTTGATAAATTCGGGAGAATAAGCGTCAATCTTAAGGTCTCGACGCCGAGAGATAATTTTAATATAACTCAATTCACCGATGCGCTCTCTATGGCAACGGGAACGGTACTTGATATTCCCGATATCGACACAGGCAACGATGAATGTGTGATGAAATTCAAGCAGGAAATAATTTATGATGTTGAGGTCGGCGCATTCAGCCGCTCCGCCGATGATATAAAGGTCTGCGGCGACTATTACAGGAGCTTTCGGGACGAAAACGGGAGGCATATAACAGTGCTCAGCGACGGCATGGGAACGGGCAGCCGTGCGGCGGTCGATTCGGCAATGGCGGCGGAGCTTTTTTCAAAGCTAATAAAATCCGGACTGAGCTTTGACTGCGCCCTGCCGATTGCGAATTCGGCGCTGCTTGTAAAAAGCTCGGATGAATCGCTTGCCACTCTCGATGTTGTTTGCATTGACCTTTACACGGGCAGAACGGATTTTATGAAAGCCGGTGCGGCAGCTACC
>HF999647.1:0-138108 GCA_000434055.1 Ruminococcus sp. CAG:488 | reverse complement strand
GGCAGCTACCTTTATCCGCCATAAGGACAGCGTCGCATCTCTTGAGCAGGCCTCGCTGCCGATAGGAATTTTGCGTGAAATTGAATTTTCCAAGGCAACAGCCAAACCCGAGGACGGCGATATAATCCTGATGATTTCCGACGGGGTGCTCGGCGACTGCAACGGTTGGATTCAGCAGGAAATGAAGCTTTGGGATACAAAGCATTCTCCCCGTGAGCTGGCCGAATTCATTGTCAACTCGGCATGCGAACGCAAGCTCGGAAAGCAGCGTGACGACATGACCGCCATTGCAATATATGTTAAGGAAAAAAGATAAATAGAAAGGCTGCACTTCATCACAAAGCGCAGCTTTTTCTTTTGTAAAATTCAATTTATTATATTTCTTTGAGTCACATTCTATCTTGATAACAGCGCCGTCTTTATCAATTTTTGCGCTGCCCGTAAAGGCTTCGTTCTCTCCGCTTTCATCGGAAAACATTACGAACAAATCTCCGCTGAATCCTCCGCGTCTGAAAGAAACATGATAGACCGTTGAACCGTCGGTCATTAAAAATTCTTCGTCTTTTTCGGAAAAGTCGAGATATAAATTGTTTTCTTTGTCGTAATATCTTCCGTCAAATTTTTCGGCGGCTTGCAGTCCGTCGAGCGAGGAATTCTTTGCGGCATATCGAATTATAATTGCTTTTCCTCCGAACACAAGCGCAGCGACCAACGCACAAATGCAAACAATTCCGACGTACGCTTTTTTACTTGTCTTTTTCATTCCGACGGTCCCTTTCAGCCAACATATCCGACAGTGAACGTATTTGAAATTGAGTAATCGATCTTATTTTCGCAGGTAAAAGGGACTGTAATTCTGTAAGTGCCGCTTGACACGCCGTCGAGCGATTCTAAATCAAAAAGCACACAAAAGCTCATCGGAATTCTGATTGTTTTACTTTCATCCGTTTTGACTGTGCCTTCTGATTCCTGCTTAAGTTTTTCATAAACCTCCGCATTGTAAGAAAGATCATTTTCATCGACCGAATACCAATTATCGCCTATCTTTTTTTCAAGTTTAAATGACGAACAGCTTATCGATTTATTCTCATTATTTTTTATGAATATTTCAAAAATCACAGTGTCGTCTTGATAATTTGTTCCGTTCGTTTTTACAATTATTTTTTCATTGCTTTCGGATATGTCATACGCACTTTTTACAAGTTCTGCGGCAGTCTTTTGTGTTTTATTCTTCTCAATAAATGTTTTGTTGTAAATCCTGAAGCAGTAAATATTTTTTATCAAGCCGTAATCGGCAACGATGTTGTATTCGCTTACTTCACTTGACTGCAAATCGGAAAGTGTATATAACCTGCTCGCCTTATCGTAATCAACTTTGATTCTATCTCCCTTTTCATTTGCCGCCAATTCATAAATTCTAAGCGGCTTGTGAGGCAGCTTAAATTGAATTTTTTCATTTTCATTAAGCGCAACAACCCGAGTGTTTATGTCCAACAGGTTTGCCGTTGCATTAAATTCATCTTGCATTGTATTATAAAGATACATTTTTTCAAAATAGTATTCAATATTTTCTGCTTCGCCGACAAAATCAATTTTTTCTTTTGAAAAGCTGCTCTCCGCACCCAAAGCAACGGCAAATACGACAACTAGAGCAATTATAGCAGCAATTATCTTTTTCATAATATTTTCCTTTCCGAATTTTTATCTATAATCATTATACATGATTTTTTACCGTTATCAACTAAAATTTGAATTATGTCCGTATATTTCTTAACACAAAAAAACGGCAGGCACTTTCGTGTCTGCCGTTGATTTATACGGATTTATACCTGATTATTTCGACTCGGTGTCAACCAGCTCGATGATGCACATTTCCGCTGCATCACCACGGCGGGCGCCTGTCTTAATAATGCGGCAATAACCGCCGTTTACGTCCTTGTATTTCGGAGCAATTTCATCAAAAAGCTTCTTAACAACGTCCTCTTTGGTAACGTATGCTAAAACCTGTCTTCTTGAATGAAGTGTGTTATCCTTAGCAATGGTAATCATTTTCTCAGCCATTGCACGAACTTCCTTTGCTCTCGTAACGGTGGTCTCTATTCTGCCGTTCTCTAAAAGGTATGTTACCATGCCTCTGAGCATTGACTTGCGATGGTCACTTGCTCTTCCAAGCTTTCTGGCTCCTGGCATTAAAAGTCACTCCTTTACCGTTAGTGTGTTGTTTGATTTAATTACAGCTTTGACAATCAGTCGTCATCCCTGCGAAGATCGTATCCGAGGGAAGCAAGCTTTGCAACAACCTCATCAAGCGACTTTCTGCCAAGGTTACGAACCTTCATCATATCGTCCTCGGACTTACCGATCAAGTCCTCCACTGTATTGATTCCTGCTCTCTTCAAGCAGTTAAAAGAGCGCACAGACAGGTCAAGTTCCTCAATGGTCATCTCCAAGACTTTTTCCTTGCCATTCTTACTCTTCTCAACCATTATCTCGGTTTCAAAAGCCTCATCAGAGAGATCTCCGAAAAGACTGAGATGCTCGTTGAGGATCTTGGCGCCTAGAGAAACGGCTTCCTTAGCGGAAATTGTACCGTTTGTCCACACTTCAAGTGTCAGCTTATCATAGTCGGTTATCTGGCCGACACGTGTGTTCTCGACTGTGTAATTTACCTTTAATACCGGTGAATAGATCGAGTCGATTGCAATAACGCCGATCGGCGGCTGAAGATACTGCTTGTTTCTCTCGGCAGAATCATAGCCACGGCCGTTGTTACATGTCAACTCCATTACCACATGAGCGTCGCTGTCAAGAGATGCAATGTGAAGATCCGGATTAAGGATCTCAACATCTGAATCTGTCTTGAAGGAGCCTGCGGTGATTTCACCTTCACCTTTAACATCAACGTACATGGTCTTGGGACCATCGCCGTGAATTTTAAGGATTACGCTCTTCAAGTTAAGAACGATTTCCGTAACGTCTTCCTTGACGCCCGGGATCGTTGAGAACTCGTGAAGAATTCCGTCAATCTTAACGGAAGTTATTGCGTAGCCCGGCAATGAAGAAAGAAGAACTCGTCTGAGGCTGTTGCCCAGAGTTGTGCCGTAACCTCTCTCCAAAGGTTCTACTACAAATTTACCGTAAGTACCGTCAGGTAAAACATCGGCTGTTTCGATTCTTGGTTTTTCTATGCCAATCATTCAAAACCCTCCTTGTTGTATTAAGTATACGGTTAATTATTTTGAATAAAGCTCGACGATGAGATGCTCCTCAACGGGGTAGTCTATATCGTCACGCGACGGCATAGCAACAACCTTACCGGTAAACGGATCATCTGTCTTCTCAAGCCACTTCGGAAGAAGAACAACCGGTGCCTTCTCGCCTGTAAGCTCTGTGAATACAGAGCTTGATCTGCTGTTCTCGCAAACGGAGATAACCTCACCCGGCTTAACCATGTATGACGGAATGTCTACACGCTTACCGTTGATGGTGAAATGACCGTGAGCAACGAGCTGACGAGCCTGACGACGAGTTGCTGCAAATCCGAGACGGAAAACAACATTGTCAAGACGGCGTTCGCAAAGAACAAGGAGATTTTCACCTGCTTTGCCCTGCATCTTCGTAGCCTTTTCATAATATGAATAGAACTGCTTTTCAAGCATACCATATATGAACTTAACCTTCTGCTTCTCGTTGAGCTGAAGAGCATACTCGGACTTCTTTCTTCTCATCTGACCCTTAGGATTACGATTAGTTTCCTTATTCTTGTAACCCATAACAGCCGGAGAAATGCCGAGAGCCTTGCAACGCTTAGCAATAGGCTGCATATTTCTTGCCATATCAATATCCTCCTTCTTCTGAATTATACACGTCTTCTCTTCGGCGGACGGCAGCCGTTGTGCGGGATCGGAGTAACGTCCTTGATAAGGCTTACCTCCAAGCCTGCTGTCTGCAATGCTCTGATTGCAGCTTCACGTCCTGCTCCCGGACCCTTAACGTAAACCTCAACTGTCTTCATACCATGCTCGATAGCAATCTTAGCGGCAGTCTCGGCAGCGGTCTGAGCTGCGAACGGAGTTGACTTCTTTGAACCTCTGAAGCCCATCTCACCAGCGCTTGCCCATGATACTGCGTTGCCCTGTGTATCACTGATGGTAACGATAGTATTGTTGAAGGTGGATTGGATATGAGCTGCGCCGCGTTCAATGTTCTTACGTTCACGGCGTCTGCGTGTCGCAGTGCCCTTCTTAGCGGAACCCTTAGGTGCCATATTATCCCTCCTAATTACTTCTTCTTGTTAGCAATAGTCTTCTTCGGACCCTTGCGTGTACGTGCGTTTGTCTTTGAGCGCTGTCCTCTAACGGGAAGGCCCTTTCTGTGGCGTACGCCACGATAACAACCGATTTCGATAAGTCTCTTGATATCAAAAGCGGTCTCTCTGCGGAGATCACCCTCAACCTTAACGTTGTGGTCAATATACTCACGCAGTTTTGCTACATCGTCTTCTGACAGATCCTTAACTCTGATGTCGGGATCTACGCCTGTAGCTGCGATAATGTCGCCGGCAGTTTTACGACCGATGCCATAGATATAAGTAAGAGCGATTTCAATTCTCTTCTCTCTCGGCAAGTCAACACCTGATATACGCGCCATTTCTCAGTTGCACCTCCATAAATGGTTTGCGTCGGATTAGCCCTGACGCTGTTTGTGCTTAGGATTCTCACAGATAACCATGATTTTTCCCTTGCGCTTAATAATCTTGCACTTCTCGCAAATTTTCTTTACAGAAGGTCTGACTTTCATTTGAATGCCCTCCTTGAAAAATTAGCCTTAGCTTATTTTGATCGCCATGTTATTCTTCCTTTGGTGAGGTCATATGGCGAAACTTCGACCGTCACCTTGTCTCCGGGAAGGATACGAATGTAATTCATTCTGAGCTTACCGGAAATATGTGCTAAAATCTTGTGTCCGTTTTCGAGCTCTACCTGAAATATTGCGTTCGGCAATGCCTCAACAACAACACCTTCAAGCTCAAGCATATCCTGTTTTGACATATACTGCACCTCCTTAAAGCAGAGTGAGTATCTTCGGACCGCTCGGTGTAATTGCCACCGTGTGTTCGAAGTGCGCCGACAGCTTGCCGTCACGGGTTTTTACTGTCCATCCGTCCGGCAACGTTTTGACGTCTGCCTTACCGAGGTTGATCATCGGTTCAATCGCGATCGTCATTCCCGGCAACAGGCGAACTCCCCTTCCGGGGGTTCCGTAATTCGGAACACTGGGGTCCTCATGGAGCTTGTGACCGACTCCGTGTCCGACAAATTCACGAACCACGGAATAGCCCCTTGACTCGCAATGATGCTGTACCGCATAGCCTATATCGCCGATTCTGCCGCCTGCGACAGCCTTTTCAATGCCTAAAAACAGGCTCTCCTTGGTTGTGTCGCACAGCCGCTTCGCTTCGGAGCTTATCGCTCCTGCCGCGAAAGTAGCAGCATTGTCACCGTTAAAGCCTTCGAGAACCGCACCCAAGTCTATGCTTACGATGTCGCCCTCTTCGATAACACGCTTCTTGCTGGGTATTCCATGAATAACCTCGTCGTTTATGGAAATGCATGCGGTGGCAGGATAGCCGTTATAATTAAGGAAGTTTGGTTTTGCACCGCACTTGATGATATAATCATAGGCTATCTTGTCTATCTCAGCCGTGGTAACCCCCGGCTCGACAGCCTCTCCTGCCAACTTTAATGCTCCTGCCGAAATGATGCAAGCTTCTCTCATGAGAGCGAGCTCTCTGTTCGTTTTGAGCACTATCATGCTTAATCCTCCAATGCCTTGAGTGTGAGTGCCGACGTGTCGGCGATCTCCTCCTGGCCTTCAACTATTCTGAGAATTCCCTTCTTAGAATAGTAATCTTTTAGCGGCTCTGTCTGCTTGTGATAAACAGCAAGTCTGTCAAGAACCGTTTCGGGAGCGTCGTCCTTACGCTGAATAAGTTCACCGTCGCAAGCATCACATACACCCTCGGCCTTCGGAGCCTTATACTCCAGATGATACGAGGAACCGCAATCCTTGCAGACACGTCTGCCCGACATTCTGGCAGCGATTTTCTCATCCGGAACCTCGATATCAATGACTTTGTCAATGATTACGCCCATAGCGTCGAGTGCTTCCGCCTGAGGAATCGTGCGCGGGAAACCGTCAAGGATAAAACCGTTTGCACAGTCGTCCTTAGCAAGTCTTTCCTTGATGATGCCGATAACGACATCATCGGGAACAAGCTGACCTGCATCCATGAAGGACTTTGCCTTGAGGCCCATCTCCGTGCCCTGTGCGAGGGCTTCACGGATTATATTGCCCGTTGAAATCGCAGGAATATTGAGAGCCTTACAGATAACCTCTGCCTGTGTGCCCTTACCTGCGCCCGGGGCGCCGAGAAGAATTAATTTCATAATTAACTCCTTTTTGATTAGTCAAGAAATCCCTTGTAATGACGCATCATCATCTGAGACTCAAGCTGCTTAACTGTTTCAATCGCAACACCAACAAGGATGATGATCGAAGTACCGCCAAGTGAAACGTTCATCGGCTTACCGCAAGCTGATGTGATAAGCTGGAACAGAAGCGGGAAGAGCGCAACAACCGAGAGAAGAAGAGCTCCGAGCAAGGTGATTCTTGAAAGGATCTTCTGAATATAATCGGATGTCGGCTTACCGGGACGGATACCCGGAATAGCGCCGCTGTTCTTACGGATGTTGTTAGCCATCTCGATCGGGTTGTACTGAATTGAAGCATAGAAATATGCGAAGAAGATTATAAGAAGGAAATACAAAATCACATATACCCAGCTTGAGCTTGAGAAGAACTTGAAGAAATGGTCATACCAGCCGTCACCATCCTTGGCACCAACGAAGAGGTTGATTGTCGGAGGAAGAGAAAGGATTGAAGAAGCGAAGATGATCGGCATAACACCTGACATATTAACCTTGATTGGAATATGTGTGCTCTGTCCGCCGTACATCTTACGGCCTACAACTCTCTTTGCGTACTGAACGGGAATTCTTCTTTCGGCGTTATCCATCCAAACGATGTAAGCGATCATAAGAAGAAGACAAATCGCAACAACAACAGAAAGGACTGCATAAGCGCCGCCGTATGAGAAGTAACCGCCGTTTGCATCGAAAAGTGAAGCGATGATTGACGGGATTCTCGCAACGATACCGGCGAAAAGAATAATTGAGATTCCGTTGCCGATTCCCTTGTCATTGATCTGCTCTCCGAGCCACATGATGAGTGCACATCCTGCGGAGAAGCAGAGGATAATAACAAGTGCCTGGAAGATATCGGCAAATACGCCGACGTCTTTCATAAGAAGATAATTATTTCCACGAAGGTAGAAATAGTAAGCTGTACTCTGAAGAAGAGCAAGACCGACCGTTACATAACGGGTGATCGTTGCAATCTTCTTGCGTCCCTCCTCGCCGTCTTTTGAAAGACGCTCAAGAGCGGGAATAGCAACTGTCAACAACTGAACTATAATGGAGCTGTTAATGTACGGTGTGATTGACATTGCGAAAATCGTACCGTAGTTAAAAGCGTTACCTGTCATCATGTTCAGGTATTCCATGAACGTTCCGGACATCTGTGCGTCTGAGAAAATGCCGTTGGCACCCGCCGCGACAAAAGGAACCGGAATGGCTGCACCGATTCTGAAGATCAGAACGATAAGAGCCGTGAATAAAATTTTCTTACGAAGATCTGCGATTTTCCATGCGTTGGCAAGCGTCCTCAACATTTCAAATCACCTCTGCAATTCCGCCCGCAGCCTCGATCTTCTGCTTCGCAGACTCTGAGAATGCGTTAGCTTTAACTGTGAGCTTCTTAGTGAGCTCGCCGTTACCAAGGATCTTTACGCCGTCAAAGGAATTCTTAACAAGTCCTGCTGCTCTGAGAGCCTCAGTGTCAACAACTGCGCCGTTGTCAAACTTCTTCTCAAGATCCTTAATGTTGAGAGCTACGATCTCTTTGCGGAATATATTATTGAAACCTCTCTTGGGAAGACGTCTCTGTAAAGGCATCTGGCCGCCTTCAAAGCCCGGACGCATACCGCGGCCTGCTCTGGCTTTCTGGCCCTTGTGACCCTTACCTGCAGTTTTACCCTGACCGGAACCTGCACCTCTACCGATACGCTTGCGCTCCTTTGTTGAGCCGGGCGCCGGTGAAAGTTCGTGCAACTTCATAATTCGCACCTCCTTGCTTATGCTTCGGTTACAGCGATAAGATGCTGAATTTTCTTCACCTTACCGAGTGTCTGCGGATTGTTCGGCTGAACCGAAACATCTCCGATCTTATGAAGACCAAGTGCATGAGCGGTGGCAATCTGGTCCTTTTTGCTGCCGATCAAGCTCTTAACGAGCTTTACCTGTACATCTGCCATTTGTACCGCCCTCCTTAACCTAAAATTTCCTTAGCTGACTTGTCGCGAACTGCTGCAACCTCGTCAACGTCACGGAGTCTTGAAAGTCCGTCAATAGTAGCTCTGACTACATTGCACGGATTGTTTGAACGCAGTGCCTTTGAACGGATGTCTCTGATTCCGACGGACTCAACGACAGCACGAACCGGGCCGCCTGCGATAACACCGGTACCGGGAGCAGCCGGCTTGAGAAGTACAACGCCTGCGCCGTATTTACCGATGATCTCATGAGGAATAGTTGTTCCTCTGAGAGAAACTTTAATAAGGTTCTTCTTCGCATCCTCGATACCCTTACGGATAGCGTCCGGAACTTCGCCCGACTTACCGATACCGAAGCCTACTGTTCCGTTGCCGTCGCCGACAACTACAAGAGCAGCGAACTTGAAGATACGACCACCTTTAACTGTCTTAGAAACACGGTTGATAGTAACAACGCGTTCCGTAAGTTCCATAGCCGATGCATCAATCTTAGCCAAAAGTAATTCCTCCTTACCTTAGAACTTGAGGCCGCCCTCACGGGCGCCTTCGGCCAGTTCCTGAACACGGCCGTGATATATATAGCCACCGCGGTCAAATACGCATTCTTCAATGCCTTTGTCCTTAGCGCGCTGTGCGAGTAACTCGCCCACCTTGTGAGCTGCGGCTTTGTTTCCGCCGTATTCCGTGAAATCCTTCTCAACAGTAGAAGCGCTGACAAGTGTTACGCCTGCCTCGTCATCTATTAACTGAGCGTAGATGTTCTGTAATGAGCGGAATACATCAAGGCGGGGGCACTGAGCTGTGCCGGAGATCTTGTTACGTACTCTCTGGTGACGTGCAAGTCTCGCCTTATTACTGTCTGGTCTGTTAACCATAAGTTTTTCACTCCTTCATTAAGATTATTTGCCACCCTTACCGGCTTTACCTTCCTTACGGCGGATATGCTCATCAACATACTTGATGCCCTTACCCTTATAAGGCTCCGGAGGACGCTTCTCGCGTACTTCAGCAGCAAACTGACCTACCTTCTGCTTGTCAGGACCGGAAATAACGATTTTGTTCGGTGAGGGAACTTCGATCTTGATGCCCTCGGGCTGATCCATGAATACCTGATGTGAAAATCCGATATTCATTATGAGCTGTGTTCCCTGCATAGCGGCACGATAACCGATACCGTTGATCTCAAGCTCCTTCTTGTATCCGTGAGCAACACCCTCAACCATGTTGGCGATGAGTGTTCTCGTAAGACCGTGAAGAGATCTGTTGAGCTTTTCATCATTCGGACGAGTAACAACGATCTCGTTGTTCTCAACTGCAACAGCGATATTGCTGTGCACTGTTCTGGTAAGAGTTCCCTGAGGTCCCTTTACGGTAACAGTGCTGCCGTCGATTGTAACATCAACGCCTGCAGGAATTGCGATTGGCAACTTACCTATACGTGACATTCTAACAGCACCTCCCCTTACCAAACGAATGCAAGAACTTCACCGCCGACGTTAGCCTTGCGTGCGTCCTTGTCTGTCATAACGCCCTTGGATGTGGAAACGATTGCGATACCGAGACCCTTCATGACCTTCGGCATGTCCTCACAACCTGAGTAAATTCTCAGACCGGGCTTAGAAACTCTGCGTAAACCTGTGATGGCTGCGGTCTTGTTCTGACCGTACTTGAGGGCGATCTCGATCATGCCCTGCTTTCCGTCATCCTCAACCTTGAAGCCTTTGATATAACCTTCATCAACAAGAATCTGAGCAATTGCCTTCTTCATGTTAGATGCCGGGATTTTGACAGAATCATGTTTTGCAGAACTTGCGTTGCGAATTCTGGTCAACATATCTGCGATTGAATCTGTAGTTTGCATACCGTCAACCTCCTTAATGCAATTACTCTAAATTACCAACTTGCTTTCTTAACTCCGGGGATCTGACCTGCATGAGCAAGCTCCCTGAAGCAGATACGGCAAACGCCGTACTTACGAAGATATGCATGTGGTCTGCCGCAGATCTTGCATCTGTTATATGCTCTTGATGAATACTTTGCAGTCTTGGCCTGCTTAACCTTCATTGACGTCTTAGCCACAATTATACCTCCTTATTTCTCGAACGGAGCACCCATAAGCGTAAGCAGCTCACGAGCCTCTTCGTCTGTTTTTGCTGTGGTTACGAAACAGATATCCATACCACGAACCTTATCTACCTTATCATAATCGATTTCGGGGAAGATAAGCTGCTCTTTGATACCCATGGAATAATTTCCGCGGCCGTCAAAAGAGTTAGCGTTGATTCCTCTGAAGTCACGAACACGGGGAAGAGCGAGATTGAAGAATCTGTCAAGGAATTCATACATTCTGCTTCCTCTGAGTGTGACCTTAACGCCGATTGTCATGCCTTCACGGAGCTTGAAGTTAGCAACTGACTTCTTAGCCTTGCAAAGAACAGGCTTCTGGCCTGTGATCTGGCTGAGATCGCTTACGATAGCGTCAACAACCTTCGGGTTGTCTCTTGCTTCGCCGCAAGCAACGTTGATAACGATCTTATCAAGCTTAGGGATCTGCATGACACTCTTGTATTCAAACTTTTTCATCAAAGCCGGTGCGACTTCGTTAACATAGGTTTCTTTTAACCTTGCTGCCATTTGTCATGTACCTCCCTTATTAAAATTCCGCGTTGCACTTTTTGCAAATGCGCTTCTTATCTTTCTTGCCGTCAGCCTTAGCTGCGTGACCGACTCTTGTCGGTCTGCCGCACTTCGGGCAAACGAGCTGTACCTTATCGGCATAGAGTGCGCTCTCAGCCTTTACAAGGCCTCCCTGCTCACCCATCTGTCTCGGCTTAACATGCTTTGTTACAATGTTAATGCCCTCAACGATAACCTTACCCTCTGAAGGAGCAACCTGGAGAACCTTGCCTTTAGCTCCACGGTACTTACCGTTGATTACGATGACCTGATCACCGGTCTTAACGTGTACTTTATTACTCATAGTTGCACCCCCTGATTAAAGCACTTCGGGAGCGAGTGAAAGGATCTTCATGAAATCATGGTCACGAAGCTCTCTTGCAACAGGTCCAAAAATACGTGTGCCCTTTGGGTTTTTATCGTCTCTGATGATGACAGCAGCATTCTCGTCAAAACGAATATATGTGCCGTCGTTGCGGCGTACGCCGCTGGCAGTACGAACAACTACTGCCTTTACAACCTCGCCCTTCTTTACGACGCCGCCGGGTGTTGCTTTCTTAACCGAAGCAACAATAACGTCGCCGATGTTGGCGTATCTTCTGCCGGTACCACCGAGAACTCGGATACATCTGATCTCCTTCGCTCCGGTGTTGTCGGCAACTTTGAGGTTACTTTCTTGCTGTATCACAGTGTTTGCCTCCTTACACCTGCGCCAATTATTTGGCTTTCTCGATAATCTCGACTACACGCCATCTCTTGTCCTTTGAAAGAGGACGTGTTTCCATAATCAATACCTTGTCGCCTACGCCGCACTCGTTCTTCTCGTCATGAGCCTTGAACTTGATTGTACGGTTAACGATCTTCTTATAAAGCGGATGCTTTATCTTGTCCTTAACAGTAACAACGACCGTCTTGTCCATCTTGTCGCTGCTGACAACGCCTACACGCGTCTTTCTGAGGTTTCTTTCTTCCATTACAGTTAACCTCCCTTTCATTACGACTCAGCGCCGTGAAGTTCGATATCACGCTGAACAGTCTTTATTCTTGCGATATCTTTTTTAACGGCGTTAATACGCATTGGGTTGTCGAGCTGGTTAATGGCCTGCTGGAAACGAAGCTTGAAAAGCTCATCCTTAAGATCGTGAAGCTTGGTGTCAAGCTCGCTTGCGGACATTTTTCTGATTTCACTTGCTTTCATTACTGCTCACCACCCGTTTCTTCTTTAGTAACAAACTTGCATTTGATCGGGAGCTTGTTAGCTGCGAGACGAAGAGCCTCACGAGCTGTGTCCTCATCAACACCTGCAATTTCAAACATAACTCTGCCCGGCTTAACGACTGCAACCCAGTATTCGGGTGATCCTTTACCTGAACCCATTCGGGTCTCAGCCGGCTTCTCTGTAATCGGCTTATCCGGGAAAATCTTGATCCAAACCTGACCGTTACGCTTGATGTAACGAGTCATAGCGATACGAGCTGCCTCGATCTGGTTTGATGTGATCCATGCCGGCTCGAGAGCCTGAAGTCCATATTCACCGTTGGTAACCTTGTTACCGCGAGTTGCCTTACCCTTCAGACGACCTCTCTGAACACGACGATATTTAACTCTCTTAGGTAACAGCATTATTTAGCTCCCTCCTTACGGCGTGGTCTGCGATGATTGTTGTTAGCCTCATGGAGAACCTCGCCCTTGTAAAGCCAAACCTTAACGCCGATACGACCGTAAGTTGTCTTTGCCTCAGCAAAGCCGTAGTCGATGTCTGCACGGATTGTCTGAAGGGGAATTGTACCCTCATGATAAGTCTCCGAACGGGCAATTTCTGCGCCGCCGAGACGACCTGAACACTGAATTTTGATACCCTTTGCGCCGAGCTTCATTGTGCGTCCGATGCACTGCTTCATAGCACGGCGGAAGGAAATACGTCTTTCGAGCTGAGATGCGATGTTCTCAGCAACAAGCTGTGCGTCAAGGTCAGGCTGCTTAATCTCGATAATGTTGATTGAAACATCCTTGTCTCCGCCAAGCTTCTTCTTACAAATTTCCTTGAGCTTCTCGATCTCCGAGCCGCCGCGGCCGATTACCATGCCGGGCTTTGCGCAATGAATGTTGATATAAACACGCTTTGCGTCTCTCTCGATTTCAACCTTAGGTACACCTGCAGGAGCGAGTGTATCGAGAAGGTATTCACGAAGATTATAATCCTCAACAAGAGTATCGCCGAAAGTGCTCTTACCGGCATACCAGCGGGATTCCCAATTCTTAATAACACCGATTCTAAGACCGGTAGGATTTATTTTCTGGCCCATATGTTTACCTCCTCCTCGCTTATTCTGCTTCTCTGAGTACTAATGTAATGTGAGAAGTCTTCTTGTTTATTCTGTATGCACGTCCCTGTGCACGGGGTCTGATTCTCTTAAGAGTCGGGCCCTGGCCTACGAAGCACTCTGCAACGTAGAGGCTGGAAACGTCCATATCTTTGTTTTCCGCATTTGCCATAGCTGACTTAAGCAGCTTTTCAAGCGGTTCACACGCAGCCTTCGGCGTGTGTTTAAGGATAGCCATTGCCTGGTCGCAAGGCTTATTTCTGATAAGGTCAAGCACAATCTGAACCTTTCTCGGTGCAATACGCACGTAGGTTACTTTTGCTGTTGCTTCCATGAATACACACTCCTTTCGGCTAATTATTTACCATTATTTGTTGTTTTTGAACCTGCATGACCTCTGAAGGTTCTTGTAGGTGCAAATTCGCCCAACTTATGACCAACCATGTCCTCCGTAACATATACGGGAACGTGTTTGCGTCCGTCATGAACCGCAAATGTGTGGCCGACAAAGTCAGGGAAGATTGTGGAGCTGCGGCTCCATGTCTTGAGAACTATTTTTTCGCCCTTCTCGTTCATGGCCTGTACTCTCTGGAACAACTTAGCCTGCACGTAGGGGCCTTTCTTTACGCTTCTGCCCATAGATCTTTATCTCCTTTCAACTTATTTGCCGTTACGACGTCTTACGATCATCTTGTTGGAAGCCTTCTTCTTGTTACGAGTCTTGTAACCGAGAGCCGGCTTGCCCCAAGGTGTAACAGGGCCGGGACGACCGATAGGTGACTTACCTTCACCACCGCCGTGGGGGTGATCGTTCGGGTTCATTACAGAACCGCGGACTGTAGGTCTCCAACCCATATGACGTTTTCTACCTGCGTTACCGATCTTAACGTTCTCGTGATCAAGGTTTCCAACCTGGCCTACTGTTGCCATGCAGTTTGCGGGAACCTTGCGAAGCTCGCCCGAGGGAAGTCTGAGGAGAGCATATTCGCCTTCCTTAGCCATAAGCTGTGCAGCGTTACCTGCAGCTCTTGCAAGCTGACCGCCGCGGCCCGGATAAAGCTCAACGTTGTGAATAACGGTACCTGTGGGGATATTAACGAGCGGCAGTGCATTGCCCGGCTTGATATCGGCTTCGGGACCTGCCATAACCTTGTCGCCGACCTTGAGGCCTGCGGGAGCAAGGATGTAGCTCTTTACGCCGTCCTCATACTTGATGAGAGCGATGTGAGCTGAACGGTTCGGGTCATATTCGAGTGAAACTACCTCAGCAGGAACATCGAACTTGGAACGCTTGAAGTCGATTACACGGTACTTTCTGCGGTTTGCTCCGCCGCGATGACGTACTGTGATGCGACCGTAATTGTTACGACCCGATTTATTCTTGAGCGGCTCAAGGAGGCTTCTTTCGGGAGCAACCTTTGAAAGCTCTGAATAATCTGTAACCGACATATTTCTACGTGAATTTGAAGTCGGCTTATAGACTTTGATCGACATTTGATTCACACTCCTTTAAGTGGCTTCGCGGAGTATGTCGAACTCCATACATTACCACCGGAATTTTACGGTTTGTTTTGTGATGTCAGATTACATCATGCCATCGAAGAACTCGATGGTCTTTGAATCCTCTGTAAGAGTAACGATCGCCTTTTTCCAAGCGGCTGTATAGCCCTGGGAAACGCCCTGTCTGCGAAGCTTGCCGAGGCAGTTGATGGTGTTGACCTTAGCTACCTTTACGCCGAAAAGCTCCTCAACGGCTGCTGCGATTTCAATCTTGTTTGCATCCTTGGCAACCGAGAAGGTGTACTTCTTATCGGCTGTGCCGAGCATGCTCTCTTCAGTGATAATCGGACGGAGGATTATGTCCTGTGCTGCTTTACTCATGCATATACCTCCTCAATCTTTGCAACGCTGTCCTTAAGAACGAGCATTGTGTCACAATTAAGAATGTCATAAACATTCAATGTGTTTACGGTTGAAACCTTAACACCGGCAATGTTTCTTGCGCTTCTGTAAAGAACGTCGTTGTTCTCCGGAAGAACGAGAAGAACCTTCTTGCCTGTTTCGAGAGCTGTAAGAACCTTTACAACTTCCTTAGTCTTGATTGCGTCAAGCTTGAGATCGTCAAGAACTACAAGCTCCTCTGCTGCAACCTTTGAAGAGAAAGCAGACTTCATAGCAAGTCTTCTTACCTTCTTGTTGATTGAGAAGCCGTACTCTCTCGGCTTGGGGCCGTGTGCGATACCGCCGTGTGTCCACTGAGGAGCTCTTGTTGAACCCTGACGTGCACGGCCTGTACCCTTCTGCTTCCACGGCTTCTTGCCGCCGCCGCTTACCTCTGAGCGTGTACGGGTTGACTGTGTGCCCTGACGCTGATTTGCCAAATAGTTAACTACGCAAAGATGCATAGCATAAGAATTCGGCTCGATTCCGAAAACAGACTCTGCAAGAGCAAGATCGGAGACCTTTTTACCGTTCATATCGAATACTGATACATTAGGCATACTTTAACACTCCTTCCGTTACGCTTTCTTGGCATCGGCGATAACAACGATTCCGCCCTTCGGGCCCGGAATTGCGCCCTTAACGGCGATGAGGTTGTTCTCGACGTCAACCTTAGCAATAGTTAAATTCTGAACTGTGGTGCGGTCTACACCGTAGTGACCTGCAAGCTTCTTTCCCTTGTAAACACGGGAAGGAGTTGAACAAGCACCCAATGAACCGGCGTGTCTTGCAACGGGACCTGTACCGTGGGACTCTCTGAGTCTTGAGAAGTTCCAACGCTTGATGGAACCTGCTGTTCCGTGACCCTTGCTTGTGCCGATAACGTCAACCTTGTCGCCTGTTGCGAACACATCGGCCTTGAGGATGTCGCCTACGTTAACGTCTGCAATGTTCTCGAGACGGAACTCCTTGAGTACCTTCTTGGGAGCAACATCGTTCTTTGCGAAGTGACCCTTCATAGCCTTGTTGACTCTCTGTGCCTTTACGTCACCGAAGCCGACCTGAACAGCCTCATAGCCGTCATTCTCGATCGTCTTCTTCTGTGTGATTACACACGGACCTGCTTCAACGACTGTTACGGGGATTACGTTACCCTTTTCGTCGAAGATCTGCGTCATACCGATTTTCTTTCCGATAAGACCCTTTTTCATATAAGTTTTCCTCCTTATAGGTTATTGGTTGGCAACTGCGCCAACTTGACCTGTTAGCGTAAAATCAAAGCTTGATTTCGATCTCTACGCCGGCAGGAAGCTCAAGACCTCTCAAAGCGTCAACAGTCTTGGCTGACGGTCTGATGATGTCGATAAGCCTTTTGTGTGTGCGCTGTTCGAACTGCTCTCTGGAGTCCTTGTACTTGTGAACAGCACGAAGGATCGTAACGACCTCTTTCTCTGTCGGAAGGGGAACGGGACCTGAAACCTGAGCGCCTGTACGCTTAGCAGTCTCAACGATCTTCTCCGCTGCCTTGTCAACGAGATTGTGGTCATAGCCCTTCAATCTGATTCTGATTTTTCCCTTTACTGCCATGATTTTGCCTCCTTACAAAGTTTGGCGGGCAACGTTTAAAACCTAATTTCGCAACGTTTCCGGGTGTTTCCACCCTCTGCATTTAAAAACCGGAAATGGGTTAGTTTCCGGGATAGTGCATTTAAGGTCTTAAACGCACATACACGCGCAAGTTTGCTAAGGGATAGCAAACCTGTGCTGTAGGTTATTAAATCGCCCGGTTTTAAATCGGACATACTCCGTGAGAATTCCCGACTTCTACGAGCCGCCACCTCTCACATCAACGCATATCTACGCACTAAACTACATAATAATATAGCATGCTCGAGTATCATACCACACTTTATTTCAAATTGCAAGCTTTTTTTCAATATTTTTAAAAAATTTTTTGAGCAAAAATTACCCCCGAAAGCAAGCTGTATCAAGGCTTTCGGGGATTTTCAACTTGAATTTTCCACACTTTCCCACATAGTCGGTTCTGCACAAAAACCGTACCCATATATTGTGGTTTATGACGGTTGACAAGAGAGCAAAAAAAATCAGATTTTATCACCGAATGAATATCATATACATTTATATATATAATGGCATCGTCTTTTTTGCAAAAAAAATGATAATTTGCGCTCACTGCCCCTATTTCAAAAACGGAGACTGAATAAACAGCCTCCGTTTTAGTTATCTTTTATTTAACAACGATGTTTACAAGTCTGCCTTTGACATAAAGCTCCTTGACAACGTTCTTGCCCTCGATTGCGGCGGCGATTGCCGGATCCTTCTTGGCAAGCTCGATTGCCTCAGCCGAGTCAATTTCTGCCGGAATCATGAGCTTTGCACGAACCTTGCCGTTGATCTGTGCAACGATTTCAATTTCATCGTCAATGCACTTTGCTTCATCGAAATCGACCCAGTGACCGTCAGCCAGCATTCCGCCGTAGTTCTGAGCCGCCCAAATTTCCTCCGTAACATGAGGTGCGAACGGATTGAGAAGCGTTACAAACGTTTTCAGCTCGGCATTGTTGATTGATCCTTTATTATAGATATCATTGAGCAATGTCATAAGTGCGGCGATCGCCGTATTAAACTTCATGCTCTCGATATCCTCAGAAACCTTCTTGATCGTCTTGTGGAAAGCCGATTCAAGCTCCTTTGAATACCCGTCACCCTCTGTGAGGATATCCTGGAGTGCCCATACTCTGTCGATAAACCTCTTACAGCCCTTAACCGATGACTTTGACCACGGAGCGGCTTTCTCATAGTCGCCCATGAAAAGAACATAGGTACGAAGAACATCTGCGCCGTACTCATCAACAACATCATTCGGGTCAACTACGTTACCCTTGGACTTGCTCATCTTGTCGCCGTCGGGTCCGAGAATAAGACCCTGAGCGGTACGCTTTGCATACGGCTCATCATACGGAACCTCGCCGATATCATAGAGGAACTTATGCCAGAAGCGTGAATAAATCATGTGACGTGTAACATGCTCCATTCCGCCGTTATACCAGTCAACCTCGCCCCAATACTTAAGCTTATCCTTATCGGCAAAAGCCTTGTCGTTGTGGGGATCAATATATCTCAGGAAGTACCATGAAGATCCTGCCCACTGAGGCATTGTGTCGGTCTCACGCTTTGCGTCTGCGCCGCACTTCGGACACTTGCAGTTGACAAAAGACTCAATCTTTGCAAGCGGGCTTTCGCCGTCCGAACCCGGCTCGAAGTTTTCAACCTTCGGCAGCTTGAGCGGAAGCTCATCATAAGGAACTGGAACCATGCCGCAATGCGGGCAGTAAACGATCGGAATCGGCTCGCCCCAATAACGCTGACGGTTGAATGCCCAGTCCTTCATCTTGTACTGAACGCCCTTTTCGCCGATGCCCTTTTCGCTGAGATAATCGGCCATCTTCTCAATAGCTTCTTTTTTATTCTTGATTCCGTCGAGGAAGCCTGAATTCACGCACTCGCCCTCGCCGGTATACGCTTCTTTTGAAATATCTCCGCCCTTAATAACCTCGATGATATCAATGCCGAACTTCTTGGCAAACTCATAGTCACGGGTATCATGTGCCGGAACAGCCATAATTGCGCCTGTACCGTAGCCCATCATAACATAGTCGGAAATGTAAATCGGAATTTCCTTGCCGTTAACGGGGTTAATTCCCGAAAGACCGTCTATCTTAACGCCTGTCTTTTCCTTGACAAGCTGAGTTCTCTCAAACTCTGTTTTCTTTGCGCATTCTTTTCTGTAGCCTGTAATCTCGTCCATATTGGCAATGCGATCGGCATACTTATCAATCATCGGATGCTCGGGAGCCATAACCATGAATGTAACGCCGAAAAGAGTGTCGGGACGGGTCGTATAAATCTTGAGCTTTTCGTTATCCGAGCCCTTGACGTCGAAATCAACAAAAGCGCCCGTTGACTTGCCGATCCAGTTTCTCTGCTGAAGCTTGATATTCGGAAGATAGTCAACCTCATCCAGTCCCTCAAGGAGTTTGTCGGCATACTTTGTTATGCGAAGATACCACACATCCTTTGACTTCTGTACAATATCACTGTGGCAAATATCGCACTTGCCGCCCTGCGAATCCTCGTTGGAAAGAACAACCTTGCAAGAGGGGCAGTAGTTAACAAGCGTTTTATCTCTGAAGGCAAGTCCGTGCTCAAACATCTTGAGGAAAATCCACTGGGTCCACTTGTAGTATCCCTCCTGGGTGGTGTCGATTACACGAGTCCAATCAAAGGAGAAGCCTACTTTTTTTAGCTGGCTTGAAAATCTTTCGATATTCATGTCCGTAACCTTACGGGGATGAATACCTGTTTTTATGGCATAGTTTTCGGTCGGAAGTCCGTATGCGTCAAAGCCGATCGGGAACAGAACATTGTAGCCTTGCATTCTTCTTTTTCTGGAAATGACCTCAAGGCCGGAATAAGCCTTAATGTGTCCGACGTGCATACCCGCTCCGCTGGGATAAGGGAACTCAACAAGGCCGTAAAACTTCGGTTTGTCCGAAAAATCCACCGCATGGAAAACGCCTGTTTCCTCCCATTTATCCTGCCACTTTTTTTCTACCGATTTAAAATCATAACCCATTTCAATAATCCTCCGATGTGTATTGCGATTTAGGTGCATAGGTTGCGTGCAAGCTCATGCCGAAACAATGCAGACTTTATGCCAAGCCTCCCCTTGTTGCAAGGGTAAGAGGGGGACCGCCTGTGGCGGAAGGGATATTTGTTTTAACCCCTCAGTCACGGACGAACCGTGACAGCTCCCCTACAGGGGCGCCCAAGATAAGCACCTATGCAAAATAAATAATCAGTCCTCGGTCAGAACGTCGGAAAGGTCGATCCTTGCCGCATCGTTCCAAAGACGCTCGATGTTGTAATACTGTCTGCTTTCCGGCTGGAAAACATGAACAAGAACATCGTTATAATCAAGCAGTATCCAGCCCGTCGCTCTGCCCTCGATGTGGTCAACCTCAACGCCGAGCTTTTTCATCTCGTCGTCAACCTCATCGGCAAGCGCACGAACATGAGTGTTTGATGTACCGCTTGCAATGATGAAATAGTCTGACATTACCGTTAGCTCTTTTGTCTCGATTCCGATGATGTCTATCGCCTTTTTCTTGTCCAAAATCTTGGCAATGTTTTTTGCTTTTTCGAGTGATGTCATAAACTGTTTCCTCCCTGCTTTTTAATAATAATTTCATTGTAAAGGTCAATGCTGTCCGGATGAATAACCTGACCCTTTGAAACAAGGTCGGGAATTCCGAAAACCAGCGCATATTCGATCGCCGAATCCATGTCCTTTTCGCAAAGCCTTCGCATATCCTCAACGCCGTTATAATTTCTCTCAGCAGAAATATAGTCGGCGAGATAAACAATTTTTTCGAGCAGACTCATTTCCGCTCTACCCGTCGTGTGATATCTGACCGCTTTGATTATTTCACGGTCGTCTATGCCCATAACGAACTTTATGTAGGCTGCGCCCGCCATAGCGTGCCACAGCTTTTTGTTGGCTTTTTCAACAGGCATCAGCTCAATGCCCGCCTCGCTCAATACCCCTAACTGCTCCTCCTCGGAAGCATTTTTCATCACGTCATGCAGAAGCCCCGCCGTATATGCCTTATCCGCATCACCGCCGTATCTGAGAGCAAGCTCTCTTGCGCTGTCGGCAACATTGAGGCTGTGGTTAAATCTGTAATCATCAAGTCGGGACTTGATAAGTGTGACGATTTTATCATCTGTCCAATTGCTCAAAGGGGATATCTCCTTTATCAAAATTATCTGATATTTACCTTCTTGTTCATAACATAGAACGTTGCATAGTAAAGACCTACACCGAAAATAAGGTAAGCTATAACCGAAACAAGGTCGGTAAAGCTTGCGCCGGATGCAAGCTGATCATAGCTTGTTATAATAGAAAGATCGTTGCCGACAGTCGCAATGCCGAAAACGATGTTATCGGAAATAATTCCCGATATTCTTTCAACGGCAAAAAGGATCACAATCGTGAAAACTATCGTCCAAAGAAGGTATTTCTTCTGGAAGTGACGTGTGTTTGCAAGAGAAATTGCAAAATACATTTCAAGGGTGATAACTGCGAAACGCAGAAAATATGATACCATTGAAATCACAATAGAAGTGATAATAGTCGAAACGGATTTACCCTGAAGGAACATTGGCAGAAGCGATTCAATCGTTGAGTATGTCTCCTCGCCGATAACGTCTTCTTTAACAACAAAAAACGTTATAGCCGCTGTGCCCATAAGGCAAACAAACGCTGCAATAAACCATACGGTTGATGTGATGATCTTAGAAATAAGGAGCGTTGAGCCTTTAACGGGAAGCGTAAAGCTCAGGTAACCCTGGTCGCCGTAAAGCGACTTTTGGAAATTCATTATCATAACAACAGCCGTGAGAATAAAACTGCATGATGAAATGAGAAGAAGCACCATAATGCCGAGCATTTGACCTGTCGAAGCGTTATCCTTAGTAATGTAATAGGAGCCGAGGACATATGCCATGATTACGGCGACGACTGCGTAGAGTGCGCCCATGATTCTGCCCGTGGCAATGAATTCATTTTTCAAAAGCTTACCCAACATAGCTGAACACCTCCCTGAACAGATCCTCAACCGTTTTGCCGTCAGCCGCTATCTTTGAAACGTCTGTGTTGACGACAAGCTTGCCGTCCTTGACCATGAGCACACGGTCAAGCACCTTTTCGATATCATAAATAAGGTGGGTCGAAAGCAAAATCGTTGAATTTTCGGCGTGGTTTTTCATGATGGTGTCAAGAATAAATTCTCTTGAAACAAGGTCAACGCCGCCGAGGGGCTCGTCGAGAATATAAAGATCCGCCTTTCGGCTCATAACAAGAAGAAGCTGGAGCTTTTCCTGCTGACCCTTTGACATAGTCTTAATTTTCTGCTTCATCGGAAGCTCAAACCTTGCCGCCATATCAAGCGCTTTTTGCATATCGAAATTGTCATAGAAATCAGCCATGTACTTAATTGCGCTTTTCGGCGTCATCCAGTTGGGAAGATAGTTCTTCTCGGGCAGATATGCAATAATTTTTTTCGACTCAACGCCGGGCGCTTTTCCGTTTATGAGGATCTTGCCCTCATAGTCATTGATCAGTCCGACAATGGACTTTATCATCGAGGTTTTGCCGCAGCCGTTCGGGCCGAGCAAGCCTACGATTTTGCCCTGTTCGATGTCGTAAGAGACGCCCTTGAGAACGGCATGATCGCCGTAGCTCTTTTTGAGGTCCCTCACTTTCAGAAGTGTTTCACTCATTGATGTATTCCTCCAATCCCATTCATGGGAAAATCAGTCATCAGCCAATCTGGCTTCCTCAATAATATCCTCTGTGATCTCCTCCGACTCGCCATGCTTAACGAAAAGGATACAGATCAAGGATAGAATAAAGCATATCGGGCAGTAGTAGAACAGCGAACCGTATGTACCCGTGAGCATACGAACGATTCCATAAACGATCGGGGTTGCTATCTGCGCCGAGAATGTTGCTGTATAATAATAACCCGTGAATGTGCCTACCTTGTCAAGTCCGCCTATTTCAAGAACAAGCGGAAGCGTATTAACGGTGATAAGCATATTTGCGAATCCGCCGACAACAAGCGCAACATATACAAGAGTCAAGGCGTTGCCTGTTGTTGCATCAACTGCAAGATAAACCACAAATGCGGTTATGAACATAAGAAGTCCTGCGACAATTGTCTTTTTTCTGCCGAATTTTCTTCCAAGAAGACCTGCAGGAATAGCGCCGATTGCAGTTGAAACCGCAAAAATCGTAAGCATTGACGTTGCCTCGCCGCTTGACTTGCCGAGGATCTCGGCAGCAAACAGTGCGAAGAAGGTCTGGATTGCGTTTGCTCCGCAGAAAAGGAAGAAAAGACCTGCAAGCATACAGATAAGACTGACTCTTTCGCCCTTGGAAAGCTTGATTGCCTTGAGTCGCTCCTTTTCTTTCTTCGCCGCCTCTTTTTCTGCCTGGCGCTTTGCCTTTGCGTCATTTTCCATATTTGCCTGCATCTGAACCTTCAGTCTGCTGTCAGGCTCCTTAACGAAGAACGTAACGACGAGGGTACAGATTATCATCACTATTGAAGCGAACAGGAAAACATACGGTATGTATTCCTCTTCCTGAGTTCCTTTGTCCCAGCCGCCTATTGCGCAGACAATGGTTGCCGCCTGCAAAGCGAGAAGACTGCCGACTCCGCCTACAAGGTTGATAACCGAGTTACCCTCACTGCGAAGTGCGGGCGGTGTAAGGTCGGGCATAAGTGCAACGCAAGGTGCTCGCCAGAATGACATAACAAATACAAAGAGAATAATGCAAAACATCATAGCGGAAATTCTTCCGTTTTCATGCAGAGCAACTCTCGGAATTATCGCAAAAATGACTGCAGCGAGAGGTGCGCCGATAAGTATAAAAGGCTTACGCTTACCGATACGGGTATGGCATCTGTCGGATATTTTTCCGAATGTCGGCTGGAAAACAACGCCGAATATGTTATCAAATGTCATTATAATACCAATGAAAAGAGGTACAAGGGTAAAACCTGTTGCCGCAGAGCCTACGTCCTCGCCCTGAGCCTGCATGAATTCAAGAAGAATAGGGAACTTTTCGACAAGCTTTGCGCTCCAGCCTGCAATCATTGCGGATTCGCCGAGAATCTTATTGAGCAGGGTGGTGATATACGGGTCATAAACACCCCATGCGATTGAAGAAGCCATAAATGCAAAACCTATCAAAAGGGTCTTGCCGTAATTAAGCTTCATTTTTTTTGCTTTTTCAGCCATAAAAACAATCCTTTCTTATCATGGATAACAACCGATAAACACTTCTCGATTATTGTCCGTATCATTATATCACGAATTGTCACAAAATCAAATGCTTTTATGGCGTTTTTTGCATAATTTATGATATTATTTTTCCATCTAATTTTTAAAATTGTATGAATTTGCGGAAAAGAAAAAGTAAACATTACGTTTTGAACTGAAATTGACAACAAATTCTTGACAAAAACGAAAAGAAAGAATATAATTTTTGTGTCAAACGGGAATGCATTCAATTACACCGCATTGCCTTAATATCCGGGGGCGTAGCTCAGCTGGGAGAGCGTACGGTTCGCATCCGTAAGGTCGAGAGTTCGATCCTCTTCGTCTCCACCAAGCATCCGCCGTAGTTCTTATAGAAGAATTGCGGCGGATTATTGTTTTATTTATATATAATTAGATAGGAGCAACAGTATAATGAATATCAGAGCAGCTCAAAGGAAGGATATCCCTCAGATTAAAGAATTGTTGAGTCAGGTGCTTCAAATTCATGCAGAAATCCGTCCCGATATTTTTGTTCCGGGAACCACAAAGTATACCGACGCAGAGTTAGAAGAAATTCTTAACGATGAAACAAAACCGATCTATGTCGCAGTGGATGAAAACGATAAGTGTTTAGGATACGCTTTCTGCCAGTTGAAATCACAGCCTTTTTCAAATAATATGATACCGTTTAAGTCTTTATTTATTGATGATCTTTGTGTCGATAAAAATACAAGAGGGCAGCACATCGGAGAAAGTTTGTTTGAATTTGTAAAGTGCGAAGCAAGGAAAAAAGGGTGCTATGAGGTTACTCTGAACGTTTGGGCAGGAAACACTTCGGCTGAAAAATTCTACGAGAAAATGGGCATGAAAACAAAAGAAAGACAGCTTGAATATATACTGTAATCAAGTATTCGTTGCCGTTATCAGCTCCACGGCTAAAATTTTTAAAAATTTTTCGTTTAACCTATTGACAAGGTAGGTAATATGTGTTATTATACACCCATCCTAAGAAATTCAACGGGAGGTTAACAGAATGAAATACATTTCTTCAATGCTTTTTGTGATGTGTATTTGCGAATACGCTTTTCTTGCCGCGCCTTCCGATAGTAAAAATTGAGTTAAAACTAACGGAAAGTCGAGAAGGCTTTCCGTTTTTTAATAGGTGATTTTATGAGCAATATTTTTGAAAATCTGCTGAGACAAAATTTCAGATTCGGACGAATGTAATTTTTCTTTGAGCTAAAACATTACAAATATTTTTAATCAAGAAAGGAAAATTACCATGTCAGATTATAAATTTGAAACACTTCAGCTTCACGTTGGTCAGGAGACTCCCGACCCGGCAACAGATTCAAGAGCAGTTCCAATCTATGCAACAACGTCATACGTTTTCAAAGACTCCGCACAGGCGGCCGGCCGTTTTGGTTTGACCGAGGGAGGCAATATATATACAAGACTGATGAACCCGACCTCTGACGTTTTCGAGAAGAGAATTGCGGCTCTTGAAGGCGGCGCGGCAGCGCTTGCGACAGCCTCCGGTTCGGCGGCAATCTCATATGCAATTCAAAACATCGCAATTGCAGGTGACCATATCGTTTCTTCGACCAATCTTTACGGCGGCACACACAACCTTTTCGCAAACACACTTAAGGAGCAGGGACTCGATACAACTTTTGTCGATCCCTCCGATCCCGAAAATTTTGAAAAGGCAATTCAGCCGAACACCAAGCTTCTATATGCCGAAACGCTCGGTAACCCGAACTCTGATGTAATCGACCTTGAAGCCATTGCAGCTATCGCTCATAAGCACGGTATTCCGTTCATCGTTGACAGCACCTTCGCAACGCCCTATCTTCTTCGTCCGATTGAGCACGGCGCAGATGTTGTTGTTCATTCCGCTACAAAATTTATCGGCGGTCACGGCACGGTAATGGGCGGCGTTGTTGTTGATTCAGGTAAATTCGACTGGGCACAGAATGACAAATTCCCCGGACTTTCAAAACCAAACCCGTCATATCACGGCGTCGTTTTCACCGAGGCTTGCGGCAATCTTGCCTATATTCTCAAGCTTCGTACAACTCTTATGAGAGATCAAGGCGCAACGATTTCGCCGTTTAACTCTTTCCTTCTTCTCCAAGGACTTGAGACTCTTTCGCTCAGAGTAGAGCGTCACGTTGAGAATGCGCTCAAGGTTGTTGACTTCCTCAAAAATCATCCGCAGGTAGAAAGAGTTAACCACCCCTCACTTGCCACAGGCAAGCAGAAGAAGCTTTACGACAAATACTTCAAGAAGGGCGCAGCTTCAATCTTCACCTTTGAAATAAAGGGCGATGCAGAAACGGCCAAGAAGTTCACCGAGAGTCTCAAGCTTTTCTCGCTTCTTGCAAATGTTGCCGACGTTAAGTCGCTCGTTATCCATCCTGCATCAACAACCCATTCACAGCTTTCCGAAGAGGAGCTTCTCTCCTGCGGAATTAAGCCGAACACCATTCGTCTTTCAATCGGCACGGAACACATCGACGATATTATTGCAGACCTTCAGCAGGGTTTTGATGCGGTTAAATAAAACATAAATTAAAATCTTCCTTCTCTTTTTCTCCCCCTATAAAACAAAGACTCCGATTTATTCAACCGGAGTCTTTGCTGTTTTTATAACCTTTAATTTGAATACGGATGGAAAAATCTGTCGAATACATTGTATCCGAGTGCAACATATTTAAACAGCCAGATAAGCGGATTGAATCGGAAGAAAAGCCAATCCGTTACGGTTGCAAGTCCACGCAGAAATGTTGAAACATCGTGTGTTTCGGGAACATCAACGGGAGTAAATTCCTCGCCCTCAACGCTGAGCACGAACGGCTGAGCGTAACAAATACCGTTCTCGCCCGTAATATAAAATCTTATATAAAGATAAGGATCGTCGAGCAAGTCATCGCTATAGAGATCCAGCATTGCGGTTCCGCTTGTGATATTTTCCTCACGCTTGATAACGTTACCGTTTGAAACCCATGTGATGCGATCAAAGTTTGTGCCCTCAATCTTGATTGAACCGTTCTCCCGGTCAACGTCGATTCGAGTTACCATCGGCGTATTATCCTGAAGGTAGAGCTTCTCCTCATAAACCTTGTCCTCATCAAAGCCGGGCATTTCCTCCATGCCGTTAAGCTCAACGCCGTTTGAATAATGCGATACGGCAAAGCTCCAACCGTTTTCCATGCTTGCACGGAAATTGTTCATGTCGAAATCCTTCATCATAAGCATTGTGTAGGCATCATTGAGAGATCTTACATTATGAGAATCCGAGAAAGCAAATCCCCACGGAACGACGCCGTTCGGAATTGTCTTTTGAAGAATCTGATCATAGAGAATTCTGTCGCAACGTGTATGCGCATCGGTTGCACTGTTGATGCCAATGCCTAAGCTTGAGCCCGCATTGTCAAGAAAAAGACGTGCAAACTTGTTCGCATAATAATCGTCAACCTTCTGACCGACATGATCTGCACTGTCCTTATCGGGATAAACATATTCGCCGACATGAGAGAGCATCGAAATTCCGCCGGCTTCTCTTACGCCCTTGCTCGGGGTCTCATAATCGCCGTAAACGCCGGCAAGTCCCTGACCGTAATCCGAAAAACATCCCGTAAGGTGACAGTCTGCCTTGGGCGTTGCCATGTTAAGCTCTATGCCCTGCGGAACATCCAACATTCCGTTCTTATGCGTTCTCTCGGCAGAAGGCGCAGTTCCGCTCTGATAGGATTCATATTCCTCATCTGTCAACGGAATAATGGGAGCCATGTGCGTTCTTTCATACTTAACAAGTCTGATAAGCGGAACCAGATCGGGCTTCTGATTCCAGCCCTTGTTTATCGTTCCGTGATCCGTCAGCGCAACAATATCATAGTTGAGGTCATAGTGCATCTGAACAGATTCTTTAACCGTGAGATATCCGTCGCTGGCGTTTGTATGGCAGTGCGGCTGAAATTTGTAGCTTCCCCACTCATCCCAATCAACCTTCTCATAGGGATTTACAATGATGTACTTTTTCCCTTTTGCCGATACACCGATTACAAAAAGCTGTGCGGAAAGAACAATGCTCAAAAATACTGCTAAAATTTTCTTTGCCATTATGTTCCCCTCCTCAAAAAGGTCTTTTTTCTATTATGTCTGACTTTGCAGGATTTGTCAACAATTGAATATTCTTTTTTTTAATAAAATTGCAAACCTATTAAAAAAACAAGCCGAATCTTTTATCGGATTCGGCTGAATTTTATTATTTTCTTTGATTTTTTCTTTTTATTTCATGAAGGCGTTCAAGCTCTTCATTGCGTTCTCTTTCAATCTTTTTCTTTGCGTTTTCCTCTTTTTTTGCTTTTATTTTTCCGCTTATGTCAAATTTTATCTGACTGAGCACAATGCAAATTATAACGACGGCAACGAGTGCGATTATCCATATCGCCTTTTGTTTCTCATCATTGTTGTTCTGCACCGGCTCAAGCTCGCTGACGCTGATAGCCAAAGTGTTCAAAAAATAATTAAACAAAATCACTCATCTCCCTGTATAGTTTCGCAATCGGTAATCCCATTACATTAAAAAAATCGCCGTTGATTTTTTTAACAAGTACCGAGCCTTTTCCTTGAATTCCGTATGCGCCTGCCTTGTCCATCGGCTCGCCCGTTGCAACATATTTCTTTATTTCATCCTCGCTGAGCGGGTAAAATTCCACGTCGGTTTCATCAAAGAAGCTTTTCTCCTTGCCGTCACCGACTACCGCGACGCCCGTGAAGACCTTATGAGTCCTGCCCGAAAGCAAACGAAGCATTTCGCAAGCCTCCGACTCCGAATGAGGCTTGCCGAGAATTTTTCCGTCCAGTGCAACTACCGTATCCGAACCGACAACTACCGCATCTTCATTCTCTGCCGCAACCGCCTGCGCCTTTTGCAGTGCGAGCGACATAACAACCTCCTGCGGCTGAACATTTTCGGGAACGGCCTCAACAATATCAGCGCAGATCACCTCAAAGTCATATCCTGCAAGCTCCATCAGTTCTCTGCGTCTCGGCGAAGCGGAAGCAAGAATTATCCTTGACATCACCACAGCCCCTTATCTCTGAGCTGTTTGACCTTAAGAACCGCCGCCTGACTTTTTCCGTCCTTGATCTCGTTGCTCATGACCATTTCAACCGCCGTTTCAAGCGGAATTTTTTCAACGTTGAGGAACTCGTCAACGTCAAGATGCTGGTGCGTATAGGTCAAGCCCTTTGCGGCATAGAGATGAATGATTTCGCCACAATATCCGGGTGACGGGTAAAACTTGCCAAGATCATAATACTCGTCGGCAACGCAACCGGCTTCCTCCTCAAGCTCACGCTTGCCCGTTTCAAACGGATCCTCTCCCTTTTCAAGCTTGCCTGCCGGAAGTTCGGGAATAACCTCCATGTACGGATAGCGGAACTGGCGGACAAAAAGCAGCTCGTTATCCTCTGTCAGTGCGGCAATGCAAACTCCGCCCGGATGCTCAACAACCTCACGCCGGCATGGCTTTCCGTTCGGAAGCTCTGCATCGTCATTACGAACATTGATTATTCTGCCATGATAAATATAATTCTTTTTAACTGTTTTTTCTTCAAGCTTCATGATTTTCTCCAAAAGAAAAGGGGCAACCGAGGAAACGAATTTTCGCCCAAGGTCACCCCCGTTTTTAAAAATGATTATTTGTCGTCGCCGTCGTCCTCGTCGTCAAAATCGAACTCAAGAGTCTCGCCGCAAGCGGGGCACTGAATTGATTCTTCATCAAGAACACTCTCATCAAGGCAGATTGTCTCGCCGCAAGCGGGGCACTCAACCTCAAAATAGTCGCTGTCGTCATGATCGCCGCAGCAACAATCATCGTCACAGCAGCAGTCGTCATCGTCGCAATAATCGTCGTAGATGCACTCCTCAACGTCGCCGAGATCCTCATCGATCTCATCAACAACCTCTGTGAGAGCTGCGACCTCGTCCTCGAGATCTGCAATTGTGAGAGCCATCTCATCAATAGCGTCAACCATTGCCTTGATGATTTTAACTTCATCTGTATCTGCGTCAAAATGAGCCATCTCAACAAGACCCTTGAGATATGCTGCTTTTTCGGTAACTGTCATCATTGTGAATCATCCTTTCTTTTAGGGTAAATAAATTGCTTATGCTCTGCCGAGATACTCGCCTGTACGGGTGTCAATCTGAACCTTCTCACCCTCGTTGATAAAGAGCGGAACCTTGATCTCTGCACCGGTCTCAAGAGTTGCCGGCTTTGTAGCGTTTGTAGCCGTGTTGCCTGCGAAGCCCGGATCTGTCTTTGCAATCTCAAGCTCAACGAATGTCGGCGGTTCAACGCCGAAAACCTTGCCCTTGTAGGAAAGAATCTTGCAAACCATGCCGTCCTTAACAAACTTAAAGTTATCGGAAAGATCAGAAGCATTGATAGGAACAAGCTCATATGACTCCGGATCCATGAAGTAATAAAGATCTCCGTCGTTGTATGAATATTCCATGTCCTTTCTCTCGATAAAGGCTGTCGGGAATTTAGCTGTCGGGTTGTAGCTCTTTTCAACTACGGAACCGGTGAGAACATTCTTTGTCTTTGTTCTGACGAAAGCTGCGCCCTTACCCGGCTTAACATGCTGGAATTCAACAACCTGAAGTACGTTGCCGTCCTCCTCAAATGTCATACCGTTTCTGAAATCACCTGCTGAAATCATGTGTTATTCCTCCGATTTATTTTATTCGTTATGAATAGGTCAAACACCTACTCGTATTTTATCTCTATTATTTTATACTATTATCGCGTATTTTTCAAGTCTTTTCAGCTAAAAAGCATTATAGCACACTTATTTTTTTACAAAATTACAAGCTCTTTCGGTGCATTTGTAAGGTTTTTGCAGCCGTTTTCGGTAATCAGGGCCATATCCTCGATTCTGACGCCGAATTTCCCGGGGATATAAATACCGGGCTCAACCGTCACGATATTGCCCGAATGAAGCGTTGCTGCCGACTTCGGAGAAAGGTTCGGCTTTTCATGGATTTCAATGCCGACACCGTGCCCCGTCGAATGGCGGAAAAATTCTCCGTATCCTGCTTCGATTATAACATCTCTCGCCGCTTTATCGCCGTCGAAGCATTTTAGTCTGCTTCTTAAAACTCCCAGAGAGGCAAGCTGAGCCTTCAATACGGTATCATAGACTTTTTTCTGCTCGTCGCCGATATGGCCGACCGCAACCGTCCTTGTCATGTCCGAATGATAGCCGTTAATAACAGCGCCGTAATCCATTGTCACAAAATCGCCGTCCTCAATTTTTTTATCGGTCGGAACGCCGTGCGGCTTTGACGTATTTGCTCCGCTGACTGCTATTGTCTCAAATGAAAGCGCCTGTGCACCGTGGCTGAGCATATAATGATCCAGTTCCAGTGCAATTTCTTTCTCTGTCACGCCGGCTTTGATAAAGCCGAGAATATGCTCAAGTGCCGCTTCTGCAATGCGTTGGGCCTTGCAAATATTTTTGATTTCTTCGTCGGTTTTTATCGCTCGGAACGAGTCGATGGTTTTATCTGTTCCGACTGTCGTGATCCTTATTCCGCGAAGAGCTTTTCTCAGATTTTTAAGCTGAGTAACGGTCAGTCTGTCCGCCTCGACAGCAAGGGCTTTGATGCCTAATCGTTTGGCATATTCAACCAGACCTCTTTTTTGTTCCTCGACTTCGCAGCAATTTATTTTGTCCTTTGCCGCTTCAATATATCGGCTGTCGGTCAGGAAAATTGAACCGTTTTTTGTTGCAAAAAGGAATCCGTCCGATGCGTTAAAGCCCGTAAAATACTGTCTGTTTTCAGGCGAAACTATCAATGCACCGTCAACATTTTTCGGCAGCTTTTTTAAAAATTCATCAATCATTTTATCTCACTCCTATATCAGCTCGGCAATAATTGAATTTGAAAGAAGAAATCCTTTTTCGGTCAGAGCCATTGATTTTTCATCGCATTTCATCAATTCGTTTTTTAAAAACTTTTCCGTCTTTTTTATTATATCACGCGGAAAAGCTTTTCCGAATCTCTTTTCAAAATCTTCAAAAATTATTCCGTCCTTCAAGCGCAGGCGAAGCATAATATATTCTTCCTCGTCTCCGCCGTTTCCGTCGGGAATAGGTTCCCCGCCGTTTTTAAAATATTTAATATCCCTCGGATAAAAAAATCTTTTTCCGTCAATAAAAGAATGTGCCGACGGTCCGAGCCCGAGGTATTCCTCGCAATTCCAGTATTTCAAATTATGCTTTCCCTCATATCCTTGACGGGCAAAATTTGAAATCTCGTAATGCTCAAATCCGTTTGACAGAAGCCTCTCGCTCATTGCAAGATACATGTCGGCAACCTCATCGTCATCAGGCAAATTAAGCGAATCCCTTTTTTTATAATAAGTTGTTCCCTCTTCGATTTTCAGCATATAAGCGCTGATGTGTTTTGCGCCTGACGCAATGCAAAAATCGAGAGTTTCGCTAAGACTTTTCTGCGTCTGTTCCTGCACGCCGAGCATGACATCAAGTGAAATATTTTCTATTCCTGCCGATTTGCATTGAATGATTCTTTTTTCAATGAGTTCTCTGTCGGAAAACCTGCCAAGCTTTTTTCTTTCGCTTTCGATTACCGATTGAACGCCAAGAGAAATTCGGTTAACTCCGGCATCGGCAACTGTTTCAAAAAAATCCTCCTCAACCGCCGAGGGATTACATTCAACCGTAATTTCTCCGTCAACGCCGAAAAGATTTTTTGCGCGCCGTATGAGCATAGCAATGTTTGCCCCGCCGAGAACCGACGGAGTGCCGCCGCCGATATAAATTGTATCGGCTTTTCTTTCAAGCCTGTCCGACCAAGCTTCCATGCTTTCGACAAGAGAAATCATATACATATCTTTATCGGATTCGTTGCCTCGCATAGAATAGAAATCACAATAAGGGCATTTTGTTTTGCAAAAAGGGATATGAAGATATAATCCAATATTATTCATGGCTTCTCCGAAAAAAACGGACTGTTCTTTCGAGCAGTCCGTTGATTTAATAAATTATTTCTGTTCAGCAGACGCCTCCGCCATTTCAAGCTCGTGAGCTTTGTTAAGCTCCTTAGCTGTTTCGGCGCGACGCTCTGCAAGCTCTTTGTACATTCTCGCTCTTGTCTCGGAGTCGATGTTGTAGAAGAGCTTCGGAATAATACCGATAAGACCCGTTGCCGCGGGAAGAAGAGTAGTCATTGTGAACAGGAGTCTCTCTGTTCTGTCACTCTGCTGCTTTGGTTTAAGGCCCTGTTTGTATCCGATGATACCGAGAAGAGCTGAACTGAAACCGTTGGTAAAGGTTGCGACCAGCTTTCTGGCAAGTCCCTTAACAACACCCGCCATAGCCTCGGTACGGTAGCCGTTCTGCCATTCGCCGTAGTCAATGGCTTCGTTTCTGATTTCCTCGGGAACAACCTTACGCATAGCGTAAACAAAGTTCCAAAGAGTTTCTCTAATCATAAACGCGGCAATCATGGGAATGGTCTTCTTATAGTTCTTGTTTATGCTGCCGAACAGGTAAACTCCGAGATAGAGGAAGTCACCCCAGTGAGAACCGATTGCCCACAAGGTTCTCGTTGAGAACTTCTCACGAAGCTTATCAACATAAGCATATGAAGCGTATGTAACAAACATTCCGGGAATACCAACGATCAGCTTTGCCGATCCGGCATTCAAAACGCTGATATAATACAGCGAAATATTGGTTCCGACAGCAAACTGTCCAAGGAACTCCGAAATAGTCAAAAGCATAAGCGGACGAGACTTAAACAGCGAACCGACCGCACCCTTGAAGGTTGGTTTTTCGACCGATTGAAGAACTCTTTCTTTTACTTTAAAGGAGAAGAAAAGAGCCAAAATACCTGCGCACAGCGCTGTGCCGACACCCATATAAACAAACAATGATGTCATCTTGATCTTGAGCTTGTTGTGGTTAACAAGGTCAATGAGAACAGTACATACCTGGTTCGGAATATTTTCAACAAGACTTGAGAACAGGTTCGCCTGGTTGATAAGACGGGTTCTGTCGAAAACATCCGGTGTAATCGTTGCAATAATACCTGTTTTTGAAATCTCATAAAGCGAGGTCGCCAGGTTTTGCAGCATTTGCAGCACAAAATACGTTACGATCTTCGGCACATATGTACCCGAGGTTTCGGGGAACATAACAGGCATACCCCAGAAAATCATTGCCATGATTGTTCCCGGGAGAGCATAAATAATAAGATACGGTTTGAATTTACCGAATCTCGTGTTTGTACGGTCAACAATAGACGCAAGAAACAAATCATTGACGATATCCCAGATACTGACAACAACACTGATGATTGCCTGCCACCAATAGGAGATGACAAGAACGTCAGTCAGGTAATATGTCTTGTTCTGATCCAGATTGAAGCTCTGAGCAATATCGAAAAGAACATAGGTGAAAGTTTCTCTACTTCCGACGTAACGTCTGCCCTTTGGCAGCTTACGTTTGGCAGCCTTCTGCTCCTCCGGCTCTGCCTGAGAGGTCTGAACTTCTTTAGTTTCAGCAGCCATGCTTTACCTCCTTACTGATTTATACAAATTTGCTTTTACATTATAGCACAAATTATATTCAATATGCAACAGTTATTTGAAAATTTTTAGTCAAATTAAATTATTCGTCAAGTTTCAGAATTGACATAAACGCTTCCTGAGGCACCTCAACCGTACCGAACTGTCTCATGCGCTTTTTTCCTTCTTTTTGCTTTTCAAGCAGCTTTTTCTTTCTCGTTATATCTCCGCCGTAGCACTTTGCAAGAACATCCTTGCGCATTGCCTTGATCGTTTCGCGGGCGATAACCTTGCCCCCGACGGCAATCTGAACAGGGATTTCAAACATCTGTCTCGGGATATTGTCCTTGAGCTTTTCTGCAATTTTTCTTGCTCTGCCGTATGCCTTTTCGCTGTGAATGATAAACGAAAGCGCATCAATCATGTCGCCGTTGAGAAGCACATCAAGCTTAACCAGATTTGATCGGGCATAGCCCTCGATTTCATAATCAAACGATGCATAGCCTTTTGTTCTTGACTTCAGCACGTCAAAAAAATCGTATATAATTTCGTTCAGCGGAAGGTCATATGCAATGTCAACACGGTCCGGAGTAACATAGGTCATGTTCTTGAAAACTCCGCGACGTTCCTGGCAAAGATCCATAATTGCGCCGACGAACTCATTCGGAGCATATATATTTGCGTTGGTTATCGGCTCTTCGCAATAGTCAATAACCGCAGGATCGGGATATTTTGTCGGGTTGTCAATTTCGATAACCGATCCGTCTGTCAGGTGAATTTTGTAAACAACACTCGGAACCGTGGTTACAAGATCAAGGTCATATTCACGCTCCAGACGTTCTTGAATAATTTCAAGGTGAAGCAGTCCGAGAAATCCGCAGCGGAAACCGAATCCCAATGCGCCGGAGGTCTCGGGTTCAAAGGAAAGTGAAGCATCATTAAGCTGAAGCTTGCTCAAAGCATCGCGCAAGGCTTCATAGTCTGCTCCGTCGGCAGGATAAACACCGCAGAAAACCATCGGGTTGACCTTTCTGTAACCGGGAAGCGCCTCCTCTGCAGGATATTCCGCAGTCGTAACGGTATCGCCGACTCTTGCATCGCCTACTGTTTTGATTGAAGCGGTTATATATCCGACCTCGCCGGAGGTAAGCTCCGGCGCCGGCTCCATTGATGTTGCCCTCATGTAGCCGACTTCAACAACAGTAAATTCCGCCCCGGTCGCCATCATTCGCATTGTATCGCCGGCTTTGATTTTACCGTCAACAACACGCACATAAACAATAACGCCCTTGTAATTATCATAAACCGAATCGAAAACAAGCGCTCTGAGCGGCTTGCTGTCGTCGGAAGCCAACGGAGCCGGAATGTCGGAAACTATCTTTTCAAGTACAGCTTCGACATTTTCACCTGTCTTTGCCGAAACCCTCGGAGCATCGGAGCAATCAAGGCCTATAACCTCCTCAACCTCCTCCGCGACACGGTCGGGATCTGCGGCCGGCAGATCAATTTTGTTAATTATCGGAACTATCTCAAGATCATGGTCAAGCGCAAGATATGTGTTGGCAAGTGTCTGCGCCTCAACTCCCTGCGATGCATCAACAATAAGCAATGCTCCCTCACATGCGGCAAGCGAACGTGAAACCTCGTAGTTAAAGTCAACATGACCCGGGGTGTCAATCAGATTAAGCTCATATTCCTCGCCGTCCTTCGCCGTATAGTTGAGTTTGACGGCGTGCGCCTTGATTGTAATTCCTCTTTCTCTTTCGAGATCCATGTCATCAAGGAGCTGCTCGGTCATGTCACGAACCGCAACGGACTGCGTCAATTCAAGAAGACGGTCGGCAAGGGTGGACTTGCCGTGGTCAATATGCGCTATTATCGAAAAATTTCTTATATGATCTTTTTTTACTGCCAAAATATCACCTCTGTGACAAACTTATATAAAACTCAAAACAGGACAGGCTATTTGAACCGATAGCCTGTCCGGGTTTTTATTATTTATTTTCAAAAGCTCCTCTGAAAACCGAAGCTACTCTTTCAAGATCCTCCTCGGTCATTGCCGTTCCCGAGGGCAAACAAACTCCGCGGCGGAAAATATCATTTCCGACGCTTTCACCCTGCTTGCAGCTTATGAAATCCATTTCGGAAAAGATAGGCTGGTTGTGCATCGGATTCCATGCGCGTCTTGATTCAATATTGTTATCCTCCAGCTCCTTGATTATCTCGTCCGGGGTAACATCACAGTCCTCGTTTATTGTCACAACGCTAAGCCAAAAATTCGGCTTGCAGCCGTCAAGAACGGGAGCCATTTTCACCGGAAGATCGGCAAATGTCTTTTTATAAAACTCATAATTTCGAACTCTTGCGGCAATTCTTTCGTCCATATTTTTAAGCTGTCCCCTGCCGATACCTGCACAAATATTGGACATTCTGTAGTTATAACCGATTTCATTATGAAGATAGTAATTAACGTTTTCCTTGGACTGATTTGACCAAAAATGTATCTTTTTAATAGCTTCCGGGTCATCGGAAAGAGCCATTCCGCCGCCGGAGGTAGTTACAATTTTATTTCCGTTAAAGGACAGCGCGCTTACCTTGCCGAATGTTCCGCATTTTTTTCCTTTATAGGTTGTGCCGAGAGCTTCGGCAGCGTCTTCAAGAATAGGAACATTGTATTTTTTGCAAAGCGGAATGATTTTTTCGTAGTTTGCGCTGTTGCCGTAAAGATCAACAACAATAACCGCTTTCGGCAGCTTGCCCATTGCATCATACTTTTCAAAGGCAATTTTCAGCGCATCGGGATCCATGTTGAAGCTCTCGTAATCGGAATCAATGAAAACAAGCTTGGCTCCGAGGTAAGCAACAGGATTGCAGCTTCCCGAAAAGGTGAAGTCCGAACAGAAAACAATATCGCCGCATTCAACTCCGAGATACTTCAAGCCCATGTGTATTGCGCCGGTACCTGAAGCAAGCGCAACGCTGTACTTTGCTCCGACATATTCACACATTTCTTTTTCAAATCCCGTCAAATTAGGTCCGAACGGGGAAATCCAGTTTGTCTGAAAGGCCTCGTTGATAAATTCAATCTCCGTTCCGTTCATGCACGGTGGGGAAAGATAAATTCTTTTGTTCATTTGATACACTTCTTTTCGGAAATTTATTCATTATCTATCTTGTTTCCCTTTTCCGGTTCTTTGTTCTGCGGGGTATTTCCATAGCCGTAACCTCCGCCATAGCCGTAACCGCTTCCGTAGCCGTAGCCATAACCGTAGCCGTTTCCGTAACCATAGCCGCCGTAGCCGTATCCGCCATAGCCGTAGCCGCTTCCATAGCCGTAACCGTAGCCGTATCCGCCGCCGGAGCTGTTCTTCTTTTTGCGGCCGTACCTGCCATATCTGCCATAGTATCCGCCGTAACGCAGATAACCCTTACGACGATAATATCTGCTGTTTTCTTCGCCGGCACTCATTGTAAATACGGCTCCGATGATATCAATATCCGCGCCCCTTATTTCATCAAGAGTACGGTTGATTTCCGAAACCTTTGCATAGTCGCGGCGAATATTATAAATTATTCCGTCTGCAAGCGGTGCAATAACAAGGCTATCCGACACGACATGAGCCGGAGGCGAATCAATGATAATATAGTCAAACTCCTTGCGAGCCTGCTCAACAACCGCCTTAACCTTATCCGTATCAAGAACCTCGGTGGATTTCAGCGAGATACCTCCCGTCGGCAATACGAAAATACCGAGAGATTTGATAAATTTAATTGAATCAACATAGGTTGACGTTCCCTTGATTATCGGGATAAGACCGTAACGTGTGTCGCTCTTAACGCCGACGGCATGAAGAACCGCGGGCTTTCTGAGGTCACTGTCGATAAGAAGAACCGACTTTCCCTTCTGGGCGAGTGAGCACGCAATATTTACTGCAACGGTCGTTTTACCCTCATCCTCATAGGTACTCGTAACAACAAATGCCTTGTAGCCTTTTTCGGCTTTGACATTTTCAATTTTTGTTCTTATCGCCTTAAAGCTTTCCACAAAGGCAAAGCTCACCTTTGACGTATCCGTAATCAGCAGAGAGCCCTGCGGCGATTTTTTCTTCTGATTAAACAATCCCGATTTTTTCTCCAGCAACGGCACAGAACCGAGAACGGTAACATTGACGTCGCGTCTTAAATTGTCAAGCGTAAGAACCGTATTTGTTGTGATTGTTATAATGAAAATAATAAATGCAACTATCGCTGCGCCGATAGCAAAGCCGTAAATTGCCTTTGTCGTTGCATCGTCAGAGTTTGCAATTGTCGGTGCCGTCGGATTTTTGACAACCTTTATCGAAATTGTGTTGTCATAGCTCTGAACATATTCGGGGAACTCTTTAAGAACGACCTTCAAGGCTCTTTCGCAATAGCCCTGATCCGTACTTGTAACGTTAACCTGGAAAAATCCGTCTATTCCTGTTTCCTCAATTGATAAGCTCCCCTCGATAAATGAGGTGGAGTATTCCTTTCCGACCTCGTCCTCTGCAAGAGTTTTTTGAATCTTATAAAGCATTTCGTCGCCTTTGATAAGATACTGATAATATGAAATTTGATTGCCCGAGGAAAACTTTGTCTCCTGCTTGTACTGCGTCGTCGAATCCTTGCTGTTAGAATAATCCTTAACAATAACGTACTGAGTCGTCATAAAGCCCAATGTCATGGAAGATCTGTAGGATTCAACATAAGTAGCCTTGGCAATTGCAAATGCGGCACCGGAGAAAATAGCACCGACAAGCAATATAATCCAAAGCTTTGATATGAGATTTTTCGCTAATCGACCCATATCAAGCGAGGGACCTGATTCATTATAATATATATTCTTGCCGACATCCAGTTCCTGCATTTTCAAATCATCTCCATTTTTTATTATAGTTTATATTTAGTTAATAGTCAACCTCAAAAACCTCTTTTATATATTTCTCCTCTGTTAATAAGCGGCACTTCCTTGTCCGTGAGCACACATTTTGCCGCATCGTGAACCATCATCTGCATATTAAACTGAGAAATATCGGGCGGGAAGAAATTTATCATATTCATCAGATCATTCATTCTGTAATGGGATGAATGTGCGTCGGTCGCAATGAATGACGCCGCTCCCGTATATGCCATTGCGTAGGCAAGCTCAAACTCCTGCGGGCCGTCAAGACTCGCAAGACTTGAGGCATTTATCTGAAACAGCACGCCGTTTCTTATCAGCGTGTTGACCTCGTCATAGTCAAACTGGAAATACTCATATCTTTCCGGGTGCGCAACAATGGGAATAAGTCCCATATCAATCAGCGCATTAAGATAGTTGACAATTCTTTTCATTGATACATCTCTGAATGCAAATTCCACAAGAATATATCTGCTGCCGTTTATCGCAAGGCGTCTGAGATCGGTCGAGAAGAAAATATCGTCATCGACATAGACCTCTGCCCCGGGATAGAGTGTTATTCCGAGACCGAGATTGTTTATTATTCCCTGCAGATCGCGGAGCTTTTCGTTCCTTATCTTTACAAAACTGTCTATATCCCCCACTGTTGTTATATGCGGAGTGCAAACGATATGTTTAATTCCGTTCTGTCTGGCAATACGGCACATCTGCACAGACACATCCATATTTTTCGATCCGTCATCCATTCCGGGAAGAATGTGACAGTGAAGATCAATCATACCTGCTCCTCCTTTTTGTTTTAGTTCAATTCATTTAAAAGATTGTCGGCAGCGATTGTAAATCCCTGCGCGGCGGGTACTATGCAAAGCTTTTCCGAATAAAACCCTATTCCGTGGGTATCTCCCTGAGAAAAATCAACTGTGCCGTTTCGTCTTGTTACCGATTTCAGCTTTTCTCTCATCTTCTCGGAAATAGCCTTATATTCCTCGTTTTTAAGAAGCTTCGCCATATATGCATAGCAATAAGAAAGCATCGCACACGCCGAGCTGTCCTGTATCGAAAAGCTTAAAACAATTCGATCAACGGTTCCGTCCTCGTGAATGTATTTTTTCATTGCATCAAAGAATTCCACAGAAAGCTTCAAAAGCTCGGCCTTTTCACGGTTGTGACCGTCCGATTCAAGCATTGCCCTGAGGCTGTCAGTCAGTCCTATTGCCCACCATGCACAGCCTCTGCCCCAGCCGCATATGCCGAGCGGTTCAAGTGAGTCTTCACCAAAGCCGTGGAAGGGTAATTTCGTTTTTTCTTCAATGCCGTTTTTTCTGTATTCTCTTATCTGATCCATTGCGAGGGAAATATATTCGTCCTCGCCGTAAGTAACGGCATATTTAATCAAAAACGGGCACGCCATTCCTATTGTGTCAACAAGTCTGTATTTCGGGAAATCTTCATTATACGGTATTGAACCGTATTTCTCTGCGGAAAGCTTGAGCATATATGCCGTGTTTTCCATTGCAGGCTTGATTGCTTCGCTGTCAATGTACTTGCTTGAAAGAAGCTCATAGCAAAACATTGCGCTGTCCATTCTTTTCGGAAGAGTTTTCCACTCGCCGTCATCTTGAGAAATATATCTCGACGCAAGGCCTTTTACCTCTGTTCCGACGTCTTTTTTTATTCCGTCGGCTGCTTTCAAAAGGGCGGCATCCTGCCAATATGTTACGGAGGTAATTTTACCGTACTCGTTTATTTTTTTTATAAAATTAACTTTTCTGTTATCGTTTATGCGAACCTCCGGAGCGCCCTTCACAATCCATTTAAGTAAAATTTTCTGTGTTTTTTCTCGCCACTCATTCTCGGGGAGCTGTCCGATTTTTATACGGCTGAGCCATGTAAATAAATCCTCCCACGTATCGTAGCCGAGTATTGCAATTATTATTAAAAGAAGAATCACGATTACTGTCATTTGCGTTTCCTCACCCGTCAATTATTGCATAAAGCTTCTTAATCTCGTTCTCATTTCCTATTTTTTCTCTTTTTAAGTTTTCGATGAGCTTTTTTCTTTCCTCTTTGCTGTCAATAAGCAGCTCGATTTTATCTGCCATATCCTTTTTATCCATTCGGCAGATCAATCCGTTTAATCCGTCGGTTATCTGATCATGCACGGTTGAAAAATTCGTAACAATTATCGGTCTGCAAAGACATTTTGCTTCGTCGATTGCTATTGACTTACCCTCGTACAACGACGGCTGGACATAAATATCACACTGTCCCATATAAGGATACGGTTCCGATTTTTCACCGAGCAAAATAAATATATTTTGCAAATTATTTTCAGAAATTTGTTTTTCCGTTTCTCCCTTCAGCGGGCCGTCACCGATGTGATACCATTTAATGTTTTTTCCTCTTTTTATCAGCTCGCCGCAAGCATCGACGGCAAGGGAAATGTTTTTTTGTTCAAAAAATCTTCCTACCGTGCAAAGAACGGTTTCTTTTCTTTCCGGATATGCATCAAATTTCTTGCTTTCTTCAAAAACAATTTTTCTGCTTGTGATATTTTCGATCACGCAGATTTTTTTTGAGAATTTCTCAAAATTTTTAAACAGGCTTTTTTCGCACTCCGCCGAGACAGTTACAATTTTATCTGCCGCGGAAAAAGTTTTTTCGCAAACTTCTCTGTCAAAGCCAAGCTTTTCGATATCATTATGTATATAACAAATCTTGTGCGCGGCTCTCACATTTTCGCAAACAAATCGATTTGCGTTTCCTTCAAGATATCCTATCGCACAATCATATTCTTTTTTTATTTTCGGAAGCTGTTTTTTTAGATATTTCCACTGAATTTCTTCGACCTCGTGAGTGTCGGCAGCAGAATAAATCCTTGAATATTTCCACCTGTCAACAGCAGAAAGAATTTTCCCTTTTTTCAGAAAAAACTTAACTGCCCGGACGGCATCGCCGTCAAATATTTCATAGTTCTTGCTTCCGCCGATAATGTTGACCTCTTTCGGGATTTTCTCAAAGAAAAGTCCGTCATGTCGAAAGCACAAAAGGTCAACCTCGTATTTTTCATAATCAAACAGCGTTAATACGGTCAAAAGGCTTTTTTCTGCACCGCCGCTTCGCATAGAAGGAATGACAAAAAGTATTTTCTTTTTCAAAATACCAGCTCCTGTCAGATTTTCAAAAGCATTTCTCCCGCTTCCATTGCGCTTCTCATTCTAAGCGGAATACTTCCCATCAGTTCTTTCCTGATTTCCTTTTCGTTGACAACCAACTTCAAAAATTCCTTTTCCAAAACCTTTGAGTCCGTAAGCGAATTAAAGTTCAAAACAAATTTTTCTTCGCCGAAAACATCCTTTGCAATGCCTCTCGCTTTAACACTGTACCCCAAGACAATTGTCGGAACACCGCTCGAATATGCGGCGATTGTCGCATGCGTCCTCGCTCCGACAAAAAACCTTGTGTTGGCTATATAGCCCTTATATTGCGTCGCGTTGAGCGTCGGCGGAAGAATCGCAATTCTTTCCGTTTCCGCAAACTTTTCATAAATGGGTTTCATAAAATCATAATCATTGTTATTCTCCTCAACCACATGAGGGACAAGCAAAATTTTCAGCGTTGTGTTTTCCAAAACAAAAGAAATAAAATCCTCTGCAATTTCTCTTTTTTTCGGATCACCCTTTGCAACAAGGGGACTTATATTGAAGCCGAGCGTGTTCTCTCTTGTGAAGCCTTCGATCGGTTCGACATTTTCTCGCTCCATGCAAAAGGCAGGATCGGAAAACAAATAAATATTTTCGTTTGCATTTTTTTCTTTCAGCAGTTCATAGGTTATCGGTTCTCTTGCAAATATCGCATCAAAATCACCGAGGCTCTCCAGCTTTTTGTCGGTAAGATCGGTCTCGCCGATTGACGCTCCCCAGAGAACGGTCTTTTTGCCTGTTTTTTTCAGCTCTCTTGTAAGAACCTGGATCTCGTGATTATCGCCATAACAGTATGTGTCGCCGCCTATGGACAAACAGATGTCGCAATCGGCAGCATCTGAAACTATCGGCGAATACATTTTTTCGAGTGCATATATTTCCGACTTGTTGATTTTCAAATCAAGTGCGGCAATTATCCTTTCGGGCAATGACAACTCTCTTCTTTTTGCCGGTTTTATTTCAATATCATCAATCACTTCATCAGCTTGAGAATCATTAGAGGATAGAATAAATTCTGCATTTTTATCACTGTTTTCAATTATATTCACTGTTCCCCTGACAAGTGCTTCGCAGCCGTGATTTTTGCTGCCTGCATGATTAAACAGGAAATATTTCATTGCAAACACCTCATCTGAAAAGTTTTCTTCCCGGTAAGAAATAATCCGACTGATACATATTTATCTGATATGCCATAAATCGTGAAAACAGGAAGAACAGAATAACCGTTCCGGTTGTGTAAATTGCCCTGTCTTGCGGTTTAACGGCGTAGGTTACTACCCAACCGGTGAGTATAATATAATATACACTCAAATAAATTGCCAGTCTTGCAAAAATCCAGTTGTAGCTTGCGACAATATATATTGCAGCGTTCAGGAAAGCCATATTTATTAAAATGTCCCCGATATGGCCGAGCCTGTTCATACGGCCTCTGTTCAGGTAGGCAACAACAATCGGCGCGGCTGCAACAATTGCCCTGAACAGACTGCTGCCGCCTTCTTTTCCGTCTGTAAACCATCCGTTATTCGCATATCCCTCATAGGACGTTTCTTTAAGCGCGTTCAGGAAAGAAGGAAGAATTGCGTCAAAAGCAACAGTAACAACAATGCTTCCGAGCACAATAATATATGAACTCATTTTCCATGCCTTTCGTCGAACGACAAAGAATACTACCAGCATTATTAAGGCACTGTTGTGCATACATGCCGCCAACAGGACGAAGATTGCATATTTAAAAAACGAGCCTCGTTTTAACGAGAACAAAAATCTTGTTCCGAACAACAGTATCGCTGCTGCCATATACTGTCTCATGCCGTCCATCATTCCTCCGAGATATCCGTAAGCAAAAAACAGAAATATCGAAAGTTCAAACGGGGCAGAATATATATACAATATTATCAGCGGAGGAACCAAAGCAATTACAGCGCATACAAGGATCAATACCTGCGGATCATCGGTAAAATTTCTTATCAGGTTTTGAATAAAAGAATACATTTGACCGTCGAGAATCATCTGAATGTTAACTGTATTTTTATCAGGCAAATTCTCGAAAGAATACATATAAAAAAATGTGTCTCCGATAGTTTTTCTCAAGCCTGCAAATGATACAAAAAAAGCTATCGGAAGAAGGACCGCAATGGGATTCGGCAACGGCTGTCCGAGACCTCCCCTTGCTTTGAGCGGAAGAGAACGAGCCGCCACCGCTATCAAGCACATAACAATTGTGGCAACCCAGACAACTATTTCATAGAAATCGAAATTAAAGTTTATCATTCCGTTCCTTTCCTGTAAAAAAGACTCAAAAAAATTCATTATAAACCACTTCGGCCTCTTCCGTTACCTTTTCTTTTGAAAAAGGCCGAACAGCCTCGATCCCATTGTCCGAAAGCCGGTTATAAAGATTTTTGTCGTTTATAATCAAAGCAATTTTATCTGCCATCGCTTCATCGTCATTCGGTGCAACAATAAATCCGTTATATCCATCACGGCAAAGCTCGCGGTGACCTCTGTTATCTGCCAGCACAACGGGCAAACCGCAAGCCATCGCCTCCATCACATTGACAGGCAAGCCCTCGCGGAGACTTGACGCAACGGCAATGTCACTCAGATGAACAAGGTCGCACGCGTCGTTCCTGTGTCCGAGAAAAGATATTCTGTCAGACACGCCGAGTTCCTCGGCAAGCTTAATGTACTTCCCGTTATAATTATCCTCACCGACGATGAGCAGTCTGATTTTTTCTCCGCGCCGTTTCAGCCTTTGTACCGTGTGAATCAGCATTCCCTGATTTTTGTTGGCATTCATTTCGGCAACATAAATCAAAACCGTTTCGTCCTCGGCAACTCCTTTTTCCTTGCGAAGCCGAAGTTTTTCGTCATCGGAAATTTTATAGAAAAGGTCGCTGTTATAGCCGACCCCGTTAATTTTAACGGTTTTCTTCGCTTTCAGGTGTTTTCTTGCAAAAAAATAATCTTCGTTGTTTATTGTAATAAGGCAATCTGTAATTCCCGACATCACAAGCTCGATGGGATAATAAATCAACCAGTTGAGCAAGGGCGCACCCTTGTAAAAATGAAACCCGTGGGCAGTGTAAATTACCTTTGTCCCTTTTTTTCGCTCCCCTTTTGCCGCAAGTCTTGCAAGGATTCCTCCCATCGGAGTGTGGCAATGAATAATATCATATCCGCCCGTTTTAATTATTCTCTTCAACTCTTTATATGCTTTGATATTTTCCTTATCGACGGGGGATCTCTTTATGGGAATTTCAAATTTATTGTCGCAGTACGGAAGTTCTCTGTCACCGTGGCAGGCAACGTCAACCTGCCATCCTTTGTCCTTGAACATTTTGAAGCAAGGCAGATGGAAATAAAAAAAATGCTCCGCAACGGTTGCGACAAAAAGAATTTTTTTCATTGCGAAACATCCTCTCACTCGGTAAACTTACTAAAGCCCTTCCAAAAAGTTTATGTGCATCCAAATCAAACTTTTTCGGACTCTTTATTCCCTTTGAATTTTTCCATAGTATTTTCTTTTCCGCTGTTGATTCCGTCCTGGCGGATAACATTTTCAATCGTTTTAAAGAAAATTTTCATATCCATGCCAAAGCCGTAATGGTCAACATAATAGACGTCGTAACTGAATTTTTCGTTCCATGTGAGCGTATTGCGCCCGTTGACCTGAGCCCATCCCGAAATTCCGGGCAGGACCTCATGGCGGCGCATCTGCTCGGGAGAATAAAGGTTAAGATATTCCGTAAGCAGCGGTCTGGGGCCGATAAAGCTCATGTCGCCTTTCAGAATATTGAAAAGCTGCGGAAGCTCATCCACGCTTGTTTTTCTGAGAAATCTGCCGATTTTCGTCATTCTCTCAAAGTCACTCAGCTCACGTCCGTTTTTGTCATACAGCCTTGTAGACATGGTTCTGAACTTATAAAGCATAAATATTTTACCGTTTTTTCCGGGTCTCTCCTGTCTGAAAAGCACCGGTCCGTCACGGTTAGCCGCAATGCAAACCGCAGCGGCAAGCATTAACGGCGAGAGGATGATAAGCAGCAAAAAAGCTACAACAAAATCCATTGCTCTTTTTATATATTTATACACCGGATTCACTCTCTCGCAAAAATTATTTGTCAGTTGTTCTTTGCTTCATGGTAGTTGGGAACAATTTCCTTAATAAATCCCCTTACTTCATTTGCATCTGCATCTTTAAGCTTTTCAAGCTCTTTTTCAAAGAGTTCGTCATCCATATTAACGGGCTTGGTGACAAATATTTTATTGTTTGCGGTCATCTTTCTCTCATCGCTTTCTTCGTCAAGAACAAGCTCCTCATAAAGCTTTTCGCCCGGACGAAGACCCGAGAATTTTATTTCAATTTCCGTATAGGGTTTATAACCCGAAAGCATAATAAGGTTCTCGGCAAGAGTTACGATCTTGACGGGCTCACCCATATCAAGGACGAATATCTCTCCTCCCTTTGCCAAGCCGCCCGCCTGAACAACGAGCTGAGCCGCCTCCGGAATGGTCATGAAATATCTTGTTATATCCGGATGCGTTACCATGACCGGACCGCCGTTTTTAATCTGTTCGGTGAAAATGGGAATTACACTTCCGCTTGAGCCGAGAACATTGCCGAAACGAACAGCCGCAAAGATGGTGCTGTTTTTGCATTTGCGCTCAAAATACTGCACTATCATTTCCGTGATTCTTTTTGTTGCGCCCATAACGTTTGCCGGATTTACAGCCTTGTCCGAAGAAATATTTACAAAACGTTTAACGTTATATTCGACAGCAATGCTTGCAACATTGAATGTGCCGAAAACATTGTTTTTTACCGCTTCCTTCGGGCTGTCCTCCATAAGAGGAACATGCTTATGAGCCGCCGCATGAAAAACTATCGACGGGTGGAATTCGTCAAAAACCTCTCTGAGTCTCTTAGGGTCTCTGACGGAACCGATTCTTATGTCGATTTCGGGATTGCCCTTGTGGTAAGCATCAAGCTGCTGTTTAAGCAAGTAAGCGTTGTTTTCATATATATCAAATACAACAATTTTTTTCGGGTGGTACTTTGAAACCTGACGGCAAAGCTCACTGCCTATGGAGCCGCCGCCGCCCGTTACAAGAACGATCTGATCCTTAAGATATCCGCAAACGTCACGGTTCAGCTCAACTTCGGGACGGGAAAGGAGGTCGGTTATGTTAACATCGCGTATTCTGCCTCCATGAGAGGTGTCCGTCATTTCTAAAAGGCTGGGTGAGGTCTTCAGCTTACAGCCGGTTTTGACCGCAATACGCAAAATTTCCGTTTGTCTTTCGCTACCGACAGACGGGAGACACATTATAATCGTATTTATATCATATTTTTTTGCCAGCTCGGGTATTTGGTCGCATGTTCCCTTAACGGGAATTCCCCTGATTCTTTTGCCGACCTTGAGAGGATTGTCATCAACGGCAATAATCGGCTTTCCTCTTGAATAGTTGTTGACTTCAAGTTCATTGATAATGATCATGCCCATGTCACCTGCGCCGACTATCATAACGCGATCAAGCTTTTCGTCCTTTTCAAGGCTCTTCTCTCGGTAGTACCTTCTGACAAGACGGTAAAGGATTCTCATTCCGGCAACAAGAATTATTGCTACAAGCGTTCCGAAAACATAGAAATATGCATCAAAACAGCCGTTGTTAAGCTTTGATGCCGCTCCGCCGATGCTTGAAAGTATCAAATCGACCGCAATTCCGGAAATTCCACCGATTATAGTCGCCAAGGCAACATTCCAGACTTCCCTGATTCCGGCATATTCCCACATGCTTGAGTAAATCTTAAAGGCATAATACAACACAATAAAAATTGCCGTAACCGGCAGTGCTCTCTGCCATATCGCGTCCATATTATGCTGACCGCTGCCGATAAACATAACAAATATGTAAGCGAAATTTACCGCAAAAACATCGTACAGCATCATCAAAGCACTTTTGATTCCTGCGCTTTTGAAATCAACCTTTTTCACAACAATTGACCTCCCAATTAAAAAATCCTTTTCTTGATCTTTCGATTCTGCCCCTAATATACACTGTTTTATTTTAATATATTATTTCACTAAAGTCAAGCAAACGTTCTGTATATTTGTTTTATTTGGCAAAATATTATCTATTTATAGTAAATAGATAACAGAATCATATCTGTTTTTTCCTTTTTATGATCACATAAGCTTTATTTTCGGTTGACAGCCCTGTTGAAATATGATACGCTAAAGAAAAAATGAACGGAGCGCAAAAAATGATAGGAATCGGCAAATGGGAAGCCTCAATCAATACAATGCTTTTCAAAGGAACAGGCAGAGTTACAATAAGCGACAACAACGGGAAATATGATTTCAAGCTTGAAATAGTCGGCGAAAATGTTCCCGAATTCATTGTCACGGATGTTATTGAGGAAGGAAACACCTTGCGTGCCGTTGCGGAAAGCGACATGTTTAAGGGCAAAAAAATCCCCGTCACCGCAACCTTTGACAAAGATATCGTCGTAGGCACGGCAAAGCTTCCCTTTATCGGTAATATCAAGGTCAAGGGACATCGGATAGATTAAACTCAATGAGCTGTTTTGAAAATTATTCGGAACGGCTCCTTTTTTATAAAATTGAACTTTTTCCCTGTGCGTCAATAATATAACCCGAAAACTTTTTGTTATTTCTCTTTACAGTTTTTCACATATTATTCTTTCGAAAAGACAAAAACTGTTTTAGGCGCTGCTTTCGTTCCTTTTGTAACAAAGTACACAAATAATGCGACAATTTTTTACATTTGATTTGAATATAATAATCAAAAACGGCTTGAATTTTACTTTTGTTTTTGATACAATATATAATGTATAAAAATATAATACCAATAACTATTTCTTTGTTTGTCGAGGTGACGCAATGAAAAAGAAAAAAACAAGTGTAAACGACGTTCCCCTTTACCTTTTTCATCAGGGTCAGAATGCCAAGACCTATGATTTTCTCGGTTCTCACCGTTCGGGCAGGGACGGGGTTGTGTTCCGTGTTTGGGCGCCCCATGCGGCGGCGGTCAGCGTGGTAGGCGATTTTAACGAATGGGATATTGAAGCCGACCCGATGAAGAAACTTGAGGACAACGCCGTTTGGGAATGTAAAATAAAAGGAATAAAGCAGTTTGATAACTACAAATACTGCATAACCACTCCGTCGGGCGAACTTCGCTACAAGGCGGATCCTTACGGATTCCATGCCGAAACACGGCCGGAAACCGCATCAAAGTTCTACGACATTGACGGATATGAATGGAAAGACGAAAAATGGATGGCCGAAAGAAAATCCGTAAATATTTATGAAAGTCCCGTCAATATTTACGAGGTTCATGCGGGATCATGGAAACAGCATGAGGACGGAAATTTTCTTTCCTACCGTCAGTTAGCAGACGAATTGACAAAATATGTCAAAGATATGGGTTATACTCATATAGAGTTGCTTCCGATATGCGAACATCCGTTTGACGGTTCATGGGGCTATCAGGTAACCGGCTATTTTGCCCCGACCTCTCGATATGGCGAGCCGAAGGACTTCATGTACTTTGTTGACAAGTGCCACAGAGAGGGAATCGGCGTTATTCTTGACTGGGTTCCCGCTCATTTCCCGAAGGACGCACACGGCCTGTTTGAATTTGACGGACAGTGCTGCTACGAATACGAGGATATCCGCAAAGGAGAGCATTTGCAATGGGGCACAAAAATTTTCGACTACGGCCGTAACGAGGTCAGAAGCTTCCTTACCTCATCGGCAATGTTCTGGCTTGAAAAATATCACGTTGACGGACTTCGCGTTGACGCCGTTGCCTCAATGCTTTATCTTGACTACGGCAGAAACGACGGCGAATGGATAGCCAACAAAAACGGCGGCAGAGAAAACCTTGAAGCGGTTCAGTTTTTGCAGAATCTCAATGTCCTTATTTTCCGTGAGCATCCCGACGTCATGATGATTGCCGAGGAAAGCACCTCATGGCCACTGGTTTCAAAGCCTGTCTGCGACGGAGGTCTCGGATTTAATTTTAAATGGAACATGGGTTGGATGAATGACTGTCTGAAATATTTTTCAATGGACGGAATTTACAGAAAATTCAATCATAACTGCCTGACGTTCTCATTTTTCTACGCTTTTTCGGAGAATTTTGTTCTTCCGATTTCACACGATGAGGTCGTTCACGGAAAATGCTCCATGATAGGCAAAATGCCGGGCGAATATGATGAAAAATTTGCGGGACTGAGAGCTTTCTATGCATACATGACCGCTCACCCGGGCAAGAAACTGCTTTTCATGGGTCAGGAATTTGCCCAATTCATTGAGTGGAATTATAAGCAGGGTCTCGACTGGCTTCTGCTCGACTATGAAAAGCACGCTCAAATGCAAAGCTATGTCCGCACTCTTAACACTATCTACAAAAAGCAGAGTCCTCTCTGGCAGATCGACTATGACTGGGAGGGCTTCAACTGGATAAGCAACGACGACATTGACAATTCTGTTATTTCTTTCAGAAGAATCGATAAGAATAAAAAAGAAATTATTGCGGTTTGCAACTTCACTAATGTTGAGCGCAGCGGCTACCGAATCGGCGTACCGAGAGCAGGAACTTATAAAGTTATTCTCAACACGGATGACGAGAGCTTCGGCGGAAGCGGCAAGGGAACCGCAGTTAAGGTTAAAAGTGAAAAAGTTCCGATGCACGGCTTTAAAAACAGCATAGTGCTTGACCTTGCCGGGCTGAGCGTTATCTATCTGACGCCGCCGGCACAGAGAAAAAAAACAAAAAAAATCACGACCGATAAGGTCAGCAAATAAAGGAGGAATAATAATGTCCCGAAAACATGAGTGTATCGCAATGCTTCTTGCAGGCGGACAGGGAAGCCGCCTTGGTATTCTGACAAAAAACATTGCAAAACCTGCCGTTCCTTACGGCGGAAAATACCGAATTATCGATTTCCCTCTTTCAAACTGCGTGAATTCCGGCATCTACACCGTCGGTGTTCTGACTCAGTATCAGCCGCTTGAGTTGAACGATTACATCGGCAACGGACAGGCTTGGGATCTTGACCGTGCCGACGGCGGCGTTCACATCCTCTCCCCCTATCAGCAGATATCGGGTACCGAATGGTACAAGGGCACGGCAAATGCAATCTATCAGAACATCAACTTTATAGACAGATATGACCCCGAATATGTTCTCGTTCTTTCGGGAGACCATATCTACAAAATGGACTATTCCAAGATGCTTTCTTTCCACAAGGAGAAAAATGCAGACTGCACAATAGCAATGCTTGAAGTTCCGTGGGAGGAGGCTTCACGCTTCGGTCTTATGCTTGTCAACGACGACGGCTCGATTGCCGAATTTGAGGAGAAGCCAAAGAACCCCCGTTCAAACAAGGCTTCGATGGGCGTTTACGTTTTCTCATGGAAGAAACTCAGGCAATACCTGCTTGACGACGAGGCTAATCCGAACTCAAGCAACGACTTCGGCAAGGATCTTATTCCTGCAATGCACGCCGCCCACGAGAGGCTTTTCGCCTATGAATTTGACGGCTACTGGAAGGACGTCGGAACTATCGACAGCCTTTGGGAGGCTAATCTTGACCTGCTCAATCCGAAGGTTGACCTTGACCTGACGGACACAAGCTGGAGAATTTACGCAAAAGACCCGATCACAGGCCCTCACTATGTTTCCGACACCGCAAAGGTGCAGAATTCAATGGTTGCCGAGGGATGCGAAATTGAGGGCGAGGTTGATTTCTCCGTGCTCTTTGCAAACGTAACCGTCGAGGACGGTGCTGTAGTCAAGGATTCGATCGTGATGCCCGGCAGTGTAATTAAAAAGGGCGCAGTTGTTCAGTATGCAATCGTTGCCGAAAACGTTACCGTTGAAGAAAAAGCAAGAGTCGGCAAGCGACCCGAGGAAATGGAAAATCTCGACGATTGGGGCGTTTCCGTTGTCGGAATGGGAGTCAACATCGGCAAGGGCGCAACAGTTGAGCCGAAAGCAATGATCGGCGAAGATGTAAAGGAGGCGTAAGCAATGAGAGCAAATAATGTACTCGGACTTATTTTTTCAAATACATATGACAATTATCTCAGCGAGATAACGTCGGTTCGCTCCATGGGTTCCGTGCCTTACGGCTGCCGCTACCGCCTTATCGACTTTCAGCTTTCCGCAATGGTAAACAGCGGAATCGGCAAGGTCGGCATCATTACAAAGAGCAATTATCAGTCACTCATGGATCACGTCGGACACGGCAGAGCATGGGATCTTTCCCGTAAAAACGGCGGACTTTATCTTCTCCCGCCCTTCAATATCGGCACAACGGGAATTTACTCAAACAAAATTGAAGCTATTTCCAGCGCAATGAATTTCCTTCGCAACTCGGAGGAGGAATATGTCCTTATGACGGATTGCAACGCTATATATAATGTTGACTTCACGGATATGTTCGAGCGTCACGAAAAATCGGGCGCAGATATCACAATCGCCTACAAAAGTTCTCCCGCTCCGGCAATAAGAGAGCTTACAAAATTTGAGCTTGCGGACGACGGCAGAATCACTTCGATCAGCCGCCGCAGCGACGACGAGGCAAACTATTCGCTCAATGTTATCTTTATGAGAAAGTCGCTTCTTGAAAGACTTATTTCGGAAGCAATCGGTCTCGGCTATCATTCGTTCACCAAGGACGTTCTCCAGAAGAACATTAACTCGCTGAAGATTTACGGCTGCGAGTTTAACGGCTACGTTAAGGTTATTGACGGAATTCAGAGCTATTTTGAAGCAAACATGGATCTTCTCAAGAAAGAGAATCGCAAGGCGCTTTTTGCAAAAGAAAAGCCCGTATTCACAAAGGTCAAGGACGATGTACCGGCTATCTACGGTCTTGATTCCAACGCTTCCAATTCGCTCATTGCGGACGGCTGCGTAATTGAGGGCACCGTCGAAAACAGCGTTCTTTTCAGAGGCGTTCATATCGGCAAGGGTGCCGTGGTTAAAAACTGCGTGCTCATGCAGAACACATATATAAGCGACGACGTTAAACTCAACTGCGTTATCGCCGACAAAAATGTTGTTATCAAGCCCAACAAAAATCTTTCGGGCGATGTCAAGTTCCCTGTATTTATCGGAAAGGGAATAGTAATCTAAAACATGCCGCAAAACTAACGGTATTGCTTTTAAGAAAGGATGATTTAGATGAAAGTTTTATATGCCACCTCAGAGGCGCTCCCGTTCATTGCGAGCGGCGGACTCGGTGATGTTGCAGGATCTCTGCCGCATGCGCTGAGAAAAAGGCTTATCGGCTGCCGTGTCGTTCTTCCGATGTATGACACGATCAAGCAAGAGCTCAAGGACACAATGAAGTTTATCACTCACATTTCTGTTCCCGTTGCATGGCGACGTCAGTATTGCGGAATTTTTGAAGCAAAATATAACGGCGTTATCTATTATCTTATTGACAACCAGTATTATTTCAAGCGTGACACAATCTACGGACACTATGACGATGCGGAAAGATTTGCTTTCTTTTCCCGTGCCGTTCTTGAGATAATCCCTTATATTGATTTCAAGCCCGATATTATTCATTGCAACGACTGGCAGACTGCTCTTACTCCCGTTTACTATTCGGCAATGTATGCAAACTCACCGGGCTACGAAAATATAAAGACGATTTTCACGATTCATAACATTCAGTATCAGGGCGTTTACGGCAAGGAGCTTCTTGAGGACGTTCTCGGAATCCCTGCCGACAAGGCTTCTTTGCTTGAATATGACGGCTGCATCAACTTCATGAAGGGCGCCATCGAGTGCGCCGACAAGGTTACGACCGTCAGCCCGTCCTATGCGGATGAAATCCTTGACCCGTGGTATTCACACGGTCTTGATTCCATTCTCAACGAGCGCCGCTACAAGCTCAGAGGTATTCTCAACGGAATTGACACTGTAGGCTATGATCCCGCAACGGACAAATGCATTAAGGCAAACTTCTCCGCCGACGATGTTTCGGGCAAAAAGATTGACAAGAAAGCTCTTCAGAAAGAAATGGGTCTTCCCGTCAAACCCGGCGTTCCCGTAATCGGAATGGTTACAAGGCTTGTTTCCCATAAGGGTCTCGACCTCGTTAAGGGAATTCTTGACGAGCTTCTCGCCACCTCGGAAATGCAGCTTGTTGTTCTCGGCTCGGGTGACTATGAATACGAAAGCTATTTCCGCTGGATCGCAGAAAAATATCCGGACAAGGTAGGTTTAAGAATCGGCTTTGTTCCCGAGCTTGCAAGAAAAATCTATGCAGGCGCAGATATGTTCCTTATGCCGTCCAAGAGTGAGCCTTGCGGTCTTTCACAGATGGTTGCGCTACGTTACGGTACGGTTCCCATCGTCCGTGAAACAGGCGGTCTCAGAGACTCAATCACCGACTGCGGCGACGGCAAGGGCAACGGCTTCACATTCAAGAGCTACAATGCTCACGATATGCTTGACGCTATTCGACGTGCGCTTACTCTCTACTACAACGGCGATTGGAACGAGCTTGTTCTTCGTGCTCTCAATTGCGATTTCAGTTGGGGTCGCTCGGCAAATGCATATATCAGACTTTACAAGGAAACCCTCAAAGGCTGAGAAATCAAAAAATAATAATGTCCCCGGTGTGTCCTGCGCCGGGGCATTGTAGGTAAAAGGAATAATATATGAAATCATACTACATTCAACTCATTCGCAACGGTCTGACCGAGGGCAATGTCAGCGGAAAATATGTCGGTCATATTGATGAGCCTCTCAGCCGCGAGGGCATAGCTCAGATTGAGCAGATGAAATCCGACTACAAATATCCGCCTGTTGACGCTGTTTTTGCAAGTCCGCTTTCACGCTGCACCCAAACGGCGAAAATTATCTATCCGAATTGTGAACCAATCGTAATAAACGGCCTGATTGAATATAACTTCGGCGAATTTGAGGGTAAGACAGCGGAGGAATTACAGAATCACCCTGTTTTTCCCGACTGGTTGGCAGGCAAAAAAGGCGTTGAGCCTCCGTTCGGCGAGAGCAATGACGAATTTGCAAACAGAATCGCAAACGCATTTATCAAAATCGTTGACGGCCTTATTGAAACCGGAGTGACCCACACGGCAATCGTCACTCACGGCGGAGTTATTATGGCTCTCCTGACCCTTTTCGGACTGCCGCAGGCTCCTATGCATGAGTGGCTGACCCCAGGCGGCTGCGGCTATACCATAAGAATCACCCCCTCGCTCTGGTCGCAGGGTCGCAAGGTTGAGGTTATTGCGCAGATTCCCGAGGTTGAAGGTGAAAAAGACAGCTTCGGCACGGATGACGACAATTTTAATGTTGAGGACTACATAAACGATTAAGGATATTTCTAAAAATAGGAGTGTTTACATGAGGCAATACAGATCGGTTATAAAAACAAATAAATTTCCACAGCTTACACGCCGAGTTTTTACAACGGCAGACGGGCTGAAATCCGATAACGTTACGGCGATGCGTTTCGACAATAACGGTGTGCTTTTCGTCGGCACGGATAAGGGTCTTGCACGTTTCGACGGCGAAAAATTCTCACCCGTTTCAATCGGGGCAAAAGATGCAGCCATCTCAATGATTTATTTCAATGCCGAAAATCATATGTTTGTCGGCGTAGGCAACTCAATGCTTGAATTTGACGGCAAAAAGAAACTTTCGGAGAAAAAGTTCAGCTCCAAGCTCATTGACATTAAAGTTGACCTTGACGGTGCAACGTGGATTTTGACCGAGAGCGTGCTCTACAAGCTCGGCGAAAACGGCTATGATATTGAAATCGGTGTTCCCGGCAAGGGAAGCTGCCTCGCCGTCTACAAGAACAACAAGGTCTATGTAGGCACGGCAGGCGGCGGACTTCATGCTCTCGTCGGCAAGCGCTGGCACTGGTCGGAGCTCATGGAGGGTGTTACCGGAATTCTCAGCAACACAATTACCTGCCTTTACATGGATCCCGTCGGCAGCATTTGGGTCGGCACGGACAAGGGCGTTTGTGTCTATGACGACAACAGCTATTGGCTTGATCATTCAAAAATCGACGGTCTGCCCGATGCTCACATAACGGGTATGGCAATCGCAGAAAACGGCGATAAATATTTCTCGACGACAACGGGTCTTATTCATCAGCACAACGGCAGACTTTCGTATTACGGCTATAAGCGTTGGCTTCCGAGCCCGAACGCAACAGGCGTTGCAATCTCTCCCGACGGCTCGGTTTGTATTTCGACAGATAAGGGCATAAGCCTTTTTGAGACAAAAATGATATCACTCAGAGAAAAGGCAAACGAGCTTCGTGCACAAACGGAAAAATATAACGTTCGCCATGGCTATGTCATTGACCGTGACCTCGAGCATGAGGGAGTTATCTCAACCGAGGAGGGTCATATTCTTGCTTCGGACAATGAAGGGCTTTGGACAGGTCTCTACACGGCGGCTCTTTGCTTCGAATATGCCTGCACGAAGGATCCCGAGGTTCGCAAGGACGCTCACAGAAGCTTGCTTGCAATGATAAAGCTGACCGAGATTACAGGAATTGAAGGCTTCTTCGCCCGTGCTATCAGATATTCCGACGCCGTTGACTACGGTACAGGCGCCCGCCATGAATGGCACATTACAAAGGACGCTGAGGGCAGAGAATGCGAATGGCTCGGCGAGACCTCGTCGGACGAGGTTGTCGGTCATTTCTATTGCTATGCAAACTATTTTGACCTTGTTGCGGATGATGAAGAAAAGAAGCTCATTGCGGACACGGTCAAAAAAATTCTCGACCATATTATCGACAACAAATTCCACCTTGTCGATTCCGACGGTCTGCCGACAACATGGGCAAACTGGGATCCGGATCTTCTCAACAATGACCACAAGTGGATATATGAAAAGGGTACGAACTCGCTCCAGATGCTTACCTTCCTCAAAATAGGTTATCACATCACAGGTGATGAAAAATATGAGAAGCTTTTCGTTGAGTTTGCCGGCAAAAAACACTTTGCAATGAATCTCATGCAGTATAAGATTCCCGACGGACATCTCCTTCATATTGACGACAACCACGATTTCCTTATGATTTCACTCTTGATGAAATATACGGACGATCCGAACCTCCGTTCAATCTTCGCCATGGGTCTTACCCACCACTGGGAGGACGAAAAGGTTGAGAGAAATGCTTTTTTCAACTTTGTTTACGGCGCAGTAACCGGCGAATGGTACAATGCCGACGATTGCATCGACGAGCTTATGGATATGCCGATGGATCAGGTTATGTGGCCTCTTTACAACAGCTACCGTAAGGATTTAAAGTGGGATATGTCTCCGGCAGAGCTTGGCATGCCTCCTCAGCTTTATGAGCCGTTGCCGGCACATGAAAGAAGAATAACAAGCAACGACAGCAATCGTTTCACCGTTGACAGCGGAGCTGAGGACGTTGCACAGGAAATATTCAAAAAATCCGATGAACCGACCGCTTACACAATGTTCCCGGGAACAGGCGATGACAAAGGTCTCGTTCTCAAAACCTGCATCAACTTCACTCACCCGTACTGGTATGCAAGATATTACGGTCTTATAGAAGACTGCGAATAAGGAGTGTGTAAAATGGGGAAAAAGATTATCGTTGCCGGAGGCGGACACGGCGGTATTGCCGCAGCCGCTCTTTTGGCTGAACACGGCTTCGACGTAACTGTTTATGAAAAGAACAGGCGTGAGGATATGGGATACGACTGGACGGATATTTTTGACCGCAAGGGTCTTTTTGCCTGCGGAATGACTATGCCGCCTGAAGATAAATACCGTCTAAAAAACGATATGACCTTTTTCAGTCCGTCAAGAAACAAAACACTGAAGCAGCATGTTCCCGAGGATCAGCTCGAGATTCAGATGGAACGCAAGGATATTTACAACCACATAATCGCCCATGCCGAAAAATGCGGCGTGAAATTCTCCTATGAAACCGAAATTCTCGCTCCCGTAATGCTCGGCGGCAGAGTGGCGGGAATAAAAACAAAGGATGAGACGATTTACGCAGACCTTGTCATTGACTCGGCAGGCATAAGCTCCCCCATTCGTAAAAATCTTCCCGACGCTCTCGGAATCCAGAAAGAGCCGGATAAATACGATACATTCTATGTTTACCGTGCTTTTTATAACAAAACCGCTACGGTTGAGGACGACAAGTACAGGGTTTATCTTCTCTTTGACAACAAACAGCAGATTTGCTGGGTTGCCGACGACGAGGAATACACCGACGTTCTTATCGGCCGTTTCTCTCCGCTGACCGATGCGGAGGTGGAGGACACGCTCGGAAAACTCCGTGAACTTAACGACGACCTTGGCACAGAACGCCTCAGAGGCGGACAGTATGTCACTATCCCCGTTCGTCAGCCGCTCGGTCTTTTGGTTGCCGACGGCTATGCCGCGATCGGTGACAGCGCATTTATGACCGTTCCGATTATCGGCTCGGGAATTGCAAACAGTCTCAAGGCTGCAAGGCTTCTTGCCGATGCCGTGATAGCCGATAAGGACGAGCTTTTCAGTGCGGATACTCTTTGGAAATATCAGCGTGATTTTTATAAGAAACTCGGCGCAGGCCTTGCTCCGATTGCAATTATTAAGCTTATGGTCGCCCGTTTTTCTCCGAAGGATCTTGATTATTTCTTTGATAACGAAATTCTCAATTCCAACGATATGACTATCGGTGCAGACACCAACAGCATCATGTGCTTTATCGAAAAGCTCATGAATTTCAACTCACTCAAGCTCAAGGTAAAGGGCGTTATGAGCGATTTTGTTCTTTCAAAAAAGGTTCTCGGCATGAATACAAGAATCGCCGCCGTTATGGCGATAACAAAAGCTATGCCCGTTCGATATGACCGCAAGCGTGTTCTGTCATGGGTCGAGGGATATAATAAATGCTTTAAAATTGATAAAGGAGATTAAAGAGGTTTATTCTTCTCGGCAGCCTTCCTGCCCGGGATTTCACGCTTTTCTCTTTTGTCTCTTATAGAAAACCTGATTTTTAAAAGATTAAAAAAAGAACGTAGTTAATAATAAACAAGCCAAAAAGGAAAGCCACACTGATGTGCGGCTTTCCTTTTTGGCGTCCCCGGCGGGATTCGAACCCACGGCCTTTCGCTTAGGAGGCGAACGCTCTATCCTGCTGAGCTACGGAGACAGGTATATTGTCAATTTCATCTGTCGATGATTACTCAGATATTTTATCAAAATAACTATCCGTTGTCAACCGTAATTTACATTATTTCGATTGACTTTTAACATATGAAATGATATACTTTTATATTGAATAAAATTGTAAAGTAGGCGATTTATTTGAAAAAATCTCTTATAATAATTTCAGCTCTGCTTCTCGTTTTTGCGACCGCTTTGACAGCTTGCGGAAATAAAAATGTTATCGTTGACAAAAACGGACGCACCTATACCCCCGTTACGGACAAAGACGGCAACAAGCAGCAGGATAAATGGGGTCGTCTTATAATAGAACAAACCGATGAGGACGGAAGTAAAGTTACTCAGCCGTATGACTTCCCCGACAAAATCACAAACAAGCGCAATACGGAAATCGAAAATGCCGTTGTAAGCATTAAGGTTCCGAGCGACTGGGCTGTTTCAAAGGAAACGTCTTTTGTCAGGCTCCGTCACTCCGGAAAATGCACAAAATCCGGCGTTGCGGCATGTCAGATCGACTTTGGCTACAGGCAGAACAGAACCTTGCAGGAGACCTACAACGAATATCTCATCAACATTGTTCAACTCAGCCAGATGGGCGATTCGATTTCCGACATTAAAGAATACGAAGTAACCCTCATGGGCAAAAATGCAAAGGCAATTTCCTACAGAGTTGCCTCCGAAAACACAGACGTGTTTTATTTCTGTATTGACGACGGCGAGCCGATGATTGAAATTACGGCTTCCGTTTACGATAAATGCTATGACAGCGACAGCATGGTTGAGCTTATCAACTCGTGCGCAACCGTCAAGGAGCTGCCAACGGACGAGGTTAGTACAATTCCGACCGCACCTTTCACCAAGGCGTCCGAAAAAACCACGACAGCAAATAATCAGTAAGGGGTAATCATTATGTTGTTTTCACAGGATATAGGAATTGATCTCGGAACATCAAACACCCTTGTTTTCGTTAAGGGCAAGGGTATAATCATTCGTGAGCCTTCGGTTGTTGCCGTTGACCAGAGATTTACTCCGGTCAAGGTTGTTGCCGTCGGTTCCGAGGCTAAGGATATGATCGGCAGAACTCCCGGTTCTATCGTTGCCCTCCGTCCCCTGCGCGACGGCGTTATTGCCGACTTTGACGCAACGGCGGAAATGCTTAAAAAATTTATTCGCAAGGCTATCACGGCTTCTCCGCTGAGCAAAACGAGAGTCATGATCTGCGTTCCATCCGGCGTTACCGAGGTTGAGCGCAGAGCCGTTAACGATGCCGCAAAATCGGCAGGCGCAAGATATGTCAGCCTTATTGAGGAACCCATGGCGGCGGCAATCGGCGCCGGAATTGACGTTGAAAAGCCCGAAGGCTCAATGATAGTCGATATCGGCGGCGGTACGGCAGAGGTTGCCGTTGTTGCACTCAGCGATATTGTAACCTCTCGTTCGGTCAAGGGCGCAGGCGACAGCTATGACGAGGCAATTATCAATTATGTCAGAAAAAAATATAACCTTCTTATCGGCGAAAGAACGGCCGAGGATATAAAAATTCAGATCGGCTCCGCCTATGAATACGAGGGCGAGGGCGCAATCAACGTTAAGGGCAGAAACCTCATTGACGGCCTTCCGAAGGACGTTGAGGTTACAGCTGCTGAAATCAGAGAAGCTCTCAAGGAATCGGTCTATCAAATCATCGACGCAATCAAAATCACTCTTGAGAACACTCCGCCCGAGCTCGCCGCAGATATTATTGACAACGGCATCACCCTCACAGGCGGCGGCGCACAGCTCAGAGGTCTTGACAAGCTCATCGAGCAGGAGGTAAAAATCCCCGTTACGGTTGCGGACAATCCGCTTGACTGCGTTGTTGAGGGAACGGGCATTTGCCTTGAAAAACGTCGCTGATGAAAAAACTTTCTACAAATCAAGGAGGTGAAGAGGAATGAAAAAAATTATCAGAAACCGTGCGTTTAAGGCGCTTGTCTGCGTTATTGTCGCCCTTTCGCTGGGCGCTGTTATTGCAGCGTACACGCATAATAGCTCAACTCCGCTTTCGTCAGCCACAAGTACGGTGCTTCATCCTCTTCAGCGCTTTTCTTCATATCTAAGCTATAAATTTTCCAACTTTAACGACAGCTTTAAGTCGTCAAAGACTCTCCAGGAGGAAAATTCAAAGCTCAAAGAACAGATTGAAGAATATCAGAATAAAATTATTGATTATAACAACATAAAAAAGAAGCTCGGTACCTATGAGGACTTTCTCGGAGTTAAAGAGGAAAATCCCGACTTCAAATTTCAGAACGCAAAAATAATTTCAAACGATTTTGAAAATCCGTTTTCTTCATTCACCCTTAACAAGGGCACGACGGCAGGCGTTAAGATCAATGACCCTGTTATTTACGGCAAAAATCTTGTCGGCGTCGTTGCAAGCGTCGGTCCGACTTCATGCACGGTCTATACCCTTTCAAACCCCAAGATGAACGTCAGCGTTTACGAAACCTACACGGGAGAAATCGGCTATGTTACGGGTCTTGGCAAGACCGAGGACAGAGTTTACTGCAAACTCCCGGGTCTTAAATCGGATTCATCCGTTTCACCGAGCGGAATTATCTGCACAACGGGAAACGGCGGTGTTTATCCCAAGGATTTGATTGTCGGCACGGTAGTTAAACTTGAAAACTCCAAGGAGGATAATTCCTCCTTTGCAACAATCAGGTCGGCTGTCAATATCGAGGAGCTTTCCGAGGTTTTCATCATCACCGAGTTTGAAGGTCAGGGCGTTATAACCATCACGGGTGACTGATATGAATTATATTGAAGAGCTTAAAAAAAATGACAGTATAAAAAGAAGAATACTTCTCGCCGTATTGGTTCTCGTCACGTTTATTTTTCAGACAACGAGCGGATTTTTCCCCTCTCCCTTCGGAATACATGCTTGCCTGCTGGTTCCGGCAACGGTTTGCATTGCCATGTTTGAGCGTGAATTTTCCGGGCTGTTTTTTGGTCTTGCCGCAGGAATGATGCTTGAAGCCGTCAGCCCCGACAGCGTGTGCTTCTATTCGGTTATGTTTACCCTTATAGGCTTCGTCTCCGGTATGCTCATAACCTACCTTATGAGAAACAATCTTGTAACTGCGCTCATATTTACATTTATGTTTACATTGCTTCTCAATTCGCTTTATTGCTTATTTTTCTATGTCTTTGACGGAATAGAAATCACTTTTGTTTTCTATCTTAAGTATTATGTTTTTTCTGCCGTTTACACAACGCTTTTTACACCGATTTTCTATCTGATTGTCCGTCTCACGGTCAAAAAATTTAAATAAAACCAAAAAATTTTCAAAAAAGGAGTGAAAAAATGAGACTTGCGCGTGAAGAGAAAAAAGGAAGATTTATTGCAATGATAACGATTTTCGTCTGTCTTACGGCGGTTTTCATTTTCACCCTTGCAAAAAGTCAGATAATCGACGGTAAAAAAGACACGGCGTCGAACACCGCCTCGGTTGAATCAACAGAGGTCAAAGCAACAAGAGGTCAGATCCTTGACCGCAACGGTAAGGTTATCGTCGGCAACCGTCAGGGTAATGATGTTGTTTTCAACGCTGCGGATTTTCCCGAATATTCCAAGCAGGAGGAGCGCAACAAGCTTATTAAATCCCTCATTGATCTTTTTGAAAAGAACAAAGTTAAATGGAACGATGATATGCCCATCGTCCTCGATTCAAACGGAAATTATCAGTTTGCCGAGGACAGGGAAAAAGATATCGAAACCATGAAATCCCGCGATATTCTTCGTCTTAATAAGTATGCCACGGCAGACGATTGCATGAACGAGCTTGTCGACAGATATAAGCTTGAGAGCTATTCAAAGGCAGACAGAAGAAAAATTGCTTCGGTCTGCTATCAAATGAAGATTAACAATTTCAATTCGGCAAATCCCTATGTTTTTGCAACCGATGTCACAGATCAGGTTGCTTCGGTAATCAAGGAAAACAGCCGTTATTATAAGGGTGTTGATATTCAGATAGGCAACTACCGTGAATACACCGACGGTACTCTTGCTCCGCACATAATCGGCGTAACAGGCGTTATCAGTGCCGAGGAATACGCCGAGCTGAAAAAAGACGGCTACGGAATGGATGATATTGTCGGAAAAACAGGTATTGAACAGCTCTTTGAAAAACAGCTTAAGGGCAAAAACGGAACGAAGCTTGTCACCACCGCTCTTGACGGCACGCAGACGACCGTTACTAAGGGTCTGGAAAACGGCGATAATGTTTTTCTTACCCTTGATGCAGGGCTTCAAAAGGTCACTCAGGACGCTTTGGCGGCAAAGATCAACTCCCTTGACAGCGCAAACAAGGGCGGCGGCGCAGCAGTCGTCATGAACTGTAAGACGGGAGAGATTCTTTCAATTGCCACCTACCCGTCCTACGACCTCAACACATACTATAAGAACTATTCAAAGCTTGCGAAGGATTCCAACTCCCCTCTTTATAACCGTGCGCTTCTGAGCACTTATGCTCCGGGTTCAACCGCCAAGGTTTCAACGGCTATCGGTATTCTTGAGGAGGGTGTTGCCGATGAGAACTCAACGATTGAATGTACAGGAACGTATAAGTACGGTCTTGTTTGTAATAACAACCCGGAAACGACCACAATTGATATAAGAACGGCAATTCAGGATTCTTGTAACATATATTTCTACCATTTCGGCGGCGAACTGCTCGGAATTGAAAAGATGAATATGTACCGTGAAATGCTCGGACTCGGTCAACCTACCGGCATAGAGCTTGACGAAAACACAGGCGTCCTTGACTCCCCCAGCTATCGTGCATCAATCGGTCAGACATGGCAAACCGGCTTCTCGCTCCAGTCGGCAATCGGTCAGGCCGGCAACCTCTTCACTCCCCTTCAGCTTTGCAACTATGTTTCAACTATCGCAAACGGCGGAACACGCTATGCCGCGCACATAGTTAAAGCGGTTTACTCCGCAGACAATTCAACCATTATCGAAGAAAAGCAGCCTGAGGTTCTTTGCGAAACAGGCTTCAAAAAGAAGAATATTCAAATAATCAAGGAAGGTATGCGCCGGGTTGCGACCGTAACCCTTGCCGGAAGCTTTGACGATTCTGTTGTTGAGGTTGCCTGTAAAACAGGAACTTCAACCCTTGAGAAAACAATTAACGGAAAAACCGGAATTTATACGAACGGATTTCTTATTACAATGGCACCGTATGACGATCCGGAAATCTGTGTTGCTGTTGCCGTTGAGGGCGCTTATTCGGGTGGCAGTCTTTCTCCCATAGCATCTGCGGTATATAACTATTATTACAAAAATAAAGTTACAACAGGCGAAAACGACGACACTCAGGACGATGACAGTCAGCAGAAAGAGTACAGCGATCTTTTAAGATAAAAAAGAACAGGAAGTGATCAAATGGCAAGAAAAATTGTTTTGGCTTCGGGCAAAGGCGGAGTGGGAAAATCTTCACTGACCGCCGGCATTGCCATTGAGCTTTGCTCCATGGGTCAAAACGTTTTGGTTGTTGATTTTGATATCGGAATGGGGTGCCTTGACCTTATTCTTGCTTCTGATGACACAGGAATTTTTAACTGGGGCGACGTGATTTCAGGCTCATGCGAGCCTGCTCAGGCTCTTCGTTCAACAGTCGGACCGTCTCTCCTGACCGCTCCGACCTATTTTAGCGACGAATATAATGAAAAAAGTGTCATGGAAATGATTGAAAACTATGATGACAGCTTTGATTATATTCTTATGGACGCTCCTGCTGGTGTCAGCGGTGGTTTTCTTCTCGCTGCGGCATGCGCCGATGAAGGAATAATCGTTTCAACTGCCGACGATGTCTGTGTTCGTGTCGGTTCCTTTGCCGGCGACAAGCTTTCAACGCTCGGTGTCGGAGAAATCAAGCTTATTATTAACCGTTTTAATAAAAAACAAACCACACGGGGACATTATCTCAATATCGACGAGGTTATTGACGCAACGTCACTCCAGCTTATCGGAGTTGTTCCCGAGGACAGCAAAATTTCCTATTGCTCCGTTACAGGCATGAGAATGCTGGATAACTCAAAGGCAAAGGAAGCCTTTAAACGCATTGCCATGCGACTGGAAGGCTTTAATATCAATCTTAAATTGTGAGGTCACGAAATGAGTGATTTATCAGCAATCGCCGCCATATCCACACCGTTGGGTACCGGCGGCGTTGGAATTATCAGAATATCGGGAAAAAATGCAACTGAAATTGCCGACAGAATTTTTGTTTCCGTAAACGGCATAAAGCTCAGTTCTTCCAAGGGCTACAGAGCTTATTTTGGCAGGATTTTTGACGGTGAAACAGCCGTTGATGAGGTCGTTTGTCTTGTTTTTCGTGCGCCGCACAGCTACACAGGCGAGGATGTCGTTGAGATAAATTGCCACGGCGGTGTTGTTCTTTTGAAAAAAATACTCCGTCTCGTTCTGCAAAACGGGGCTCAGGCGGCTGCTCCGGGCGAATTCACAAAAAGAGCTTTTCTTAACGGTAAGCTTGACCTTTCCGAAGCCGAAAGCGTTATGACTCTTATATCCGCTCAAGGCGAACAGGGTGCAAACGCCGCCTTCAACCAGCTTGAAGGCAGTCTCAGCCGTAAAATTGAAAAAATCAACTCCTCTCTCCTCTCTCTTGCAGCTCATATTGCCGCTTGGGTTGATTATCCCGATGACGAGATTGAAGAATTAGGCAATAACGAGCTTTACAGCACAATATATAATGCTTATTTAGAATTATGTGCCTTGTTAAGCAACTTTGACAGCGGAATGGCAGTAACAAACGGAGTGGAAGCTGCAATTGTCGGAAAACCAAATGTTGGAAAATCCACTCTTATGAATCTCTTGACGGGCTATGACCGGTCTATCGTTACGGAAATTGAAGGCACAACAAGAGACGTTGTTGAAGAAACGGTTAACCTCAACGGCTGCATTCTCAGAATTTCGGATACGGCAGGAATGAGAGAGACAGGCGACATAGTTGAAAAGCTCGGAGTTGAACGAAGCAGAAAGAAGCTTGAGCGCGCCGCTATTGTATTCGCTGTTTTTGATCTCTCAAAACCGCTTTCCGACGAGGATAAGGAACTTATTGATGAGTGCAAAGACAAAAATGTTATACCTATTATAAATAAAACAGACCTTGAACCTCGTCTTGATGTTGATTACATTAAAAATAAGCTCGGCTCTCCACTGTTCATCTCTGCCAAAAGCGGCGACGGCTACAATGAACTTTGCGACCGAGTTGCCGAATTGATGGGAACTAAGAATTTCGATACAACATCGGCAATGCTTGTCAACGAACGACAGCGCATTTGCTGTCAAAAAGCTTCCGATGCGTTAAAAGACGCTCTTGAAGCTTTGAATATTGGCCTCACTCCCGATGCTATCGGCGTTTGCATTGATGATGCGATAGCTGCATTGCTTGAATTGACAGGTCAAAAGGCGAGCGAAGCGGTTGTTGATGAGGTTTTTAAACAGTTCTGCGTAGGAAAATAAAGAAAAGAGAAGTTTTATGGAATATTTTGCAAAGGATTATCAGGTTATCGTTATCGGCGCAGGTCATGCAGGCATTGAAGCCGGTCTTGCAGCGGCACGTCTCGGCTGTGAAACCTGTGTTTTTACAATAAATCTTGACTGGGTCGGCAACATGGCGTGCAATCCGTCAATCGGAGGAACCTCTAAAGGGCATCTTGTCCGTGAAATTGACGCACTCGGCGGAGAAATGGGCAAGGCGGCTGACGCAAACACTCTGCAAAGCCGAATTCTTAATCTTGGTAAAGGACCTGCCGTTCACAGTCTGCGTGCTCAAATTGACCGTCGTCTTTATTCCGACTATATGAAGCATGCGCTTGAAAAGCAGGACAACCTTGACCTTCGTCAAGGCGAAATTGTTGATATTCAAAAACTTGATAACGGTAAATGGCAACTGAAAACGCACCTTGAGGCCGTTTACACCGCAGATTGTGTGATTTTGGCAACCGGAACCTTCCTCAGCGGCAAGGTGTACGTAGGTGACGTTTCCTATGAGAGCGGTCCCGACGGTATGTTCCCTGCTAAGAAGCTTGGTGAAGCGCTTAAACGCATCGGTATCCCAACAAGGCGCTTCAAGACCGGAACCCCCTCACGAGTTAACAAGAAAACGGTCAATTGTGATGAGCTTGAACTTCAGAACGGTGACGAGAGAATTGTACCTTTTTCATTTGATAACAAAATAAAGATACAAAACAAGCTTCCTTGCTATATTACCTATACAAATCTTGAAACAAAAGATATAATTTTAAAAAATTTACATCGCTCCCCTCTTTACAGCGGCAAAATTGACGGAAAAGGTCCTCGCTACTGTCCGAGCATCGAGGATAAAATCGTTCGCTTTGCCGAAAAGGAACGTCACCAGATCTTTATTGAACCCTGCGGAGAGAACACGGAGGAAATGTACTTGCAAGGTCTTTCTTCTTCTCTTCCCGAAGATGTTCAGCTTAAATTTATAAGAACTATCCCCGGACTTGAACATGCTGAGCTTATGAGAACAGCTTATGCAATAGAATATGACTGCGTGGATCCGCTTGCGCTTAAGGCAAGTCTTGAATTTTTGGACTACGACGGTCTTTTCGGTGCGGGTCAGTTTAACGGTTCCTCCGGATATGAGGAAGCTGCCGCACAGGGTCTTGTTGCAGGAATTAACGCCGCCAGAAAGGTTAAGGGTCAAAACCCTCTTATTCTCGAGCGTTCAGGTTCATATATCGGCACTTTGATTGACGATCTTGTAACAAAAGGTTGTTCCGATCCCTACAGAATGATGACTTCTCGCTCCGAATACCGTCTTTTGCTTCGACAAGATAACGCCGATCGCCGTTTGACACCAATCGGACACGAAATAGGTCTTATCAGCGACGAACGGTATGCAAAATTTTTGAAGAAACTTAAGCTAATTGCCGATGAAAAAAAGCGTACCGAAAAAACAGTTTTTTCACCGTCGGATGCATTAAACAATATACTTGTTTCACGTGAAACATCAAAAGCAACCACAGGCGTTCGTCTTTGCGATTTGCTTAAAAGGCCGCAGATAGGATATGACTGTTTAACTTCGATTGACGTTGACAGACCCGATTTACCGTATGAAATTTTTGAGCAGGTCGAAATTGATACAAAATATGAGGGCTATATCAAACGTCAGCAGGCTCAGGTTGATGAAATGCACCGTCTTGAAATTCAGACGCTTTCCGATGAAATAGATTATAACTCGATTCTCGGTCTTAGACTTGAAGCGAGAGAAAAACTCTCAAAAATTCGTCCGCACAGCATTGGTCAGGCTTCGAGAATATCAGGCGTCAGCCCGTCGGATATATCTGTTTTGCTTATCTACCTTGAAAAGGAGCGCAGAAATGATAAATAAATCACTTTTGAAATGTGAAGCAGAAAAAATCGGTGTTTTGCTTGATGAAACTGCGCTTGACAGGTTTGATTTATATGCAGAAATGCTTGTTGAAACAAATAAAACGCTCAACCTAACCGCAATAACAGATCCGGATGAAATTGTATATAAGCATTTTGTTGATTCGCTTGCACTTTTATCTTGTGTAAATTTTAAAGATAATGCAAAAGTGATTGATGTCGGCACAGGCGCGGGTTTTCCGGGCGTTGTATTGTTGATTGCACGTCCTGATCTTAAAATGACTTTGCTTGACGGAACAAATAAACGGCTTGTTTTCATTGCAAACGTTCTTGATGAACTCGGTCTTGAAGCCGATATTGTCCATATGCGAGCTGAACTTGCAGGGAAAGATAAAACTTTTCGTGAACAATATGATATTGTAACTGCAAGAGCGGTTGCAAGTCTTAATATACTCAGTGAATACTGTTTACCGTTTGTAAAGCTCGGAGGATATTTTTCTCCGATGAAATCAGTAAAAACCGATGAAGAAGTTTTAGCTGCAAGGGGAGCAATAAAGCTTTTGGGCGGTCGGATTGAAGAAATCAAAGAGCCGAATATTGATAATTGCGGCGAAAGATACATTATTTTAACAAAAAAAATATCGCAAACTCCGCCAAAATATCCACGAGCTTCGGCACAAATATCAAAAAAACCGCTCTCATAAACGAAAAACAGCGTGAAATACAGCCTTTTTAGTCAATGAAAAACAGTGGACAACCTTCTTTTGTCGTGTTACAGTATTTTTGTGGTACGCATAAGGAGGTTTTTCTATGCTTAAAAGCCAAACTAAATTTAAGAAAAGCAATGAAGTAATTATGTTGCCGGCAAGATTTATACAACCAAATCCACATCAGCCGAGAAAGAGCTTTAATTGGGATGATCTTGAAGGCCTTGCCGAAAGTATTCATTACAATGGATTGTTACAGCCGATCACCGTCAGAAAAAAGGAAAACGGCAAATATGAGCTTATTTCGGGTGAACGCAGGCTCAGAGCCTGCAAAATGGCCGGTCTATCCGCAATCCCGTCAATTATTGTAGATGTTGATGAGGAAAAATCGGCGATACTTGCAGTAATTGAAAACCTGCAAAGAGAAAATTTACATTTTTTTGAGGAAGCAATGGCAATAGAACGTCTTATAAAAGGCTTCGGGTTCAGCCAAGAAGAAATCGCAAGGAAACTTGGAAAATCACAATCGGCATTGTCAAACAAGCTGAGAATTCTACGCTTGCCTGATGAAATTCGTTACAGCGTTATGCTTTACGGGCTTACAGAGCGTCATGCTCGCGCTTTATTGAGACTGCCGACGGTAGCAATGATGGAGCAAGCCCTTGATACAATAGTCGAACAGGGACTGACCGTCAACGCTTCGGAGCAGTTGATTACCGAAATGCTAAACAAAGAGCCCGAAGAAAAAGAACGAAAGGGCAAGAGAGTAATGGTTTTCAAGGATGTTCGTATCTTTATTAACACGCTTAATCACGCAGTCAGTACAATGAGAAAAAGCGGAATAAATGCTTCGGCAACGAAGAACGAGACAGACCAATATATAGAATATGTTGTAAAAATCAATAAACCTGAAAATGTGAACTGCAAATGAGACGGGGAGACCCGTCTTTTTTTGTTTCACGTGAAACAAGAAAGATAAAACATAAGAAAATTTTAATTTAATCTTTTATTTTATATATAGTTGTGATATAATTTAATTTATGGAGAATACAAGGAAGTGAATATATGGCAAAAATAATAGCGGTTGTAAACCAAAAGGGCGGAGTCGGAAAAACAACTTCCACCGTCAATCTTGCGGCTTCCGTTGCATATAAGGGTCAAAAAGTTCTTTTGATGGATATCGATCCTCAAGGTAACGCTTCAAGCGGTCTCGGAATCAACAAAAGAGAGCTTGAAACCTCATCGTATGATGTTATAGTTAATTCGTTGGCGATTGAGAAAGCAATGATAAAAACAAAGTTTGAAAATCTTTGGGTCTTGCCATCAAATATGAACCTTGCAGGCGCAGAGCTTGAGCTTGTTGATATGCAGCACCGTGAAAGCAAAATAAAAAATGCTGTTGCACCGATTAAAGCGGATTTTGATTTTATTTTTCTTGACTGTCCGCCGTCGCTCGGACTAATAACGCTTAATGCTTTGTGTGCTGCAGATACGGTTTTAGTTCCGATTCAATGCGAATATTATGCGCTTGAGGGTCTTTCACAGCTTATGTCCACCATTCGTCAGGTCAAAAGACTTTACAATCCGCATATTGATATGGAAGGCGTTCTTTTAACAATGTATGACGGTCGGCTTAATCTGACTCAGCAGGTAGTAGGGGAATTAAAGCGATTTTTCCCGAAGAAAGTATATGCCACGGCAATTCCGAGAAACGTTAAGCTTTCCGAAGCTCCGAGCTATGGACTGCCGATATATTATTATGACAAGAATTCAAAGGGCGCAATGGCATATGATGCGCTCGCAGATGAATTTCTTAAACAAAACGGTAAGGAGGTATCCTGAATATGGCAAAAAAATTAAGCGGATTGGGTAGGGGACTTGACTCCCTTTTTGCCGACAACTCCGTCGAAGAAATAAATTCCTCCGTCAATAAGCTCAGAATTATGGAAATCGAGCCCAATCACAATCAGCCTCGTAAGGATTTTGATGAAAAAGCTCTTTCAGAACTTGCCGAAAGCATAGAACAGCACGGGGTTCTTCAGCCGCTTGTTGTTCGTCCGCTTGCGAACGGAAGTTATCAGCTTGTTGCAGGCGAAAGACGTTGGAGAGCGGCAAGAATCGCAGGCCTTACAGAGGTCCCCGTTGTAATTAAAGATCTTACCGATGAGGAAGTAATAGAAATCGCGATGATTGAAAATCTCCAGCGTGAGGACCTCAACCCGCTTGAAGAAGCTCTCGGTTATCGGTATATGATGGACGAGCTTAAAATTACGCAGGAGCAGGCGGCAGAAAAGGTCGGTAAATCCCGTCCGGCAGTTGCAAACGCGTTGCGACTTCTCAAACTTCCGAATGAAGTGCAAGAAATGGTAAAGAATAATCTTATCTCACCCGGTCATGCAAGGGCTTTGCTCGGATTTGACAGTGACGATATGATTCTTCAAACTGCAAAGATGATTATTAAAGAAGATCTTTCGGTTCGTGACGTTGAGACTCTTGTTAAAAAATCAAAAAAGGTTCCGAAGGCTTCAAAAAAACAGATCAGAGATAAATTTTTCAGCGAGGTTGAGCTTGCTTTGGTTGAAAACCTCGGCAGAAAGGTTAAAATAAAAGAGGCAAAGCAGGACGCAGGCGTACTTGAAATAGAATTTTTTGACAAGGACGATCTTGAAGGTCTCGCAATGAAACTCGAAAATTACGGTAAATAATAAATTGGAGTGATATAAATGTTAGACATCAAACTTATTCGTGAAAACCCTGAAATGGTCAAAGCGGCAATGAAAACAAGAAATAAGGATATGGACGCTGTTGTTGATGATATTCTCGATATTGATGCAAAGCGACGTGAGCTTATGAAGGCGACCGACGCTCTCAAGCAAGAGCAGAACGCCGCAAGCAAGAAAATCCCTCAGATTAAGAAGGATGGCGGCGATATCTCTGAAATCATGGCGAGAATGAACGAAATAAAATCAAAGATAAAAGCTGACGACGCTAAGATTGCCGAACTTGATGCGAAGCAGAAATCGCTTATCTATGAATTTCCGAATATTCCTAACAAGAGCGTTCCGATTGGCAAGGACGACAGCGAAAACGTTGAAATTCGTCGTTGGGGCGAGCCGAGAAAGTTCGATTTTGAATACAAGGCACACTGGGATATCGGCGCTGATCTCGGTATTCTTGATCCCGAAACAGCCGCAAAAGTTACAGGCGCACGTTTTCACTTCTATAAAGGCCTCGGTGCAAAACTTGAAAGAGCAATTATCAACTTTTTCCTCAATACCCATACAGAGCACGGTTATACGGAAATTCTTCCTCCGTTCCTTGTAAACAGAGCTTCAATGACAGGTACCGGTCAGCTTCCGAAATTTGAGGACGATGCTTTCAAAACAACCGACGATCTATTTCTTATTCCGACAGCCGAGGTTCCCGTAACGAATATGCACAGAGATGAAATTCTCGACGGCAGCAAGCTTCCGATTAAATATTGTGCTTATTCGGCTTGCTTCCGTGCGGAGGCGGGCTCTGCAGGCCGTGATACAAGAGGTCTTATACGTCAGCACCAGTTCAACAAGGTTGAGCTTGTTAAATTCGTCGACCCCGAAACTTCTTATGATGAGCTTGAAAAGCTTACGAACGATGCAGAAAGAGTTCTTCAGCTTCTCGGTCTTCCTTATCGTGTTGTTTGTCTTTCAACGGGTGATATCGGTTTCTCATCGGCAAAGACATATGATATCGAAGTTTGGATGCCGTCCTACAACAGATATGTTGAGATTTCCTCATGCTCCAACTTTGAGGACTTCCAGGCTCGACGTGCTGCTATTAGATTTAAAAAAGACCCCAAGAGCAAGGCGCAGCTTGTTCATACTCTCAACGGCTCGGGTGTAGCTATCGGAAGAACCACCGCAGCAATCCTCGAAAACTACCAGAATGAGGACGGAACAGTTACGATTCCCGAGGTTCTTGTTCCGTATATGGGTACAGATATTATCAAATAATTAACGTCTTATAAACAGTTTCTAAATCCTTTTGAAGAACGTTAATTTTATATCAATTTCACATTGACAAAAAGGATAAAAATGATATAATTATCCTGTAATAAAACAAAGGAGTGTTTTTTATGCCACTTGTAACAACCACAAAAATGTTCAAAGACGCTTATGAAGGCGGCTATGCCGTCGGCGCTTTCAACGTAAACAACATGGAAATCATTCAAGGCATCGTTGCAGCAGGAAAGAAGCTCAACGCTCCCCTTATTCTCCAGGTTTCCAAGGGTGCCCGTGCTTATGCAAATCACCTCTATCTTGTAAAGCTCGTTGAGGCTGCTGTTGAGGAATCGGGTCTTCCGATTGCCCTTCACCTTGACCACGGTCCGGATTTTGAGACCTGCAAGGCTTGCATCGACGGCGGATTTACATCTGTTATGATCGACGGCTCTTCTCTTCCCTATGAGGAAAACGTTGCTCTTACAAAGAAGGTTGTTGACTATGCACACGCTCACGGTGTTGTTGTTGAGGGTGAGCTCGGCCAACTCGCAGGAGTTGAAGATGAAGTCAACGTTAACGCTGAAGACGCTTCATATACAAATCCCGATCAGGTTGAGGATTTTGTAAAGCGCACAGGTGTTGATTCGCTTGCTATTGCTATCGGCACAAGCCACGGTGCATACAAGTTTAAGCCCGGTCAGAAGCCGCAGCTTCGTTTTGACATTCTTGAAGAAGTATCAAAGAGACTTCCCGGTTTCCCAATCGTTCTCCACGGTGCATCTTCTGTTATCCCCGAGTTTGTTGAGGAAATCAACAAGTACGGCGGAAACATGCCGGACGCTATCGGTATCCCCGAGGATATGCTCCGTCAGGCAGCAACAATGGCAGTTTGCAAGATCAACATCGACTCAGACCTTCGTCTTGCAATGACCGCAGCTATCAGAAAGCACTTTGTTGAGCATCCGAGCGATTTTGATCCTCGTCAGTATCTCAGACCGGCCCGTGACGCAATTGAGGGAATGGTTGAGCACAAGATCAACACAGTTCTCGGCTGCGCAGGCAAGGCATAATCAGATAATAAATTTAAATCGACACGGCAAAAAGTCGTGTCGATTTTTTTATCTTCCAATTATAATATTTTTTATAATTTCAAAAAACTTTTTTATAAGATTTTTAAAATTACTAAGAAAAGACTTTACATTTTCTTTCGGGTTTTCAGGATAAAAACCGTATTCTTTTGAAGCCATCAGTTTATTGCAACCTACACATCTTTGCTCCATAATTCCGTTTTCTTCTGAGGTTGCCGGTTTAACAACTTTCCATTCTCCGGGAATATGTCCTGTCTTTTTTATAATCATATTTTCAATTGTGGTTTCTTCAAATGTTTCGCCCATATCAACAAAATACTTTCCGCATTCACGGCAATGATAATATTCAAAATTGCCGTCGGTTTCACACGTTGCTTTTACGGCTTTATGATATTCAAAATCATGCGATTTTCTTTCAACTGAAATAATTTTCTTGTCTGAAAATTTATTTTCATATGATGCAATTACTGTTATTTCATTTGATTTTTAATTTTCGCCGATAAAAAGTTTTCCTTTTTCATCTATCGTAGTTTTATCATCGGTATTGTTTTCAACGCTCCAAATAATCGTCTGAGGCGGATTATTTTTTCCTAAAACATTTGCATTAAAATTATAGCTCTCTCCCACACAGATTTTATCCGGAAAAGTTGTAATTTCAACTCCGTTTACAGAAGGTAGGCTTGATGAATTGAAGAAATTTCCTTCTATATGAAACGTCAATTCATTCTCGGTCATTTCTGTAACATTTATATAAAGTCCGTCTGTTATTTCAATTTCTTCTCCGAGAGATACTGCGGCATCGGGCTTATTATTATATTGACCGCCCGCGACACTGTAATTCCAATTATTAACACTTGACTGCATATTATTCGGAAATTTTATACCGGTTTTTAATAAATAGCAAACCAATCCGCTTTTTAAAGAAAGCCCTTTGATTTTTGACCCGTTTGCAAGGAATAATTCTTTCTTTTGTGAATCGTATTTGCTCCCCTTTCCGTCAAATCTTCTGTATTCAAGATACAAGGTTTTATTTATTTCAGGGATATCCATTTTATACCCGATTACATTATCGGTGAGCCCGTCAATTACAGGTTTTAAAGTGTAATCACCTTCATTTAAAATGTGATAAATATTCTTATTATTTATCCAACCAAGTGCTTCACGTTCTTTTACTGAAATAAATTGCGCAACCTCGGTTGTATGCTTACCCATTGCTGACATATACCCGACCGGTTGATACGACGACTGATAAAGATCGTAAAGACCGAATGCATGAGCCGTCTCGTGACAGTTAACACCGATAGCAGTTATTTTATTTCCCTTTGTATCGGTATAAAGATATTTATAATCCTTTGTCATTTGAACATACGCACGGCTTTGAATAGTTTTCTTGTCGGTTTGAATTTCAACAAGATTTGTTTGATCACGATAATTCCATAAAGGAGATGCCCATTCAACGGAAATGTTGGTTTGTTCGGTTGGCTTATAAATTATCGTAATTAAATCAATGTATCCATCGTTATTTTTATCAAGCTCATCTAAATTATATTTTTCTTTTCCGTCGTAATCAGTAATTTCTTTTTTTACCAAATTATTTATTGCTTGTGACCAATCTTCTTTTAATTGATACAGACGTTCGGCTTGCTCTCGGCTGTTTGCATAACCGTCCGGATTTTCATCGCTTTGAGATGCATAGTAAGCTCTTTTTCTGCTAAGCGTTAAAGAACCGCCATTATCGAAAAGAAATAAACTTTTCATCTTAACTTTACCGGAAGAAACAGAATAAAAATAATCAGAGACATTATATTCGGCGGTATTGTATGAATTGTCGGTAATCTTTCTAACGGTTTCACCGTAATTACGGTCAATAAATTCCTCTTCATCATTAAATTTTGCAAAGACAATAAGGTTTGTAAAATTATAATCATCGTTGTCATTATCAAATGCCGAAACATTATATACAAACGAAAAACAAAATGTTATAACAGTCAACAACAGCGAAATACTCTTTTTAAAAAACATTAAATCACCTCTTTCTTTCTATTTTACCATTTCTTTTGGAAGATTTAGTGATAATATATAATTAGAATTGTATAAAAAAGATATATAAAATAATATTAAATAGTCAAACTGCACAATGTATTTTATAAAAAGTAAAAAAACAAAAATTTCATTTGTATAAAACGTAAAAAGTTAGATTCATAACAAATGAATTGTTGACGTATTCAAATTTTTTTGTTATATTATATAAGGAATATTTTGTAATTCGGAGGTACAAACGTGAAAAAAGTTTTATCAATTCTTTTGAGTATCGTCCTTGTTCTTTCAAGCGTTGCAGCACTTACAATCCAGGCTTTCGCAGCAACAGGAGATACGATTGGACAATACGACTTTACAATTTCAAATCCTTATGAAACAATTGATTGGGACACATGGAAAGCATATAAAGGTGCAACCCATGTTCATACCGTAAGAAGTGACGGAGATATTGAGCTTAACGATATGATTGAAAAATATTATTCTCTCGGTTTTCAGGCTCTTGCACTTACCGATCACGGTACAGTCAACTATTCATGGACAAAGGATCAAAAGAGACTTGCGATCTTTGGTTATCAGTACGGAAAACACGGCAATGTTGATGAGCTGACCGAAGAAAGATATAAGCAGATTACAACAGGTTCTGACAGAGGCGGAGACGGTATGACCGAGGTTCCTCTCGGTATTGAGCTTAACGGTGCATCAACCACAAAATGCCATGTTAACAGCTATTATGCGGATTGCGGTCACGGTGACCTTGAGCTTGATGCAAAATGGCCTGAGGATGCGGTAAAAAAGAGTCAGGCTGCCGGCGGTATCTGTCACATCAACCATGTCGGCGAATGGACAGAGGGCAGACATGATATAAATACTTATAATACTGAGTTTGTAACAAAGTTTTCAAAGCTTTTCTTAAATTACTCGGCATGTATCGGTATGGAGCTTGTTAATACAAAGGATAACAGAACTCGCAATGACCGATATCTTTATGATGAAACACTCAAGATCACGGCTCCGCAGGGAAGAAACATTTGGGGATTCTGTGAGGACGACGCTCATGATTTCGGCGATGTTGAAAACAATGCTCAGTATTTTATAATGCCTAAGAATACTCAGGCAAATATCCGTACAAGTATGGAAAACGGAACATTCTTTGCATGTTCAAAAACTTCGAAGAATGACTGGGAACTCGGCGACGGTTTTGAGGCTCAGGGACCGTTTCCTATGGTCAGCAGAGTAAATGTTGATAACGAAACGAATCAAATCAGTATCAATCCTTATAATGCTCACACGGTAAAAATCGTTGCCGACGGCAATGTTATCGGTGAAAAGAGCGTTGCAAACGATAATGATACAATAACATTCGACCTTAACGATTATGAGAATCAGATCAATTCATATGTTCGTATCTATATTCTCGGTAAAGGCGGAATCTGCTATGTTCAGCCGTTCCTTGTAACAAAAACAGAGTATACTAAATGCACACTCCAGTTTAATATTCCTTATTCCGATACAACTCTCACTCTTAAAGATGAGCAGGGCAATATTATTGATCCAATAAATAATGAAAATTATTTCCTTGTTTCCGCAGGTAAATATTCATATACCGTTGTCAAAGACGGTTATGAAACAAAGGTTGGAACAATAAATGTTACTCAGGCAACCGTTGATGCAGGATTACAAATAAAAGTTGATATAGAGTTGGTTAAGAATTCCGGTCCTCTTTCATTTACAAAACAGAATGATTTGGTTTATGGATTTAATATACTTGAGAATATTTCCGATCCGGTTAATAAATCAATAGGTTTAAAGAACGGAACACATTTTGAAATTGAAGATATTTCAAAAGCTAAAACCGGTGATGAAATAAAAATTGTTGACGATAAAACAGGAAATGTTCTTAAAACCTATACGGTTGTAGTATTCGGCGATATCAACGGTGACGGAATTTACGACGGTCGTGATGCAACAATACTTTCTTTTATTATAAACGGTATGCTTACTCCGTCTCCGGCAATGAGACTTGCTGCTGACTGTAACCATGACAGCGTAATAAATACAGACGACCTTGCAATTATAGAACAGGCAGGATTGCTTCTTTCAAACGTTTCTCAAGACGAGAGTATTAAGACTTCGTCAGTTTACTGTGAATACAGCAGTATAATATCACAGGACATTCCGGATGAAAAAGAACCTAATCAAGAGGAAAAAACTGAAGATAAAAAAGACGAAAAAACAACTTCAGGTTTCAGAAATTTTTATGAAAATATAATTTCGTTTTTCAGATACTTATTCGGAATCTTATAAAAATCACAAATGAATAAAGCAGATCAGTTATTGCTGACCTGCTTTATTTTTTTCTCCTATAATATCAATTCTTATTATTGCGCTTATCAATGAAATCAGCGAAAAAATTTCAGAGATAACTCCGGCTGTAGCTTTGCAACTGAAATTATAAATCAACCAAAAAATGCTTGTCGGAACCGTCGCAAAACGAAGATATTTTGTATTCTTCATTCCATAAACAACCGTTGTCAAAAGCTTTGCAAAAATTACAATCAGGCTAAGATAATTCTTCCATGTAAAAATTCCGGAAACAATAAATGCCATACAAAATAAAATCTGGAAGGGGAGAGTATTCTTTTCTTTCTTTACAAGATAGGAAAAAGTTAAATTTCTGACTGAGCTGATTATATTCATCGCCATTCCGGTATAAGTGCCGAGAAAAAAATATTGAAAAGCAAAAAGCATCTCATTCGAAGTTTTCAAAAGCATAACGCTTTTATGCTTTTTACATTGATAAGCGGAAACGGAACAGGCGAGACCTGCAAAACCGAAAACCTGTGCAATTATAAATTTATCCATTTCAATGCTCCTTTTACAGATTAGAATATTATCATATAATTATAAAATTTTCAACATCAGGTCATAATTTTATCATCACATATTGATAGTAAAAGTAACTATTTGTGCATAAAATATAATTTTGAGAATTATTATTAAAGATTATTGACTATTTTGTTTAATAGTGATATTCTATTTGATAAGGAAAAAAATTGGAGGAATTTCAATGCGTAAAATATTATCTGTAATTCTCAGTGTAATGATGGCTGTTGCCATGATTGCTTATATCCCGGCAACAGCCTTTGCTTCCTCATACGACATAATAGGCAAATATGATTTTGATATCACCAATCCGTATGAAACAGTAAATTGGGACACCTGGAAGGCATATAAGGGCGCAACTCATGTTCATACCGTCAGAAGCGACGGCGATATTGAACTTGACGATATGATTGAGAAATATTATTCACTCGGCTACCAGGCTCTTGCACTTACAGACCACGGTACAGTTAACTATTCCTGGACAAAGGATCAGACACGTCTTTCAATTTTCGGATATCAGTATCTTTCACACGGAAATATTGATGAGCTTTCCGAAGAAAGATATCAGCAGATTACAACAGGCTCAGACAGAGGCGGCGACGGTATGACCGAGATTCCTCTCGGTATTGAGCTTAACGGTGCATCAACCACAAAATGCCATGTTAACAGCTATTATGCGGATTGCGGTCACGGTGACCTTGAGCTTGATGCAAAATGGCCCGAGGGTGCAATTAAAAAAAGTCAGGCTGCCGGCGGTATCTGTCACATCAACCATGTCGGCGAATGGACAGAGGGCAGACATGATATAAATACTTATAATACTGAGTTTGTAACAAAGTTTTCAAAGCTTTTCTTAAATTACTCGGCATGTATCGGTATGGAGCTTGTCAATACAAAGGATAACAGAACTCACAATGACCGCTATCTTTATGACGAAACTCTCAAGCGTACCGCACCTCTCGGAAGAAACATTTGGGGCTTCTGCGAAGATGATGCACATGATTTCGGCGATGTTGCAAATAATGCTCAGTATTTTGTTATGCCCGAGAATACTCAGGCAAATATTCGCACAAGCATGGAAAACGGAACCTTCTTTGCATGCTCAAAAACTGCGAAAACCGAGCAAGAGCTTGGTGACGGATTTGAGGCACAAGGTGAATTTCCGATGATCAGCAGAGTTAATGTTGATAAAGAGACAAATCAGATCAGCATTAACCCGTACAATGCAAATGTTGTAAAAATGGTTGCCGACGGCAAGGTTGTTGCCGAAAAGAAGGTTAACCGTGACAACGAAACAATAACATTTGATCTTAATGAGTTTGAAAACGAAATCGGTTCATATGTCAGATTTTATGTTCTCGGCGACGGCGGTATCTGCTATGCTCAACCGTTCCTTGTAACAAAGTCCGATACAAAAATAAGCACTGTACAGTTTATTCTTCCTTCAACAGACACATCTGTAACCGTTAAGGACTCAAACGGCAATGTTATCAAAGCTTGCAACTCGGATAATTATTATAAGCTCGGTGCAGGCAACTATACTTACACAGCTTCAAGAACAGGTTTTGAGACAAAAACAGGAAGCTTCAGCATTTCTCAGGCTTCTGTAAATGCGGGACTTCAGATTAAAATCAATGTTGAACTCAAAGCAGATATAGGTGTTGTAACAACAACATTCTATGTTCCCGAAACCATTTACACAAATTCTTCAACAAAGTCATTCCAATATTATGTTGACAGAGAGAATAAGGTTGACGGTTCACTTTCAAACAGTGCAACTAAAACAACAGGTAACATTTTCTTCAATTGCGATAAAGCAACAGATGTCAGCATTTCTGTAAGCGACGCAACAGTCAGCTATACAAACGGAAACAGCTCATCAAACGGAACTCTTTCAACATCTGTTTCATCCGGTAAGCTTTATTCTTCACCTGCCGCAGGTTCGGGAAAAACAATAACTTGGACTGCAACATATACCCTTAAAAACGGTGAAAAGAGAACAGCAACGGCTTATTCATATGTTTACTCACCGAATACAAATGAAATCGGCGCAGGAATAAGACAGGCTCATACATATAGCAAAGACGTTTTCAATCAGGGTATTCTTTATGCAATTGGCTTTAGCAATGTAACAGGCGGTTCATATATTTGTAAAAAGAATTTCTTTACGAATTCAGCTCCTTCATCAAATACAGGTATAGGCGATTGGTTTACAAAGACGACTAACGGCGGCGTTGAATACGGAAGCTGGAGCCATAAATCAAATGCAAAAGATTCTCACACCGTTAACGGCGGAACAGGTACAATCTATGTTGACTCAAGCCGTGTAACAAATCTTAATCAAATTCCGAATCTTAAAATCGGTTATTGGCAGTGCGATATTGAGGGCGACGACGTTGCTTCCGGATATATCAAGCAGACTGTTGACGGTTCGACAACAACAATAACAAATCTTTCAGCTAAGGTTGGTTGTGCATATAATAACAGTCTCAATTATCAGAATAAGCTTGGCACGGAAGGCACAAAGAAACTTACAATTTCCGCTTACACAATCACGCTCAGAGGAAAAAGACAAAATAACAATTACTATAACATAACGATCAATGCAAATTATGTAAATAAGACTGAACTCCGAACTGCTTATAATGCTGCGATTTTGGCTGCCTATAATTCGGCAGATTACAGCACCACTGCTTTCAACGCTTATTCAACTGCGCTCATGAATGCAGGAACGGTTCTCGGTAATCCGTCTGCAACATCAAATGATATTTCTTCTGCATATTCATTGCTGACAAATGCAGTTGCAAATATGGGATAATAGAATATAATAAGAAAGGCTGCGGCGAAATTTTAAAGTTTCGTCACAGCCTTATTTTTATTTTATAAAATCAATTATTTTCTCAGCGTCGGAATATCCGATTTTATAGAGCCTGTCAAGTGCTTCTTTATCTTTAGTAAGTGTACTCATTTTTCCTATACTCTCGGGACTTACAATCAAAACCTTTCCTTCATCTCTCAATTTTTTTGCATATTCCAAGGCTTTTTCAACCTTTTTCTTTCTGTTTAAAAGGTCCTTAGAAATATTTGGATAATTCTTTTTTAAAGCATGCCCTGCCATTTCATCAAGTTTAAAATTTCCCATATCGTTAATAGGCTTTGTCCAAATAACAACAATTTTTTCGCAGCCTTTTTCAATCGCAAAATTGATCGGTATCGGATCACTCAAACCCCCGTCAAAATATCTTACATCATTTTCAACAGCAGGGGAGCAAACTACCGGAATACACGAAGATGCTTTCAACATCCAATAATTGTTTTTATCCATTTCATTGGCATTAAAATATTGTGCCTTACCTGTTTTTGCATCTGTTGCAATAATATATTTTTCACATTTATTTTCACTGAATTTTTCAAAATCAAAAGGATTTTCTCCGCCGCTGTTACTCAATTCTCCATAGACATAATCAAGATCAAGATAGTATTTTTTATTTATAAAATTTTCAAAACTCATGTATTCTTTTCTGAAAGGATATTCATAATAAAAACGGTAATTTCTTCCGCGCTGACCTGAAATGAATGAAGCAATATTTGCGCTGCCGGCAGAAATTCCGATTACAACATCAAACGGAATATTATTATCAAGACAAAAGTCAAAAACACCTGCGCCGTATATATCTCTAAGCCCGCCGCCGCAGTCAATGATTCCTGTTTTCATTTTAGCTTATCCTTTCTGTTATTTTATATCTTTAAGGTAATTAACATTTTCAGATCGTTTTAATAACGTTGCTGTGGAAATAGGTGATATAAACATTGTTTTTTTCTTTGATTTTTTTTTGCAGGTAATAATAAATGATTTCGGCAAATCATAGCTGACATTTACAACATTTCCGCCCTTTTGCATCGTTTTAAGATAATCTCTTGTCGGCTTTGAAACCGTCGTTGTGTCAAGATCAAATATACCTATTATGTCGTCCTCTATAATAACCGTATCCTGACCGAGATGAAGAAACATTTTATACTATCCTTCCGTCACAAATTTCAAATATTTTATCGGATTTTATTTTTTTTCTGTGAGACGGATCGCAGCAGGTAACAAAAACCTGCCATCCGTCAAAAAATTTCATTAAAAATTTTTGTCTGTTTTCGTCAAGCTCACTCATTACATCATCCATCAGCGCAACAGGCTGTTCACCGGAAATGTTATTTAATATTGTTGCTTCGCCGATTTTCAAAGAAAGTGCACATGAGCGTTGTTGACCTTGTGAACCGTAATTTCTTACATTCATTTCGTCAAGAAAAATTTCAAGATCGTCCTTATGAGGTCCGAAGGATGTAGCTTGTCTTATAATGTCCTTTTCATGGTTTTCAGAAAGATATTTATAAAGAATTTCAGACCATTCGACATTATTTGATCCCGTTTCTTTAAGCGAATTTATGTAAGAAATATTCATAATTTCTCTGCCGTTTGAAATCTCTGAATAAATTTTAGGAGCGGCATTGCTCAAATCATCAAGATATTTCAGTCTGTAATCAATTATTCTGCCGCCGCACCTCGCCAGTTCTTCGTCAAAAACAAAAAGCAAATCTTCGCCTTTTTTTTCGGTGCCGATCTGCTTTAATAACGAATTTCTTTGTATAACCGTTTTGTTATATTTTGAAAGCAATGCGGCATAATTAGGTCTTATAAGACTTATTGCAATGTCAAGAAATTTTCTTTTTTCCGACGGACCATCTCTTATTACGGAAAGAACAGACGGAGAAAAAACAACAGCCTGAAATTCGCCGAGAAATTTTCTCGGTGAAATTTGTTTTATACCGTTTAAATATGCCTCTTTTTTTTCTTTAATTATGAGCTTTGCTTCCTGATGTCTGCCGTTTGAATTAAACTCGGTAAAAAGCTCTGAGCTTTCTGATTTTTTATTTATAAGCTCCGTATTTTTCCTTGTTCTGAAGCTGTTACATCCGGTAAAAAGCCAGATGCTTTCGATAATATTTGTTTTTCCGTGTCCGTTTTCACCGTAAATAACATTTATTCCGTTACTCGGCTCAAACTCCATATTTTCAATGTTACGAAAATTTTTTATAACAGCTCTTTCAATATTCATAGTCGGCTTCTCATATTATCTCATAAATTTTGTGTTCAAATTCAACCTTATCTCCTACCCGAAGTTTTTTTCCTCTCTGCTCGCAGATTTCGCCGTTGACCTTTATTTCACCGTCCTGAATAACGATTTTTGCATGGCCGCCGGACTGAACCGCATCACAAAGCTTCAAAAAAGCATCAAGTCTTATAAACTCTGTTGTTATATGTTTTTCAATTACTTCTTTTTCTTTTATTTTGAGCTTTATTTTTCTGTTGTTAAGCATTTTTCTTCAACCTCACGGGAAGTACAAGGAATGTAAAGCTGTCGCCCTCTGTCGGCAGAATAAGTATCGGAGAAACCGCTCCGTTAAGTATAATTTTAACCCTGTCTGTGTTACAGGCTCTGAGAGCCTCTATAAAGTAACGATTGTTAAAACCTATCTCAACTCTGCTGCCCTCAACATCTGCGCTTACCTTGTCGCTGGCTGTTCCTAATGACGTTATACTTGATATTCTGATAAAATCTGTGTCAAATACGCAGTTTATAAGACTCTTTGTTCTGTCCGTGATAATAAGAGAAGTACGCTCAATGCTTTCTATAAGACTTCTTGTATCAACCTCAACCGTTGTCATTGCCGTTGTCGGTATCGTCTGTTTATAATTGAGAAATTCTCCTTCAAGAAGTCTTGAAATAACGCTGTAGCCGTTTACTTCAAAAACAATGTGACGCTTGCCTACTCCGATTGAAATTTCCGTCTCTTCTTCGTTTTCTTCCTCAACTGAAATTTTGATTATCTCATTCATGGTTTTTGCAGGAACAATAAAGGTTATATCCTCACCCTTATAATCAATAAATTCCTTTCTGATTGCCATTCTGAAGCCGTCAACAGCGATAAGCTTCAGCTCATTATCTGAAATTTCAAACTTAATACCTGTATAAACAACTTTTGTGTCTGTAACGGCAACGGCAAAAATAGTTTGTTTAACCATTTCTTCAAGCTGCTTCTTATTAAGATTTATTGTAAATCCGCCCTGAACCGTAGGAAGCTCGGGATATTCTTCGGCAGAAATTCCCATTATTTCATATTTAATGTCACCGCTTCTGATAACGGCAAGATTTCTTTCATCAGATTCAAATATTACGGTTTGATTGGGAATTTTACGGAGTATCTCGCAAAGAATCTTTGCGTTAATAATAATTGCTCCCTCTTCCTCAACCTTTGCATAAATATTTGTGTTGATTCCGATTTCAAGATCGTAGCCTGTCAGCGAAAGTCCGTTAACGGTAGTCTTGATCATAATACCCTCCGCTCCGGGAATAGATGACTTTGTTGATACCGCTCTTTGTACATTTTGGCATGCTACCGAAAGACTTGACGTTTCGCATACGAATTTCATTAAAATTCCTCCTGTCGGGTTTTGAGATAAATAAATAATATAAATATTATAGTATTAGTAGTAGGGCCTGTTAAAAGTGTGGAAAACAAGAAAATTTGTTGAAACAACGTCGATTAAGGATAATATTTCTTGTTGAAAATGTGTTTATTTTTTTGTTGAAAATTTTGTTAATTAAATAACAGTGTTGAAAAGTTGAAAGCTGTTGAAAGAATGTTAAAGAAAGTGTGGAAAACTGTTACAATATTTGTCTGCCTTCAAGCGCTCTTGTTAACGTTATTTCGTCAGCATATTCAAGGTCGGCACCGACCGGCACACCGTATGCAAGGCGAGAGACTTTAATACCCATCGGCTTAATAAGACGTGAAATATACATTGCTGTCGCTTCGCCCTCAACAGTCGGATTTGTTGCCATAATAATTTCCTTTATGTTTTCATCGGAAAGACGGGAGAGAAGCTCCTTGATTGTAATTTCATCGGGTCCGATGCCGTTCATCGGAGAAATTGAACCGTGAAGAACATGATAAAGCCCGTTATATTCACGGGTGCGCTCAATTGCGATAACATCCTTTGAAGATTCGACAACGCAAATAACCGAACGGTCTCTGCGTTCGTCACTGCAGATTGAGCAAATATCGCTGTCGGTCAAATCACAGCAGACCTTGCAATGATGAATTTTTTGCTTTGCAAGGATAATATTTTCAGCAAAGCGTTTTACCTCATCATCAGACATTCCGAGAATATAAAAAGCAAGTTTTTGTGCGCTCTTATGACCGATTCCGGGCATACGTTCAAACTGCTCAATTAGATTTGTGAGAGGAATAACATTACGTGCCATTTTTAAAACAGTCCCGGAATTGAAAGTCCGCCCTTTGCCTTTTCCATGCCCTGATCCATGGCATCGTTTGCTTTCTTAATGCTCTCGTTAAGTGCTGAAATAAGAAGATCCTCAAGCATTTCAATATCCTCCGGATCAACAACGTCGGGCTGCATCTTTATTGAAAGAACTTCATGAGAGCCGTTTACTGTAACTTCAACAGCTCCGCCGCCTACGGAAGAAGTATATTCAGTTGCTTCAATCTCCTCCTGAATTCTTGTCATATCTTCCTGCATCTGCTGGATTTTTTTCATCATGTTGCCCTGATTCTGAGCACCCGGTATTCTTGCTTTCATTGTAATTATCCTTTCAAATTAAAGTGTTTTGTCCGTCATTTTTCTGAACTTGTTATATAAAAATGGAAACAGAAAAAAAATAGGAACAGAAATTTTATTTTTTAAAGAAATGTTTTCACATTTCATAAAGGCCATATAATATTTTTTAAAATATTTTTTTATCGGTTTTTTAAATTTATTTTCATTTGGCGAGCCTTTTAAATTAAAGCGATAAGAAAGCAAAAATTTCATTCCTCGCTCAAGATAAAATGCCGAAAGAATTTTATTTTTTTCTTTTAAAAGGTCGTATGAAATAAATCTTGTTTCAAGAAGGTCAAACCATTTTTCATTCCAAAGCTCTGTGAAACTGACACTTTTTGTATTATTAAAATAAATATACAACTCGGCATCAATAAAAATAAACTTTTCTGCTTTTGAATAAATCTCAGAATTAAAAACCGTATCTTCACCGATTTTGTAATTTTTAAATTTAATATCATTTAAAAATTTTTTTGAAATCAATTTTGTACATGCCGAGGAAAACACAAGTTCATTATTGTTTGTAAATTCAGAATCGTAAAAGCTTATAAAATTTTCAGGTTTAAAAGTATCTGTTTTATATTCAAATTTTTTCTGAATAAATTCAGATGTTTTTTTATATCGACAAACAGAAAAATCGCAGTTATTCTCCGTAACGGCTTTGTAAAGAAATTCATACATCTGCGGCTGAATAAAATCATCGGAATCAACAAATCCGATATAATCGCCTTTTGCGTTTTCAATGCCGAAATTTCTTGCCGATGAAACGCCTTTATTAGGATTCTTCATCGGAATAATTCTGCTGTCTTTTTCAGAATATTTTTTTATAATATCAAATGTTTTATCGTTACTTCCGTCGTCAACGCAAAGAACTTCAAAATCGGAAAACGTCTGATTCATAACAGAGTCAAGACAACGGGAAATATTTTTTTCTTCGTTATATGAAGGAATAATTATGCTGATTTTAGGAGACATAATAATCACCTGTTGATCTTTTTTATCAGGTCGGCAAGCGGATCCTTGTTAGTTGGTTGATTATCATTTGATTTGTAAATTCCGAGTCTGTATTTTCTGCCTGTTACGTCAAAAACCGCTTTACGAATTGCCATTGAATGATTGCTCTGACGAATGAACTGTGAAAATACCGGATTGTCACATTTAATGAGAATAAAATCTCCTCTGACATATGCCGTTGAAGCTCCGAGAATCCCTGTAAGAGGCTTATCTGAAACATCAAGGAGCGAAAGCACCTCACCCCATTGGTTAAAAAGCGTATCCTCTTCGGTATCATTGGGAGTTTCGTTTGTCGGAAGATCGCTGTGAATTTCAGGCGGAGTGTCGGAAGACTCAGAATCTTTTTCCTGTATAATGGGCTGAGAAGTTTTAACTTCTTCTTTAAAACTCTCTGTCGGTTTTTCGGCAGAAAATTTTCCGCTTTTAATAATTCTTTCAAGGTTATCAATTCTGCTCATAACGGCAGTATTGTCACTTGAAATATTCGGCACAGTCATTTTAACTGCCGTAAGTTCCATTTCAGTGCGCTTGCTTGAACTGGTTTTTAACACAGTTGAAGCTTCTTCAAGCAAAGAAATGCAGTTAAGTATTTTATAAAGATTCGTTTTGTCAGCTTGTTTTTTATAAAGCTCAAGATCGTGATCCGTACATACAATCAGTTTTTGCGGTTCCTTTACCGTCTTAATCATCATCAGATTTCTGTAATGATTGATAAGCTCTGCACAAAGTCTTTCCATATCGCAAGATTCTCCGTGAAGCTTGTCAATTATCGAAAGAACCTCAGACGAATTATTATTATTTATATTGTCAACCATTTCAAAAAGATGGCCTTTACCTGCAAGGCCTGCTGCATTGCTGACAATATCTGCCGTGACATGGTCGCTGATTCCGGCACAACGGTCGAGAATCGAAAGTGCATCACGCATTGCGCCGTCGGCAATTCTTGCAATAAGAAGGGAGGCATCATCATCTAGCTCGATTTTTTCTTCCCCTGCTACATATTTAAGTCTTGCGCTTATATTTTCGGGTGTAATTCTGTGAAAATCAAAGCGCTGACATCTTGAAAGAATCGTTGCCGGGAGTTTATGAACCTCGGTAGTTGCAAGAACAAATTTGACATGCTCGGGCGGCTCTTCAAGAGTTTTAAGAAGAGCATTGAATGCGCCGATTGAAAGCATATGAACCTCGTCGATTATATATACACGGTATTTTGTATGAACTGGGGTATAATTTGCTTCCTCACGAAGGTCACGGATATTGTCAACACCGTTGTTGCTTGCGGCATCAATTTCAATAACGTCAAGAATCGAACCGTCGTCAATACCCTTGCATATTTCACACTCATTGCATGGATTGCCGTTGCGGGTATGCGGACAGTTGACCGCCTTGGCAAATATCTTTGCACAGGTTGTTTTACCCGTTCCTCGTGAGCCTGTGAAAAGATAGGCATGAGAAACCTTGCCTGATTCAATTTCGTGGGCAAGAGTTGAGGTAATATGTTCCTGACCTATAACGTCGGAAAAAGTCTGAGGTCTCCACTTTCTGTAAAGCACTCTGTACACGTCATATACCTCCTCTTGTAATAATAAAAAGCATTATCTCAGTCACATGGTGTGCAGGCCGTACTGTGTCGCACGGTGTTAACCGCTTAATGCTGCTCGGTTCCCCGCCTGACATGGTTCGCGGCACCCCGTCGCACAGGACCAACACACCACATGACTGAAATAATGCTTCAGATTAAATCTCCTGCAATATCTTAATTATTATAATATATTTTCGGTATTTTAGCAAGGGATTTTATAAAAAATTATTCATTTTCTTTAGGTTTTTTCTTTTTAACGACGTATTTTTTTATCAGCAGAACAGCAATTACTATCGGAATTGAACAAATCGCCGCAAGGACAATATATTTCATCGGAATAAGGTCATAAATTCCGTCGCCGAGAATCGTAAAAGCAATAACTCTCGGTGCAATTCCGAGGACTGAAAGCAAAAGGTAAGGCAAAAATTTAAAATCAAACGCACCCATGAAAAGCGATGAAAAATCAATAGGAAAGGCCGGAATAAAACGCATCAGAAAAACAGCAACATTTCGATTTTTATCAAGCATTGAGAAAAATTTATCACCGGCTTTTGTGTTGCGGATTTTCTTTTCAACGGCGTCCTTGCCGAGAAATTTGCCCATAAAAAATGTTACCGTGACCTCAATGGCAATGCCGAGAAGATTGACAATAACCGCGCGTTTGGTGTCGAAAGCCATACCGACGGAAATATAGATGAGTGATGCGGGAATGACCATTAAAACAGCTTTGACGGAATAAACACCGAGTATTATCAACTCGGCAATCAATAATGACGAAGCACCTGCAATCAGTACACGGACATCGAGATTCGAAAGATAATCGTAGTTGACTATTGCCGTAACAAATATGGCGACAGCAAATACGATTTTTATTATATTTTTAACGGTTTCTTTTTTCATTGGCTTCTCCGAAAATAAAATTTTATAATATTATACCACACTGAATGCAAAAAGAAAACGAAAGCCGAAAAAAATTCGACTTTCGCTTAATCCAATACCGCATAATTGAGGCGTATTGACTTAGTATTTTATTTTTATCCCATCTTTTCCTTGATGTGTGAAAGTCTTTCGAGAGCCTCATTGAGGGTTTCATCCTTCTTTGCAAAGTGAACACGAACGATATTATTGATGCCCTTTTCGTTGAAGAAAGATGTACCGGGAACGCAAGCAACGCCAACCTTTTGAGCCATTTCAAGGCAAAAATCAACGTCCGACTGACCCGGCTTGAGGAACGGGGCAATATCTGCAAGTACAAAGTATGCGCCCTGCGGATCCGTGTAAGGAATTCCGATACGGTCAAGTCCCTCTGTAAAGAGCTTCTTCATGTGGGCATAGTGTGCACCGAACTCCTCGTAATAGCTGTCGGGCATATTAAGACCGACGCAGGCAGCCTCCATAAGAGGAGAAGCCGCACCGACAGCGTTGAAGTCGTGATACTGTTTTATTCTGTCCATGAGCGGCTTAGGAGCAATTGCATAGCCGAGACGCCAGCCTGTTACTGAATATGTCTTGGAAAGAGATGAACAACTGACTGTTCTCTCCCACATTCCGTCGAGACTGTTCATATAAATATGTTTATGTCCTTCATAAATGATGTGCTCATAAACCTCGTCCATGATAGCATAAACATCATACTTGATACAAAGATCTGCAATGGTTCTCAGCTCGTCGTATGTGAAAACCTTGCCGCTCGGATTTGAGGGGTTGCAGATAAGAATTGCTTTTGCGCCTTTTTTAAACTCAGCCTCGATGATATCGGGATCAAAGTTAAACTCGGGCGGAACAAGCGGAATGAAAACAGGCTCACAGTCTGCCATAATAGCCTGCGCTCTGTAATTTTCAAAATAGGGAGAGAACATAACAATTCTATCTCCCGGATTTGTGAGAGCGAAAATTGTATCTACCATTGCTTCGGTTGAACCGATCGTTACAACCATATCTGTATTTGGGTCAAGCTCGCGACCCATAAAACGTCCGCACTTTCTTGCGAGAGCCTCACGAAAATTCGGTGCTCCCATTGTGATGGGATACTGGTGAGGGCCTGTATGAGCAACCTCTGCGAGACGATCCGTCATAGCCTTTGGGGGATCAAAATCCGGGAAGCCCTGTGCAAGGTTGATTGCGCCGCAGTCAAGAGCAACACGGGTCATTCTTCTGATAACGGAATCGGTGAAAAGTGCATTTTTTCTGCTTAATTCCTGCATTGTTGTATATTCCTTTCTTAACAAACCGACTGAAAGGAAAGTCGATTTATTTTATTTGTTTAGATTTATTTCTCCTTTGTTAAATTCAACGGAACAAAGAAGTGCGACAGAAAAGATAAAGTTTATTTAAAAGCATTTATCTGTTTCACCGCAAAAGGTCCCCCTCCCCTTGAAATAAGAGAAGACAGACTTGTTTTTAATTTAACGGCATATAAATAATACTCCGTCAGTCCGAAAAAATCAATAGTTATTTAATTCCGAGATCGTCGCCGGTTGCAACAACGACAAAGTATTTTTTGAGAACAGACGTGAAAATATCAACATCCTTGACCTTGAAAATCATGTATGCAAGACCGTCTTTCTGTCCGAAAACGGAATACATGTATTCAATGTCAATATCCTCGTTTGAAATGATATTGAGAAGCTCGTTGAGGCCGCCTGCTTTATTGGGAACGGCAGCAGCAACAACGGGAGTTTGCGTAACAATAAAACCGTTATTACGAAGAAGCTTTGCAGCTTCATTGCAATCGTCGGAAATGATACGAAGAATTCCGTAATCGGCGGTCTCGGCGATGTTCAGCGCCTTGAGGTCGATGTTGTTATCGGAAAGGATTTTCGTAATCTCCGAAAGCTGTCCTGCTCTGTTTTCCAAAAAAACCGAAATCTGAGTAATAGCCATTGTCCTTCCTCCTTATATCTTTCTCTTGTCAATAACACGGACTGCCTTGCCTTCGCTTCTGGTGATTGACTTCGGAGCAACAAGGCGAACCTTGGTGTAAATTCCGAGCATAGCCTTCAAAGCGGCAACAAGTGATTTTTCCATCTCAGTAATCTTACCGAGGTTATCTGAGAAGTTGTCCTGAGTCATTTCAACCATAACTTCAAGAGTATCGCTGTTGTTTACACGGTCAACTATGATCTGATAATTAGACTGATAGCCCTGCTCAATGAGAACGGTCTCGATCTGTGACGGGAATACGTTGACGCCCTTAACGATAAGCATATCGTCGCTTCTGCCCATCGGCTTGCACATTTTAACAAGAGTTCTGCCACAGGAGCATTTTTCTCTTGTAAGAACGCAGATGTCACGGGTTCTGTATCTGAGAAGCGGGAATGCTTCTTTAGTGATTGATGTGAAAACAAGCTCGCCCTGAGTTCCGTCGGGAAGAACCTCACCTGTATCGGGGTCGATAATTTCGGCAATGAAATGATCCTCGTTAATGTGCATGCCTGTCTGATCGGAGCATTCAAATGCAACGCCCGGACCGCTGATTTCAGTCAGTCCGTAAATATCATATGCCTTGATTCCAAGCTGATTTTGAATTTCCTGACGCATTTTCTCGCTCCATGCTTCTGCGCCGAAGATACCTGCCTTGAGCTTGATTTTATCACTTAGACCGCGCTCGTGGATGCTCTCTGCAAGATATGCCGCATAGGACGGAGTACAGCAGAGAATTGTTGACTGAAGGTCGGTCATGAACTGAAGCTGCCTGTCCGTGTTGCCCGAGGACATCGGAAGAGTAAGACTGCCGACCTTATGGCTGCCGCCGTGAAGTCCTGCGCCGNNCCGCCGTGAAGTCCTGCGCCGCCTGTGAAAAGTCCGTAACCGTATGCAATCTGAACAACATCTTCATTCGTTCCGCCTGCCGCAACAATAGCACGTGCACAGCAGTCCTCCCAGAGGTCGATATCATTCTTTGTGTAGAAGGCAACAACACGTCTGCCTGTTGTGCCGGATGTGGACTGAATTCTTACACAGTCCTTCAACGGAGCGGCAAGAAGTCCGTATGGGTAAGCGTCACGAAGGTCCGCCTTTGAAAGGAACGGAAGCTTGTGAAGATCGTCAACACCCTTGATATCGTCGGGTGTAACGCCTTTCTCCTCCATCTTCTTTCTGTAGTAAGGAACATTGTCCCAAACATGCTTGACCTGCTTAACAAGTCTTTCGTCCTGAAGTTCACGGAGTTTTTCCGGTGAGGCACATTCAATTTCTTTCTGATAGTAATTTTCCATAACGAGGTCTCCTATTTATGCGTCTTTGCCGAGCAAGAAAGCTTTTTTGTTTATCTCAAGGAACTTAGGCGGAACGCTCTTTTCAATCGCTGCCATCCATTCCTCTGTTGTAAAGTCAAAATACTTTGAAAGTCTGCCCATAAGAACAAGGTTGACCGCTTTGGAAGTTCCTGCCTCCTCGGCAAGAGAAAGAGCGTCAATTGCGTCAAGATTAACACCGAGAGCCATGATTTTTTTAACAAGCTCGGTCGGGTATTCCGCCGCACCGGTAATAACCGGCATAGGGTTAATTTCCTGAGTGTTGGTAACTATAGTTCCGTCGGGTTTGAGAAATTCAGTCCATCGAGCCGCTTCTAACAGCTCAAAGGATATAATAATATCAGCTTCGCCCTTGTCGATAATCGGAGAATAAACCTTGTCACCGTATCTGACATATGTAACAACACTGCCGCCTCGCTGGCTCATTCCGTGAACCTCGCTGACCTTAACGTCGTAGCCTTTTTCAAGAAGAAGTCTGCCGAGAAGCTTGCTTGCAAGCAAGGTTCCCTGGCCGCCGACTCCGACAATCATAATATTCTTCGTCCGCATAATCAGGACTCCTTTCCGTTCGGAAGTGCGCCGAATTTGCAGAGCTGACTGCAAACGCCGCATCCGGTACAAAGTGTTGCGTCAATCTTAACCTTGCCGTCAACAATGCTGATGGCAGGACAGCCGATCTTCATGCAGGATTTACAACCGATGCACTTGTCCGCATTTGCCGTAATCGGTCCGTTATGTTTAACATATTTGAGAAGTGCGCACGGTCTTCTTGAAATGATAACCGAAGGTTCGTCTGCCGCAAGCTCCTCTTTAACTGCGTCGTCACATTCTTTAAGGTTATACGGATCAACAACTCTGACTCTCTTGATGCCGACCGAACGGCAAAGGGTTTCAAGGTCGATCTTTGTGCACGGGTCACCCTTGAGGTTGAAGCCTGTTGTCGGGTTCTGCTGATGTCCCGTCATGCCCGTAATGGAGTTATCAAGAATGATAACGGTTGAATTCGATTCATTATAAGCGATATTGATAAGTCCCGTAACGCCCGAGTGCATGAATGTGGAATCACCGATAACGGCAACCGTTTTTCCGTCGCTCTTGCCTTCGTTAGCCTTGTTAAAGCCGTGAATTCCAGAAACGGAAGCACCCATGCAAATGGTTGTGTCAATTGCGGCAAGCGGCGGAACTGCACCGAGTGTGTAACAGCCGATATCGCCGAAAACGGTGAGTTTATTCTTTTTAAGAGTATAGAAAAGTCCTCTGTGCGGACATCCTGCACACATAACAGGAGGTCTTGCCGGAATGCTTTCATCAAGCTTTTTTCCGCAGTCGGGAGTAAACCCGAGCTTTTCGGCAACTATATTCTGGCTTAACTCGTCAATACAACTGAACAATTCCTTGCCTGTTACCTCAACGCCGATGTTGCGGCAATGGGTTTCAATTATGCCGTCAAGCTCTTCAATAACAATTACCTTGTCAACCGACTTTGCAAAATCCTGAATTTTTTTGACCGGCAGAGGATTTATCATACCGAGCTTGAGAACGGGATATTTATCGCCGCAAACTTCTTTTGCGTACTGATAGCTTGTGCTTGATGTGATGATACCGATTGAATGATCGCTTCCGTCTTCAATACGATTAAACGGAGCTGTTTCGGCATACTCTGTAAGAGCCGCCGTTCTTGCTTCAACGATCGGATGTCGGCGCTTTGCGTTGCCGGGCATCATGATATATTTTGCACCGTCTTTTTCATATGTCTTTGAAGTTTCGACTCTGTCCGATGTTTCGATAATGCTTTGAGAATGAGCAACTCTTGTACACATCTTGACAAAAACGGGTGTATCGTATTTTTCGGAAATGTCGTATGCGAGCTTCGTAAAGCTGAGGGATTCGCTTGCGTCCGCCGGTTCAAGCATCGGAAGCTTTGCGGCAATAGCGTAATGACGTGAATCCTGCTCGTTCTGAGAGCTGTGCATACCTGCATCGTCCGCAACGCCGATAATCATACCTGCGTTAACGCCGGTATACGCGATTGTGAAAACCGGGTCGGCTGCAACGTTGAGTCCGACGTGCTTCATTGAACAGAAGCTTCTCTTACCTGCAACGCATGCACCGAAAGCCGCCTCAACGGCAACTTTTTCATTTGGTGCCCATTCGGCATAAATTTCCTTATACTTTGCGGCATATTCCGTAATCTCGGTACTCGGAGTACCCGGGTAGCTGGAAACAAAGGAACAGCCGGCTTCGTAAAGTCCTCTGGCAACTGCTTCGTTGCCGAGCATCAACTGCTTCATTATATAAACCTCCGTTTGCTTTTAGCCTGTAATCTGTGATTCGACAAGTCTGCCCTTGCAATACTTTGCCCTGAGTACAGGCTTTTCTATCTTTCCTGTCGGGTTGCGGGGAACTTTTTCAAATATAATCTTCTTAGGACGTTTATATCTCGGAAGCTCCTCACAGAAATCGTTGATTTCCTCCTCGGTGCAGGTCATGCCGTCCTTGAGTTCAATAATCGCGGCAGTAATCTCACCGAGTCTGGGATCGGGAATACCTATAACGGCAACGTCCTTTATTTTATCGTTACGGCGGAGGAAGTCCTCAATTTGAACAGGATAAATATTCTCACCGCCGGAAATAACAACATCCTTTTTACGGTCAACAAGATAGATAAATCCGTCCTCATCCTCTCGTGCCATATCACCGGTGTAGAGCCAATCGCCCTTGAGAATTTCTTCTGTCGCCTTCGGGTTTTTGTAGTATTCGAGCATAACGCCCGGTCCTTTTACGGCAAGCTCGCCGACTTCACCCTGCTTAACCGGTTCGCCGTGGTCGTCAATGATTTTTGTCTCCCAAAGATAGCCTGCCTTGCCGATTGCGCCGACCTTGTTAATGTTTTCAACGCCGAGATGAACGCAGCCCGGTCCGAGAGACTCGCTGAGGCCGTAGTTTGTATCGTACTGATGATGCGGAAAAATCTTTTTCCATCTGTGGATAAGACTGGGCGGAACAGGCTGTGCACCGATGTGCATAAGTCTCCACTGGTCAAGCAGATAATGGTCGAGATTGATTCTGCCCGAATCTATTGCATCCAGAATATCCTGCGCCCATGGAACGAGAAGCCAAACAATTGTGCATTTCTCCTCCGTAATTGTGCGAAGAATCCATTCGGGCTTAATTCCTCTGAGGATAACGGTTTTACTGCCTGAGAGCAAGCTGCCGAACCAGTGCATTTTTGCTCCTGTGTGATAAAGCGGAGGAATGCAGAGGAAAACATCGTTCTTTTGCTGTCCGTGGTGTTTCTGTTCAGTCAGGCACGAACAATAGAGAGCCTTGTGGCGATGAAGAATCGCCTTCGGAAAGCCGGTTGTGCCGGAAGAAAAATAAATTGCGGCATGGTCGTTTTCGTCCAAAGCTATCGGCGGAAGCGACGACGAGCAATAGCGAATAAGAGTCATGCAGTTTTCTGCATATTCAGGAGTATTTTTGCCAACAAAAAGAGTAATTTTAATATTTTTCAGTTCATTGTGTATCGGGTCAACTCGGCTGATAAATTCAGGGCCGAAAATAAAAACCTCAACATCCGCAAGCTCGAGACAATATTTAATTTCATCGCCTGAGTAACGGTAGTTCATCGGCACGGCGATGCAGCCTGCCTTGAGAATTCCGAAATATAACGGAAGCCATTCAAGGCAATTCATAAGAAGAATTGCTACCTTGGTGCCTCTTTTTACATTTCTGCTGAGCAGAAGATTTGCAAATCGGTTTGCCCTGCGGTCAAAGTCTTTCCACGAAAGCTCACGGCGATAGGGTGCGCCGGGGCTTGCACTTTCTATAAGACTTGCTTCACGCCAGGTTACGGCGTTGTCGCGCTCAACGGTGGGGTTAACCTCAACGAGAGCGGTGTCCGAGGGATAAAGACGAGCATTTCTTTCAAGAAGCTCGGTAATAACCATTTTTTCCACCTCTGATTGTTTTAACTTCCCGTGGTTTCGGAAAATTTTATTATAAATGTATTATAGAATACTTTATCACTTTTAACCGATAAAGTCAATGTGTTTTAAGAAAATGTTGTCGGATAAAAGAACATGATAAACATGACAGTATTATAACATATATTATGCTGTAATGTCTATAACATTTGTGGGCGTATATTGAACCGGAAATTATTTAAACACAAGCTGAACAAGGAGCATATAACAAACTATGCCGCCTGCGATTGAAAGCAGCATCTGTTTTTTCCAAAGGTGGAGAAGAACTACAACTATAATTGATATCAATTCAGGCAAACCGTGGCTTCCCGTGAGAATATCAACACTTTTAAGGCAATAGACAACCAGCATCGCGAACACAGCCGCAGGCAAAGCCTTGCCGAGGTACTCAATAAATTTCGGTGTCTGACGTTTTTTTGACTGAAAAACGGCGAACGGAAGAAATCTTGTTATAATAGTCGCCACGGCGGTTATTGCAATGGTTATAACTTGCTGAGTAACGGTCATTCAAGTCCGCCCCCTTTCTCGATAGGCTTGCGAAGCGCTGTAAGCAGAAAAAGTATAAGAAGCATTGTCGGAATCATAAAGGAGTCCGAGCCGAAAATGAGCAGACAAATTACAGACGCAAAAAGGCCGATAAGCGACGTGTAATGTTTCTTTTCTTTCATCCACTGTTCGAGGAAAATTACGACAAACATTGCCGTCATAACAAAATCAAGACCTGTTGTGTCAAACGGAATGAGTGAGCCCACAAGTCCGCCGATGAGCGAACCGTTGATCCAATAAAGGTGATCGAGCAGGGTTACAGCAGTCATGAACCAGCCCTTGTCAATTCCCTCGGGAATATCAACCGAGCAGTTGATGGAAAATGTTTCGTCGCACATACCGAAGATCAAATAATATTTTTTTATACCGACGTTTTTGTACTTATCAAGCATTGAAAGTCCGTAGAAAAGATGTCTTGCCTGAATCATCAGTGACATTATAAGCGTTTGAATCGGTGCAAACGGACTCAGCAGCATCGAAACAGCGACAAATTCAATTGAACCGCCAAAAACAATAATGCTCATAACAAGCGGATACCAAAAGCTGAACCCCGAAACGTTCATCAAAACGCCGAACGAAAATCCGAGGAAAGAAAAGCCGGCAAGGATGGGTATTGTGTGCGGAAAAGCAGCTTTAAAAGCTTCGGCAATCACTTTCTTTTTTTTCATAAAGTCCCTTCTCAACGTATAATTATTCACAGTATAATAATTGTAGGTCTTTGTCGATTTTTTGTCAATGTCAAAGAAAGTTAAACTTTACAAAGCAAAATTGTAATTATTATATAAATAGCTTTAAATTGTAGCAAAAATTATGAATGTATTATTATACAAAAATTCTCCCGACCGTTAAAAAGGTCGGGAGAAAAAATAAATATGTTTTTATTTGTTAACCTTAACGCCGAAGGTAACTTTTTCACCGTTGATGTTCCATTCTGCGGTATGACCGTCGGCAGAGCCTGTAACGAGGTCGTCGGCAACAACAGCAGTGAAGATATCAGCCTTGTTGCGGGCAATGATATCGGCAATCTTACCGTTACCCTCAACGCTGATGATGATGTGATCGGTAACGTTGAAGTCCGCATCTTTACGCATTGTCTGAATCTTGCTGATAATTTCACGGACAAAGCCCTCTTCAACAAGTTCCGGAGTGAGAGTTGTGTCAATTGCTACGGTTACGCCGAAGTCGGAAACCGAGAACAGACCCGATTTCTGAACAGCCTCAATAAGAAGATCGTCGGCTGTCAGTTCGATTGCACCGATGCTGATATTCAGCGTGATATGACCGTCTGCGTCAAGTTCTTTCTTAGCCTTTGAACCGTCAAGCTCCGAAAGCGCAGTTCTGATTTCACCGAGATTCTTGCCGTACTTAGGACCGAGTGTTTTAAGCTGAGGCTTAAAGTTGTAATCGGAAAGTTCATCTGCGGCATCAACGAAGATGACGTTCTTAATATTCAGCTCGTCCTCGATGATATCCTTATAATAGCCCTCAAGCTTAATGTCTGCATTGACATACATCTTTGCGAGAGGCTGACGGTTTTTAATGTTTGCGCCGTTTCTTGCCGCACGTCCGAGACCTACGATGTTGAGAACCTCGTCCATGTTCTTCTCAAGCTCAAGGTCAATATGGTTTTCGTTTACCTCGGGGAATGAGCAGAGATGTACGCTTTCCTCGGCATTCTTGTCAACCGAGAGTACAAGGTTCTGATACATGTCCTCAGCCATAAACGGAATCATCGGAGCAGCTGCCTTTGCAACCGTAACAAGCGCGGTGTAAAGTGTCAGATAAGCATTGATTTTATCCTGCTCAAGACTCTGTTTCCAATAACGCTCACGGCAGCGGCGAACATACCAGTTACTCATGTCGTCAACAAATTCCTGGAGAGCCTTACAAGCCTCGGGAATTCGATAATTGAAAAGATTGTTGTCGACGCTCTTTACCATTGAGTTGAGCTTTGAGAGAAGCCACTTGTCCATGACTGAAAGCTTACTGTAATCAAGCTCATACTTTGTCGGGTCGAATTTGTCGATCTCTGCATAAAGAATGTAGAATGCGTATGTGTTCCAAAGAGTGCCCATAAACTTGCGCTGACCCTCAATAACAGCCTTGCCATGGAATCGGTTTGGGAGCCACGGAGCGGAGTTCGTGTAGAAATACCAACGAATAGCATCTGCGCCGTAGGTCTTGAGAGCGTCAAACGGGTCAACGGCGTTGCCCTTGGATTTACTCATTTTCTGACCGTTTTCATCCTGAACGTGACCGAGAACGATAACGTTCTTGAACGGTGCCTTGTTAAAGATAAGGGTTGAAATTGCAAGAAGTGAATAGAACCAGCCTCTTGTCTGGTCAACAGCTTCTGAAATGAAATCTGCCGGGAACTGACTCTCAAAAAGATCCTTGTTTTCAAACGGATAGTGATGCTGAGCGAAAGGCATTGAGCCTGAATCAAACCAGCAGTCAATAACCTCAGGAACACGCTTCATCTGCTTGCCGCACTCGGGGCACTTGATTGTAACAGCGTCGATATACGGACGGTGAAGCTCAATATCGTCAGGACAGTTGTCGGACATGCTCTTGAGCTCCTCAATGCTGCCGATTGAATGTCTGTGACCGCATTCACATTCCCAAATGTTGAGCGGAGTACCCCAGTAACGGTTACGGCTGATGCCCCAGTCCTGGACATTTTCGAGCCAGTCTCCGAAGCGTCCTTTACCGATACTTTCGGGAATCCAGTTAATTGTATTGTTGTTTCTGATAAGGTCATCCTTAACAGCCGTCATCTTGATGAACCAAGACTCTCTTGCATAGTAAATAAGCGGAGTGTCACAGCGCCAGCAGAACGGATAATCATGTTCAAATTTCGGTGCGCTGAAAAGAAGTCCTCTCTCTTCAAGATTCTGAAGAACGGGAACGTCCGCATCCTTAACAAAGAGACCTGCAAACGGAGTTTCCGCTGTCATGTTGCCCTTGCCGTCAACGAACTGAACGAACGGAAGGTCATAGTTTCTGCCGATTCGGGAGTCGTCCTCACCGAATGCCGGCGCAATGTGAACGATGCCTGTACCGTCTGACATTGTAACGTAGTTGTCACAGGTTACGAAGTGAGCTTTCTTATGCTGCTGTTCCGCTTTTTTGCCGGCGCACTCAAAGAGAGGCTCATATTCTTTATATTCAAGATCCTTGCCGACGAATTCTTCAAGAATTTCGTAAGCCGGTTTTCCGTCCTCTGCGAGAGGAGAAAGAACCTTATCCATAAGAGCAACGGCAATGTAATAAACATTTCCGTCAACACACTTGACTTTTGCATATTTCTCGGTCGGATTTACGCAGAGCGCAACATTTGAAGGAAGGGTCCACGGAGTTGTTGTCCATGCAAGAAGATAAGCGTCCTCTCCCTTGACCTTGAAGCGTGCGATTGCCGAACGCTCTTTAACGGATTTATATCCCTGGGCAACCTCATGTGAAGAAAGCGGTGTTCCGCAGCGAGGACAGTAGGGAACGATCTTGAAGCCCTTGTAGATAAGACCCTTTTCGTATATCTTTTTAAGTGCCCACCATTCCGACTCGATATAAGGATTGTGATAGGTTACATAAGGGTTATCCATGTCTGCCCAGAAGCCGACCGTGAATGAGAAATCCTCCCACATACCCTTGTATTTCCAAACGCTTTCCTTACATTTTTCGATAAACGGTTCCAGACCGTACTGCTCTATTTGCTCCTTGCCGTCAAGTCCGAGAAGCTTTTCAACCTCAAGCTCAACCGGGAGACCGTGGGTATCCCAGCCCGCCTTACGCGGAACCTGATAGCCCTTCATTGTGCGATAACGCGGAATCAGGTCTTTGATAACACGAGTAAGAACGTGACCGATGTGCGGCTTGCCGTTGGCAGTCGGCGGACCGTCATAGAAAACATAGGACGGGCCTTTTTTCTCGCAGGTTTTTTCAAAGATTTTGTTTTCCTTCCAGAACTCCTCAACCGCTTTCTCTCGGTCAACAAAGTTCAGGTTTGCAGAAACTTTCTTGTACATTTATGATAGCTCCTTTTTGTGTGATAGGATAATGCTCAAAACAAAACCCCCGTCCCGTGAAAAACAGGACGAGGATGACTCGCAACCACCTATTCAACATACTTCAATATGTGTTCCCTTTAACGGAGGACACCCGTCAAAACTTACTCAATTCAGTCCGCAGCTCGAAAGTGATATTCACCGCAATGTACTTCACGCCGGGCTTACACCCTCCCCGGCTCGCTTTTGCTTCGCATAGCGGCTACTGTCTTTGTCACAGCCTTTATTATATCGCTTATAAGATATCACAAAACCATTTTTGTGTCAAGGAATATTTTGTTTCATTTTGGTTTTATTATATATATAATGTAATAGGAGACGAAAAAATTTATTTAGACAACTTATCTTTTTTGTTAAAAACGGCATTAAAATTGTATTTTGCACAGTTTTAACCACAATATTTAGTGACTTTTTCAAAAATAGATAAAATTTTTCTCCAAAGGCAAAAAAATACTTGCAAAATGACGGGTCAACGATTATAATTCATAGTGAGGGGAGTATTTACCAGGGTTGCTGTCTTCGGGCAGCTCAACTTTATAAGCGGTACTAACGTTATACCACTTTAAAGCCGTGGAAAAGATGCTCAAGCCTCAAAAAATTAAAGGAGGAATTGACATGACCAAGATCATTTCAATCATCGTTTCCATTGTAATGCTTGTCATGACCAGCATTTTCCCGGGCTTTGTATGGCCGGGAACAAAGACGGTTGAGACAGGCGCATTCTTGGAGCAGGTTAATGAAGCGTTTGGTTATCAGGCGGTTGAGTCCACGGAAGAAATTCGTGGAGTTAAGCCGGACAACGAGTATTATGCAGCTGTTGCAACAGCAGATAATAATGACGTTCTCGTTGATTATGATAAGATCGACGTTACAAAGGCCGTTACTCCGGAATTCGTAGCAACAGTTCTTGTTAATGCATCGGGCGTTAAGGTTGACGAGACCACCGTTGTAATCGAGAATGCTACATCCATCAAAAACATTGCAAAAGTTTCCGCAGCTGTTGACAATGGCATCATTAAGCTTGATGCTAAGAACAAGCTCGGTCTCGGCGCAATGGCAGCTGACGACGTAACAGCAGCTATCGCAAAGGCTGTTGAGCTTCGTGGTTCAGTTGACGAAAACACTCAGAAGCTCGTTCTCAAGGACGGCGTTAAGACGGTTTCCGATTACGCTGTTGAGGGTGACAGCATCGTTGTTCCCGCAAGCTCAGACCTTGCAGTAGGCGACGTTTATGTTGTTGAGCAGTCTGATGCTATCTTCACAGGTGCAGCTTACAAGGTTGAGGCTATCGACGTTGTAGACGGCGAGAAGGTAGTTAAGAATTCTGATGTTGCTATCGAGGACGTTATCGAGAAGATCGACTACGAAGGCTCATCTGATGTTGATTTCGCAACATCAATGATCGCTGACGGTAACGGCGAGATTCTTTCAGACGGTTACCTTGATACAAATGCCATCTCTAAGGATGACATCATGAAGACTCTCAAGAAGCTTGCTAACGTTAGCTTCTCTGTAAAGGGCTTCAAGGTTAAGGCTAAGATCACAGATACAGGCCTCAACTTCTCAGTTGCTAAGAGCGTATGCGACGGCGTTACACTTTCTAAGGCTTATGAGCTCACAAACCTCACGGTTGATGCTAAGGCTGACATGAACGTTGCAAAGCTTAACTTCAACGAAGTATATCTTAAGTTCAACTATGATCTTAAGGATACAACAGCTATCTCAGGTTCCTACGCTAAGACCTTCGGCGACGAAGTTACATCTGTTGGCGAGAAGCTCTCAGGCGACAGCTTCTGGGCTAAGGCTGTTAACAAGTATGCTCTCTCAAAGCTTGACTCTACATCAATCAAGCTCTTCACCTTTACACTTCCTCTCGGTTCAACTCCGCTTACCATTACATTCGACGTTCTCCTTAACATCGATGTAAACGGCAGAATGGAAATCGTTGTAACTTCTCAGGAAATGCACGGTATTGAGATCATCAACAATAAGGTAAGCACTGTTAACGATTCAACAGTTGTTGATCGTCAGGTTAACATCTATGGCCAGTTCGAGCTTCGTCTTGGTCTTGATGTATCACTCGGTCTCTATGGCTACGCTCTTGTAGACGTATGCGTTGAGGGCGGCGTTGGTGCTTATGTTAAGGCACAGGCTAAGTATGTTGACGCAAACGGAAACGTAGTTGTTCAGTCATCTCTTACAATTCCTGTTGACTACCTCAAGGAGCTTGCAGCAGGTTCAAACACAGACGGTAAGATCGATATCAGCGGTCATGCGGATATCTACGGTATCCTCAACGTCTCTGTTGGTAACCACAGCGCTATCGGCAAGGTAGGTCTCAAGAAGACATGGAACATCTTCAATCAGAGCAACGGAACATTTGCTTCTTTTGATTTCTGATTTTGATTTCTGAATATCGGCTCCCGGGAGAAATCCCGGGAGTTTTTCTTTTTGGAGATTGGGAGCGCCTTCAACCGAAGTTGAAGACGCTCCCTTTTGTTGATTATTCGTGTGGTTGTGAATTCATGAAAGGTTATTTCATGTTTTTCTCATAGGATTCAATCATCTTTTTAACCATCTGACCGCCGACAGAACCTGCCTGCTTAGATGTGAGATCACCGTTGTAACCGTTAGAAAGGTTTACACCTACCTCAGATGCAGCCTCCATCTTGAAACGATCGAGAGCTTCTCTTGCCTGAGGAACAACATTCTTCTTGCTGCTTGACATTTGCATTTCACCCCTTCGCAATTCATTTGCGTTTGCAATTATATCTTTTGCGTTATTCTCAAAAATACAACTGAAAAATTTTGTAAACAAGTTGCCATATTTTACATATTGTGATAAAATAGTTCCCTGTGAACTTATATTTAATATTATGTTATTGTAAGCTGTTCAGCATATACTATCATCGGAGGAATTACTTTGGTTTATTCAAATGTTCTTGAAGCAATCGGACACACGCCTATGATTCGCCTTTCAAAAATTGTACCCGAGGGCAGCGCAGAGGTTCTTGTCAAGTACGAAGGCGTCAACATCGGCGGTTCGATTAAAACACGAACTGCATATAATATGATCTGCGACGCAGAGGAAAAAGGAATAATACATTCAAATACGATTATTGTTGAGCCGACAAGCGGCAATCAGGGAATAGGTCTTGCCCTTATCGGTGCAGTCAGAGGCTATCATGTTCGTATTATTATGCCGGATTCTGTCAGCGAGGAGCGTCGAAAGCTTGTCAAGGCTTACGGAGCCGAGCTTGTGCTGGTCCATGATGGCGGGGATATCGGCAAGTGCATCAACGAGTGCCTGCAAACCGCACTTCGTATGGCGAAGGAGGATAAAAACGTTTGGATTCCTCAGCAGTTTGAGAATCCGGCGAACCCGATGGTTCATAAAAGCTATACCGCACAGGAAATAATTGAGCAGGTCGGCAAGCCGATCGACGGTTTCTGCTCGGGTGTCGGAACGGGTGGAACTCTCAGCGGAATCGGAGAGACTCTTAAAGCGAAATATCCAGAAATTCATATTTGGGCAGTCGAGCCGAAAAATGCCGCAATTCTTTCGGGCGGAAGCATCGGAACTCATCTTCAAATGGGCATCGGTGACGGACTTATTCCGAAAAATCTAAACACACAAATCTATGAGCATATTGATATCGTTACAGACGAGGAAGCGATCGAAACCTCACGACGCCTTATCCGTGAAGAGGGAATCCTTTGCGGAATATCAAGCGGAACGAACGTTACTGCGGCACTTCGCCTTGCAAAGGAGCTCGGTGAAGGCAAAACGGTTGTGACTGTTCTTCCTGATACAGGTGAAAGATATTTCAGCACGGTTTTGTTTGATTAATTTTCAGCGAGGTGTTTTTATGAATGAAAAAGAGCTTTGCAAAGCGGCAATTGACGCAATGAAGAATGCGTATGTTCCGTATTCCGGCTACAGGGTCGGTGCGGCATTGATGACCGAGGACGGAAAGCTTTTCACCGGCTGCAATATTGAAAACGCCGCATACACTCCGACCGTCTGCGCCGAAAGAACAGCTTTTTTCAATGCGATTTCTTCAGGCGAAAGAGATTTTGCCGCTATTGCCGTTGCCGGCGGCAAGGACGGAATTATAAGCGGAGCCTTTCCCCCTTGCGGAGTTTGCCGTCAGGTTATGGCTGAATTTTGCTCTCCCGATTTTACGGTTCTTGTTGTCACGGGAGAGGAGTCGCATAAAAAGTATTCCCTTAACGAGCTGCTTCCCGAAGCGTTTACGCCGAAAAATATTGAAAAATAAAAATTACCACAATTAAAGCCTGTCCTTATCAATGATTTGAAAGGGCAGGCTTTTGATTATTTTGACCAAAAATAAATGAGTTCTTTTTTAGTCAAATCTTTAACAAACTCTTGAAATGCGATGAGTTTTAATATATAATTAAAATAAGAATGTACGGTCTCCTCAAACGCAAGCGACGGAGGCTCGGTTCGGAAATAATAAGTCCTCCGTGTCGGGGGCTTATGAGGATAAAAGGAGGATAAACCTTATGAATGAAAACTTCAGCTACAAAATGAAGCTGACAGACGAGGAAAAAGAAATTCTTCACGGCTCAAAGGGCGAGGTAATGGCGAAGGTTATGAAGACCCTTGTGCTTTACGGCGACGCTTTCGGAGCAGAGAAATTCGTTCCCGTAAACGGCAAAGGACATCTTGTTACAAGCTTCGGCATTTCGGTTCTCAAGCCCGTGTTCTCCATCATGGATGAGCTCATTAAGGGCGGCCTCAAGGTTGACGAGGGATTTACAGTTGACCCGAGACCCATTGACTACGCAAACGTTAAGTGCAATCCGCTCCAGAAACTGATCTTCAACAAGATTCTCTACGGTATGCAGGATTCCTACGAGGCTCAGCTCCATAAGCTTGGACTCAAGAGTGACAAGTCATTCACTTGCGCCTGCTATTTTGACGAGGTAGGCAACACACCCAAGAAGGGCGATATTCTTTCATGGGCAGAGAGCTCGGCTGTTGTATTTGCAAACTCCGTTCTCGGTGCAAGATGTAACCGTAACTCCGGTATCATCGAGCTGTTCGGTTCAATTCTCGGCAAGGTTCCCGAGTTTGATCTTCTCACAGATGAGGGAAGAAAGGCAAAGTGGATCATTGAGGTAAAGACCACAAAGATTCCGGAGGCTCAGGTTCTCGGTTCGGCAATCGGCATGAAGGTTATGGAGGACGTTCCTTACGTCAAGGGTCTTGACAAGTGGATCGGCACAGAGCTCACAGACGATGCCAAGGCATATCTCAAGGATTTCGGCGCAGCAACCGCTTCAAACGGTGCAGTCGGACTCTACCATATTGAAAATCTTACTCCCGAGGCAGTTGAGCAGGGCGAAAGCCTCATCGCCGAGGGTGCTCAGACTTATGTTATCGACGATGCAGAGCTTGAAAGAGTTTACAAGAACTATCCCGTTATGTGGAAGGATAAGGGCGCAGCTCCGAAGCTTTGCTTTATCGGCTGTCCTCACCTTTCATATGCGCAGCTCGGCGAATGGACAGAAAGATTTGAGAATGAGCTTAAAAAGCAGGGCAAGACAAAGGTCGGTCTTCGTACTGTTATGACAACAGCTCCCGAGGTTCTCGACAGATTTAAGAAGGAAAACAGTGCCGCTTACAACAAGCTTATCGGCTTCGGCGTCAACATTTCCTGTATTTGTCCGCTTATGTATATGAACAATCCGCTCTGCGGCGGAGACACGAGCAATGTTATTACTTGCTCCAACAAGCTTCGTACATATACCACCGCACGTTATTTCACAACTGACGATATCACCAAGATCGCTGTCAAGGGAGGTTTTTGATTATGAGTAAGACATTCAAAGGACGTCCTGTTGTAGCAGGCACAATCAATAAGGGCGAGGCTGTTGTTTCTCATAACGGTGTAAACACACTTGCCACATTCCAGAAAACAGCCCTCATGCATGATATTCCGATTATCGGCAAGGACGAGGTTATCGGTTCCGACCAGAACAACCCGGATGTATTCGGCAAAAATCTTACCGGCAAGGTTCTTTGCCTGCCTCAGACAATCGGCTCAACAACCGGCGGTATGGTTCTCTACACCGTATGCGCTCTTAACATGGCTCCGGCGGCTATGCTTTTCTCGCTGCCGATCGACTCTCTTGCAGCCGCAGGCGTTATCCTCTCCGATGTTTGGACGGATAACACTATCGTTGCCGTTGACTCTCTCGGCGATGAATTCCTCAGCGCTGTAAAGGACGGCGACAAGATCACCGTTAAAGAGGACGGAACTGTTATCGTTGAATAAAACCTGACTTTAAGAGCTGTTGCAGAAAAACGGCAAGTTTCTCTGCCGCAGCTCTTTCTTTTCGGAGGAATTTATGGCGAATATCAGAATAGACAACGCTTCCGATGACGTGCTGAAAATCAAGCTTGACGGCGAGGAATACTTTATTCCCGAAGACGGGAGTATAACAATCTCGCCTGTTGAAAAAGGAAATCACAGGCTTATCGCCTGCCGTGCAATAAGGACGGAGACGGATAAGAACTTCGACAGCGATAAGGATAATCCGACACGCAAGCTTTCAAAGGACGAGAACAGCCAATATGTGCAGCTTAAGGGAGTTTTTGAAATAAACGTTATCGCTTCAAAATCCGTTTGGACGGTAAAGAAAAAGCCGATACTTGTTGAAAAAACAGGTGTTGACGCACTTTTTTCGGGCTGCGAGCTTGAGATCACGGGAGGCAGTGTTGTTGCATCAAGACAAAGCTTCGCCGATGAAAATTTGCGCAGGGCATATCTGAAAAAACAGTTAATGGGCGCTTTTTTCCCGATAGGCATCGGAATTTTGATTTTTACCGTGTTGGTTCTGGTTGCGCTCTCGGCAAACATTTCCGGCAATCCGGTCACGCTCGGCGGCAGAGAATTTACATATCCGTGGACATTCGGTCTGGCGGCAATTGACCTCGGATTTATAGGATATTTTACCGCGATGCTTATAAATATTTTTTCTTTGGATAAAAGATACAGATAATGGACTGTTGCTTTTAGGCGCAGTCCATTATATTTTCGTCAAGGTTTTATCCGATGTGACAAAAATCGTCTTTTATACAAAATAAAGTGTACAATCTCGCCGTAATATGTTATAATAGGGCAAAATGTAGAAAGGAGCGCTTTACAGTGAAAAGGAAATTTTTATCGGTTCTTTTAATTGTTGCAATTGCGGTCGGTTTTTGTATGCCTGTTTCCGCCGCAACATCATTGAAGCTGACAGACGCAACATATCCGACGACATTAAAACAGGGCGATCCTTTTATTGCAAGGGGGATTATTACCTCGGATTATTATATTCGCAAGGTTGTTATCGGCGTTTACAATTCGAACGGAACCGCAGAGTTTGATTATACCGGATTGCCTGGAGAAAAAAGCTATGATATAAATGATGTAGACTATCTCTTGTCTTTTTCAAAACTTAAAAACGGCAGCTACACATATAAAATCGTAGCTTCAGACGACAACAGCTCCGACGTTGTTCTTCTCAACAAGAGCTTTACGGTTACAAGCACCGGTCAGGCTGTGAGCACATTGAAAATAACCAATGCAAAATATCCCGATACCCTTGACGTGGGAGAGGGTTTTTCGGTAACGGGAATTATTTCGTCTAACTATAATATAACGAGGATTGTGATAGGTGCATATAAAGCGGACGGCACAAAGGGCTTTGAATATATCGCAGCCCCTAACGCAAAAAGCTTTGATGTGAACAGCGTTGACTACAGCCTGCCGTTCTCAAGGCTTGCCGCAGGAAGCTATACATATAAAATCACGGCAAGTGACACCGAGAGCTCAAATGTTGTTCTTCTTAACAAACCCTTCACCGTCGGAACGGTTCAGTCAAGCAAGCTAAAAATAACAAATGCCAATTATCCCTATGTGCTTGACGTGGGAGAGGGTTTTTCGGTAACGGGAATTATTTCGTCTAACTATAATATAACGAGGATTGTGATAGGTGCATATAAAGCGAATGGTACAAAGGGCTTTGAATATATCGCAACCCCTAATGCAAAAAGCTTCAATATAAACAGCGTTGACTACAGCCTGCCGTTCTCAAGGCTTGCCGCAGGAAGCTATACATATAAAATCACGGCAAGTGACACCGAGAGCTCAAATGTTGTTCTTCTTAACAAATCCTTCACCGTCGGAAGCAGCTCTGTGCCGACAGGCAATTTAACAAAAGTCAACTGGGATGTTATTGATATTTCATATTGGAACAGTGACTCAATAAGCTCGTGGTCGAAAATCGCATCCGACATTGATGCGATCATCCTCAGACTCGGATTTGCATATACCGCAAGCAAGAAAATGGAAGAAGACGACAGCTTTGCGGATTACTATGCTGCGGCAAAAAAATATAACATTCCTGTCGGAGTTTATTATTTTGGAGCAGCAACGACCGCCAGGGAAGCAAGCAGGGAAGCGGATTTTGTTATAAGTCTTTTGAAAAAATATAACTGCAAGCTCGAAATGCCTGTTTATTACGACCTTGAAACAGAGGACCAGGTTGATTTAACTCAGGCCGAATGCACCGAGGTTGCTCGAACCTTCTGTGACAAGCTTAAAGCGGCAGGATATTTTGTCGGAATTTATTGCAACAAATACTTCGCGAGAGACGAGCTTTATGCCTCAAGGCTTTCGGACTATCATTTTTGGATTGCCGAGTATAATTCAAGCTGCACATATAACGGCGCTTACGGAATGTGGCAGTACACGGAGACCGGCAGGGTTTCGGGAATTGATCGAGTTTGCGACAAAAACTATTGCTACTATGATTATCCGTCATATATTAAGGCAAACGGTCTGAACGGTTTTTCAAAGCCGTCGGTTGCAAATCCTCAATTCAGCTTTAAGACCGGAGCAAATCTCAGCCTGAACGAAGCGAGCAAGAGGATTTATCTGAGAAAAGAACTGGGGCTTACGCAAGCGCAGTTCATTTCAAAATATGTTTCATACAAGGATGTAACGGTAAAGATGACAGCGCTTACCTCAGCCGGCACGGTAAAAACGGGATCAACCGTTTCCGCCGAGGGCAACGGAAAAAGCTTCGGTCCGTACACAGTGTGTCTTATCGGCGATATCAATGCTGATTCAAAGATAAATTCGGCAGATGCGCTCTTGATTCTTCGTCACGCTGTCGGGTTAACAACGCTTTCGGGCAATTTGCTGATCAGTGCTGACTGGAACGGCGACGGAAAAGTGAATTCCTCCGATGCGCTTGAAGTTTTAAAATTTGCGGTTTCAAGGTGATCATTATGAAAATAGGTATTTTTACAGACACACATTATTGCGACCTCGACCTTCTTGAGCAGGACAGAAAGCCGCGCTATGCCTACGCTGCGGTGAAAAGGGCCTTTGAAGATTTCAAGGCACAGGACGTGCAGATTGCCGTTTGCTTGGGTGATCTCGTTCATTTTCATAACGGAACCGAGGAGAGCATCAGGCATCTTAAACAGATCTCGTCTCTTATCAATTCCTACGGTATTCCTACATATCAGTGCATGGGAAACCATGATAATGAGGTAGTCAGTGCCGAGGACATGGCAAAAATAACAGGCTTTCACGTAGCACCGACAACGGTTGAGGATAATGAGGTGAGGCTGGTTTTTCTTGACGCTTCTTATTCTCCCGACGGGGAGCCTTACGGCCGTGAAGATATCGACTGGACGAAGAGCTATATTCCTAAGACCGAGCTTGCTTGGCTTGACGAACAGCTCAACACGGATAAAAGAAAAATCGTATTTACTCATCAAAATATAGATATAAATGTTGAAAGCCGTCATATTATTTCAAATGCGAATGATGTGAACGGCATAATTGCAAGACACGGTGTTTCACATGTCTATCAGGGGCATTATCATTACGGGGCAGAGAACATTATCAATGGTATTCCGTATACGACGCTTCGTGCAATGTGCATCGGTGAGGAAACAAATTATCTTATAGCAGAGGTTTAATATGTCGGTTGAGGAGCTTGTACTTTTTATTTTTGAAATGGTCGGAACCGTCGCTTTTGCAATATCCGGAGCAATGGTTGCTATAAAGAAAAGGGTAGACGTTTTCGGCGTTATCGTTCTCAGCGCAATGACGGCGCTCGGCGGAGGAATTGTCAGGGATATTCTTATCGGTCATCTGCCGCCGACGATGTTCTCCGACTACAGATATGTCATGGTTGCGGTTATTACGTCTGTGATTGTATTTATTGTGGCATATATTTTTCGTGATTCATATCGAAAAAGCGAAAAAACCGTTGATGCGGTCAATAACGTTTTTGATGCTCTCGGTTTGGGTGTTTTTACCGTTATGGGCGCAAAGGTTGCTATTGAATCAGGCTTCACGGTTAACGGAATCCTCGTTGTTTGCCTTGCCGTGGTGACCGGAGTCGGCGGCGGTCTGATTCGTGATGTTATGCTCATGGAAATACCGTTTGTTCTCAAAAAAAGAATATACGCCGTTGCCTCAATTCTCGGAGGAACAGCGTATCATTTGATGTATATTCACAATGTAAATGTTAGGGCGGCGTCGATTATTGCCGTGCTGATTGTTTTTGCGGTCAGAATTCTTGCAACCGTGTTTAAGCTCGACTTGCCGAAGGTAAGATTCCCGAAAGAGGAAAAATCAATATAACAAGTACATATGAAAAACCTCCCCTTTTTCAAGAGGAGGTTTTATTATATCCGGTCTTATTTTTTGAATGCGTTTTTAATTACCTTCGGGAGAAGAACAAAGAGATACTTAACGAGCATATCGACGATAGCCTTAACAAAGTTTGTTATGTAAGCACTGATGTTTGAAACGTTATCGGTCGGAAGATCCTGATAATCTTCTGCCGGCTTGTTCTGTCCAACGTCCTTCTTAATAGCGTACTTATCAATAAGAGTAATCTCTTGAGTTTTGTCATCAACAAGGTAGGATTTCATAACAAGCTTGCCGCCGTCAATCTCTGTTGTCATGAAACAGCCGCCCAAATCTCTTGTTGAAAGGCGGAAATCGCAGCAGCCCGGGATAGGATCAATAGCGTCGTAAACTCTGTATCTCTTTGTGCCTGCCGTAGCCGGAACAATGTGAACGGAGCCTTCGGGATTGAGTGCAAATGTTGTTTCCTCGCCGTTGAACATTTCTGTTACATACTGAACATTATCAACAACCTTATCGCCCTTAACCTGCTTTGATCTATAGTAAACATGGTCGTGACCTGCCTCTACTACGTCGATATCAAGCTCGTCAAAGAGCGGAATAAGAACGTCTCTCATTATAATCGCATCAGGCTTGTTGATGTTCTTGCCCTCGGAGTATGATGCCCTGTGCATGAGAACGATTTTCCAGTCCACATCGGTCTTGCTCATGTCATTAACAAGCCAGTTTCTCTGAGACTGTGTCATCGGATACATGTCGTTCGTGTTAATAACAGCAAAATGAGCGTTGCCGTAATCGAAAGAATAGTAAACTCCGTTGACCCAGTTTGTGTTGGACTTGGTGTTCGGGTTACTAAGGTTAAACATTGAGTTGAAAACATTGATGTTGAGCTTGTTCGTGATGTTGCCGTCGTGGTTGCCTGCAACGGGAGCAATTGTGGTATTCATGTTTGCGAAAGCAAAGTTTTTAAAGTACCAGTTCCACTCGTCGTTTGTATCGTCGTTGACAAAGTCACCGAGGTTTATCATGAACTCATAGTTCGGAAGAGTTTTAACAGCACCGTGCATTGTTTCGGCGGCATGCGCAAAGTTCTCGTCGCTGCTTGCCTGAACATCGGCAATGGAAATGAAGGAGAATTTGCTGTCGCCGTCATCTGTTCTGAATGTGCCGTCACCGCTCCAAAGGTTGAGAGATCTGTCTCCTACACGGTATGTATAGCTTGTGCCCGGCTCAAGATTGTCAACGGTAACCTTATGACAATAGAGGTCACGGAACTTGTAGATGTTGCCTGCCGAATACTCTGTTGCATTTGCATAGCTGCCGTTAAAATCAGATGTCTTAATGATTTGAACATCGCTTCTTGTATAGGTCTCGGTGTACCAGCAGAAGCCTCTTGAAGTTTGAGAATCGCCGTTGAAAGCACAGCTGACTCTCGTTACCGTATCTGTTGTTTCTGCAGATGATGCTATTGCCGAACAGCCGAAGATCATGCAGATACAAAGAATTACGGAAATAATTTTTGTAGAAATCTTTTTCATAAAAAACCTCCCGTGAGTGTTATATTGTCGGGAACAATGTCCCTATTATTAGTTAAATTATACAACAAAAAAACAATTCAGTCAACGTACAAAATCGGCGCCTTTTTTTGTGTAAAACGCTCATAAAACCCGACACAATCGTTTGACCGTGTCGGGTGAAGCTTTAATGTTATGCTTTCTTTTTAGAAAGATTGGCAAAGCTGAAATTGATATATGCTTTGTTGAGCTTGTGCTCGTCGTGCTTATAGAACCAATTTACAAGCAGACCGCCGATAATGCCGCCGATTGCACCGATAATAAGCCCGCCGATGACATCGGTCGGATAGTGAACGCAAAGATAAATTCTCGACATTCCCATGAATATCGCAAAGAGAAACGCTAACCAACTGATCTTTTTATTTGTAACGCAGAAAAGCCCTGTTACCATTGCCATTGCCGAGGTTGTGTGACCCGACGGGAACGAACGGTCGCTTTCAACCTGCGCTCCTGCATTCAGCCACCATTGATAAACGGGGCTGTCAAGATGAGTGTACGGTCTCGGACGTGAGACGAGGGGCTTGATTGTCAGGTTTGTAAAAATTGCTCCGACAATAATTCCTGCGAGCATTGCCGAGCCTGCTTTTCTCGTCTTTTTGAAAAGCATGAGGATAAGTGAAATGATAATCAGCGCAATTCCGTCATGTCCGAGCGTTGTTATCGCATTGAAAAACACATCAAGGAATCCGCCTGCCGCACTGTCATGCAATCTATGGAAAAAGTCAAAAATTGCAAGGTCGAAGTCGGCAAAAGTTGAGTTGAGCCAAGAGGCAACTGCTGTTACTTCCATTATTTAAACCTCCAAAAAAAGATATGATTTATATTAGCATTTTTTAGGAAATAAATCAATGTTATTGAAAAATAATTTATTTTTTGTTATTATAATTTTGCCCTTATTCTAAATTTTTACAGGAGGGTTAAACAATGATCTTTATAACCAGGATTATTTCAGCCGTTATGGCGGTAATCATGGCACTTGTCACATTGAACGGCACCGTGACGAAAAGCTCGGATTCTCCTGCTTCCGACAATTATCCGTACACGCTTGAGGATATGTCCGTTGTTTACGACAATGTTGACGAAAACGGCAATTATTATCCCCTTGTCGTTGTGCCCGGTATCTCCCATTCGATAACCTATGTTGTTGACAGGGATTACAACAGCTCAGCCGCCGAGGATCCGTCTCGTCCGCCGATAAAAAAGGACGCCTTCGGCAATGACCTTCAGAGCGGAACCGTTATTTTTGATGTTCCCGAAATTCTCAAAACGGTTGCAAGCAATCTTATAGCACCGCTTGTTAAATCGGTCATTGCTCAAAAGGACTGCGGACTTGTTGATGCAATCGGAAAGGTTGCCGATACAGCTTTTTCGGCACAGAAAACCTTGCCCGACGGAACCTTTGCGAACAATGAAATCGGCCTTCTTGAATTTAACGGGTCCTTTGCCGATTTTGCAACTCCGGCCGATGCCGAAACGCAGAGTTATATGCAATATCAGTGTGACTATCTCTATAGAATTCTTCCGCTTCGTGCCATTTCGGATATAATAGGCGAAGAAAATCTTTTCTTTTTTACTTTTTCTCTTTTCGCCGACCCAATGTCATCTGCTCAACGGCTTGACAGGTACATAGATATGGTACTTCAAAAGACGGGAGCCAAGAAAGTTAATCTTCTTCCGATAAGTCTCGGCGGTACAGTGTTCACAGCGTTCTGTGACCAATTTACCGACACCGACAAGGTTAATACAATAGTTAATGTCGTCCCCGTTCTCAACGGAACGCAGTCGGTCACCGATATGTTCAACCGTAGCTTTGATGTTTCGGCGGAATTCTGGTACAACGAGGGAATCCCGATGATGATTTCCGAGTTCACGGAGTACGGCGAGCTTATCGGTCACGCCGTCAACTTCTTGCTTCGTGCACTCCCTGCCGAGGTTAACGCCGCAATGCTGACTAAAATTTATGATATTCTTTTTAACAATCTTTTTGTCAACACACCGCAGATCTGGGCAATGGTTACGAAAGAAGCTTATCCCGAACTTGCAGAAAAATTTCTTAGCGATAAGGAGCATTCTTCCGTCAGGGCAAAGACCGATGCGTTTTATCAGGCACAGCTTGACCTTGCCGACAATATAAAGAAAATGACTGCAAACGGAATTAAGATAAATATAATTTCCGGCTACGGACTTCACACAGGTGATGCACGGTATAATTTCTTTCATGTTACTGCGAATGCGGACAATGTGAACGGCAACGGAGTTATCAATATAGAATCAACAGCTCTCGGTGCAACGGCGGCTTTGCCCGGTGAAAAGCTCTCCGAGGGAGGCAGACTTTCTCCCGACGGTGAGATTGACGCTTCAACGGGTGTTCTTCCGGACAATACATGGTATTTCTACAATATGCATCACGAGGATGCGGCGAACAATGCACCGGTTATCAATCTTGCGGTTGCGCTGATGTATTCGCATGAAGTTGAAAATGTGAAATCAAAGCCGGAGAAATATCCGCAGTTTAACGGCAATTCCGACAACTGGTTTATTCGCCGCTGGAGATACAGAGATATGAAAAACCTTTATGCCGATTATCAGGCAGGCAAGCTTGATTGGTCACAGGAGACCGTCGAGGAATGTAAGGCGATAATGTATGACTGTGAGCGTGTGATGCGCGCGACGATTGCCGACGCAGAGTTTTGCAAGGAAACGACAAGGCGAGTTAATGAATTCTGTGCGGAACAAGGCAAGATAAGCGAGGAAAACGCAAAGCTCCTCACGCAAAAACAGCTCAATGAGCTGCCGGAATGGGCAAAGGTTTTGACGAAGATAATAACCTTTGTCGACGACACCATTTTCAAAATTTACGGCGACAAAGCATATTCGGAATTTTGGAAAGCTTTCTGTAAATAATTAAATAAAAAAACAGGCTGTACCGAAGCATTTTGCTTTGATACAGCCTGATATTTTTTGGTTTATCTTAAATGAATCGTGTCAAAAAACGAGTTCTTTGCTTTGCCGATGAGCGTGGAAATCAAAATACAGATTACACACACGCCGACGTCGGCGAAAACCGCAAGCCAAACAGGAGCATAACCTGCCGCTCCGAGGATGAGAACTATCATCTTTATAACGATTGCAAATATAAGATTGAAATGAACGATGTTTATTGTTCTCTTGAAAAGCTTGTGAGCCGGTGCGAGCTTGTCGAGCCTGTCGTTCGTGAGAATAACATCGGCCGCTTCACTTGCCGCCTGAGTGCCGAGACCCATTGCAACACCTGCGTCCGCGGAAGCAAGAACGGGAGCATCGTTAATTCCGTCGCCGACGTAAACGACCTTGCCATACTCGTTCTTGATTTCCTCAAGGTGGCTGAGCTTTTCTTCGGGAAGAAGATTGCAATAGTATTCATCAAGATTGATTGCTTTTGCAACCTCGTCGGATGCCGTTTCGTTGTCGCCGGTAAGCATTATAATGTGTTCAACGCCTTGATCACGCAGATGCTCGACCATGTCCTCAACGCCCTTTCTGAGCGCACTTCTGAGGGTGATCGTACCGATAATTTTTCCGTCAAATACAACGCAAACGTCACCGTCCGTGTAGTCGGGAGTTTCGACTCCCTCTGTCTCGAGCAAGCGTCTGCCGCCGCAAAGAATTCTTTTGCCGTCAAACAGTACACTTGTTCCGCCGCCTGCAACCTCACGGAAATCGCTAAGGTATTTTTCGTCAATCTGCGGTGCTGCATTGACAATGCTCTTTGCAATCGGGTGGGAGGAATAATATTCCGCCGCCGCCGCAAGAGTAAGAATCTGCTCCTCGGAAAAATCGCTCATAGAAGTAATCTTGCTGACCTCAAAGTTGCCCGTTGTCAGAGTGCCTGTCTTGTCAAAAACAAATGCTTTTGCTTTTGCAAAGGCTTCAATAAAGATTGATCCCTTGACGATAATTCCGTCCTTTGCCGCCGCACCTATACCTGTGTAGAAGCCGAGAGGAATTGAAATTACAATAGCGCACGGACATGATGCAACAAGGAAAACCAGCGCTCTTTGGATCCATGAGGAAACGTCCTTTGTTGCGATTGAACCTATAATTGCCAGCGCAACGGCAATTATAACGACGATCGGTGTGTAATACTTTGCAAATCTTGTAATAAACTTCTGAACGTTGCCCTTTTTCTCGGTTGCATCCTCGACCATCTTGACAATTCTTGAAGCCGTTGAATTTCCGAAAAGCTCGGTTGTTACAACCGTAACGCTGTCCTTGCCGTTTACCATACCGCTCTTAACCTCAATGCCCTTGCCGAGAGTGATCGGCAGGCTTTCACCTGTAATGGCGGAAGCGTCGGCAGTTGAGATTCCCGATTCAACAATGCCGTCAATCGGGAAACGCTCATAGGGAAGAACGTTGATTTTTGCTCCGACGGGTACATCTTCGGCATCAACCTTTTTTGTTGTTCCGTCGGGAAGAACGAGATGTGCATAATCCTGCTGGATTTTTGCAACGGAATCAATGGCCTTGCGACTGTTTTCAACCGCTCTGTCCTCAATTATTTCACCGATTCGGTAAAGAATCGCAACAAGCGCCGCATCTCTCAGCTCGCCGATACAGCAGGCTGCGACAACGGAAATAAGCATAAGCTCGATTTCGGTAAATCTGCGACCTTTGATATCGCCGTAAACCTTAAACACCAGCGGATAAGCCGCAAGCACAACGGCAACAATACCGACAATAGTTTGTGCGAGCGGAATTGATTTAAGGAAAAGACCGACAACTACGAGCACTGCCGATACGCCGAGCAAGGTAAGCGAGAGCTTGGTTTCTTCCTCCCCGTCGTCATGGGCACATCCGCCGCATCCGCAGGCACAGCCGTGGATGTGACCGTGATCGTGGTCATGCTCATGTTTGCCGCACTTGCAACACTCATCATGTTCACAGCAGTCATGTTCACATTCGTGCTCGTGTTCTTGATCGAATTCATGTTCAGACATCTAACATTCCTCCTTTGTGTAATACATGCGCCAGACCTGCACCGAAAATTTCTTCGACATGCTCATCGTCCAGCGAATAATAGCTTTCTTTGCCTTCCTTGCGCGGACGGACAAGCCCTGCGCCTCGGAGAATTCTCAATTGATGTGAAATTGCGCTCTGACCCATATTGAGCTTTTCGGAAAGGTGGTAGACGCACATTTCGCCGTCCATGAGGGCGGAGATAATTCGGATTCGTGTGCTGTCACCGAACACTTTGAAAACCTCGGCAAGATCATAGAGAACGTCATCGCTGACCTCCTTTTTCGCAACCCTGCGATTACAGTTATCATGCGGACACTTGTCGCAAGTCAGCACTTCTTTATTGTCAGTCATTTGTTTCACCTGCCGGTTCAAATTAACATATGAATAATTGTTCATTTGTTGGTTTCATTATATGCTGCTTTTCTTTGTTTGTCAACAGTCTTTTTAAAATTTTTTGACTTTTTTTAATTCATATGATAATATAGACAAAAGCAATTTAGAAAAGGAGCCTTTTATGGCATACGATATTATTAGATGGATAGTCGGAACAGTGTTTTTTGCGATTCTTGTGACGGTTCTTTGCATTGTTTCGAAGAAAAAAGGCAAGGCGGTCGTCACTGCGGCGTTTGTTTCAATAATTCTGACGGCAGTTTCGTTTGTTGTGCCGCTTGAAAATTATATTCACCCGTTCGATTCGGTTGAGAAACTTTTTGCCTACAGGTACCATGAAACGCTTGTAACATATTTTGAGTGTGACGAGGGAGTTGTATGCATTGCCGAGAGAAACAACGGCAGCAATGTCAATTATTGTTTCATCAAGGACGGCGAAAAATTATTGCTCCCGTTCTCGCTGATGGACGATACTCAGCACCGCTCCAGCAAATACGGAGTTTTTCTTATCAAGAGGTTTGAAAATCAAAGCCTGGTTTTCACTCAGGTAGATGATGTAAAATATGACGGTAAAGACTTTCAGAACGGCGGTGCAGGCTATTATTATTTCGTGGTGGACGGCAATTTTATTCCGTCACGTCTGACCTGTGACGGTGAAAAGGTTGTACTGGTATAAAATATTCTCGCATTTTTCGACATACTCGAAGAATGCGAGAATTTACATTTAAAACAAAAACGGAGAGGGCAAAACAATGAAAGCAATAGTAATCGGATGCCCCGGGAGCGGGAAAAGCACTTTCGCAAAGAAACTTAGTAAATATACAAAAACACCGCTCTGTTATCTTGATCGGCTGAATTGGAACGCTGACAAAACAGCCGTCGCAAGAGAAATTTTTGACGAACGCCTTTCGGCAGTCCTGCAGAAAGATGAATGGATAATCGACGGAAATTATATGAGAACAATGGAAACGCGTATGACAAAGGCTGATGTAATTTTTTTGTTCGATTTGCCGACAGATATATGTATCGACGGAGTTTGTGAACGTATTGGTAAAACGCATGAGGATCTTCCTTGGATCGAAACGGAAACCGATAATGATTTTATCAATTTTATAAAAAATTTCAGAACGGAAAGCTTGCCGAAAATTTACGAGTTGACAGAAAAATATTCAAATATAAAAACGGTTGTTTTTAAGTCGAGACAGGATGCAGAAGAATATTTACAAGCAATAAAAAAAGACACGCAGAAAGAATAATTTCTGCGGCCATTTTTATAGTGTTCTCAATCCTTTCGGATAGTGATTTTTTGCGGTTTTTTTAACGGCTTTCGCTCCGCCGATCGGGCAGCCATTAACAGTTACGGTGCACCAGCCCTTATCAAATCCACAGTCCACGGTTTCTCCGTGGATATATTTTTTTGCCTGCTCCGGGGTCAACTCGATTTTTTGCTTAAACATTTTTCCCATTGCCGAAAAAAACTGGTGGTGCGGTTTTATATAGTTTTTTTGCAGGCTTCCGATCGTAACTCCGCAGGAAAATGCGCCGATCGGAACGGGAAAATCATAATCAAAATAAACGTAATTATCTTTATATTTTTTGACGGCGTTTTTGTTGTAGCTTTCCAACGTTTCATCAAGAAAATCGAAAACAATTTTTTTCTCTTTTTTCGAAATGTCCTTGAGTGCACTCGGAGGAAATTCTTCAATTCCAATGCCGTCGGTCTTTTTCATCAGCGCAATGAACTGTCCTTCTCCTTTTGCAACATGGGGATAAAATCTCCGGCAGCGTGAAATATTTTTTTCATTGCAGCCGTCAAACCTAATTCCGTCTGCCGTAAATTTTTTAACACTGTCGTTGACTTCAATCAGCTCAAAATTATCGTTTTCATTGAGGAACCAATCAATATTTTTTTCATTTTCTTCAAGCGAAAAAGTGCAGGTTGAATAAAGCAAAAGCCCTCCGGGCTTAACGGTTGTTTTTATTTTGTCAAGGATTTCACGCTGGCGTTCGGCGCAATGCAAGACATTCTCAACGCTCCATTCTTTTTGCGCATTCTCGTCCTTGCGAAACATTCCCTCGCCCGAGCAAGGAGCGTCCACAACAACAAGGTCAAAAACTTCGTTATACAGTGCCGCAATTCTTTTTGCGTCGGCGCAGGTCGTTATAACGTTTTGGAAACCCATCCGTTCAATGTTACCCGTCAGCGTTTTGCACCTTGAAGGAACGATCTCATTGGAAACAAGAACGCCGTCGGGATTTTGCGACGCCGCTTGGGTCGACTTGCCGCCGGGGGAGGCACAAAGGTCGAGGATGTTCCAATCCGGCTGAATATCAACGCTCTCGACTGCCGCCATTGCCGACGGCTCTTGAATGTAAATCATGCCTGCGTGATGATACGGGTGATTGCCTATTCCGTCTCCGGAAAAATAAAATCCGTTTTCCGCATACGGAATTTTTTCACCGCCGAACGGATTGATTTTTTCAAAATTTTCTTTACTTATTTTATTTGTGTTTATTCTGAAAGAACGCACAGGATCTTCGGAATACGACGCTTCAAAATTACCGTATTCCTCACCCAAAAGCTCTTTCATTCTTTTTGTAAAATCAATTGGTAACATAGAATTATTCCTTATAAATTCGCTTCGATGTTGAACATACATATTGAAAGAGAAGCAATTGCCGCAGTTTCCGTTCTCAGAATTCTTTTGCCGAGCGAGACAATTTCACCGCCATGCTCTTTTGCTTTTTCAATTTCTTTTTCCTCGTATCCGCCCTCGGGACCGATAAAAATTCCTGCGCTCATGCCCGTTTTCAATCCGTCGATTTTTTCGCGCAATTTTTTCAAACTGTCTGCACACTCGTATGGGACAAGCAGCACGTCAAGTGTCTCGGCATATTTCAAAGCGTCGTCAAAGTTCATAACGGCTTTCACCTCGGGAATTACCGTTCTGCCCGACTGCTTTGCAGCGCTTTCAGCGATCGACTGCCAGCGGGCAAGCTTGCTCTTTTTCTTTTTTTCATCAAGCTTAACCACGCAGCGAACCATTTCCACCGGAACAATTTCCGCTGCTCCGAGCTCAACAGCCTTTTGAATGATCAGTTCCATTTTGTCTGCTTTCGGCAGGCCTTGAAACAGAACGAGGCGTACGGGAAGCTCGCTGCTTTCGAGCTGTCCTTTTTCAATATCGGCAACAACGCTGTCTCCGACAAATTCACGAATCGAACAGCAATAGCTTGCCCCGTTGCCGTCGTTGGCAATGAATTTTTCGTTCGGCTTCATTCTCAAAACATTTTTAATGTGGTTAAAGTCACCGCCCGTGATAACGACCTGAGAGTCGGAAATATTTTCGGCGGGAACAAAGAAATGATACATAATGATCGCTCCAAAAAAGTTTTCGGTTAATTATATCATTACATTATAATAATTGCAAATAATAAAAGGAATTGACATAATAATCTTGACATTTTTTCTTTCTATGATATAATCATTTATGCGGTTTGACACTGTATGCCGCATAATTTTGCAGGAGTGGCGGAATCGGCAGACGCGCTAGATTCAGGTTCTAGTGAATGCAAGTTCATGAGGGTTCAAGTCCCTTCTCCTGCACCAACAGAGTCGCTTATGCGGCTCTGTTTTTTTGAATATTTTGACTATTTATTTGGAGGAGGACTTGAACCCGAGAGGGTCTGAGCGTCAAGAAAACAGTCCTGTGGACTGTTTTTAGCGAGGAGCGGTGAGCCGGGTACTGTCGCTTGCGACGGTCGGCGAACTGTTAGAATGCAAGGCACAGCCGCAGCAGACGGCAAGTCCCTTCTCCTGCACCAAATCGAGTCGCTTTGGCGGCTCTTTTTTCAAGAATAACGATATATTTTTATGATTTTATTTTATAAAATACATAATAGAAATTAAAGACAGTGTATCTAAGCTTAAAAAGCAAATATGTCCATATTGACTTTAACGGGGTTTATTGCTATAATTGACACATGAAGTGTCTGACAGGTGAAGAAAGCTATGAATATTTTTATAACGCTTGATTCAAATTACATATATCCGCTGTGCGTTATGCTCAACTCGATAGCCGAAACTAATTCCGGCAATCGGATTGATCTTTATGTTGCTTATTCATCGCTGACCGAAAAGGATTTTTCGGACATGGAAAAGGCGCTCGGCATGACAAACAATGAGATACACAGAATCCCCGTAAGCGACGATATGTTTGACGGCTGTCCTGTGCTTGACAGAATAAGCAAGGCGACATATTACCGTCTGCTTGCCGGAGATGTTCTCCCAAATGACGTAGAAAGAGTTCTTTATCTCGATCCCGATATCGTTATCAACGGCGATCTGAGTGATTTTTATAATCTCGATTTGCAGGGGAATATTATTGCAGGTGCTCCGCATCTTTACGGAATCCCCGAGGGGGTCAATCGCTTACGCCTCGGTCTGAGCAAAGGAAGCCGCTATATTAATGCCGGCGTGTTGCTGATTGATTTAAAAAAATGGAGAGAAGAGATTTCTTTAAAAAGGATTTTTAAATTTATCTCAGTCAACCATAAAAAGCTTCTTCTTGCCGATCAGGATGTCATAAATGCTTTGATGAAAAACCGCACGCTTCCGATCGACGAGAGAGTTTATAATCTTGATGAAAAAACCTACCGTCATTTTTCTTCCTGTTTTGCCGGGGAAAGAAAAATCGACCTTGACTGGGTAGAGAAAAATACGGTTATTATTCATTTCAACGGTAAGAAAAAGCCTTGGAAAGAACAGAAATACACCGGAAGGCTCGGTGATTTTTTTGAAAAATACAAATTGCTGTGACTCTGATGTTGCAAAGCAAAAAAAGCTTCGCCTGATTCAAAGGGTGGGGTCAATTGTTGTTTGCTCTGTCATAGTCGCAGTTTTTATCTATATATATATAAAGTACGGCAAGGAGCTTTATTCCCTGCTCTGCGATGCCGAGCACATGAAAGCCTTTCTGTCTCGTTTTAAAGGCTTTGACAAGCTTGTTTTTGTTGCGATTCGTGCGATGCAGACCGTTGTCAAAATTATACCTGCCGAGCCGCTTGAAATCGGTTCGGGCGCCTTGTACGGAACATGGATGGGTATGTTCCTGTGCTTGCTCGGAACAGAGATCGGCTCGTTGGTCATAATTCTTTTGACAAAGCTTTTCGGCAGACGTCTTGTCAATCTTTTTATACCGATCGAGAAAATCGACTCATTGAAATTCCTCAAGGATAAAAAAACGGTGTACAAAACGCTTTTTGTTATTTATCTTATTCCGGGAACGCCCAAGGATGTATTGACTTATGCCGCCGGAATAACGGATCTTGACATGAAAAAATTCATGCTGATTACGAGCATCGCAAGAATTCCGTCAATCATTTCATCAACCTGGTGCGGAAACCAAATAACGGGAAGAAACTTTGATCTTGCAATTATAATTTTTGCCGTTACTGCGCTTCTCAGCATAATATGTTCGTTCTTTTATAAAAAGATTATCGGCGAAAAAGGAAAGAAAAAAAACGACGAAAACGAAGAAGGAACCGCCGACAAAACCAATGAGGAGGAAGCTGATTCTTGAAAACAAAAAAATTAACTGTCGAATCGGATAAAAGCTGTATTTATGCTCCGCTTTTGTTCCTTTTGGCGGCACTGTTGCCTGAATACTTTGCACCTGTTTTGGGCATTGTGATTTTTGCTCTTGTTTTGAAAAAAAGAATAGCAGAGAGGAGCAAGCCGAATTTCGGCAAACTCGGAATTTCGATATTGATTTACATGGCGTGGATGGTGATCTGCTCAAGTTATTCGTCCTCGGCAATCTCTTCTTTGGCAAGCATCGGCTTATGGTGTCTGATGTTTACGGGATACTATGTTTTCACCGAAACCGTGGATTCCGAGGAAGCTGTTGACAGGGTGTTCTATTTCGGCTGTCTGTCTTCGGGAATTGCCGGATTTATCGGAATTGCACAAATGGTACTTTACCATCTCTGCCGGAGGACGGGAAGCGATCTTGCGAAATTCTTCAATCCTTTTTGGCGCTTTCTTGATTTCGGCGTTGAAAGACTGGTTAAATATCTGCCGGATTTTATTGTTTCAAACATGGCATCAACAAAGTTCCATTTCTTTTTAACAAGAGCAAGCGGAACATTTTCCAATCCGCTGTTTTTTGCAACCTTCTGCGTTTCTATGCTTCCGTTTACGGCGTATGTTTTCCTTTGCTCGGAAAATTCAAAGCGCAGATGGATCGGGCTTGTTTGTTGCCTTACAACCATCGGCGGCATTGCGCTTTCTTATTCAAGAGGTCCGTATCTCTTTGCGGTGATCGTTTTCTTTCTCTTGCTTCTCTACGGCGGAAAGAAAGGCTTAAAGCTTATGGCTCTCGGCGGAGTCGGAGTTTGCGCCATTGCGATTTTTGCAAACGGTATTTTCAAAAGGCTCCTCACGCTCATCAGCGGCAAGGATATTTCCGTAAACACGAGAAAGCAGGTTTGGGACGCAGCTTTTGCGATGCTTAAAGAAAAACCGATTTTCGGATACGGAACGGGATTTGATAATATCCGTCGTGTAATGCATGAAGTGTATCATGTCAGACAGCCTCATGCGCACAATATCTTTCTTGAAACGTGGCTTGAAAACGGAGTTTTCGGAGCAATTCTGCTTGCGGCAATTTTTGTGATATTCTACATAAATATTTTTCGGCTCGCAAAACTCGGCTCAGGCACAAGGAACGTCGCGGTTACTCTTTTTGCAAGCGTTTCGGGATTTCTCCTTTGCGGAATGACGGATTGCCTGTTCTACGGGCTCAAGCCGCTTCAATATATGATGATGTTTCTGGGTCTCTCTCAGGCGATTTTTACAATTTATCTGCGGAAAAAAGAAGAAGAAAATACATAGTATAAAAAATAAAGCTATAGTTCAGTGTCGGTATCTGCCGACGGTCGTGAACTATAGCTTTTTTCTTTTTTTACTCAGAACTCGTCATTAAGCACGGCATGTGCACAGCGAAGTCCGTCAACAGCGGCGGAAACTATGCCGCCGGCGTAGCCGGCACCCTCGCCGCATGGGTAAAGCCCACGAACCTTGAGCGACTGGTAAAATTCGTCACGAACTATGCGCACGGGAGACGAGGATCTTGTCTCCGGAGCAGTCAGAACGGCGTCGGGAAGATCGAAGCCCTTGAGCTGAGTGCCCCATTTTGTGATAGCTGCCGCCATTGCCTCAGTCACCTTTTGCGGAAGCACTTGACGAATATCACCGAGTTTGACTCCCGTTGCACATGAAGGATTGACACTTCCGAGCCGGGTCGATTTGACATTTTGAAGAAAATCACCGACGAGCTGAGCCGGTGAGGTATAATCTCCTCCGCCTGCGGCAAAAGCCTTTTCTTCAATCTCCTGCTGAAGCTTGAAGCCTGCCAGCGGATGCTCACTGCCGAAATCCTCCGGCTCAACACCGACAAGAATTGCCGAGTTGGAGTTTCTGCCGTCACGGGCGTAATTGCTCATTCCGTTGACGACAACTGCTCCGCTGTCGCTCGTTGCGGCAACAACCGTTCCGCCGGGACACATACAAAACGTATAAGCGCCCCTGTGATGAAGCGAATGGTTGGCAAGCTTGTAGTCCGCCGCCCCGAGTGCTGGATGGTCGGCAAAATCGCCGTACTGTGAGCGGTCTATCATTTCTCTCGGATGCTCAATTCTTGCTCCGACCGAAAACGGCTTTTGCATGATGTCGATACCCTTGCGATAAAGCATTTCAACCGTATCCTTTGCGGAATGACCGACGGCAAGAATTACGCTGTCGGCTTCAATGTCAATTTTTTCACCGTTCCCGTTTTCATATGAGATTCCGTGAACAACGCCGTTGGCAATGATAACATCGGTCAGCTTGCAGGAGAAAAGTACGTCGCCGCCGAGGTTTTTGATTTCCTCGCGAATATTTTTAACAACCTGAACGAGCTTGTCAGTTCCTATATGCGGACGCCATGACCATAGAATATCCTCGGGTGCGCCGAACTCAACAAAATCCAAAAAAACCTTGCGGCAGAGCTTGTCCTTGATTCCTGTTGTAAGCTTGCCGTCGGAGAATGTGCCTGCTCCGCCCTCGCCGAACTGAACATTTGAGGTTTCATCAAGCTTTTTGGTTGTCCAAAAACGGTTTACATCGGCAGTTCGTGCGTCAATGTCTCTGCCGCGTTCAAGTACGATCGGACGAAGTCCTGCTCTTGCAAGGGTCAGCGCTGCCCACATTCCGCCGGGACCGAAGCCGACAACGACCGGACGAAGCTCGCTTGTTCGCTTATTTTCGGGCATAGTATAGGTAAACGGTTCAACGATTGCCGCTTTTTTGTTCCTGCTTCTTGCGAGAATTTCTTTTTCATCTCCGTCTACGGTTACGTCGACGCTGTGAACAAAAAAGAGGTTCTCCTTTTTTCTTGAATCGAGGGATTTTCTGACGATTTCAAGTGAGAGGATTTTCCTTTTTGAAATGCGCAGAGCTTTTGCCGCACCTGCCAGCACATCGTCATATGTACCCTCCAACGGAGTTTTGATTTCATTAACTCTTATCATATAATTATCCTGCTAAAAATTTTTGGTATATTTTATAATTCGCATCTCATGATTCTGCAAATTATACATTACTTGGTAAACCGTGTGCTTGCCCGAATCGGGAAGCGTGTTGTATGCCTTTGACTCGCAGTCGAAAAAAATAAAGAGGTTGTATCCCGAGGTGTCAACGAGCGAATATTTCAAACCATTGATTTTGTCCGGAATTTCGCTGAGCCACAAAGGAGATCTTTCGATAAAGCTTTCAAATTTTTCCGCCTGCTCGGGCTTATAAATTACATCCGTGCATGAATAAAGCTTCTCACCTTTTATAAATGACTTTAACGAAGCGACAGCGCTTTTGTTCTCGTCTTTGAGTCCTATACTGTCAACCGTGGTTGCACTGCCGTCAGCCGGGAAAGCAATTCCGATTATGTTTCCTGCTTCCGTGACATACCCAAAATCAGATGAAAAGCCGTTTTTGCCGAGAGTTATTTGCTTAGTGTCTATCGGCGAAAAAATATTAAAGACCTGCGCCGCACAAAAAGCAAAACAAATCAGCTTGATTATAATCTCGCTGCCGACTCTGCCCATATAATAATAGATAATAAAGAGAGAGCCGAGCGGAACGAGAAGAAAAGCAAGCGGTATCCAAACGGGTGATGTCCCGTGAACACTGTACCAGCTTTGCAAGAATGAACGGCTGAAAATAAAAGCCGCAAGGTTGACAACAACAAGCATGATTCTCATCAGAACAGGCGAGCGGTATTCAACATTGAACTGCGGGTCAAACTCCGGCGGACGTTCGTAAAGCTCATCGCCGTAAGCAGACCCGTTAATTTCGTTTTGAGGCAATAGCTTCACCGTCCTTGATTTAATTGCCGATATTTTCAGCACAATGCTCGGCTCCCTGCATCGTCTGCATAGGGAGCCTGTTTTTTATTTAATAGCCATGAGGAAAGTGGGTTTAGTTTTACGCTTTAAAGAAAGCTGTGAAAGCCTTGTTTGCCATGTAAACGTCGAGCTTGGCGATGAGCTCGAACGGAGCGTGCATCGAGAGAACGGGAACGCCTACGTCGATAACATCAACGTCAAGGTTTGCGACATACTTTGCAACTGTTCCGCCGCCGCCGGCGTCAACCGCGCCGAGCTCGCCGAGCTGCCAATTTACGTTAGCGTTGTTGAAAATTCTCGTAACCTCGCCGACAAATTCTGCACTTGCGTCCGAGGTGCCGCCCTTGCCTCTTGCACCCGTATACTTCGTGACAACGATGCCTCTGTTAAGATAAGAAGCGTTTCTTGCCTCGAACGGAGTCGGGAAGGTCGGGTCAAATGCCGCATTGACATCGGCGGAGAGGCACTTTGATTTTGAAAGAACATCCCAAACCATAAGTCCCTCGGATCTTGCGAGGTCGGCGATGAAATATTTCATATATGATGAATTCAGGCCTGTGTTTCCGTCTGAGCCCGTCTCCTCCTTGTCGGTGAGAACGGCAACGGCTGTATAGTCGGGCGTTTCGTCAAGGTCAAGGATTGCTCTGAGCTCGGGATAAGCGCAGACACGGTCGTCATGGCCGTAGCCGCCGATAAGACTGCGGTCGAAGCCGATATCCGTAACCTTTGCCGCAGGAACCATTTCAAGCTCAGCCGTGAGGAAGTCCTCCTCGACCATGCCGTACTTTTCGTTGAGAAGCTTGAGAATGTTAAGTTTAACGAGCTCGCTGCCCTTGTCCGCCTTGAACGGAAGTGAGCCAACAATAACATTCAGCTCCTCGCCTTTAATTCCGTCGTCAAGGGTTCTCTTGTCCTGCTCCTTCGAAAGGTGAGGAAGAAGGTCGGATATAACGAACTGAGGCTCCCCTTCTTTTTCGCCGAGGCTGACCTCAACCTCCGTGCCGTCACGCAGAACGACTATGCCGTGGAGTGACATAGGAATCGTTGTCCACTGATATTTTTTGATTCCGCCGTAGTAGTGAGTCTTGAAAAGAGCAACCTCGTTTGCTTCATAGAGAGGGTTCGGCTTAAGGTCAAGCCGGGGAGAATCAATATGAGCCGCTGCGATTCTTACACCCTCGCCGACGCTTTTTTTGCCGATAACGGCAAGGATAACCGCTTTTTTACGGTTGAGATAGTAAACCTTGTCGCCGGGTGCGTACTTCTTGAATTTATCAAAGGGAGCGAAGCCCTTTTTCTCTGCCTCGGCAACAACAAATTTTGCGACCTCTCGCTCAGTTTTGTTATCGTTGAGAAATTTTTTGTAATCCTCGGCGAAATCCATCGCCTTTTGAAGCTCTGCTTCATCAACAAAATTTGCGCTGTGCTTTTTGTTCATAAACAATTTTTCGCACAAAACATCAACTTCTGTCTTTTCTTCTGCCATTGTGATTTCCTCCTTAAAAATTCGACCGATTTACGGTAAACTTATTCTTTTTCGCCTTGCTTGAACCGACAGTTTGTGCAAGGCGTTTGTTTTATAATTCATTCAGTTGATCGGACAGGTTTTCGCTTCCGTTATTGCGGACAATAATATCTGCCTTTTCTATATAATATTGCTCGTTTTTTTGTGCATTTATTCTGAGCATGGCCGTCTCGCGGCTTATGCCGTCACGCTTCATTACTCGCTCGGCACGGATATCCCTGTCGGCGGTTACAACTATCATTTTTGTGCAGTATTTCGGCAGATCACAATCGAAAATCGCCGCCGCATCAATGATAACGCCCTTGTATTCCGATGTGAAATTATTCCTTATTGTTTCAAGCGTAAGAGCGGTTATCACAGGATGGGTGATTCTGTTAAGACGCTGACGCTTATGCTCGTTGGCAAATGCACGCTTGGCAAGCTCACTGCGAATAAGATTGCCTTCGGAATCAAGAATTTCTTTTCCGAATTCGTCGGCAAGCGCATTGAGAACATCGGGAAATTCAACAGCCCTTCTTGCAAGAATATCGCCGTCAACTATCAGATAGCCCTTCTTTTTCAGCTCATTGCCGACTGTGGTTTTGCCGGCGCCGCTCTGACCTGTCAGACCGTAAATAACGGGCGGCTCGATAATTTTGAATGCCGCCGCACGCAAAAGACGGTTGTAAACTCCGAGACCTACTCCCTCGGCGGACGGTGCACGGACGAAAACACGCTTTATTCCCATATCGTCAAATTTACGCAAATCATCAAAAAGGCTGTGCGCCTGTTCGAGCGAATTATCCTTTCTTCCGAACGAAAGGCAGGGAACGGGAAGTTCGTTCTCTTCACCGTCAAAGCAAAGAGCCGCATCTCCTTCACGCAAATCGCAGTCAATCTGATATTTAAAGCTCGGCAGACTGCCGTTTACTATATATACCTCGGCTTTCGGCGAATAATGCTTATATTTCATTCCCGGGGAAGCCGGACGCTCGCCTTCCTTGAGCTGTGAGAGCACGGCAGGGTCGATATCAACGTGACCCAGTACCGCCTCGAGCTGCTCATGGGTTATTCCGCCGGGTCTGAGAAGTCTCGGCGGATCGGTTGCAAGCGTAACGACCGTGGATTCAATACCTACGTCGCACGGGCCGCCGTCGACGATTGCTTCGATTTTTCCGTTCATGTCGTCCATAACATGTTTTGCCGTCGTCGGACTCGGAAGTCCCGAGGAATTTGCGGACGGTGCGGCAAGCGGACGACCGGTTTTCTCAATTATCGCTCTTGCAACAGGGTGAGACGGCATACGAACAGCAACCGTCGGCAGTCCTGCGCTCACCTCGTCGGGAATTATATCTGATTTCGGCAAAATTATTGTCATCGGACCCGGCCAGTAGCGGTCGGCAAGCTCCTTTGCCTTGTGCGGCACACCCTTGACAAGCCTGTAGATTTCCTCAAAACGGCTGATATGTACTATCAGCGGATTGTCCATCGGTCTGCCCTTTGCTTTAAAGATTTTCGCAACCGCATCGGAATTCAGCGCGTCCGCCGCAAGTCCGTAAACCGTCTCGGTCGGAATTGCGACAAGCCCGCCGCTTTTGAGAATTTTAGCGGCCTTTTCAATATCCTGCTGTGAGCCGCCGTCAAAAATTTCAGTTTTCATGTTCTTACTCAGCTTTCAGTTTTTCGGCAGTGTCTGCGGTGATGAGAGCGTCGATAAGCTCGTCAAGATCACCGTTCATAATAGCCTCTATTTTATATAAGGTCAACCCGATTCTGTGGTCGCTGACACGACCCTGCGGGAAGTTGTAGGTTCTTATTCTCTCGCTTCTGTCACCTGTACCGACCTGCGATTTTCTTTCGCCTGCAATCGCTTCGTTCTGCTTTGCACGCTCCTGCTCAAGGATTCTCGAACGCAGAATTTTCATCGCTCTGTCTTTATTTTTATATTGGCTTCGCTCGTCCTGACATTCAACGACCGTGCCTGTCGGAATATGTGTAATTCTTATTGCCGATTCGGTTTTGTTGATATGCTGACCGCCTGCTCCGCTTGAACGGAAGGTATCAATCTGAAGGTCGGTCGGGTTGATTTGCAGGTCAACCTCCTCCGCCTCGGGCAGAACGGCAACGGTAACGGTCGAGGTATGAATCCTACCCTGCGATTCCGTTTCGGGAACACGCTGAACACGGTGAACACCGCTTTCAAACTTGAAGCGAGAGTATGCACCGTCTCCGGATATCATGAAACTGATTTCTTTATACCCGCCTAGCTCGGTTGGATTTGCATTGAGAATTTCCGTTTTCCAGCCCTTAGCCTCGGCATACATCGAATACATTCTGAAAAGAGAATTTGCAAAAAGTGCGGATTCCTCACCGCCTGCGCCGCCCCGGATTTCAATAATAACGTTTTTGTCATCGTTCGGATCTCTCGGCAGCAGCAGAATCTTCAGCTCTTCCTTGATTTTCTCCAGATCGTCTCTTGACTGCTCAAACTGCTCCTGAACCATCTCACGGAAGTCTTTATCGAGTCCTCCCTCGCCGAGCAAGGCTTGAGCTTCTTCAAAGTCGGCGTTTACTTTTTTATATTCTCGGTATTTTTCAACCACGGGAGTCAGGTGCTTCGCTTCCTGCATGAGCGTTTTGTACTTCTCTATGTCCGAAACAACGTCCGGGTCACAGAGCTGCGTATTTATGCTTTCAAATTTTTCTTCAACAGATTTCAGTTTTTCTATCATAGTAAGTTCCTCCGAAAATTATTTGTTCTCACACGGGGAACGCTAATCCTCGGGGTGAATTATTCTGCGAATGTTTTTTTCTGCCTTAGAGCGTGGAACCATGACCTCATGGCCGCATTTTTCGCATTTGATTTTAAAGTCCATGCCCGAGCGCAAAACATCAAAGGTATTACAGCCGCAGGGGTGGTTTTTCTTCATAACGAGCTTGTCGCCCACACGAACGTCCATGCAATCGCTCCTTTTCAATAATTTCTCCATTATATTATAACACATTCTGTGCCGAAAGTATAGAGGTATTTGTCATTATCGGGAATAGAAATCATATAAATTAGTAAAGTAACCGCTAACAAGCAGTCACTAAAAAACAAATTTAAATAAAACAAAGGTGGTAAAACTTATGCAAAACTTTAAACCGGAAGGTCAGACTATTCTCACTCCGTCCAATCAGGCTGCGCTTTCTTCGCCGAATTCTTTGCACGAGGCTTGTATCGTCGGAGATACGCTTGAAGCACGGGCTTTGCTTTGCGACAAGGAGCACAACCTGCGTGTCGATCTCGGCTGTATGTACGGAATCATTCCCCACAACGAGGGAGCGCTCGGCATCGACAACGGCTCGGTCAGGGATATTGCGTTGATTTCGAGGGTTAACAAGCCTGTCATGTTCAAAATTATCGGTTTTCAAAAGGACGATAACGAACGTGAATATGCAATCCTCAGCCGAAGGGCTGTTCAAAAGGACTGTATGGATAATTATATTTCAAAGCTTCGCCCCGGTGATGTGATCACAGCTAAGGTAACCCACATGGAGAACTTCGGCGTTTTTCTCGATATCGGTGCAGGAATTAACGGGCTTTTGCCCATTGACAGTATTTCCGTTTCGAGGATTCCGCATCCGTCCGTTCGTTTTTCGGTCGGACAGACGATAAGAGTTGTTGTCAAGTCAATTGATGAGCAAGGTCGCCTGACGTTTTCTCACAAAGAGCTGCTCGGCACATGGGAGCAAAATGCCGACGAATTTGCTCCGGGCGAAACCGTGCCCGGAATTGTTCGCTCGGTTGAAAGTTATGGTATATTCGTTGAGCTGACACCGAATCTGGCAGGCCTTGCCGAATATTCCTCCGGCATCACGGCAGGCAGTCATGCGGGTGTTTATATAAAAAGTATGCTCCCTGAACGCATGAAGATAAAATTGATAATCGTCGATGCGTTTGAGGCGGAATATCCTGCTCCGCCGATAAAGTATTTCACCGAACTTGACCATATTGACAGATGGGTTTATTCTCCGGCAGAGTGCTCAAAGGTCATAGAAAGCAGCTTTTCTTAACTTTTTTCGTTTCTCGACAGAAAAAATAAATTCTTGCATTTTCAATCCACTTGTATTATAATATAATCAGAATAATATTGTGGTTTTTGTTGAAATGGGAGGATTTTTAAGAAATGATCTGTGATTTACATTGTCATACTAAGCTCTCGGACGGCTCGATGGGCATAGATGACATTATTGTTCTGGCAGAAAAATGCGGCGTTACCACCTTAGCTGTAACCGATCTTGATTGTCTTGCAGGCACGGTAAGGGCACGTCTTATAGGAGAACGCCATGGAATAAAGGTTATTCAGGGCGTCGAGATTTCCGCTTATGACAGCGAAAACGACAGGGAAGTTTTTATTCTCGGATACATGAGCGATTCCCCTGACCGCCTGGAAGGTCTTTGCCACCGCAACCTTGTTGCGAGAAAAAGAGCGGCTCAGTTTATGATGATAAAGGCGGCTCAGCGTTTTCCGATAACGACCGACCTGGTTCTCAAATGCGCTCAGGGCTCAACGAACGTTTACCCTGTTCATATAATGGCAGCTCTCGTTGAGAGCGGAGTTACGACCGAGCTTTTCGGAGACCTTTATAAGGAGCTTTTTTCAAAGGGCGGAGACAAGAGTATTCTCATCAAGCCGAAGTTCTCCGAAATGGCGGAGGTTATTCAGGCAGTTCATGACGCAGGCGGAATTGCGATACTTTCCCACCCGGGCGATTATGAAGGTACAAATATTGTTGAGAAAGCAATGGAAGCAGGAATTGACGGTTTTGAGGCTTGGTGTCCCGAGCATGACGAGGCAACATCGGAAAAGTTCGCTTCGCTTGCAAAGAAAAACGGTATTCTTGCAATCGGAGGCAGCAGCTTCCGCGGCAGACACAACAGATCCTGCGTAACCCTCGGAACAATTGTTACTCCTGAGGATAAGTTCACAGAGTTTTCTAATTATAAGGCAAAAATCCGCCGTCAAAAAGCAAAGGCGGAATAATCGGAGACACGAGAAATGGCAGAGGACAGAGATATTAAAATCTATGAGGGCGGGAAAAGCCGCGAGCTGAATGATATTCAGCGGATTTCCGAGGATATTGACCGCAACAAGCGGAACGGAAATATTGATAAGGCAAAAGCTCTCGGAAAAAGGCTTGCAAAAATTCGCCCCGACTGCAAAAAGCTCGGACTTGATATTGGCAGTATGCCTGCGGCTGAGCTTTATTGCGTGCGTGTTTTGCTGACTTTTACTGCGGAATATGCTGTCCAAAAGTATGTTTTATCCGATACTCTTATTGATGCCGTAAGTGCCTCAATGTATGATTATCTCAAGGCTGAGGAAACGGGGTATTACGATAACATTTCCGACGGCAGTGCGTTCACGTTTTATCTTCTCGCACTCAAAAAGAGCGGCGATACAGCAAAAAATATCGGCGAACAGTTTGCACAGAGATGCGGAATAAACAGCGATGAATACGTCACCTTCGGTGCAGACATATTTAATAAGTCGCTTGAACTTTACTCAAAAATAATCGACGAAACCGAATTTGTCGGTGAATAACAAATAAAATATAAAGCTGTTGCATGGAACCTTATCTGTGCAACAGCTTTATTGTTTTACGGCGATGTAAAGTATTGTAATTACAATAAAAACGATCAGCAGCCATCCCCATTTTTTATTATCAATTAAATACACAATCAGTTTTATAAACCAATACAGCAGGGCTAAAATAAATCCTATCATAGTTTCACCTTTCTTTAAATTTTTTCGGGCATTCAAGATACAACCTGTATATATAACCGCAAGGGGGGTCTGTCGACGTATTCTGATTGTGTAATAGAGATAAATTTACATATATAAAAAGTACAATTTGTAGCGGTCGATGTGGGCATCGCACCCAACGATTTGTTAAAATAAATGCACATTTCGTAGGGGTCGATGCCCACATCGACC
>HF999646.1 GCA_000434055.1 Ruminococcus sp. CAG:488 | reverse complement strand
TTTGTCTGGAAGTATCTGTATGTTGTGTACGTTCCGACCTTCTCGCCCGTCTCCGCATCAAGCCAATATACGAAGTACATCTTCTGTCCGTTCTCCGTTATTGTCATCGGAGCCTTGATCGTTGCGATGTAGTAGTTCTTTGACTTCGCCTCATTGTATACCGGCGGATTTGCCTTTGCATACTTCTCACATTCGGATTTGATATATGCATTATTTGCTGCCGAATATGAATCGCAACTGAATTCAACCGCATATGCCTTGGCAGTCGTTGTGTAGCTGTAACCGCACTCTGAACACGTATATGAATATCCGTTATCGGTCTTTACATATACAAGCTTATGCTTTTCGGGTGCTTTCTTGTAGCCGCAGTCGTTACATACGTACTGATGCTGCTTTCCGTCAAGAATATCGCATCTGTAATCATGCGCTGTCTTGCTGTACTGTGCATAATATGCGATGTCGTCCTTTACCGCCGAAATCTCCGGAGTCCAGCCGCTGAACGTGTACTCGTAACTGTCGTCCTTTGACTTTGTCGGCGTAGCTCCGTTATATGTCGGTGTGGTGTTATATTCCCACTTGCTCTCCTGAAGAACATCATCTCCGTTCTTGAAGGTTACAGTGTAGGACTTGATTGACCACTGAGCGGTGAATTTAACTGTCTTTGTGTAATCCCAATTGAACTGAGCATCTGTGTTATATGTAGCACCGTCAGCGTCACATACCCAGCCCGTGAAGGTGTATCCCTCTCTTGTCGGCTCTGCAATTGTTGTTCCGTCAACCGAACCGACGGAATACTTTGACTGATAATATGCCAAAGTGTTTGTAACTGTCGAAGAACCGTTAAAGCTGCCGCCGTTCGGGTCATAGCTTGCTGTATATGAATTCGGCATATAAACGAATTTCCATTGAAGATTACCGCCGCCGGCACACTTTACAAAATAGTTTTTATCGGCTTTCACGGTTCCTGTTGAAATTACTCCTGTTTCATCGGAAACAGTATAGCCGCTCAGGGTATAGCCCGTAATATCATTATACGGAACAGAAACATCTTCGCCGCCTGTGAAGCTCTTAACGTTCGAACTTGTGCCGATGATCGGAGATTCGGAATTTCCGTTATAGTCCGCTCCGCCTGCCGCATCACGAATATACGAGGTTGTAACCGTGCCGGACACTCTTTCAAGTTTACTTCTGTCGGTGTTTCCTGTTGTAACAGAGCTTGCCGGATTTTCAAGATGAATTGCCATTGCAAGAATTGAGTTCTGATATACGTCATATCCCGCAGCAAACCAATTCTCCTGCAAGGCATTGGAAACAGCAACATTAACCTTTGCTCTCAAAAGAGCCTTGTTGACAACCGTTACTTCAAGAGGAACGATTCCGGCGCAGTTTACGTTACCGTTATAATCTGTAGGAAGAACTCTTTTTGTACCGAAACGGGATGCTCCCTTGATACGTACAGTCTGTGACGAAGTCACTTCCTTATCCCAGACACCGTTATAGACGAGTCTCGGTTTACAGTATTCTCTGCCAACCTTTTCGGAAGTATTTTCATAATCCGTATCGCTTACAATATACGTTCCTCTGTTTTCTGTGTATACATTTAGATCGCTTCCCGTTGTTTCGGACGAAGCAGTATATGAAATATCCGAAACATCAGAGAAGTAATAGCCGAAACGTCTTTCCTTACAAGAGTTGCTTCCCTCCCAAACATCCGCAATCATGAATCCGATTTTAAGATTCGGAACGTATTTCAGATTGGTGAACCTTGCAGAATCAAGAATAATTTTTCCCGTAGGAGCGACAGACTGAGTCTGTGCATTAACATCTCCGTTACTGTAATTTGCAAAGTATGAGGCTCCTGACGTTCCGTTAAGGAAAACATCTCCCGAAACATCAAGTCCGCCGTCATTTGAAGCGTTTGTCGGAGTAGAAATTTTACTCTTCAACGGATCAAAGTTGGTTGTATTATTTGTTCTGTTGCCGTTATTTTCACTTCCTATAACACCTGAAATCCAAGCAAGCTGCTGAATTCGGTGATTGATGCCTCTGCTTGTGTATGCCCTTGATCCTGCCGCTGCAGGCTTATCGTACGGAGCATAGCACAATGAATATGCGTAAGCTTCAAGAGTAAAACCGTCAACGACATAATGAGCTGTCCATTTTAGGAATCTATATCCGCCGGCGGGAACAGCCGAATTCATCTTACCGCCCGTACACTGAATGTTAACGGGAAAAGTCGAATACGTATTGCCTGTTGTTGAAGCGGCCGCACCCGAATTGGTCGTTCCACCGTATGTAACCGAGCTGAGGTTGCCGCTCGCTGTTGATTTCCAATCGGTCGCGTTATTTGACGAGGCTTCAACGGTAATCTTTACGCTTGTAGGCGTACAGTTCGTTACGTCAAAATAAACCATTGCACCTTTTGCGGCATCTGCTGTTGATGTATTTTTTACCGGTTTTCCGCTTGTATCAACGCCGTAGAAATACCGGAATGACTGATTGTCGTTAGGATCGAGATAAACTGTTTCCGGAACATAGAAGGTGACCTTCGGGGTATCGGAATCATCTATATTTTCCGCCAGCTCATCCATAGCCTCTTTTATGGCTTTTTCGGCAGCGTCGATTTTAGTCTGATCGTAAACAGAGCTGTAAGCGTCGGTGCCGGCTCTGAAATTATCATAGGCATTTGTGATTTGCTCAGCTGCGGCAAGAGCTGTTTTCAGTGAAGCCTTTGATTCTTCGATTAAAGAGGTGTTTGCAATCGCAGTCGCAGCCGTTTCCATAGCAGAACGAAGCTTTGTTGTATCAACCTGCGGAAGGCGCTTAAGATGCGTGTAGATATAGTCTCCGCCGGCATCCTTATTGGCATCGGCTATCACATTAAAGTTAGCACTTTCAAGATATTTTACAGTTTCATATCCGGAGATATATGTGTTTGTATCTATTTTAATTTCAACGATGGGATCTCCTGCCAAAACATTTTTCGTTGCAAAATAATAAAGATAAGCTCCGCCGGCTTTCAAATTAAGGTCAACAACGCCGTCACCGAGCTTACCTGCCTCCGAAATCGGAGTTTTTCCGACAGCCGTATATGTAGCTTTGTTTTCGGGAGCGGTATAATTATCTTGATTGTTACTGTTTCTGATTCTGAGATCTTTAATTGAATTTGTCGGATCGGTATCTGCAAGGTATCCGAGGAAAATATAGCGTCCTCCCGCGTTGTCGTTAAGATCCTTGTCTATAGCTGTGTATTTTGAACCTAAACGGGTAATAACAGCTTTGGCTTTAGCGGCATTATCTTTGCTGTAGCCAAGAACCAAATATGTGATGAACTTCGTACCCGGAGCATAGTAATACTCCTTCTCATGCTTCTTTGTATACGAAGCGGCAGAAGCCTGTGTACTGAACAAATTCAAATTAAATACCGGTGCACAAGACAGAAGAATAGCAGCGCATAAAATCGCGCTGATAATACTTTTTGCCTTTTTCATCTTAATCAACTCCTATAGTAATCCATTAGAATATATTATACTACTTTAAATAATTATTTCAATAGACATTATGTTGAAATATAGCGAATAAATTTTTATAAATTGTTCAAAAGGACTTGATTTTCTTGTAACATTACTGTATAATAAACAGCGTTATGTGCCGGTGTGATGGAATTGGCAGACGTGCCGGACTCAAAATCCGGTGGTGGCGACACCGTACCGGTTCGACCCCGGTCACCGGCACCATACATAATAATGTAACAATAAAGAAAAGCCACACTTTTGTGTGGTTTTTCTATTTAGATTATAGAATTTTGTGTTAGAAGCTCAATGAGATTTTTCTGCAAAGCTTTTACATCGCCGAGCTTAGGTGCAACTTTTTCAAAAAAGTTAATTATTATTTTCAGATATAACAGTGAAGCTAAAAAGAGGGCCTGTGCGATTGAACACAGACCCATTTTTTTTTACTTTAAGTCGGCACCTGTACTGCCCGTTGCAATCAAAAGGACGATGCGTGCATCGTTTGCATTTACAATGCCGCTTCTGTCAAGATCGCCGGCTTTGAACTGGTTGGCATTGAAATTAACGATGCCTACAGAATAGCGGAGGATTTCAAGTGCATCCGATGAATTTACTTTTCCGTCGGAATTAACATCTCCGAGCTTATATGAAGGAGCTGGAGTCGGTTTTACTTCATTAGGCATTTTATAATTCTTGAATTCAGGCCAGTAGGTATTCTGCGCCTTATATCCCCTGCTCTCCGACTTTGCAGCCTTGTTAGCCGGTCTCTCGAAATAGTAACACCAGTCATAGCCTGCGGTATATGCACCGCTTGCAGTGTTTGAAACATTCTTGAGCTTATCAAGAATATAGCCTGTGTCGCTCTTATTGTAGGTAAGCTCATATTTAAGGAAATGAAGCTGACCGTTAAGCGTTTTCCAGTTGTATCCGTTCTTGTTGCAGAAGCTTATAAGATTATCAAATCTTGAAAGGTTCCACTGACATATGCCGTAGCTGTCACCGCCGTCACCGTAAAGGTTCGGGTTAAAGTTTGACTCCGCCTCGATATTTGCAAGAACGCCGCATGCGCCTGCGTTATTGAGCTTAAGCTCCTTTATGCAAAATTCATAAATGGTTTTTGCGTTTGCCGAAGCTGCCGAAGCAGAAAACGGGATACAGCATACAACCATAACAACGCTGAGAAAAACAAGTGTAATCCTCTTTATCAAAGTGGTTTTTTTCATAAAATACCTTCCTTACAGAATTTTTCAACACTTATTCTTATACCACAAAAATGTTGTGCAAATATGTCTTTTTTGTTAACGTTGTAACCTTTTGTAACTAATTGAGATAATTATTTGCCTGTATGTTCTTATTAAGAATTTTTTATGCTTAAATGATTTAATCTTAGCTCTTTCCGAGGAGGGTTTATGCTCAATGCTTTTCTTTCCGCACATCTGTGGAATATCACTTTTTCAGACAATAGCCCGATGCGATGCAAACCGACACCGTAAAAGCCCGATTTTCGATAAAAATCATGCCTCCCCTGCAGCAAACAAGAGGAGACATGAAGCTTTTTAAATTTTCATATTACTTTATAATCACGTTTAAAGATGCGATTTATCTTTTTATAATAAGCGGTGTCAACAGCGTCAACGGTTTCGGCTGTCGTTCTGAAGCGCCAGTTCTTATCCGCAACACCCGGAATATTCATTCTTGCGTCGCTTCCGAAGCCGCAAAGATCCTGGAAAGAAATTATTGCGGTGTTTGAGACGGATTTCCACACCGTTTCGATTATTGCACGGCAGCTTTCCGATCGGTAGCCGCCCTCACCCCAATTTTCACCCTTGAAGCCGCAATAGTCAAGCGCAAAACGGCGCGAGCTTTCGTTTGCCTCCCAGAGCCAGCCCAAAAGAGTATTATTATCATGAGTACCGACGTAGTTGACTGAATTTCTGACGGCATTGTGCGGAAGATGTGAGGAATCCGAGCTTTCGTCAAAACCGAACTGAATGACCTTCATTCCCGGAAAACCGGTATCCTCAAGAAGCTTCACAACATCATTACCGAAAACTCCGAGATCCTCGGCAATAATCGGCGTGTCGGGATATTTCTCAAAAACCTTGTCGAAAAGCTTCATTCCCGGTCCTTTTGCCCATTCGCCTATTCTTGCCGTCTCACTCTCGGCAGGAACCTGCCAAAAGCTCGCAAACGCCCTGAAATGGTCAATGCGAACAACATCATAGGTGCTTATCGCCGATCCTATTCGATCGAGCCACCACGAGTAGCCGTCTTTCTCCATCGCTTTCCAATCGTAAAGAGGATTGCCCCAAAGCTGACCGTCCTTTGAAAAATAATCGGGCGGAACTCCGGCTATTTTCTGCGGTTTGAGCGTTTTATCGTCAATAAGGAACATTCCGCGGTTTGCCCACACATCGGCGCTGTCCAATGAAACATAAATAGGCATATCTCCGATTACGGCAATTCCTTTTGAATTGATATATTTCTTCACGTCATACCACTGTGAATAGAAAATATACTGAACGAAGCGCCAGAATGCCGAACGCTCCTCAAAATCGTACCTGTGCTTCTGCATGAAAATCTCATACCTCGCCTGCTCAGGCTCCCATTGCCACCACGGTTTCATGCCGTTTGCTTCTTTGAGCGCCATGTAAAGAGAAAAATCCGTAAGCCACTGATTTTCCTTTTCGAAAGACTTGATATTCTGCGCCGTCTCCGGAGTGATACGCAGAAAAGCCTCTTTTAAAAGGGCGAGTCTTTTCTCTGCGGCAAATTCATAGTCCGCCGTATACGGACTTCCGCCGTAAATATTACTTTCAAACTCCTCTTTTGTACAAAGTCCGTCGGAATAAAGCTTTTCAGGGTCAATAAACATAAAATTACCTGCGAAAGCGGATGAGGAACAATACGGCGAATTCGACCCGTCAACCGGATTGAACGGCAACACCTGCCAATAGCCGAAATTCATCTGACTGAGCCTGTCGGCAAAATGCCTGCAATTATCATCAAAAACGCCTATTCCGTACCGTGACGGAAGAGAAGAAATATGCATCAAAACTCCCGATGCTCTTTCCTTTAACATTTACTCACCTTCTTACAAATTACCGCTCGATTATATCATAAATACATATTTATATCAAGACGCACTAAATCAAAATCGACATTTTTTGATACTGTATATAGACAAAAAAATTTTTTATGTTATAATAAAATAAATTACAGACGGTCAAGGCTTATTTGCCGTCAAAAAAATAAAGGAGAATCAGTATGAAAACAACAAAAAAGATTTTGGCAATTCTCATTGCCGTCATAACCGTTTTCGGTATAATGAGCGTTGCCGTATCGGCTGACGACAAACCCGTTTACATTATCGCAGGCAATATTGACATCATAATCAACACTCCGATTGCCGGTCAGAAGCCGAGCATAGACTACGTTGCAAGCAGCGAAAACGTCACCGTAACGGCTTTCACATGGTATGATACCAAGACAAACGGAATTGTTTCGGCCGCGGATTCGGACTATGTCTACGAGGACGGCAGAGAATACACGGCAAAAATTTCAATAGCACCTAAGGACGGTTACAAGCTTGACGATTCTCTCACGGTAACGGTCAACGGTCAAAATCCGTCAAGCGTTCGTATTCAGGACGGTACATTAACGGTTGAAATGACATTCAGCTGCGACAAGGGAGCAAGCGGTAATTCCTTCTTTGCGGGATTCAAGACCGTTCTTCTCAACCTGCTTAAAATTATTCGCGACATTATAAGCCACATTATCGGCTTCTGAGTTTCACAATAAATAATAACGACGGTATCTTAACTGATGAGTTTTGATACCGTCCTTTTTTATATATTTCGATTCATCTTTATGATTTTAGCCGGAACTCCGACAGCCGTACAATCCTGCGGAATATTCTTTATAACGACCGCACCTGCACCGATGATGGAGTTCATTCCTATCGAAAGACCTTGAATAACTTTTGACCCTGTTCCTATTTCACACCCGGAACCGAGATACGTGCTTCCGGAAACATTTGCTCCGGGATAGACTGTAACAAAATCGTCAATTCTCGAATCATGGCCTACCGTTGAATTTGCGCCGATATAAACATGACTGCCGATTTTGATATCAAGCGTAATATAAGTATTGGCGCAAATAATACAGCCCTCGCCTATCTGCACTCTGTCCTTGCCGAACACGGCGGCAGGGTCAATAAGCGTTGCAAACTTCACATCGGCAATGCTCTTTATTTTTTTTATGATTCTGTTTCTTATCTTGGCACTTCCGACAGCGCAAACATAGTACGCATCCGGATATTTAACCGCCGCGGCAGTCGTTCCGATGACCCTGTATCCGTCGATAAGCTTACCCTGTACCTGAATATTATCGTCAATAAATCCGAGAATATTCCATTCGGGATTGACAGCGTTAATTCTCTCAGCCGTCCATACGCTCTCTCGTCCGAGACCGCCCGAGCCGATAATTATAAGGTCTTTCATAAAGAACATTCCTTTCGTGATGAAATTATTCGGGATATGGTTGTTGATTTATTTACCGCACTTGCATGCTCAGTCACGGACAAGCCGTGACAGCTCCGCCAGAGGATGAGCTCATATACCTTTAGCCCTTCTTGAGCTTTTCCCTTATCATCGGGGCAAGCTCGTTGAAAAGCGTTGCGGCAAGGATAAGGACCGTGCCGACTATCTGAACGGCATCCAGTCTTTCTCCGAGGAAGGCGGCGGAAATGATAATCGCCGTTACGGGGTCTATGTAGCTGAAAACAGCGGTAGTCTGTGCAGGGATTTTCTGCACGGACGAAAAATAAATCACATAAGCAAATCCGGTGTGAAACAAGCCGATAATCAAGGTAAGTATAACCGACTTCGTATCAAAGCTGAAGCCTGTCACATCCTCGGTCAGCAGGACGTACGGAATCATCGTGACTGCGGCGACCGAAAGCTGAACGAAAGTCGTTTCAACGGGCGAAAGCTCTCGAACAAACTTGTTTATAACAATAACCGTGCTGTATAAAGCAGCGGCGGCAAGCCCGAAAAGAATTCCCTTGAAGCTTTTTGTTGCGCCCGTAACAATTCCCGATATGAGCACCGCTCCGATAACCGCAACAGCGACACTTAAGCCCTTTACGGCCGTCAGACGTTCCTTGAGAATAAAAGGCGATACCGCAACAACAATTACAGGCGCCATATAATAGCACAGCGTTGCGACCGTTACGCCCGTGAATCTATAGGCTTCAAAAAGGCAAATCCAGTTAAAAGCCATAGCTATTCCCGACGGAATCAACAGCTTCAAATTTTTCACTATCGCCTTTCCGTCAAAACCGTGACCGCTGACAGCCATAAAAATTCCGATGAAAAGACTTCCTATAATCGCCCTCGCAAAGGAAATGAAAGACGAAGGAAAGCTTATATTGTTTATGAATGGTCCTAAGGTGCCGAAAACAAGCATTGTGAACGCCATGAATAATTTATCTCTGCTATTTGAGTGTGACAATGCTTACTCCGTCCTCTCCTTCTCCGAACGTGCCGAGACGTGAAGTTTTAACATACTTTGATTTTTTCAGATAATCCCTGACCGCCGAGCGCAGAACACCTGTGCCCTTGCCGTGAATTACCGTGAATTCATTTATTCCCATTCTCAACGCATGGTCAATGTAGCGGTCAAGCTCCAATATGCCCTCCTCGACCGTCATTCCCCGAAGGTCAACGCTGGTCTGAGCCTTCATATTCATGCGGCTTTCCATTCTGCCCGTGGCAACGGTACGTTTCTTTTCAGCGCTCTTTTTCTTCTCAATAAGCCGCAGATTTTCTTCCTTGACTCTTGTTTTCATCGTTCCCATCTGAACGGTGACAAGTCCTTTTTTATCCTTGAGAGTAACAACGGTCGCTTCATTTCCGATATCTGCAATTATTACCGTATCGCCGATTTTCAGCGGTCTGGGCAAAACATAGTCCTCGTCATTGCCGAGAGAAACTATCGGATCGGAGGCAGTGTCTATTGCATTGAGATCCTTTTTTATAACTGCCCTTGCACGGCGAGCCATCTCGGCGGCGTTTTTCTCCTTTGCCTGCTGTTTTTTTAGCATCTCAAGATCGTTAAGCAGTTGATAAGCTTCACGCTTAGCCTGTTCTGTTATTCTTACCGCCCGACTCTTTGCGTCATCAAGCTCCTTTTGTCTGAGCGTTTCGATATCCGCCTTCAGCTTCTGAGCCTTTTCCAGCTCACGGTTGGCTTCTTCGCGGATTTTTTCGGCTTCCTCACGCTCTTTTTCCATCTTTGCACGGCTCTGTTCAAGCCTGTCCACAACGTCCTCAAAGCGAACATTTTCATTTGAAACAAGTTCTTGGGCGTGCTCGATTATTTCGTCACTTATCCCGAGCCTTTTTGAAATCGCAAAAGCATTTGACCTGCCGGGAATACCGATAAGAAGCCTGTAGGTAGGCTTGAGTGACTGAACGTCAAATTCACAGCTTCCGTTGATAACGCCCGAGGTCTGCAAGGCATAGGATTTAAGCTCGGCGTAGTGAGTTGTCGCCGCAATCTTTGCGCCTTGCTTACGAAGCTGTTCAAGAATCGAAACAGCAAGCGCCGCACCCTCAATCGGATCCGTACCCGCTCCGAGCTCGTCGATAAGCACAAGGCTCTTATCATTGGCAAGTTCAAGAATTTTAACTATCTTAGTCATGTGCGACGAGAACGTTGAAAGCGACTGCTCAATGCTCTGCTCGTCGCCGATATCGGCAAGCACATGGTCAAAGACCGATATTCTGCTTCTGTCGTCAACAGGGATCATGAGTCCGCACATCGCCATCAGCGACATAAGACCGATCGTCTTTATCGAAACGGTTTTACCGCCCGTGTTCGGACCGGTGATTACTATCGTATCAAAGTCCGTGCCGAGACTGATATCAACCGGCACAACTTTATTTTTGTCAATCAGCGGATGTCTTGCACGTCTTAATTCGATTATGCCCTCGTTATTGAGCTGAGGAACGCTTGCTCTCATGGCATAGGCAAGCTGAGCCTTTGCAAAAATAAGGTTCAGCTCGACAGCACATTCGTAACTATTCTTAATCGAATCCGCGAAGCTGCCGACGTTGGCCGAAAGCTCGGCAAGAATACGGTCAATCTCGTCCTCCTCCTTATTTTTAAGGAGCTTAATCTGGTTATTCGCCTCAACTATCGGCATCGGCTCAATGAAAACCGTTGCACCGCTCGACGAGGTGTCATGCACAAGACCGGGCACCTCTCCCCTGTACTCGTTCCTGACGGGTATAACGTAGCGGCCGTTTCTCATTGTTATGATATTATCCTGAAGATACTTCGAGAAATTTGAATTGTGCGTATATTTACCGAGCTGATCTCTGACCTTGGATTCCTGCACACGAATCTTTCTTCTGATATCGGCAAGTGTCGGCGAAGCGTTGTCGGCAATCTCCTCCTCGGAGATGATCGCCGTCGTAATTGAATCCTCAAGGAATCTGTTCGGCATGAGTGCGTTGAAATACACGTCAAGCACAGTTGCAACGCCTTCGTTGGTGCTTCTCCACTGCGAAATCGTTCTTATTACATGAAGCACGGACGCAACGTTGAGAAGCTCCTTGAGACTGAGCGTGCTTCCCGCATCGGCACGGTAAAGTGCGTTATTAACATTTATAAGACCGCCGAATGCAGGACCGCCGAAGCGTGCAAGGAGCATGTGTGCGTCCCTCGTCTGATTCATAAGTGCCTGCGCCGACGCAAGGTCGGTCTGCGGTTCAAGGTTCAGAGCAGCAAGCCGAGCATCCTCGCATGAGGTATGCTGAGCCAGTAGCTCAAGCACCTTATCCAGCTCAAGTGCCGGATACTGTCGGTTCATTTTGCTCATCCTTTCTTAAGACAACACCTTAATTTTGCGATATTGCCATTGCTTTATAAAAATCAAGTGTTTTAAACTTTTTCGATGTCTGCGTCAGCAGAAATCTTTCCGTCACCTCGCCGAGCATCTTCATGCTATCCTCGCCGAGGGTGAAAGAAAACAGCTTTTCGTCCTCGCTGTAGCAAATGTGTCTCATTGCACGGAGTACTCCCGGCGTAAGCATTACACCCGAGTGCTTGTGTCTGCATTTTTCGCAGAAGATAAGACCTTCAACGGGGCTGAAAAGAAAATTGCCGTCGTATTCCTCGCCGCACTCGCCGCAAACAACGAGATCCGGCATGTAACCCGAAAGGCAGAGTAGCCTCAGTTCAACAACGGCTTTGAGCTGAGCCTGCGGTCTTTTTTTGTTCATCAGCATATGTAGGGCGTTGAGGATGAGCCGCAGAAATTCGTCGGCGTCGTCCTCAACCGGAGCAAGCTCCCCCGCCAGCTCGCAGAAATACTGTGCCAGTGCGAGAGCTTCAATGTCGTTTCTTAAATCAAAAAAAATCTCCTTCGGCTGAGCCTCATCGACCGAATAGGCGTCCCTGCCCCTGTAAATAGAATAGCTTCCGTAGGCAAAAAGTCCGGTTGCACTCTGCGACCTGCTTTTTATCCTCTTGGCTCCTCTTACAAAGGCTCTGATAACGCCGTGGTCACGGGTAAGCAGAGTCACCAGACGGTCATCTTCTCCCGTCTGCTGCTCCCTGATTATCAGTCCTTCCGTCCGAAACTTCATCCTTGTTCTCCTGTGTTGAAATATGCTTGTATTGAAGATAGTCGCAAATCTTTCCGCTCGATGCGAATTTATCCCATGCGGCAAGATCCTTAAAGCTGTTATTCATATAAAATCCCTCCAAATAAAATTATTTGCAGGGATCAGATGTTTATTTATTTTTCACGGCGGTAAAAAAATCCACCGTCATTTTGATGCCCGTTTTTTATCAGTCAAGTCCGAAATTATGAATAAGACCCTCTCTGTTGCGCCAGCCTTCCTTGACCTTGACCCAACATCTAAGGTTGATGTGACACTGGAAAAACTTTTCCATGTCCTCTCTCGCTCTTGTGGAAATGCGCTTGAGCATTGCTCCGTTCTTGCCGATTATTATTCCCTTATGGCTGTCCTTTTCGCAATAAATAACCGCCTCGATATCCATGATGTCGGAGTCCTCACGTTCACGCATTTTTTCAATGCTGACCGCAACGCCGTGCGGAATCTCTCTGTCAAGATTTCTCAAAAGCTTTTCACGGATGATCTCCGCCGCAATAACACGCTCTGGCTGATCCGTCAAAGTGTCCTCCGGGAAGAAGAACACGCTTTCCTCGGCAAGCTTTTTCATTTCCGAAAGAAGCTCGTCCATGTTTATTCCCCTGAGAGCGGAAACTGGAACGACCGCTTCAAAATCGTAGGTTTTGGAAATTTCAAGAATTCTTGCCATCAAAACTTCCTTGTCGGGAAGCGTATCAACCTTGTTTATCGCAAGGATAACAGGCATTTTCAGCTTCTTGAATTTTTCTATAAGCTCAAGCTCGGCAGGTCTTAACTCACCCTCCGGTTCAACGACAAAAAGGCAGGCGTCAACGCCCGAAACGCTGTCCGAAACGGCCTGAACCATTTTTTCACCGAGCTTCGTCCTCGGTCTGTGAAAGCCGGGAGTATCGGTGAAAACAAGCTGAGTGTCGCCCTCAGTCAGAACGCCCATAATTTTGGTTCTCGTCGTCTGCGGCTTGTCCGAAACAATGGCAATCTTCTGACCGAGCAGACGGTTAAGAATCGATGATTTTCCGACATTCGGGCAGCCGACAATGGCAATAAATGCGGTTTTTGTCATCAGTTGTCCTCCGAATAGTAGCTGTCGTTTCTTTTAAGTCCGAGCTGAGTGAGAACAGCCTCTTCCTTTTCACGCATACGGACTCTTTCAAGTCCCTCGGCCTCGTGGTCGTAGCCGAGAAGGTGAAGCATTGAATGTACGGTAAGGAAAGCAATTTCACGCTGAAGCGAATGACCGTAAAGGTCGGCCTGCATAACGGCATGCTGCATTGAAATCACAATATCGCCGAGGATTTTTGCGCCCGTGTCATGGTTGATGTCGTAAACGCCGTTCTCGCCGAGCGGGAAAGAGAGCACGTCCGTGCTTCTGTCAACGTGTCTGTACTCACGGTTAAGCTCATGGATGATCTCGTCATCGACAAATCGAACGCTTATCTCCGCCGAGCCTTCAAAATTCTCGTTAACAAGCACCGCATTGCAGCAGCGGCGAATCAACATTCTGACACCTGTGGGTATCTTAATTTCCTTCTGATCGTTTGTGATAATAACCTTAATCTTATCGCTCATCGTCTTTTCTTTGCCTCCTCATACTTTTCGTACGCCTTGATGATATCCTGCACCAGCTTATGACGTACAACATCCTTCTCTGAAAATTTAACGGTTTTTATATCCTCAATATTTTTGAGTATTTTGGTTATCTCGACCAGTCCCGAACGCTTTCCGTCGGGCAGATCGATCTGCGTTATGTCTCCCGTAACGACCATTTTCGAGTTGAAGCCGAGACGGGTCAGGAACATTTTCATCTGCTCCGTCGTCGTGTTCTGCGCCTCATCAAGAATAATAAAGCTGTCGTCAAGGGTTCGTCCCCTCATGTATGCAAGCGGTGCAACCTCGATATTTCCCTTTTCCTGATATCGCTGAAAATTCTCGGCGCCGAGCATATCGAAAAGCGCATCGTAAAGCGGTCTTAAATACGGGTCAACCTTCTGCTGCAAATCACCCGGGAGAAATCCAAGCTTTTCGCCGGCTTCGACCGCAGGACGTGTCAGGATAATTCTGTTGACCTCCTTGGCTCTGAATGCGCTGACCGCCATTGCAACGGCAAGATAGGTTTTACCCGTACCGGCAGGGCCTACGCCGATAACTATCGTGTTGTCACGGATCGCCTGAACGTATTTCTCCTGGCCGAGCGTTTTCGGCTTAACGGGTTTACCCTTCGTCGTCATGCAGATGCAGTTGCCGTTCATGCTTTTGAGCTGATCCTCGCCGCCCTCGTCAACGAGAGAGGTGACGTATCTGACATTCTGCTCATTGAGCGACTCACCCTTATTGATTAAATCAAGCAAGCCGTTAACCGCTCTGACGGCAAGCGAGACATTCTCGGCTTCGCCGCTTATCTTCATTTCCGCACCTCGGCACACGACCGAGACGGAGTATTTCTTTTCTATGTATTTAATATTTTCGTCGAAGCTGCCGAAAAGACTGACAGCCTGTTCCATTCTTTCAAAATTTATAATCTGCTCAAACAACCGATTACCTCCGACTTCCGACTGATATTTTATTGAAAGTAAATAAAATTTATTCAGTCCCTTAGTATTATAACACAGTTTTATAAAAAAGTCACAGATTTAATTCTTAAAGTTAAACATAATTTAAAGCTAAAATTTGTGCAATTTGTACACCTTGTCAATTGTAAAAGAACCTTGACGAAAAGCGGAATTTTTGATATCATTTTATAGACAGGAGTGATAAATGTTGAGCGATAACAACAAGAAGAAACCGGACTCTGGATTTTTCACTGAAAAGATAACCGTTCCGTGGCTTATAGTCACAATCTTTTCAATGATTTCCTTTCTCGCTTTTCTTATCTCAATGTTTTTCGGAAAATTCACTTCAATCTTTTTCGGAGTTTTTATTCTTGCAATCGCCTCCGTGGTGTTGCTTGACGGAATCCACAAAAAGAAAGAAAACTACATTTCCGGAAATCTCAATTTCATAATGTTTGTTCTGTGCATCATCTGTGCGGTCATAGTTATGAATATGTAATGCAGCTTTTTAGCGTAAGCTAAAAATAAAAAATGGGGGTTACAAAAACATGAAAGAAACCATCATCAAATCGGTGACAGCCGTTATCTGCGTTATTGCAGTCTGTGTTTCTTCCGTGCTTGCCATCGGCAAATACGGTGACGCTATGGTTGAAACGGCAAAAAACACACCTGCATCCGCAAGCACATCCGGCGGCGGAAGCTCAGCGACCGGCGGCTCCTCGGGCGGTTCAACGGTTGACCCGTCGGCAACACCCGACGCAACAGCACCGGATGCCGGCACAACGGACGCGGCAACACCTGACGCAAGCACACCGAGTTCGGGTTCTTCGGCAGGTACATCAACCGGCGGCTCTGCCTCATCGGGCGGCAGCTCAGCAAAGTCAACAGACCCGACGAAGTATTCCAAGGAGCAGATAGTTGCTTACTACAACAATTCTATCAAGGCCACAGCCAAGGCTCCGAAGCTTTCCGTTACAAAGAAAGAGGTTATTTCAATCGTAGTTGACTCAATGAAGCCGAACAGCAATACTCTCAAGAATATTATCAATGAGCATGTTCTTTCAAAGTATGCAAAGCCGTCAACAGATTCAAAGACATTCACAAACGGTGTTGCTGCCGATAAAACAAAGGCAAGCGACTACCTCCCGAAAACAAGACTTCAGGCTGCAGGCGTTAAGTCGGCAAGCATTACAAAGAGCGGTTCAAATTACCTTGTAACAATCGTTACAATCGCAGAAAAGAGCACTCTTGAGAATCCGAAGCCGAAGTATGCCGAACAGTGTGCAGCTCCGCTTGATCTTGCAAGCGTTGACCTTGGACCGATCAAGGTTACTCAGGCAGAGATCAACTATCCCGGCATAACTCTTAAAGCAACGGTAGGCGCAAACGGAATGCTTGTAAGCAGCTCGATTGACCAGCCGCTCAACGGCAACGGTACAGCAAACGTTCTCGGTTTTAAGCCGTCGGCAACCGTTCACGGCGCATGGACTCAGCAGAATACATACAAATATTGATTGTTTTAATTCAATAAAAATATCCGACCTTTGAATTTCAAGGGTCGGAATTTTTTTGTTATTTTATTAGATTTCCTATGCTCGTCGTTTAATAGTCAATGAATAAAAGCGTTCAAAAACACAAATTTAATAAAATAATAACGTATCGGCAGACTTAATCTCGCCGGTGGAGCATCGAGGAAATCAGAGCATTATATCACGGTGCTGCAAAAATTATTGTTAAACGAATTCAGCCGTTGATTTCAGCTCTTTGTAAACTGTTTTTCTGACAAAAATATAATAAACAAGCTGCATCAGGATCGTTGCTATCCATGAAACGGGATAGGAGATGAATAAATAACCAAGTGTTTTGTTATGAGGGAAGAAGCAGTATATCCATATTATTCTCACTCCGACAGTTCCGAGCAGGCAAAGAATCATCGGCACGGTTGAACGTCCCATACCTCTGAGCACTCCGGGGAATGTATCCATAAATCCGCAGAGAAAATACGGCACGGTCGTCAGCGCCAGTATTTCGACAGAGCATTTTATTACGTTCGCATCGTCGGTGTAAATGCTCGATACCTGATTACCGAAAACATATGCCAAAACGCCGAGCGACAGACAAATAACAACCTGAAGTATCAGGCCGTCAAGCAGGACCCTATCCATTCGCTTCGGCTTTCTCGCTCCGTAATTCTGACTGGTGAAGCTCATGCACGCCTGTGTGATTGAGTTTGCGCCCATGTAGAGAAAGCTGAGAATGTTGTTCGCCGCCGTGTAGCCTGCCATTGCAATTGAGCCGAAGGAATTGACCGAGGACTGCAAAAGAACGTTTGAAAAGCTGATAAGTGTGCTTTGAATTCCGGCAGGGATACCTATTCTGAAAATCTGACCGAGGTAAACCCACTTTATTCTCAGCTTTTTAAATCGAAGCTGATAAACCGCATCGGTTTTGTAAAGGCATATAATTACAAGCACGCAGGAAATCATCTGCGAAATAACCGTTGCAATCGCAACTCCCGCAACGTCCATATTAAATTTAATAACAAGCAGAAGATTGAGACAGGCATTAACAACGCCCGAAACAATGAGGAAAATAAGCGGCCTTTTGGTATCGCCGACCGCACGAAGTATCGCCGCTCCGTAGTTATAGAGCATAAAAAACGGCATACCGACAAAATAAATTCGCATATAAAGCGTCGCAAGCTCAATAACATCGGAAGGCGTATCCATAAGCTCAAGTGCCGGACGCGAAAAGAAAATGCCGACAAAAATCATTAAAACTCCGCTGATAAATGCAGTCAAGATTGAGGTGTGCACGGTCTCCGACATCTCTTTATGCTTACCGGCGGCATAGAAGCGTGCGGCAAGGACATTGGCACCGAGCGAAATTCCGATAAAAAGATTTGTCAACATATTTATGAGTGACGACGTTGAGCCTACTGCGGCAAGCGACTGACTTCCGCTGAAGCGGCCGACAACTATAATATCAACGGCGTTGAACAACAACTGCAAGATTCCGGACAGCATGAGCGGAATGGCAAACGAAATCATTTTGTTCATGATCGTACCGTTGATCATATCAATTTCAAATTTATTCTTTGCCAATTATGATATCTCCTTACATTTTTGTAGAGAAATATTATAATACAGCCTTATATAAAATTCAATAACTTTTGACGAAAATTAAAAAGATTAAATTATTAAAGTCTGTTTTAAAAAAAGAACGTATTATCCCTCGAAAAGAGATAATACGTACAATTTTTATGCCGCACACGGCTGCGAAATTCGCGGTCGGATAAAGTCGATTTACGTAACCGTGTACGGTTTTGACACTATGTCCGCGTGGGAACATAAGACATAGTTATCATTTATACTGTGATTAAGCAACAAAATATATTTCATCTTCAAAGACCTTCGATGACAAGCCGTGCATTAAAAAGGTTCAATCAATTAAAGATAAAGAGCCGAATCCGATCTTTATTGCCATAAACTACAGCCATATATATATGAACATTTTACCGCTTTGTGACAAAAAAATCGTAGAATTTTTTCGCTTCTCCGATTTGTACAAATAAGAAGCTGCGTTTTTGTTAATCATTACTAACCGAGGTTGCTATTTTCAACAAAAGCTGACTTGAAACATTGCCGCTTACAATATACTTATATCCGTCCTCTTCCCAAACAACACCCTGACCGTGTTCGGATTCGCCGAATTCGATATAGTCTATACCGCCTACCGTTTGAACATTGGCACCTTTGTATTCCGTGTTTATATCAATTTCGTTTATGTTAGACTGTTTAGTAACTGTAAAGAATCCGCTTTCGCTTGTATATTCCCTTGAGTGTTCATATTTGTTATCGCTCTCATAATTCAACGTGAACCCGTCGGGAATATAACTTAAAGTGAAATCGCCTACCCTCTTATTACGAGAATGGTCAAACAATACGGTTGAATGATCGGAAAAATTAAAAATATTGTACTTATACTGCGAATATCCAAGTGAGCCTATCGCAAGAAGTATTGCTATTATTGCCGCAATCAGAAGTATCTTTATTTTCTTTGTCAGCTTTGTAACGGGTTTTTGTTTTTTACGGAATAATGAGTCGATTGATTCCTTCATTTCCGACTCCGTAATCATATAACGGTCAGTTTTCTCCATTCTCAAAAGGCCGTCGCAGCAAGCCATAACCAGTCGGTCATCAATACATGACACATCTTTTGCGAGTTCAACGTCAATTATTCTGTTTAATTCTTTCTCCAAGGATTTGATATTTTCTTTCATTTTTAACCTCCGCAAGCACCTGTTTCTTTGTCAAACTCAGTGAAAAATTTTGAAAGAAAACACAAGCGCAAAGAAATACAAATATCTAACCGACTTTGTCACCTTTCTTTTGAGCCGACTTTTTCTTTTTCGGAAATTATCATATGTAATATCCATCTCTTTGGTTATCAAATTAACTTCTTTCTTTTCTATATAAAGCTTTATAAAAAGCGCTTTTTCTTTATCGTTTAATATATTCAATATTTTTTTCTGAACATCATCAAATATCTCGTCAACATCTATGTCTTTTTCGTCAACATCAAACCCGTTGTCTACGGGAACATCAACATCGTCTGCGCAAACATAACTATTTTCAATGTTGATTGTTCTGAAATATTCATAAAGCTTGTTGTTTGCAACAGAGAAAAGCCATGAACGGATATTGTTCTCCGTCAGCCCGTCGATTTTGTTTATAAGAAACAGGAATGTCTCCTGCGTTATATCCTGTGCGGCGTCTGCATTTCTGCACCTTGAACAACAGAATTTATAAACGTCATGATAATATTTTTCCGCTATCTGCTCAGCCGATAACGACATTATTCATCAGTCCTTATTTTTTATTGACCTTTTACTCGGCTTCAAACAAAAGAGCTTGTAATAAGCCGGGGTTTTATTAAATCCGATATATTGATTATAAACTGTGTAAAAGGAATCACTTAGAATATAATATCATTTTTTGCTGAAAATAACAAGTCAAAATAATGATTTTTTATAAATATATCCTTAAACGCCCGTTCGTTCGTACCTGTTGAAATCAGCCGTGCATTATGATATAATGATTTTGAAAATGCTCCGTGAAAAATGAGGTATGCCGTATGACTGAAAGGAAGAAGAAAACTTTGACGATAGTCGGAACTGTCGTGCTTGCGGTTGCAGTTGCATATGCTTTTCGTCTCATCGGAAACGGCAATTATTATTTTGTTCTGTTCCCCTATCTGCGCAGCTTTATTTATATCGGTCTTTTTATCGCGTGGGGTATTTCCATACGACGCCGTATTGTTCAAAAACAGGTTGCGCAATATTTGACGGGCATATCCGTACTTCTTATTCTGTGGTTCACTTTCCGCAGCGCAAAATATTTTATTTTTTGGCAGCCGACCGCTATAAGATATCTATGGTATCTTTACTATTTACCAATGCTTTTTATTCCGATACTTGCTCTGCTCGTTGCACTGTCTCTCGGAAAGCCTGATGATTACCGTCTGCCGAAAGCGGCTTGCGCACTGTGGATAATCTCCGGAGCATTGCTTCTCCTGGTGCTAACGAATGACCTGCATCAGCTTGTTTTCACTTTCCCCGAGGATGCGGAAGTGTGGTCCGACAAATCCAACGGATACGGCATCGGCAGCTTTATTGTGATCGGCTGGCAGATCTTTTGCATGATATCGGCACTCGTTGTTATGATTATAAAATGCAGACTGAAAAACGGCAGACGTCAACTGTGGACAGTAATACCGATGGTTGTGTCACTTGTCTATCTTGGCCTTAATTATATGGATGTGCAATGGTTTAAATTGTTTTTCGGTGATATAACCGCCTTCCAAAGCCTTATGTATATGCTCTGTTTTGAAGGCTGCATCACCTGCGGCTTTATCCACTCAAACAGCCGTCATTTTGACTTGTTCTCGTCCTCGATCGGCACATCTGCGGTGATAACCGATAAGGATTTCAATGTTCGGTATGCCGCACTGAACGCACGTCGGATTCCGAGAATAGATATGATAAAGGCGGAGCACAGCCCCCTGACGGTTGAAAACGGCTTGACGGTTCATTCCATTCCCGTGAACGGAGGATATGCCGTTTGGACAGAGGATATGTCTGCCCTGCTCAAAATCAAAGAGCAATCCGAAAGCCTTGCCGAGGAGTTGAACGAACGTAACAATCTGCTGCGTTATGAATATAAACGTGAGGCAAAAAGGCAAAAGATTGAGGAACAAAACCGATTGTATGATTTGCTTCGCAGTGCAACTCAAACTCAAATCAACAAGATCTCGGTGCTTACAAAGGAATATCAAAAAATAAACAAAACAGATCCGACAAGGGCAAAAGCTTTACTTGCCGAAATTGCCGTTCTTTGCAGCTATATCAAGCGTCGTAAACATTTAACATTGTTGACCGACCGTGACTATAAGGTTGCGATAACCGAACTGGTAAGAGCCTTCACCGAGTCGCTTCAAACGCTGAAGCTGCTAAACGTGCGCAGCACATTCTTTGCCGACAGCGAGCTTTCCATGCTCCCGGGAAAATCGGCTGCGGCGATATTTGATTTTTACGAACAAGTGATTGAATCGGACCTCGAAAACATATCCGGCATACAAGTAAGTCTTTCTGATGTTGAAGGGCTGCGTTTATCAATAAATATATGCTGCAAAACCGACCTGTCCTCACTTGCGTGCAAGGGTAACGTACGGTATGAAACGGACGGTGACGAAGGATATCAGCATCTTGTATTCCTTCTCGAAGGAGGTGTCGCCGTATGAGTGCCTTTTCTTCGCTCCCGGAATTTTTGCAGACCTTAATACCGCTTCTGCTTTTCTTGGAAGCCGTGCTTGAATTGGGACTTTTTATTTATCAATTCTCTCACCGCTCCAAATCGCTCGGCAATTTACCGAGTCTCGTTATTTTTGCGTTTTTGCTTACACTTTTACTCTCGGTGACTCAGGGAGACCCGTTTAAAGGCAAGGATGCGTTCTTATTAGATGCTCCTTGGCAGATTTTCATTGCGGTAATTTTACTTGTTATTGTTCATTTCGCCTTTGCCCTGCCGAGAGAGTACCGCCGCCGAAAAAATATGCTCTCCCCGTTTTCCGTTAAAGACGCCACCGACAAGCTGCCCATGGGTTTATGCTATGCCGACCCGAACGGACGTATTATTCTTTGCAATGACCGTATGCGCCGTCTGTCGTTTGCGCTGAGCGGCCATGAGCTTCAAATCACCGAAGATCTTGAAAAAGCGCTGGAGCAACCCGACAAAAGCATTACCGTTAACGGCGACTGTTACATTCTGCCCGATAAAACAGTTTGGCAATTCCGAAAGCAAAACATCACCGTTGACAATGACGGCAACTGGCTTCAAATGACAGCACATAACGTCACTGAGCTTTATAACGGCAACGTTCGTCAAGCCGTTATCAACGACGAGCTGAAGGAGGTCAACCGCAAGCTTCAAAAAATGTATGAACGAATGGCCGACGATATAAAAGAAAAAGAAAGTCTTGACCTGAAAATACATATACATGACACAATCGGAAGAAGTTTGCTGACGATTCGTGACATAATCGAAAGCGATGAAAACACCGATAAAAAGCTTGAAGCTTTACAAGAAGCCACCGCAGTGCTGACAAGCGACCGTGTAACAGCCGGCGGAACAATGGACGAGGTTATTCAGACGTCGAAAATCCTCGGCGTAACGGTAACGGTGAACGGATACCTTCCCGCCGATTCTCTTGCCGAAGAGCTTACCGTTGCCGCGGCGAAAGAATGTATAACAAACTGTATCAGGCATGCCGGCGGCAATGAAGTATATATCTGCATATTTGAGCGAAACGACTTGTTTGATATTACGATAACGAACAACGGCGCTGCCCCGTCGGAGCCCATTAAGGAGGGCAGCGGACTTTCTTCGCTTCGCCGCAGCATAGAATCCTCCGGCGGCGAAATGCACACGGCATACAAGCCACACTTCGCATTACTGCTTACTCTTCCGGAAAAGGAGAACAACATATGATAAATACAATACTGGTTGAAGATGATTTATATATTCAAAAGCATTTTGCCGAGCGGCTGAAATCAAACGAAGTTTTTCGCCTTGTCGGCGTATACCGTGACGCATTTGAGGCGGAGAAAAACTGCAACGGATCGGTACAGCTTATTCTTATGGATGTACAAACTCAGCACAAGCACTCCGGCCTCGCCGCCGCGGAGCGAATTAAAAAGGTTTTTCCTGATATAAAAATAGTGGCAGTCACGTCATTGGTCGATCCGGAAGTCCTTTCCAAAGCAAAAAACGGTGCCGCCGACAGTCTGTGGTATAAGGACCACGGAACGGAGGAGCTTTTGGATGTAATAGAAAGAACCCTTGAAGGAGAAAAAGTTTTCCCATCCTCATCTCCGTCGGTTGAAATGGAAAAAGCCATGTCCGAAGACTTCTCGCCACGTCAGCTTGACATTTTGCGTTTGTATATTCGCGGACTGACATATCAGGAAATCGCCGATAAAATCGGAATATCGAAAAACGGTGTGCGATGGAATCTTGACGACATGGTAGAAAAAGGTGAATTTGAAAGCCGTGAAGCGCTGGTTGCCACTGCAATTGAAAACAAGCTGATGGTCACAACATTAAAAGATGAATAATATAAAAACATATATCCTCGGTTTCAAAAACCGAGGATTTTTTTGTGCTGTTTGACAGATATTTTTGAAAAACAATTATTTTTTGTACGTTTACTGGCACAAATGCCAGTGACAAACGGGAAAAAATAAGTACAATTATAAGTGAAAAAGAAAATGAATAATAAGGCGGTGGTGGGAATGAGAAAAATTGTATTGGATATTCAAAGTACTATTCATGCACACAATATGGAAAGAATGCTTATGCAGGAATTGGAAGATTGCCAGGTCATTGTTTCCGAATCTCCCGATTCAACTGCCGAATGGTGCAAGCTTCATAATGCCGATGTGCTTTTAATGGAGGTTAAAGCTTACTCACCCTGGATGTTCCCGGAACGGATCAAAATAACAAAAAAAGTCAGGAAAAGCACTCCGGAATGTCGCATTATTTTTTTCGTAAACGACGAGAACGACATAGAGCTTTCGGAAAATGTTCGGCAGGCAAAGCGTGACGGCTTTATCGACGCTTTTCTGTTCGGTTCGGTTTCCGAAAACTACTTCGCTTCGGTTATCGACAGTATATAAACGAACCGATAAAAACTTAGGCTTAAAGAAAGGCGGATGACATAATGAAAATAAATAAATATATTATAACCTTACTTATTGCTTTAATTATGCTTGCCTCGGCTTCCGGATGCAGAGCAAAACCGACAGATAATCCTGATTTGACCGAAAACCAAACAACCGGTACCTCCCCTGCGACGACCGTGCAAAACGACACCGATTTATCAAAGCTTCAAAAAACAATTCTCGATAACAAAGAAGCCGTCGGAATTGCCTATATCGGTTACGTCGGCCATGAGGCGAACGAAAAAGAAGTTCTCAATTTTGTAAAGAACAGTCAGTATGCGGATAAATACGATTTCCTCTGCGAATCTCCCCTTGTCAATGCGGGCGGTGCGGAGCTTTATGCGGTAGTAATTGCCGACGTTAAATACAGTGCATCCGTTTACCGGGCGGAAATAACTGATAACGGTGAATATTCCGTAAAGACCGACGATGCGCTCTATAATTACAGCGGAAACGGAATTGATTATTTTTTACTTCGCTGCAATGAAAGTGAAATACACTCAAATGTATCGCTGTATTTTAAAAAAGGAAACGACTCTTTTTCGGTATTCCCGATGCTGTCCGGAATGGACGGACATCTTGTCGCGGAAAAATTCTATGATTTTTCCGTATACACAGATTACGTCAACAACAGCGAACCCGAGGATAGAAACGTTGAAATTGCCCGTGAGATTCTTTCGGAGTCTCAAGAGGTTCAATACTATATAAATAAAGGTATGAGTGTGCAATATACAGGACAGATTCGTGAAATTGACGGCCGTCCGTGCTGGATTTTTGCACTCGGCACAGACAGAGACGACCAATTCGTCAGAGAACGTTATTACGGAGTTTGTGACAACCTTATATATTTTTATGATACGTTGAATGACAAATGGGAAGTTCTCGGAAGAGGATAATTCTTCCGAACCTCTCTATAATGTGACTTACCGAGTCATACGCGGCAGCATTCGGAGGAGCTTTTAAAAAGCTCTGTTCCCCGAGTGCGATTATCCGTTGATGATAAATACAAACAAAAATAAAAGGTGATTTATTTATGAAAAAACTAAAAATAATGTCGGCAATTCTTGCTGTGATTATGACATTCGGGCTTTGTGCCTGCGGCAAAGACGGAGGAAATTCCCCTTCCGACGCCCCGACAACTTCGGCAACAACCGTTGCTCCTACCGATAAGGCTACAACAACAGCGGCGGCGGCAGCCGACGAGTATATCACTACCGGCAAGAGCGTAAAAATTACAATTCCCAAGCTTGAAAATACCGTCAAAATTGATAATGCAAAATTTGAAAGCTCCGTTGTTCCTGACGGAAAACACGATTCCTTCAACTCGACAATTACCGTCGAAGGAAATGACAGAAAATTCAATATCACCATCAAAGACGGATCTATCATGGGTAAAACAAGTCTTGAGGTTGCCGAAAAGTTGAATAAAGGTGAAGAAGATGATGATAAAAAGTATAAAGCTTGCGAAATTGCCGGTTTTAAGGGCATTTTAAAAGTCAATACATATTCCGGAAATTCAAAAACGCAGCATATATATTACCTTGATGTTCCTTGCGGCAATGAAACATATGTCGTTAACTTCAGACTTGAAAAATTATATGACAACGACGTTTCCGAAATGAAAACAATCGAAGAAGCTATATTAAAGAGCATAAAGGTAGAAAAAAGTAATTAAGCGCATTTAAAGGGAGGAACATTTTATGGGATTGTTTGATAAAAAATTCTGCGACATTTGCGGTGAAAAAGTTAACATGCTTACTCAAAAAAAGCTTTCCGACGGTCAGCTTTGCTCCGACTGTAAGCACAAGTTAGGCTCGTTCACAAGCGGCTGGAAGCAGAGAACCGTTCAGGACGTTAAAAATCACCTTGAACAAAGAGAGCAGAACAAGCAAAAGTATCAGCAGTTTAACTGCACTGCAACAGCAGGCGGAAGATACAGTTCGCTTCAAGTCGATTTCAATCACCGCTGGTTTATCTTTGCTATTGATAACAGAGATTTTAAAAGCGGCAATCCTCAGGTGTTTGAGTTTTCTCAGCTTCAGGATTTCTGGATCGAACCGGAATACAGAACGCTTGACGATTCGGACAACGACGGTATCCCCGACAACAGGGATAATTTTGACAACAGACAGCTTAACAATTCTAACAGCTTCGGCGGAAATATGAACAGAATGAATAACATGATGAATTCATCAATGCTCAATATTCCGCTTGCCGCTCAGCCGTTTGTACGTAATTCAAGCTCATACTCTTCGCCAAACGAAATACGCGAGGTGTGCAATGTGAGAGTATACTTCCGCGTTACAGATCAGTTTATAACGAACCCGATCGGTTTTGATGTAACGTCGGGAATTTCCTCAGGAAATCAAATGGAGCTTATGAATGCTTATGAGACTGCTGTCCAGGTCATGCAGCTTTGCCAGCAAATCAAGCAAGGCGGAGCTCCCGTTAACCAAGGCTTCAATCAAATGAATCAAGGCTACGGTCAGCCGCAGCAAAACATGGGCGGATTTACAGGAAGCCCGGTTCAAAATGCCGCCTACGCCGCTGCTTCCGCTCAGGTTCAAAGCAACGCCTATAATAATGCTGCACCCGTTACACCGCAAACAGTTGACGCTTCCTGGATTTGCTCATCCTGCGGCACACGCAACGAAGGCAAATTCTGCCAAGGCTGCGGCTGTGCAAAGCCTGCCGCAATGCCTTCACGCTGCCCGAGCTGCGGATGGATCCCGGCAAACGGTCAGCCTATGCCGAAATTCTGCCCCGAATGCGGAGCACGCTTGTAATTTGAAGCGAGCAGACTGCATTAAAAAAGCGAGCTTATTTTTGCTTATGCTGTTATTACCTATAGGTCTTTTCGGCTGCGGAGCAAAGAAAAAATACACTGCGGCGGATGTGAGTGTAATCAGTTTTTCCTGTTCGTCAATGAGCTACACGGATTCTTATGTTTATTCTCTCAAAAAAGAAAATGAAGAATGGCTTTTTGATGCAAACTATTCCTACGACTATGAAAATCCAAGGGTCGAATTTGAGAATAAAAAAGTAAGCGCACAGGATGCCGCGGCAATACTTGACGTTGTGAAGGAGCAGGACCTTATTTTACAGGCTCAGAAGTATAAACCTACGCGAATTAAAGCCTTTGTTCTCGACGGCGGCGGATACTATCTTTATTTTAAGATGAACGACGGCAAAGAAATCAATGCGGAAATATATAACGAAGATTTGGTAAATGAATTACACACTTTGGCAGAAAAGTGCCGAAAATCATAACCTACCGTGTAAACAAAAGCACGGAATAATATATTGGAGGAAAAAACTATGGCAGACATTAAATCAATTGCAACGGCAACAGCCCCGAGAGAGTTTGAACTCTCTTATTCAACCACCGTTGAAGAGGTATACGAAAAGCTCAGCGCACGTGCTTCGGCTTTTAAAATGCCCTTCAAAATCAAAGAAGGAATCCCCGGAAAGCGCATTTCTTTTGAGAAAGAACCGAACCTCGATGTTACGATTTGGGTCTTTGTCAAGGACGGCAACAAAATCAAGGTCATGGCAAACATTCAGGAGAACAAAACGACCGTCAACGGTATGCGCGTTGACAAAAACAGCGTAATGCAAAAAGGCATAAAAGGTGTAGCTAATCTTCCTATTGAAAGAGGCGAGTATCTTGACGAAGTGACCGAAAAGGTTAAAAAGATACTCAACGGCGAGCAGGTTGAAGATTATGTAGCACCCGTTGGTGCCAATTGCGGACAGGCCGAAAAAGATTGGCTTGTAGCTCTTCTTCTCTGCCTTTTCCTCGGCGGAATCGGTGCACACCGTTTCTATGCAGGTAAAGTAGGATCGGGTATTCTTTATATTCTCACAGCCGGCGTTTTCGGCATCGGTGTTCTTGTTGACCTGATAAAAATCATTACCGGCAAATTCACCGACAAAGACGGCAATCCCATTCAAAAAAAATAAAAAATTAAAAAAGAGAGAGGGTCGATTAACATGAAAAAAATCCTGGCATTACTCATGATTTTTGCTGTTTCGCTCAGTCTTTTTGCTTGCGGAAAGGCTGACGGCGACGGTAAGGAAAACACAACAGGAAACACCCCCGCAGTTGATAAGACCGAAGGCACGACAGCCGAAGTAACAACAGCGGCAGGAATGAAGAAGGGTGACGAAGGCAACGGACCTGCAGATATCAACGCCGAGTTTATCACTCTTAAACTTCCGTCCGGCTACAAATATGAGGTTGATTCTTTCAGTAAAGATTCAAAAAATCCGCTCAAGGGCAATGTTACTCTGTTTATTTATAAGGATGGCTCATACTCATCTATTGCGACTCTTACCGCTACAGCCCGAAACATGGTTCGCAGTCAGGAAGAGGCTGTTGAAAACACGATAAAGCTTTGCAACCTTCAGACCTATAAAAACGGAAAATCTGAAATCGGCAAAGATGCTAAATACGGTGAAAACACCTATTCGACTATTCATGTTTCAACAGACTACTATGAGAAGGACTTCTTTGTTACATATGCAAACAGAGGTACATCGGATACAACGGGACTTCTTGTCAAGCTTGAAATCAATAATAAGAATATCAAAGCTGACGACCCGTTTATTAAAGAGCTTCTTGACAGCCTTAAGATAGTTATGGCTTAAAAATTCGGGGACTGTACCTGAGCATTTTCGGGTACAGTCCTGCTTGCAAAAAGGAGATCTTGTTATGAGTAAATTAAAAGGAAAAAAAGATATTAAAATGACTATATTTATTATAGTCGTCGGCGTCAGCTTGATAGTTGCCGGCATTTACGGAATTGTTTCGAGCAGAGTTGAAAGCAGAGATTATAAAAACACAACCGATATTCGAAAACTTTCCGCAGTTATTGATGACTTTTCAACCAGCGACACTAAAGATGATTTAGGCGATGTTAAGTATACAACATATAAATTTAAAGTTTCATATGTTGTTGACGGAAAAACCTATAAGGGAAAATATGAAGAGCGTGCCTGGTCAAGCAACCCCACAAAAATGTACACCTATGATAAATTAAGAAAAGGTGATAAAATCCTTGTCGAGGTTTACAAAAATTCCAAAGGACAATACAAACTTACCCCGGAGGGAAATCCTGTTGATTTTCTTCTCTATTGTGCGGCAATCCCTGTCGGTATGTTCCTTGTTTTTATAATGGTATACGAACTTGTGAACGATGACCGAAAAAAGAAAAATGAAAACGAAATGATCGACAAGCAATAAATCAGAGGTAATTTTATGGGTTTATCAGTATCACTGTTAATTGCGGCTTCCTTTGCAATATTATGTACATACTATATCGGCGATAAAATTCTTGTTATAGATTTTTCGGCATACCGTCCGCAGAATTTAAAAAAGGCCAAGCTTGAAAGATTGCTTGCGAAAAAGGACACTCCCCTTCGGAATTCAAAAATCCGAAATGATATAAAAAAAGCCTTTGAAAGAATTCTGATACCGCTCGGAAAAGCGGATCAAGACCTTCTTCCGGCAAGAATGGATATGGCATTCCGAAAGAAAATCGTCAGCCAAATCAACAGACTTAACAGGAATAAGCTTTGCCGCAAAATTTACGTTACTGATGTTGTCCCCGTTCCTAAAAATGACTTTGAAACATGGAACGATGATGGCAGAGAATGGCGTGAATCGGTTTTAAAGTGCAGCACACTGGAGCGTTTCGAGTCAACCAAAGACAACACGGTTCAGCATGAGATATACCGTAAAAACTCATATCTCAGAATACTCCAGTCAAGACACGTTCGCCTCGCCGATCAAAAAGAAAAAAAGAAAAGCTATTATAACGATAAGTTAAGAATAACCTGCCCGTCCTGCGGTGCAAGTGTCAAGCTTGACAGTCAGCAGGTTACCTGCGAATACTGCGGCGCCGTTATTAAAAACGAGTTTTACGATTGGCAGACCGAGTCGTTCGAGATCTATGAATCTATCAGTACAAACCTGAAAAGATTTTTACAGCTTATCGTGTCCGGCTCCATACTTTTCGTATGTGTCTTTCTTTGCTTATATTTAATCGAGGACACCGAGATTTCCCTTGCGGCCGGCGTCGGTGCAGCGATTCTTGCTTTGGGAGTGATTGTCTCGCCTATTATCTACGGAAAAGTTAAGCAAGACAACCTTGCGAAAAAAATCGTAGGATATTCAGAGAATTACCTCCGAGCCTGCTTAAACGAATACTTTTTGAAAAATGAAAGCGACAAGGATATGCTTGATTTCAGCGTTGATACAATCAAGCTTTTAAAGGTTGCGAATACAGACGATATAACAAAAGTTACGGCTGAAATTCACGGAACCAAAACATTCCTTCCCGAAAATCAAAAGCCGTTTACAAAAAAAATTAAAAAGAAATTGACCCTGCAAAGAGCAAGAAATCCGAAAAAAAGAAAGACTGACGGTGATTTCTTTACCGAAAAAGAATGTCCGAGCTGCGGAGCGAACTTCCTGCCTGATGAAAACGGATGCTGTTCTTATTGCGGTTATACACTTCACGAAGATAGCATAAAGTGGAAAATAAAAAGCTGACTCTTGTTAAAATTCTTCAATGCCGATTAAGGGTATGAAGGAAAACAGATTGGAGGATACAATGGGAATTTTTGATAAATTAAAAAACACAGCACAGCAGGCAGTTGTTTCTGCCGTACAATCCGTGGGTAACAAAAGGGAAACATTTACATTTTCCGCATTGCCCGAAAGCCTTGCCGAAATGCAGGCGCTCCCCGAGGCAAGCCTTGATACTCCGTTTCAAGCCGCCGCTCTCACCGTGCTGGCACTGTGTGCATACGCCGCCGACAAAAACATCGGAACAGAAATGCTAAATTGGCTCAGAGGTCCACGTCCGCTGAACGGAATGGAAATTTCCTTTTTAAACGACCGTTTCCGTGACGGAAAGACCTATCTTCCGTTTACTTATTTTGCGGGTTCGACACCCGAGAATAACTACACTCCTTCCGAGCCATATACAATAGTCGTCGAAAGCAATCATGTTTCGGCAGAGGAGCAGGGATATATGAAGCTCTTTATACCGTGCGGCGGTGCAGACGACCCGCGTCCGATAAAACTTCGTCAACGCGGAAGCGACGGAAAATGGTTCTTATGGGAGCAGTACCTGCTTACAGGTGTGCGTACTCCCAAAGCAGCCGATCCGTGGGCATAAGATCTGTAAGATCTATAAAAGACAGTTTTACGACAAAAACTTAAACCGCCTCCCCTCTTCGACGTATGAATACAATCTTAAGTTCATACATTGAAAGCTTTAAAAAAGCAACATAAAACTTAGAAGAGAAATCCTGAAACGATGTCAAGATTTCTCTTCTTTTTCTTTTCCGATTTTAAATATATTGAAAAAATCTTTATGAAAATTCACACCTCAAAAAAATCAAAAGAAACACAGGCTTCTGCTAAAAAGATTCATTTCGGCAAAAGTCTGTTCATGTTTTTTAATACTTTATTGTATAGCTGTTCTCACAGGCAAGGGCAAATTTAACGTTCAAATTGCTGCCGGCGACCTTAACTCCGAGGTTGAGCACATCGGTGTTGGTGTAAATCGCCTTGGTAACATGACCTGTTGCTTTATCGATTGTACACTGGATTTTTCCGTTTATTCCGTTGATTTTTACGCTTTCAAACTTTGTTCCTGGTACGTTAATTTCCTCAAAGGTTGACGCTGAAACGGTATTGAATACTCCTGCATAGCTTATCCAAAAAAATATGTTTGAAAAAGGCTCAATTGAACCATTAACGATTTTTTGCCTGCAATAACTTTTTAATGTGCATGCAATCATTGCTGGAATAATTGGAAGAATTACAACTCGAGAACAGACATCATTGGGATTTTCTTTTTTTATTTTGAAAAATCCCCAAATGATTATCGCAATTATAATTACTGTGAAAAAAATCAAAATTTCATAAGGTATACTGTTTAAAAAGTTCGTCATAATCTAAGCATTCCCTATCATTGATTTTTTTAAAGGATAATGCCGCAAAGCATTATTCCCTCCATAACAGAAAAAACAGGATTACTCTTTCTTGCTTGTTTTCTTTATGTGTCCTTTTTTATCGCATCCCGATAAATCCATATAAAATTTTGTATGTCTCCACGTTGTAGGCAAAAACCAATGGAAACCGGGTTCTTTTTTGCTATGGAACAACGTCCATATATAAATTAAAGTAGGAATCAACCATAATGTAATCATAATCAAACCAAATAATTTCATTTGATTTGGGCTTGGTTCATTTACAAAACATGAAAAGAAGAAAAGACAAATGTACATCACAGCCGATGAAAAATATAAAATATAATACTTAACAATATATTTATAAAATTTTGACATTCTCATATATTCATTATGAAATACAAATCCCAAAAAAAATCTATAAAAGAGGCTGTGCTCTTTCTTATATTTTCTTCTGAATGATTTTGTCTTGTCGGCAAAGAAAAAGAAATACATAATTTCATTGCTCATACCTGTAAAGGCTAAAAAATAAAAGAAATAGCCAATTAAATGTAACCAACGGTTTGAAAAAATTTCTGAAAATAAATCCATTGAATCAACCCTTATCTAAACCATTTTTTATAAATTTTGCTCCAACTCTTTTTCGCTAAATAAGTCGCTAACGTTCCTATTGCATTTTTCAGCAACTGAATTGATAATGGTTTTGTATTTTTTACATATCTGGCAGCCTGCTTTGACGCTTTCCTTGCATAAGCTTTAGCCGCTGATTTAAAACCTTTGTTTTTAAAAACATTTCTAGCGGTTGTAGATGTTTTTCTGACAGTCTCCAAACCGGCTTTTCTGGCTGATCTCGCAACAGAACCACCTGTATCAATACCACCTAAGACTCCTTCAATTCCAGCAACAATCAAATTCTTGGCATTAAATTCCTTATCTATAAGTTGATCTATACCTTCATCACCCAGAGAAACAACAGCATTTATTGAAATTGAAGCTGCAGGACCTACACCGCTCATTGCCAATCCTCCACTTACAGCTCCTGATGCAAAAGACAACCCCAAATGAACCCACGCTTTTGTTTTTTCTTCATCGGATCCACCAGATTTATATGTATTCACAACATTAACCACATCATCAATAGAATTTAAAGCTCCTCCTATTACAGCACCTACAACGATATGCCAAATAGTACCTTCTCCGTCTGTTCGTGAAACCGGATTATTGTCACAGTAAGCAAAGTAATTTTTATCGGTAAGTGTCTCAGGCGATGTTGCGGAAAGAAGCTCATCATCGGAATTAAGGAAACGTTTAACCGCCGGATCATAATAACGAGAATTTACATAATACAATCTCGTTTCTGTATCGTAGTAGTAACCACGATAGCGAATAGGATTGGTCTCGGTTATATTCTCCGTATCGGCTGATGTGGCGTTTTCGGTTACTTTGCCCCATGCGTCGTAGGTGTAGCTTCCGACCAATGTGCCTGAGGCGTTGTAGATTTGAATTACGTCTCCTCGCCAGTTGCAAACGAAATAATAATCGTTTATGCTGTCGCCGTTCTTGTAGCGAATTCCCGACGGGTTTCCGTCCGCATCGTAGAAGTACCACAAAGCACTGCTTCCACCGAGTGTTTCATACTGCAAGCGGTTGCCAACATAGTAATATTTGTGCTCCAAACCAACATTGGGAATAGTTTTCGATGTTCTCAATCCGTCAACGTCATAAGTAAAGCCAATATTTATCGTTCTGAACTTCATCGACGCAAGCTGTCTGCCGTTCTGCCATGTGAGCGTATAACCCCTGTATGTCAGCGGATTTCCTATCGCATCGTAGGTTATCGGCGTGTCGCCGTATGCCGTCAGCTTGTCCTTCCAGTTGCTGTCGCCGTAGGTATATGTCGTAGTGTCTGTCGCTGTAACGCCACTCAGACTGCCCCACGTCAGCGGATAAACCGTCGTTGACAGAATATTGCCGCCGTTGTCAGCTCGTCTTTATCCCCACCACCGCAAGCGGTCCCCCTCCCCTTGCAACAAGGGGAGGCTGGATTTATTTCTGCGAATTTTTTATAAACCCCTCAGTCACGGTCAAGCCGTGTCCAACTTCCCTACAAGGGAGCCAAGAAAGTTTCTGCCGACTTTGCGGCACTTTATCTGTTTTCATTTTTTTCTTACTATTTTACCGTCAAACAGCTTTTCAAAGTCCTCGATAGTTCCTTGTGTTAACAAGCTCTTTTGACAAATAAAATAGCAACTGATTTTTCCAAAATAAAAAGATATAAAGTAAAATTCCCCGTAATCAAAAACCTTTCTAACTAATTCTACGGATCTGTTCTCGGTTAAATTATCAGCGATACAAACCATTTTATCATCCATTATATATATTCTTTTAGGAATTGCCGATTTACTCGCTTTAGGTATTATAATGCGATATACTATCATAAGACACAAAAAAAATGCCAAATATAGGTACAATATAGAAAGTGCCTCAAAAGTTTTAACCAACAAAATAATAAAAGGCAAAACCATTGTGAAGGCAAAAACCGTAGCATTTTGAAAACAGCTAATAAGCTTTTTAAAAAGGAATTTTTTTGGTGCTCCTGTAAGATACCCATTAAATTCAATCATTTATCTTACCTCCTTGTTTTTTAGTTGCAAAAACTAATAAAAAATTTTGTTAAGCTTCGATTAGTATCCGTAATCCCAATCAATAGGTTCCATCTCAACACCATAAAACGGAGCAAAAATAATGGCTTCTGCATTAAAAGCTAAGCATCCAATTGCAGCGAGTTGTGCTCCCAATGCTACAGCTCCTCCTATTGCCACCCCAGCACCAATCAATGCCAATACCGTTCCAGCTACAGCTATTCCAAGTGTTGCGCCAATATAAGCATTCATTGCTCTATCCTTTGAAGTTAGTTCAGGCGTTCCTGCATTATAAGATGCCGAGCCACCGTTTTGATTATGTGAATTGCTTTTATTTGAGTTGTTGGTTTTTGTTTTTTGATTATTGTTAGAACTGTTTGGCTTATTGTAATTTGAACTGCCTTGCTTTGTTTTAGGCTTATTTATCAACTTTTCGTTAGACTTGTATCCTAAAATTCCACCAGCCACTCCAACCACTCCAATAAAAACAAGCGCACCTACAACTATCCATGCAAACTTTCCGGTTGGATCACTTAAATTCACCGAATTATTCAAGCAATAAGCAAACATATTTTTATCATGCAATCCATCACCCGTTTGAACATAACCGTCTGCATTCAAGAACCTTTTAACTGCCGGGTCATAGTATCTGCTCTTGAGATAGTAGAGTCTGGTCTCTGTATCGTAGTAATAACCACGATAACGGATCGGATTGGTCTCGGTTATATTCTCCGTATCGGCTGATGTGGCATTTTCGGTTACTCTGCCCCATGCGTCGTAGGTGTAGCTTCCAACCAATGTACCCGAAGCGTTGTAGATTTGAATTACGTCGCCTCGCCAGTTGCAGACAAAATAGTAATCGTTTACTGTGCCGCTATTATCTTTATACCTTATTCCCGACGGATTTCCGTCCGCATCATAGAAATACCACAAAGCACTGCTTCCGCCGAGTGTTTCATACTGCAAGCGATCGCCGACATAGTAATATTTGTGCTCCAAACCGACATTGGGAATGGTTTTTGATGTTCTCAATCCGTCTACGTCATAAGTAAAGCCGATGTTGATCGCGCCGTATTTCATCGACGCAAGCTGTCTGCCGTTCTGCCATGTGAGCGTATAACCCCTGTATGTCAGCGGATTTCCTATCGCATCGTAGGTTATCGGCGTGTCGCCGTATGCCGTCAGCTTGTCCTTCCAGTTGCTGTCGCCGTAGGTGTATGTAGTCGTATCTGTCGCCGTAACGCCGCTCAGACTGCCCCACGTCAGCGGATATACCGTCGTTGACAGAATATTGCCGCCGTTGTCATAAGTATACACCTCCGTGCGATTTTTTGCAAGGTCATCGGCACGGATAAGCTGATTTAATTCATCATAAGCGAACTGCTGTTGAGGTTCATACGCCGAGTTTGCAACGGTCTTATCCCTGCGGGTTATCTTCGTTATGTTGCCGTTTGCATCATATGTATATCCGTAAATATAATTACCTATATGTTCCCAGCCGATTTTAGTTGACTTGACGGTATTGCCTCGAGCCGAAGCGAGATATGCATACTGATGGTCGATATTGACACTCGTATTTGTCAATGCCTTGATTCGTCTCATAAGCCCGTCATATGTATAGGTCGTTGTCTTGCCGGACGGGTAGGTGTACTTTGAAGCAAGATTATCCTTGCCGTACTCAAAGTTTTCGGTCACGCTCACGCCGCCCGCCGACGAAGCGAACCTTGAAACATTGTTGTTGAGGTCATAGCCGTACTGAGAGCTGTAAATATTCTTTTTGCTGTTATCCAGAACCTGCTGGCGGACAAGCCTGCCTGTTGAATCGTAGGTATAAACGAAGCGCTGATTGTTGACTAAGTCTTCGTGAGAGTACAGATTTCCTGTTGAGTCATACTGCCATGTGAAATTCTTCGTTCCGTTCTGCGAAATTGCGGAAATGTTGCCGTAATCATCGTAGGTGTAGTCAACATAATCGTTATTACCGTACTTAACTTGCTTCAAATCGCCGTTGTTTGTGCACGCAGATGACGGCAAAAAATCCGAAGGCAACATATGCGTGCGTAAACTACGGCGATGCGGTTTGTCCCTCGGAAATCGAAAAGCAGGCAATCTGCATCGAATCGGATATAAAAAAGGTTATTGATATTCTTTAACAATAAATTAAGGCACATCAGTTCACAAATTCTGCTGTGCCTTATTCGTTATGATATTGTTTCAAACCTGTCATTGACCTTCTTCGCAACAACAACCATGCGTCCGTTTTGCCTTGAAAACTCGCAGGTTGAGAGCGTTATGAGCTTGTCGCCGTATTTGGCGGTCACGCCCGTATCATAGAACGACAGCTTCTTGCACTTGGCAACGTATTCGTCAAAATCTTCCTTTCGCTCGGCTCGGACAAAGCGATCGTATCTAAACCCATCATCGGAGTAAGCCACCGTCTTGAAGGCGGCAATGACCTCGTATTCACCGAAGCCCTCCATGGTGTCAAAGCGAATGTACTTATGATCACGGTAAAAGTCCTCGTCAATATACTTGCAAAGATCGGTGAACATACTGCCGTTATACATATTATGGCCGTACATTATCAGGTTATCGGAGGTCGCAACATCGCAGTTTTCCTGCATGAACGGCACTCCGAATTTGCTGTACGCCTTTTCAAAGTCATGGTACAAATAAAAATTCGGATTGTTCTTTGACTGCATAACAGGGTAGTTGATTCGGGTATCCGGAACCGTGATCCAGCCGATAAAATCGTTGTTTTGAGCGTATACCTTCGAATATTTATTGTAAGCGGCGGCTTTATTCGCATCCTGCTCCGAGTCGTTCGCCGCCGAGCCGTTTTCACCGTCGGTTTCAACCAGACTTGCAACCCTTTCAAAGGCTTCGGCTCTTCTTTTTTGGTCGATGTATTCCCGAGCAAGTATTACACCCGAGAAAACAAACACGGCGGCGCAGAGGATAATCCCCGCTGTCATCAGCCTTTTTTTCTTTTTAATGTCCATTTTTCACCCCTGCCTTTGACAGCTCTGTATGCAAAATCATTGTCTTTTCAACAGCATTTTCACTATCGAGCTTATATTCGCAAAGAATATCTTCGGATTCAAGGATTTCAATATAAGCCTGTTGTTCGGCCTTAACGGTCTTAAGATGAAGCCTAAGATGAAATTCGTGAAAAGCTGAGTAAAGAACGACGCTATTGCGGCACCTATCGCATCAAAATGAGGAATCAAAATGAAGTTGAGGATCGCACTGAACGCCGCACCCATCAGGTTTATTCCCCACAGGTACTTCTGCTTGTCCTCTGCCAAAATCCAGACGTTTCGAACCGTGCCGATAATGGAAAAGGTAAAATACCAAATCAGGATTTGCAGTATCTTCACGGTGGGCATGAAATCCTTGCCGTACATGACATAGACAATCGGCTTTGCAAACACGGTGAAAGCCACGCTCTGAAGCAATGACAGATATATAACTATACTGTAAAGAGAAATAAGCGATGTTTCGTATTCTTTTTCGTCCTCTTTCTTCTGCTTCAAAATTTCCGGTCTGAACGAGTCTATGATAGCCGTAAATACAAACTGCGTTATCACCGTGCAGGTTACTGCGGCGGAATAATAGCCCGTTGATTCGGTACCCGACAGCTCGGTAAGCAGGAGCTTGTCAATATTCTGAAAAACAACAACCAATATCGACGCAAAAATGTAATATTTACTTTTATAAAACATGTCCTTTGCAAGACTGAACGAGAAAACCAGCTTATCACCGCTTTTTCTGAAATACAGTAATATAAGACAAAATGCGATCAAGCCGTATTCGATCGAATGAGAAAAAGCAAACCAAACTACGTTCTTTTGCGTTACGAGCAGGAATATCTTATAAGCCGAAACGGCAACATAGGAAATAAGCATAACCACAGACGAATACTTGGAAAGCAATTTATACTGGAACCAGTATTCAATCATTTCCAGCGCCGCAAAGAAAACCGAGAGACTATATACAACGCAGACAATGAGAGTTTGTCGGTCGTCGGGGTTAGCCAAATAAGCAAAAAACGAAACGCCGATTATGCTCAAAAACGAGGATATAACATTCATGCCCAACGATGTGCCGAGCACCCTGCCCTCTTGCTTCGGATTTTTTACCAATTCAAAGACAAGCGTTGCGTCAAGTCCCATTTTCATAATCGGCATTGCAAAAGCGGTTATTGAGGCGGCATAGTTAATCAAACCGTAGTTAGACGGGCCCAGATAACGGGCGCTTAACATACCGACCAAAAGCTGCAAAACCGACTGAATGATTTTGCAAATTATAATCCACTTTGCATTTGTAAATACCTTGGCATTCTTCATTAAAATCAATCTTCCAAAATTATTTTTACGCTTTTTGCTTTAGAATACTCCAATAGGGCTGTCGTATTTAGATGCAGAAACCGTTTTGCTCTGCGCTAAATGCGACAGCCCCATTTCATGATTATTTCACCAGCTTACCGGTTTCGTCAAATGTATAGTTCATACAAATTGAGTAACCGTTGGTTTCCCATACATAGTAAGTACCGTTAGTATACAGCTTACCGTAATAGCCGACAAAGTAGTAATCACCGTCAATCAGGTTCAAACCGACTCTGCCGTATTTACCTGTATCGTAATAGTAAATACCGTCGTCCCTTGTGACAAAGCCGTTGAGCATCTTGCCGTCGGCACCAAACTCGTAGTTATCCTCGGGCAATAAGCCGTTGCTCTGCCATACATACTGCTTTTTGTTAACGGTAATTTCACCGTTAGCACCGCCTGCGAAATAGTAGTCGCCGTCGATTTGAATAAGGCCTGCGGTTTTGGTTTTACCCATTTCGTAGTAATAAAGCGTGCCGTCCTTTTCGACAATACCGTTGAGCATCTTGCCGTCTGCGCCGAATTCATATGTTCCGTTCGGAAGCGACGTGCTGTTTGCCCATGTGTATTGCTTTACATTGACCAGTATTTCACCGTTTTCGCCGCCGGCGAAGTAGTAGTCGCCGTCAACCTCAACAAGTCCTGCCGCCTTCGGTCTGCCCATTTCGTAGTAATAAAGCTTACCGTCTCTTTCGATAATGCCGTTAAGCATCTTACCGTCGGCACCGAATTCGCAGTTCGGGTTTGAAAGGCTGATACCGTTGGCTTTCCAAACATTCTGAACCTTGCTTACGGCAAGCTCGCCGTTTGCTCCGCCTGCGAAGTAGTAATCGCCGTCAATTTCGATAAGTCCTGCCATCTTCGGTCTGCCCATTACATAGTAGTAGAGCGTACCGTTCTTGTTTACGATACCGTCAAGCATCTTGCCGTCGGCACCGAACTCGCAGTTGGGATTTTCGAGCTTGATTCCGTTATCCTGCCATACATACTGGACTTTGTTTACCGAAATCTCGCCATTTGCTCCGCCTGCGAAGTAATAAGCGCCGTCAACCTCGATAAGTCCTGCCATCTTCGGTCTGCCCATTACATAGTAGTAGAGCGTACCGTTCTTGTTTACGATACCGTCAAGCATCTTGCCGTCGGCACCGAACTCGCAGTTGGGATTTTCGAGCTTGATTCCGTTATCCTGCCATACATACTGAACCTTGTTTACCGAAACCTCGCCGTTTGCACCGCCTGCAAAGTAGTAAGCGCCGTCAACCATGACAAGACCTGCCATCTTCGACTTTCCTGTTTCGTAGTAGTAGAGAGTTCCGTCCTTTTCGACAATGCCGTTGAGCATCTTGCCGTCGGGGCCGAATTCGTAGGTTCCGTTCGGAATCGAAGTGGTGTTCGCCCATGTGTACTGCTTTTTGTTGATGGAAACTTCACCGTTTGCACCGCCTGCGAAGTAGTAGTCGCCGTCAACCTCAACAAGACCTACCATTGCCGGACGACCGTTTCTGTAATAAACCAAGTCGCCATTCTGATTCTTTGCAATGCCGTTAACAGCCTTGTAATCGTCGCCGAAGTAATAATTGCCGGGATTCAGATCACAGTGCGATTCGCCCACGTTGACGAAGCCCTTTCTTGCATAACCGTAATAATCGAAGCAGTAGTAACTGCCGTCAATCTTATAAAGGCCGTATACACCAATGCCGTCGATTACATAGCTGAGACCCTTTTCGTCCTCATAGAAGCCTGTGGGAACAACCTCATCCTTGCAAATACCGTCATCACCGAAATCGTACCAATAACGTACATTTGCCTTGAATATCATGCGGTAGCCTTCGTAGCGGTAACCGTTCTCGAAGTAATACCTGTTGCCGTCGATTGTAGCCCAGCCCCTGTTGTAGCAACCCGGGCCGTAATAATACTTTGTACCGAAAACAGTCTTTGCCCAAACGCCGTGCTTCAGGCGTCCGTTATCCTCAAATTCATAAGTTACACTGCCGAATGCCTTTGAGCCGGTCTGTGCGTTATATGAATTTTCGAAGTTGTACCAGCTGTTGTCTATCATTACCCAGCCCTTTTGAAGCTCTCCGTGACGGGCATAGCGGTAAGCCTTTGCGGTATTGTCATAGAAAAGACCTGTCAGCTTGCCTGTGCAAGCGCCGTCGTTATCGAAGCTGTAATAATAGCTCTTGTCCGAACCGTCCTGATCGGGTGCGCAGTAAATACCCGTGACCTTTTTGTTGTTCACATAGTAATAGAACTGTTCACCGTTCGGGCTTATCCAACCGTTGAGGGGCTTTTCGTCAAGTGAGAAGTGATCCTCAAACGTAACATATGTGTCGGAGAAGTGTCCGCCTGCGTCCTCCGGATCATTCGGATTGATATACTCATAAATGCCGTATTTCTTCTGATTTTCCGGATCCTTTGCGAACTTGTAAAGCTGTGTTGTATCAAGATAAATATCGTAAGAGACATTACCCGTTACATCAATATTGATCAATCCGTCCTTATCCTTTTGGGCGTTCTTCTTCGGTGTAATCTTAACACCGGAGAGAATACCGATCGAGTTTGCCGTTGACGGATCGATACCCTCAGTCTGTCTTGTCCACTTGCATACGATTGTAAGCGTATGCGTGGCTTCGTCGTATTTGTATGACGAGATCTTGAAGAAGTCGTTTACAAACCTCAGATTTTCAACATCGACATCTACTCCCTCGGGGAATTTCGCCGTAACGGTAACATTTGTAAGGTCGCTTACACGTCCGCCCAAAGCGAGAAGATAATCCCATGGGGTAGCATTTTCACCGACGTTGCCAGCAAAGCCGTTGAGATATTCCATCAAGGGCTGTAAGCGTGCAGGTGCGGTAATCGATTTCATATCAATGGCAAATACATACGAAGCGACAGAATCCTTGTTTGTATCTACCTTATAGTAAAGCTTGTTGTCGATTGTATAAGAGTTCGAAACAGATCTGTTCCATGCGAGGGACTCGTTACCTGCCGTTGCCTTTTCGAAATCGAAAATGCTTTCGTCTGCCTTGTAAAGGCGCAGGGAAATATTGGCGCTAACATTGACATCGGTCTTGACCTTAGCGGTTACGGTAACGTTACGAACGCCCGAAGCTTCGTTACCGGTGAACGAGAAGCCGTTCATTACACCTGCCAGATCATTGGTCATTTCAAAGATGATATCGTTCGTGTTGAACGTTACGGGATTGTTCTTGTATGTTGCAACAAGCGGAAGCTCTTCAGCAACGCCGTAAATCACGTTGATATTATCCTTTGTAAAGCTGAGAGCCGTGGGTCTTGTGATAACCTCGATTGTTTTGCTTCCGACAACCTTTCCGTCAACCACAACCTGAATATCGACCTTGCCCTTTGCAACGGCGGTAAATTTATTACCGTTGAGAGTGCCGACTGTTTCATCGGAAAGTCGGAGTGTTGCGTTCTTCGGAATCTCGGTCATATTTCCTGCCGCACCGACGCCTGTCAGCGAAACATCGAAGGAAGAACCTACGGTCAGGTAGTCCGTTGCGGTGTTAACGATAGCGTGGTCAAATTCCTTTGAAGTTACAGCCGTGGAAACGATTACAAGTGATGAGCTTACGGAACGCTCCACGCTGTCGCACGGGCGGTTAACAACGGTTACCTCGTCCGAGCCCTCCTGCTTTGCGTCATAGGTTGCGGATCCGCCGCCGTCAAGCTCCATAGCGTCCACACAGCCTGCGTCAATGAGAATCTGTGCAACCTCATAATACGTTGCGCCGACCGAATACGGATACTGACGTCCGTCAAGTACAAGATTTATAATCTGTCCGTCCGCCGTAATACCGACGCAGCATCTCGGCATCTTTTCGCTTGTTTTGCCGATGAACTGATTTACACCGTCCTTAACAAGGATTTCCGCACCGCCGACAGCCTCCTGAATATTGTTCTTGTATTTGTTATATTCCGAGGCTTCTCCGATAACCGGTGTGCCGTCCTTGAGGATAGCAAAGAAATTATATTCTCTTTCCTTCGTGTAAATGGGGGTATACTCCTTGCCGTTCATAACAAGCAAGCCGAGCGGCTGACCTGTACCCATGTTGAAGAAGTTGGCGTTTGTGCCGACAACCGCATTGTAATTTTCAATATAGTTATCGGGGTCGTTGGGGTTGGAATGCTTTTTCTGAGCGGCGGCCATCTGCTCGCTGACAGTTGACAATGCCCATGAAGAAGCGTCATTGTTTGCATAGTTTGCGTAGATATTGACATCGCTTCTGTTGATGTCCGACTTTGACATATAGTATACCATCTGCTCGCCGTTCGAATCGACAGCATAGCTGATGTTCTGCGTTATACCCGGAGCAAGCATCGAATCCTTCGAAGAGAATACGCTGTAAATATCCGGCTTGTTCGGGTCATCTGTCGGCTTATCGGGTTTCTCGGGAGCTACCAGATCGTCCTTTGCCAGATTATAAAGATAATCGGCAAATGCGTAACAGCAAGCCTCTCTGAGGGTATCAAGGCCCGAAAGTCCCCTGCCCGATTCAAGAAGCTGAATCAAAAGGTGATCTCTGTAAGTCGTGAAAATCGACTGACGAACCTCGGCATTTGTCAGGCTGCCCGGGAAGCGGTTGTTCAGGAAGAACGCCGCTCTTGAACGCATCGAAAGCTCCTCGTTATAGTAGCTTTCAAAAATCTCGCTGAGCGATGAAGCGCCCGATGTGATTTGGTAAACGATATAGAAGGCATCAAGGTCGGTTCTGATATCGTCATAGCCGAAGCCGCTTTCCTCAACATCGTCAACGCCGAAATATTTTGTTTTGATTTCTTCGGTCATTGCGTCAAGCTCTGTTGCTTTTACTCTCGGATTTGAATATTCCATCAAGTCGCAAATATCGCCTGCCCAGCTGCCGAAGTCTGTGTTTGACTGAGTATAGTTCTTATTGCTTGAAATATTCAACGAACCGAACAGATGGTCGAATACCATTTTTTCGCCGTTCGGCATTGTTATTTCAAGATAATCGATCTCACGAAGCGCATAAGCGATAGTGCCGTTGATTTCGTCCTTTGCGATAACCTCGTTGACGAAAACGGTTTCCTCGGCACCTGCCATTGTTACCCAATCGTCATCGTTGTAACGGTCGATACCGGTACGGATGAAGTTGAGCATAAGCTTTGTGGGATCCTTACCAGGGTTGTTCTTGGCGTAGTCGCTCGCATAGCCCTCAAGCTGAGACATTGCAAGCTTAAAGGTATCCCAGTTAAGCTTGAGCTTGGCAACAACCTCTTGCTTTTTAAGGATTTCGTTACAGCTTGAGCAATGACTGCCCTCTGTAAGTCCTGTTGATGAATATGTCGGAGCTACCGCCGCATCAATTACCGGAGTATGCGGAAGCATTGCAAGCTCTCTTGCTTCTCTGATACCGCAAACGGTGCAATAACGTTCCTCTTCACCCTTTTCGGTACAGGTTGCCACCTTGGATACAGTCCATTTTCCGAAGGAATGTCCGAGTGCCGCAACCGTCTGACGTTCAACGATAATTTCGCCGCAAACGGAGCAGTGACTACCCTCGGTAAGTCCCGATTCGGTGCAGGTAGGTGCAACGGCGGGATCAATTACAAGCTTATGTCCGCTTGCGTCCGTATAGTCGGATACATAGCTGTGACCGCAGTGACAGGTATAGGTTGTATATCCTCTTTCGGTGCAGGTCGGTTCCGTAACAACCGCCGTATAGCTGTGGCCGGTAGCCGGAATAACCTCTGTTTCATAGCGGTCACCGCGAATACAGGTTCTCTTCTTAAGTCCGTTCTCGGTGCAGGTTGCATTCTTGACGATTACCCAATCGCCGAATTCACAGCCGAGAGCTTCGACAAAGTTGCCCTGATATGTGTGTCCGCATTTTTTACAAGTATAGGTCGTGTAACCGCGCTCATGACAGGTCGGAGCGGTTACAACGCCCCCGTCATAGCTGTGATTTGTCGCCGGGATAATCTCGGTGTAGCTGTCGCCGCAATGACAGGTGTATGTCATGACACCGTTTTCGGTGCAGGTTGCCGGAGTTGTTACAACACCGACGTATTTGTGTCCGAGTGCCGGTACATACGACTCCTCGGGAATTTCCGTATGGTTACAACGTTTACATGTGAGCGTTGTATATCCCTTTTCGGTACAGGTCGGCTCGGTTACAACCGAGGTAAAGTCATGACCCAAGGCGTCAACCTTATCGACCGTGTCGCTGTATCCGCAAACCGTACATTTGCGAACCGTATAACCGCCCGTTGTGCAGGTCGGCTCAACAACCTCGTATGTAAACTTGTGGCCGTATGCCGGAACGATCGTGTCCTCCAGCTTCAACTCATGTCCGCAAATTGAACATATTTTAACGGTGTAGCCGTCCTCGGTACAGGTCGGCTCGTAAACCTTTGTTGAATCGTAGCTGTGCTCGGTGCCCGTGCTGTCAACGTGCGAATCAACATAGCTGTCATGACAGCGTGAGCAGGTGTGTGTCGTGTAGCCGTCCTGTGTGCATGTCGGAGGCGTTACAACCGCAACATAATCATGTCCGAGCGCCTTAACAACCTTCTGCGCAACGATAACCTCGTTACAGGTTTTGCAGTGACGACCCTCTGTAAGACCGTCCTTGGTGCAGGTAGGCTCAACCGCCGCATCAATCACCTCATCGTGACCCTTGGCAGGAATAACCGCACCCTTTTTAACGGCGCCGCACTTTGCGCATTTAAGATCCGCTTCCTTTCCATCCTCGGTACAGGTCGGAGCCTTGTATGTGCCGTCCACCGTGATTGTATAGCTGTGTCCCGTTGCTTTAACGATATTGTCAACATAGCTGTAACCGCAGGCACAGGTATGGGTGGTGTATCCGTCCTCTTCGCAAGTCGGAGCGGTAACAACCGTCGTATAGGTATGGCCGGTAGCCGGAATAATCTCCTGCTTTTCTATAACGGCACCGCAGACCGAGCAAACCTTGCCGGCGGTCAGGCCGTTCTCCGTACAGGTCGGAGCTTTTCCGGGAACGGTTTTTTCGGAATGGCCGTGTGCCTTAATGACCTCCTGAGCGACGATGATCTCACCGCAAACAGAGCACTTCTTGCCCTCGGTCAAGCCGTTTTCCGTACATGTGGCCTCTTTTCCGGGGATAATCTCCTCCTTGTGTCCCGTTGCCGGAACACTTACCGAGGGGCTTACGACCGTGCCGCAGACCGAGCATTTTTCTTCGGCCGTATAGCCGCCGTTAAGACAGTCGGGAGCCTTTGCCGGAACAGAAACAACCGGATTATGCTGTTTTGCGACGATCGTAACATTGCTTTTAATCTCGGTCAATGTATATTTATTGCCGCTTACGGCAACCTTAGCGTTTGTGGGAAGCGTAACGCACGGCTGTTCGGTTGTGAGAACGAGCGTAACGGTTGCGTCCTTTGTGTCGGCAACATAAACGTTTACGCCGTCCTGAACGCCGCCCGAAACGACAGTAAAGCCGTTAGCCGTAACTGCTCTCTGATACCAGCAGTTTCCGTTCAACGAGCGGTATGTGCCGATAGCAAAGCTGTTGTATCCGCTGTGTCCTGCGATCGTGCCCCTGACGGGAACGCAGGCGATGGTTTTAAGCGTGGTGTTCGAGCCGGTGACCTCTTTAAGGTCTGTCGAGCCGTGAACATTCGAAACATACACGCCCTTACCCTTGATAACGGCATCGCCGCCGTTTGTGACGGATTTGGTTGAATATATCGGGCCGTTTGCGATCAACGTTCCGTCAACCCTGAGAACGGAATTTTCCTTTACACTGCGAGTAACGGGAGCGCCCTTTTTCGCAAATACATAGGGTAACTGGAAAATATTCTTATTGTAAGTGTATGTGCCCGACATCCAGTCGTCAACGTCATAGAGGTAAACTGCGCCGCCCGAGGAAACGATTGCCGTCGCACCCTTTTCAACATTGATAGCCGTACCGGGAAGAAGCTTAAACTTCTGAGCAAATGTAACATTACTGCCCGATTTAATATTTATGGTATAGTTCATCGGAAGAGCGAGAATGTAATCGGCGGTATTCATTGACGAAGAAACAACAGTGAGCTTAATCGACATACTGATAGCGTCCGTTACAAGGTCACCGTAGAAATCGAGCGTCATTCTGTCTGTCGTTGCGTCATACTTCAGTGTGGCATAACCGCTTGTGATATGGAACATACCCTCATCCTTGCCGACGATTGCGGCGCAGGCCTGGCTCGGTGATTTCGAGCTGCCCAAGCCTGCGGCGATTGCGGCGGTACCGTACATGGTGCAACCGCTGTCTATACGAAGCTCGGCCTCAACGTTCTGAAGATAATACTGAGAGAAAAGGAACGAGTTGTTTTTCAATGAAGAAAGCAATGAAGAGGAATCGTTACCTCCTCGCCAGTCCTCAATCTGCATGAACTGATATACCTTGCTTCCGCTTTCGCCCCAAACAAGTCCTTCGCCGCCGATGTAGCCGTAGGCATAGAGTGCCGAACCGCTCTTCAGTTTAATCTGAGAGCCGGAGGTCATCTGAATTGCACCGTAAGCGCCGCAGACTCTGCCTGCGGTTCTTGTTGACGAAGCAAGCTGGGTTGCGTTGACATTGATATTACCGTAGCAGTTGATAACCGCACCGTCCGCCATGGTAAGACATGAGTACATGGTCGGGGCAGCATATGTCATTGTGCATTCGGGCTCGTCGCCGAAGGTGGCCGTATTGGCAGAATCGAAGGGAATCAACAGATTAACTCCCTTTGAAATCTTGTATGTGCCGGCGGCAAGAATACCGCTGTGCGAGAGCACAATCTGCTTGCTCGAATCCGCCTCTGCGGCGGCATTCGCCTTATTCAAATCGGTGTAAAGATTGAAGCCGACCTGAAATACAGCCATTGACGAGCTGACAAAAACAGGGTAAACAACGGTATCGCTTTCAACATTCAGAGTTGTTGTACTGTTGTAATCGAAATATCCGTTGATTGCCGAGCTGTACCAACCGATAAAGTTATAACCCGTTGCAGGCTTTGCAACAAGCTTATATGCTACCGTTGAGGACTGCGTTTTGGCTGTGTCCTTTGTGATAGACTCACCGTTGACGGTATAGGAACCGTTGATCGGTGCTTTAAAGGTGGTCGTGGCACTGACGTCAACAACAAGATTGATATTCGTAAGCTCAATCGACGTTGTTTTGTCGTTACCCTTACCGGATTTGATAACAACCTGAACCGTTTCACCGCTGCCCAAAGCTGCGGACGGCGCATAAGAGCCGCTGCCCGTAACGGTATTACCGGCAATGGTAACCGATCCGGTGTTCTCTGTGATTTTGTAATCAAAAGAAATATATCCGGCTTGACTTCTGGTGTTAGTGAAGGTAAGAGAGCCGCTCTGCGACTGCTTGAAAAGCGAGCCCTTACCGGTAACAGTGCCGTGCGCCACATTTCCGCCGCCGGTCCATGTGCCGTCACCCGCATAAGTTGCGGTAAGTCCTTCGGCGGTCATGTCCAGCGAACCCGACGCGGCACTTGCCAAAACAGTACCGGCAGGTATCATGGCGAGAAGCATCACTAATACCAAAAAGAGAGATATAATTCTTTTTGACACTCTTCTCATCGTTTTTGCCTCCTTTGTTTGCATTTTTACAAACGATTATATATAAACATCATCACTTTCTCTTTGCTCATTGGCGGAAATAATCGGCAATGCCAAAACAAAGAACAGCATAAATCCGATCTCCATGCGCAAAGAGGAATTGTAAACCAAAAGTATCAGGCTTATCACCGAAAGTATAATGCTCATCTGACAAGCAAATTCGTCTGCCATTTCCAGCTTTTTCAGCTTTCTTGAAACGAAAAACGAAGCGACGAAAAACGAAGCATACAATGCCAGTCCGACAAAGCCTGTTTCCAAGAACAAAAATGCATACGAAAAATACGAATAGTGAACCGTTTGATGAGATTCGAAAAACGGCGTATTGAACATACTGAGCGACGAGCTGTCGCAGTTACCGAGGCCTAAGCCGAACAGCTTTCTGAAAAAGCCGGGCAAAAATCTCTGCGAGATAACGGGCAGGGCGGTAAATCTGCCAATGTCCTCATCGGTCGCATATCCCGTGTCGGTCAACGCCTTTATCAGGCTGTCAAAGGAAAGAAAATCCGTAAAGTCCTTATAAAGGACGGTAAGCAGTGTACCGAAAAGCACAACCAACACCGCACCGAACGCAAAGAACAATGTCTTTTTTATCGAATGCGCCGTCATGAAGCTTGCCATAAAAAGGATTAAAATAAACAAAATGAAGAACATCTTCAGCTCGGACAAGGTCGAAACAAGCAGTGACGCAACCGAAACAAATATGCATTTGCTCATCTTTTCCTCACCTCTCATAAAGGAAAGGATCGTTTTCGCAAAGACGATGCAAAGGAAAATCAGCAGGCTTCCGTTACAGCCCTTTGACGTGCCGAAAATTCCGCCGATATAGTCCTGACCGTAGCCTGAAAAATATTGAAGAATTACAACCGCAAAGTTTATGACAAATAAAACATCTAAAGCTTTGATCCAGCCCTTTGCGTCCTCCCAATCCGCAAGATATGCGAACGCAAAGAATGCAACGAACATTCTGATATTATTCCTCAATCCCCATAAATAGTAAAACACCGATTGATAATTAAACAAATACCCGACGAGGGTAATGAAGAAGAACAGACCCACAATAACGACGAACGGCATTGAATAATTGTCTATCTTCGTGAAGCGTTGCGAAAACAGCTTCAGCAACAGCAAAACCAAGAAGCCGTCGCATAGGAACTTGATCGCATCGGGTATCGGCAACAGCTCCGTCAAAAAGGCCTGCGCAGCGGGGAAGAAAAAGATGAATAGCATCATCCACTCCGAGACGGTTCTCTTTTTTATATATAATTTTCCTGCTGAACTCTTATCCACAGAAAATCGTTCTCCTTAATACTAATTTCGTTTTAAAAATAAAATTATTTTGCAGGCAAAATAGCATTTGTGCTTTAGCAGTGTATAAAACAGGCCGAGCATTTTATTATGAAGCTTTATAACGTCGGCCGTTAGGCTTTTCCTGAGCACATTGCTTTTAAAAATCTTGTTTAACTCAGTCTGCTTTTCTTTCAAGGGTAATTCGGCGGCAACGATTTGCTTCATCGCCGTTATCGAATACATATGATACCTTGCGGTAACGTGATTTATAACCTGTCGCGAAAGATTGTTTTGTCGGGCAAGCTCGACGCACTTTATAAGAAAAACATCGTTCTGCTTTTGCCTGTCCGCCTTATAGGTGCGAGTGAGCGAATTGCTCCGCTTATAATAATAATACAGACTCTCTTTTATAATCGAAACGCTCTTTATTTGAGAGAAAAGCTCCAAAATAAAATAGGCGTCCTCGGAAATAATCTCTTTTTCGGATTTAAATTTCAGGTTTAATTCTTTAATTTTTGATAAACGGTACATCTTTCCGCACGAGCTTATTCCGAAGCCCATCGAATAGGTAAACATTCCGGGCAAGACCTCGTTTTGAACCTCGTCGCCGACAAAAAACGTTTTATCGGTTACAATCTCTTTTTCTGAGGTTCTGCCGTCGTCATACACGTCGCACAGGGCGTAAATCACAGCGTCGCTGTCATTTTTTTCGGCTGTCGAGACGCATTTTTCGACCGTTTTTGTATCAACGTAGTCGTCGCTGTCGAAAAAGAATATGTATTTTCCGCCTGCCGAGTCCATACCGCTGTTCCTCGCCATGCCCAGACCTGCGTTCTTTTTATGAATTACTTTAATTCTGCCGTCGGAGCTTGCCCAATTGTCACAAATCACCGCACTGCCGTCGGTTGAGCCGTCGTCCACCAGAATAATCTCAAGATTATCATATGTTTGACCGACAACAGACTGCACACACCTGTCCAAATATTTTTCAACATTATATACAGGCACAACAACAGAAACTAAGGGCATATCCGTCATAACAAAACTCCTACAATATATTACGAAAAGTCACCGATGCAATTATCCCAATCGTATGGAAGCACGGCTTCTCTCGTTGAACAATGCTCATCCTCCGTTGCGGATTTTATGAGCTTGTTCAATCCGTTTTCGTCAGCGCCGTTCATACGGTAAAATCCGGGCTTATTAATAAATTTCTTCATCTCGCCGAAGTCGGTTGTAATAACCGGCAGGTCGCACGACGCCGCCTCCAAACAGGAAAGCGGAACATCTATGCAATGTCCGTCCTCCGTCACGGGGAAAAGATACACGTCGCTCATTTGATATATCTCCTCAATTTCGGGGATATACGAATCGAATATTTTTATATTGGATTTTTTGAGCAGTTTTTCTCTCAATTCCGAATTCTGTTCGTCCTTCGTCAATGTGCTCACTACCAAAAGCACCTGATATTCGGAATCTATATTCAACAGGGTCTGAATGTTCCTGCCCTCGTTCAGATGTCCTACATGAAGAACCAGCGGCTTTTCGGGATCTAACCCGTATTTTAGTTTTAACCGTCTTTTTTCGTCCGAGGTTACAGACACGAATTTTTTCGTATCGACGCCGGTTTTTATGTATCTGATTCTGCCTTTGGGTACGATGCTTTTATAAAAATTTTCGGACTGCTTTGAAAAAACAATCAGGTCGGCTTTACTCAGTCTTATTAAAAGCTTCGATATACCTTCGGCATTGATTTTCATCGGCAGAATTACGTCCAAGCCGTTTCGGCACATTAAGGACATAACAAAAATCCTTATCGCCGTTGCAATAGGCTTCGCTGGGAACGGCACATACAAGACCTTTTCTTTTTTTTGCTTTATTATCGAACGAAGCTCGCCGTTTAACATGAGCTTATTCAATTCCATATGCCTGTCCGAAAGCTCGGATTTTCGCTCATATGTTATAACGAAAGCGCCGCCATGCGATTTTTTTAATCTTTTAATAAGATTATAGGTCACTTTTAAACAGCCTTCATCAACCTTTTCGGTCAATGAGTTTGAAATAATCAACATATTAACCTCAATCTATCTCTGCACAGCTTTTGTTCTTTCCGCACCCCTCGCAGGTCGAAAGAGCGTCAAGCTCCTCCTTGGACACCTTGCCGTCACGGAAATCCCGAACGATTTTATTCTCATACATCGAATACTTTTTCTTCTTGAAAAAGCGTAGAAATTTATGCTTAATAACCCAAGCGGCCGGCTTATAAATATACTTGTGCATGGCGGGCGAAACAGAGCCTATCATCCAGCAGTTGCGGTCGCAGTTTCTTACAAAGCTTCTCACCTTTTCCGCCTGCTCGCTGTTCCAAAGCTCCTCCCAGCTCTGCCTGTTCAGGTTTCCCATAACCTGCTTTTCCTTCGTACCGTTGCACGGCATGACATCGCCGTAAGGGTCGATAAAGAATGTGTCAAAGCTCATATCGCAGGGCAACAAGCGTTTTTGAGAGAAAATATAATTGATAAGTCCGTGATTGAAATACGCTCTGAACCACTTTTTGGGACTGTTGGAATCAAGCAAGCGATTAACGAGATCCTCGAAATTCTGCGCAACCGTGAGGCGATCCTTGATTATATTATTAGACTCAACAAAATAGAAGCTGTTGTGAAGCGACGCTGTTGCAAACTCCATACCGAGCTCGTCGGAAATATTGTAAAGCGGAACCAAATCCGCGGCGTTTCTGTCCTGAACGGTCATGCCGAAGCCAACGTCCTTCATGCCCATATCAACGAGCTTTTTGAGGGTTGTGTAGCCTCGGTTAAAGCCGTCGTCAAGGCCTCGGATTTCATTGTTCGTCTTTTCAAGACCCTCAATAGAAATCCTGATTCCGACCTGCGGAAATTCCTTGCAAAGCTCCACAATTCTGTCGGTGAAAAATCCGTTTGTGGATATTACAATTCGGTCGCTCTTTTTCAAAAGCTCACGAACAATATCTTTTAAATCGTCACGAATAAAAGGTTCGCCGCCCGTGATATTGGTGAAATACATTTCGGGAAGCTTTTTAATCGTTTCAATTGAAATTTCTTCCTCGGGCTTCGACGGGACCTTATATCGGTTGCACATAGTGCATTTTGCATTACAGCGGTATGTTACAATTACCGTGCCGTTTAATTTTTTCGACATTCAATTCACCTTTTAAAATTATCATAGTAATCCTGAGCGACCTTTGACCATGTGAAATTGTCGACCGCATTTTCCCTCGCCTTCTGCTTCATATCCTTCAGATAGTCGGAGTCATTCAAAAGGCGTGTAATTTGAGCAACAGCATCGTCCTTTACGGCATATATGCTTCCGTCGCCGAAGGATGATAAAGACTCGGAACAAAGCACTACCGGAACTCCGGAGGAAATTGACTCAATACACACAAGACCAAAGCTCTCGTACAAAGAATTAAAAATTGTTGTATCCGCAATATTGTAGATCTCGTTCATTTCCTCTCCGGGACTGAATGTGCCTAAATAAACAACCTGCTTTTCAACATTTTCTTCCTTCGCTGTGTTTAAAACTTCATGATAGTATTCCGGCGAAACAATATCTCCGGCGAAGACAAACACGATATTGCTGTTTTTCTTTAATAAAGGCGCAATTATTTTTACGGTTCTGCCCTGCCCTTTATTTTCATTGACGGAGCCAACCTGTAAAATCACCTTTTTATCTTTCAAGCCGAACTTTTCTTTAACCGTGTCAATTCGCTCACTATTCAGCGGAGTATAAATATCGGTATTAACACCGTTATTGATTTGAACGACCTTATTCTCTTCAATGCCAAGATTTTTGACGATATTCTTTTTCATTTTAGGATTCAAAACGAAGATTAAATCGGCGTTCCTCATTCCCCCGATTTCCTGAAAATAGCGTGCTTTCAAGGTGCTTTCGGCTTCTTCAAACGGCAACGACCATACGCCGTTGTGATTGGTGTACGCTATAACCGCCCTGTCCCGAAGCTCCTTTTTAACAAGCTTTAAGAAGAAAAAGATATTGTACTGATTATGAAAATGAAAAACCGTTTTTTGATCGGTATTCTTCAATATTTTCTTTAATTTTAAGGCAAGTGCAACGGAATAAACCACTCTTTTAACCTTATGTATAACGCCTAAGCTGACATCCGATTTAGAGAAAACCGACGGCACCTTAACCTCGGTTATCGGCAAGCTGTTCGGTGCTCTGTCCTCGGCGGAAATATCTACTGCCTCGACATCAATATTCATTTGCAAAAAGGCCTTCGTCAGCTCCTCAACCACGCTTTCGGTTGCCGCCGCAACCTTGGCAGGTATCGGTGTGTAGCCTGTGCCGAGTTCGTAAATCTTCATGTCATTCTCCGTATATTTTAAATAGCTTTTGATAATATGTCTTAGGTGTTTCAAATTCAACAGATTTGCAATTTTCGGTGTAATAATCCGCATTTCGGATTACGGAATACAGCTTATCGGAAAGCTGTGTTCGGTTGCCGGATTCAAACAGCTCACCCGTTTCACCCGGCCGAATAAGCTCGGGAATGCCGCCAATATCGGCACCGACAACAGGTGTTCCAAGCAACAGAGACTCCATAACGGAATACGGACAATTTTCATACCATTCGGAGGGACAAACGGTAACGGTCGCATTTGCAATGAGCCTGTTCAGCTCCTCCCCCGTTTTGAAGCCGACGTATTCGGCATTGGGCACTTTTCCGATCTCTTCAACCGCCTTGCCGAAGCCTGCGAAAACGAACTTAACCTCGGGCATTTGCCGAGCGGCCTCAAGCAAGGTCAAGGTGCCTTTATCCTTAGACAGATGACCGAATTCCAAAACATAGCCGCCCTTATTTGCGGAACATATCTCCCGCTTTTCGATAAAATTATGAATCACAACCGTTTTCTCTTTAAAACGGGGCTGTGTATCAAGCTTGCTTTTCAAAAAATACGACGGACAAATAATAGTATCGACATAGGAATACGCCGTGCTCAGCTTCCAAAAATAAGCGTCCGCCGTTGCCAAAATGCTCTTCGGCAGTGAATTCTTCATACACCTTGATTTGACGCAGTTCATATAGTTGCCCGTCATGCATTTTTCGCAAACATTTATATTTGAATCGAACAAGCCGTGGCTCGGACACACAAGCTGATAGTCATGCGCCGTGTAAATTATCTTTACCTTTTTGCCGACGGTTTTTCTGTATTTTTCAATCTCAAGAATAATGCTCGGTGTGAGATAAAACTGAATATTGTTAAGGTGAACAACGTCGGGCTTAAAGCTTTCCAAAACCTTTTTTATCTGCCGCCTTGCCTGACGTGAATAAATAATCTTAAACGGTGCCAAAAGGTTTTCGGAAATACCTGCGGTCAAATCCATATCGGGAGCATAAGCATTCGCACTGTTTCCGACAATGTTTTTTTCGTTTTCCAGTCCGAAATATTCGACCTCATGGCCGTTATCCTTCAAGGCTTCGCCGAGCTTGAAAACATAGGTTTCTGCGCCGCCCTTCGGGTACAAAAATTTATTAACAAGTAAAACCTTCATATTTATTCACCGTAATACAGCTCGAGCGTTCTCCGAGTAACCTCGTCCCAATTAAACCTGTTGCAGACATAATCGGACGAAACGGATTTGTATTTTTCAACGGCCTCGGAATCGTTCAAAAGCCGTTGAAGCTTTTCTTTCAGGTCGCCGACATCGCCCTTTTTAAAGGTAACGCCGCACTCTCCGATAACACTTTTACATTCATGAATATCGGAGGTGACGCAACAGTTTCCGTAGCTCATCGCTTCAAGTAAGCTCAGCGGCATCCCCTCCAAATCGGAGGGCAAAACATAGATATATGCGTTCGAATAAAGCTCCTCCAGCAATCCGCCCTTTACAAAATCGGTGAAAATTATATTGTCGCAGGCGGATTTTTTCAGCTCGTCGGCATATTCCGTGCTGTCGGATGCGCCGCCCGCAATGACAAGCTTCTTATCCGTATCAATTTCTTTAAAGGCTTCAATCAGATAATGTATTCCCTTTTCGGGAACAAGTCTGCCTAAATATAAGATGTAGCCGTCCTTTTCAAGGCCGAATCTTTTGGTTATTTCCTCGGCCGGCTTCAAAGCGTTTTTACTCACCCCGTTGGGTATAAAAACGGTTTTTCTTGAATATGTGTCCTCAAAATACTTTTGTGTATTCTCGCTCAGGACAATGATTTCATCGGCAAATTTTACCGCACATTTTTCACCGGCAAAAATGTAAAACGAGGCGAATTTACCCCATTTTGCACGTTGATGGTCAAGGCCGTGAACGGTTGCGACGCACCTTTTGCCGAACAATTTCGGAATCCAAAGCATGGCGCACGGACCCTCGGCATGAAAATGAACAACGTCGAATTTGCCGAAAGCGGCCTTCACGGCGGCAAAAAAGGACGAGGTCACAGCCGCCAATCCCTTTGCATCAACCGTAAAAACACGCTTTAGCTTTACTCCCTTATATTCGGTCATCGCATTTTCGTCAAAATCGACTCCGCTGACATGGTGTCCTCCCCTGTTAAAGCAGGTAACATCGTGACCCATAGCAGCCATACGGGTAGCCAATTCGCCGACAACGATCTCGACCCCGCCCTCTCTGGACGGAATTCGTTTGTGACCCAACATGGCAATATGCAATTTTTCGTCCTTGCGCTGAGGCATTTACACACTCTCCATGTTCAAGACGGCACCGACGGTTTTAAATATAATCATCAAATCGGTTTTTACGTTTCTCTCTTCGATATACTTTAAATCCAGTTCGAGCCATTTATCAAAGGTCAGGCTGTTTCTGTTTGGCTGAATTTGCCAATAACAGGTGAGCCCCGGCACAACGCTCAAGCGGTTCCGCTGAAAATCGTTGTACTGCTCAACTTCCTTCGGAAGCGGCGGACGTGGGCCGACGAAGCTCATATCACCCTTTAGGATATTCCAAAGCTGAGGCAATTCGTCAATACAGGTTTTTCTGATCACCCGACCGACCCGTGTGATACGGGGATCGTTCGAAATCTTGAATGCCGGACCTTCCATTTCATTTTGATCAAGCAACGAATCCAACATTTGATCCGCTTCGGGCACCATTGAACGTAATTTATAAAACTTGAATACCCTGCCGTTTTTGCCAACTCTGTATTGGGTATAAATAGGAGCCGCTCCCGGACTGTCGATAACGATCAAAAGCATTACAAACAGAATCGGAATTGTAAAAACAATTATACAAAGCAAAGAAAAAACAATATCAAAGCATCTTTTGACTGCGAGATAGACAGGATTTTCATATATTGTAATTTCGGGCTCGGCGCTTTCGCTTTGTGAGCCGGAGGAAATGATATAACTGTTCTTGCCTTCCATACGCTCCTCCTGTTCTTTTTACTTCTTCTTGTAAAACAATTCAAAAACAATCTTATCAATCGAATCGGCGTCGGGGCGAAACTCCATCAAGCCGTCCTTGACGACCGACTCGCCCTCAAGGGTTTCGATTTCGGTAAATTTATACTGCGACAGCTTTTTCGCAATTTCCTGAAGCTGATTGACCGAGCGATCGGACACGATATAATCGGCAAGCTTTGAAGATGCTTCAATAACAAAATTGTCATCGTTTTCGATTTTGAGCATAGCCTTATCGTAAACTGCGGTCATATACTGTCTTTGACGCACCATACGGGTGCTGTTTGAGCTGTCCTCAAGTCCGTAACGTTCGCGCACATAGGTGAGCGCATGATCGCCGTGAAGTGTAACCGTTTCACCCTTTATGAGTGTGTCGTCAATACCGCTGAAATCGTCCAAAACGGTGACCTCAACGCCGCCCAAAAGGTCGTTCAAAATCGGCACGGCGTCCATGGTTATTGAAAGGTAGTGATTTACCTTAACGCCGTTCAAAAGCTCGGAAACAGCGTCGGCGGTGTTGCGACAGCTGACATCCCTGCCGTTGCCGTAGGTATGAGCCAAGGCGAGCTGTTTGTTGACCGTGCCAATCTTCTGACCGGCAACGCCCAAAACGTTCATATTAACCATTGTGTCACGGTTAAGGTGAACCGCCGTGAACTTTTTCTCACTGTTGTCAAAGACCAACAGCATCAAGAAGTCCGCCCGCTGATCGTTATTGTAAGAATCGTTATTAATTGCGTCCTCAAACTTATCAAGGCCGAGGATCAAAAACGATTCAACATCTTCGTTTTTCACATACTCGACACCGTTATATTCATAAACGGTATTCTCGGTTTTTTGCTCGGGGAAAATGCTTTGACGCTTTTCCCATAATTCCAAAAGCAAAAAAGCACCTGTTAAAAGAAACACTGCCAAAAGAGCGACGGCTAAGCCACGCATCAGCTTTCTTTTATCGTTCCGTTTTTTTCCCATAAAGACTCCTCTTTTTAAGCGGCCTGTTTCTTAGATTTCTTCCAAAGGACAACACCGGCAACCAGGGAAACGCACATTACTCCTGCCAATACGCCGATTTTGATTCCGTCCTCGATGTTACCCGTTGCGGGATTTTCCGCTGTGCCCGTATCGTCGGCAACATCGGAATTATCGACAACAATTGCAAAAGGAGAGAACTCCTTGATGGTAAATTCAAGATATTCGCCGTTGATTTTTGCGTTGTCAATCAGCTCCCACTCGCCGTTGTAATAGTGCAGGAGCGCAACAAATCTGTTTGCGTTGTCGTCCTTGAGCTTGATTCTGAAGCTGCCGTGCGGCTCATGGTGGGCGCAGTTCTCATAGTGAAGATCGAACAAATCGCAGACTGCCAAATTCCTGGTTGCGATGCCCTTACTCTGAGCGACGGTTGCCAGATCCTTGTTCAACTCGGTGAGATCACCTGCGGAACGGATTTCGTTATACGCTTTTACTATCATCGACTTGAGGTCGTTGTTCAGATCGTCACGGTGAGAATACGGTGTGATAACCAGTCTCGCCTTGCACTCCGGAGATTCCGATTCGTATTCAATGAGCTCGGGAGCGGATGCGGAACCCGGGCTTTTGATGAACGGTGCGGCAAATACGCCTACCGTAAGGATTGACGCTATTAAAATTGCAGTTAAAAAGGTTGATAATTTTTTCATAATAAAAATCCTTTCAAATAAATTTTTATTCAAAGAGTAATGAATAACCATACTCATTAAACTGTGTAACGAACTCATCGCCGAGCTTTTTGCGAATGAGCTCATATGCCTTACCCAAGCGTGGCGGACGGTTGCGAAGGTTGTGACAATCGGAGCCGATCGCATGAATGCCGCCCCGAGCGAGCATATCCGTCGCCTTTTTCTTTGTGAAAAGCTCATTGAAGAAGGATGCGTTCACCTGCATCAGGATTCCGCTTTCGTAAAGACGTTCCCACACGGAATCGCTTTCAATCTTTAAGTATCTGTCGATGTGAGCCAGAATTACCCTCACCCTGTGAGTCACGGCAATTTCGGTCAATTCACGAACCGTATATTCCGTCCATTTACCCATCGGCATTTCAAGCAAAATCAGATTGCTTTCACCGATGCAGAGCTTGCTCAACGACTCCAATTTTCCGATACCCGGATAATATTTGACCTCGGCACCGCAGATTATACGGGGAATTTCGTCCCGAGCCGCTGAAAGCAGACTGTCGAGACTTTCCTGCCTGCGGGCTAAGAATTCATCAACCGTTTCATCGTCGGCGAAAAAATGAGGAGTTGCGATTACGGTATCCGCTCCCTGTTCACGCTGCATTTTCAAAAGCGCAAGGCTTTCTTCGATACTGCCGCTTCCGTCGTCGATGCCGGGCAAAATATGAGAATGCCAATCAATCATTTTCTATCACTCTTCGAGGAACCTTGATAGTATTTGTAGTATTTATAATACTTGTGCTTTCTGTATTTCTTGTAAGATCCGCCGTCGTTCTTCGATTCGTTCAAAATGCAGCCAAGAACATTGACGTTAGAAAGCTGAAGCTGTCTGAAGCAACGCTCCAATTCCTTCTTTTCGGTGTAGTCCTCACGAACGACGACTACCATACCGTCGATAAGTGAGGCTATCGACAATGCGTCCGAAACGATGTTGACGGGCGGCAAATCAATGATGATATAATCGAAGCTTTCACGAAGCCTGTCGAGGATAAATTCCATTCTGCGAGAGCCGAGAAGCTCCGACGGGTTCGGCGGAATTTCTCCCGAGGGCAATATGTACCAGTTCTTCAGCAATGCCGAACGGAAATCCGGCATATGAGCACCGTGACCCATCAAAAGGTCGGTAAGACCCGGTGTGGATTCGAGGTTCATTTTCTTTGCGATTGAAGGAATTCTCAGGTCGCCGTCAATAAGAAGAACCGGATCGCCCTTTTCGGCGAGAACATATGAAAGATTGACTGCGGTCGTGCTTTTTCCCTCTCCTCTCATCGAGCTTGTTACGCCGATAATCGGACACTTAACGTCCTCGGGCAGGGTAAAATCAAGGTTTGTTCTGAGAATTTTATACTGTTCAATGGCTGTAAATTCAAGGTTCTTGTGCAGAGTCTTTCTTGAATCCTTTTCGGTAAAAACAGCGCTTGTTTTATTATTTTTAAATAATCCCATGTCTATATACCGTCCTTATGAATTCTTCGAGGTTTTCTTTTTGGCGCTGTAGTAGCCGTACTTTTTCTTGTCCGAGTCTAAAAGATCGGGAACCTTCGCCAAAATCGGGTAGTCATAAGTCTGTAAGATGTACTCTTCGTCGTGGATAGTGTCATCCATCAAGGCTCCGACGGCAATCGCCAATGCCGAAAGCAACACTCCCAAAATCAGACCGACGGCGGTATATTGAGTTATGCTCGGTGAAACCTTTTCAAGGTTCGGCACTGCGGCATCGACAACCTCCATGGAGGCGCCGTCAATAATCTCCGATATTCTTACGGGAAGAACCTCTGCGATACAGTTTGCAATCTTTGCGGCCTCGTAAGGGTCGTTGGTTGTAACGTCAACCCTCATGATTTCGGTATTGTTCGACTGGCCGGACTGAATTTTTTTGCTCATCTGCTTATACGAATACGGAACATCGGCCTTTTCAATAACACGCTCAAGGGTCGAGCGGTTGTTGAGAATCTCGCCGTATGTTTTAACAAGGCTCTGTGCGGCGGTGATTTCGGAGGAGCTGATGCTGAAGCTCGTGTTGCCCAACGAAAACGAGCTGTTGTTGACATAAAGCATTATTGATGAGGAATACTCCGGCTTGATTAAAAATGCCGACACGGAAAATCCGATTCCTGCGGCAATTATGCCTGCCAAGACAATCAGCCATATTCTCTGCCAAAGGGTTTTAAAAATATGTACTAAGTCGATAGTATAGTATTCCCTGACCGGTTTGTTGTTTTTCTTCATATAAAATTCTCCTTGATTACCCAAAGCTTATTCCAAAATGTAAATTTTTTGTAAACTTATAGTTAACTGTTGCATGCTTTCGGTGGCATCGATCACAAAAACGATATCAACATTTGTATCGATCATTTGACCGTCGCTGCCTAGCATATCCTAAAATAAACTGCCCATGTTTGTTACACTCCTTATTCTTTGTTTATCAAATCGCAGTTTTCTGGGTTTTCCCAACTGTTTTTGAAAATCTTTTGCTTACTGAATTACTCCATAGAGGAACTTTCGAGATCATCAAGATGTTGAAGTTCATTTCGAATCCTTGTTTTTCCTAGGAAAAAAGTGATAGCATTTACCGCTCCAATAATCAAGAACACAATGCCAACAACTGAGGATACTTCACCACCTGTAAACAGTAACATAGCAACGATAATAAAAAAGATTGTTAACACAAGGTTGACTTTCACAGCTTGCTCTTTTTTCTTTATTTCTTCGTGCCAATCTTCTGTGTTTCTGAATTTATATCCGCAATCATTGCAAATCCAATAATTTCGATTTTGAGTTTCAATTATTGTTCTTTGCCGCTGTCCCAACGCCCCAAGAAGCCATCCCCCGGATCCAAACAGCAAGGAACCTAAACAACCTTTTGCGGGAGAATAACCATTTCCTATTGTTCTTGCAGAGGTTGCTGTCTCCACTATAGCCTGCAAATGATTTGATTTGCATTTTGGGCAACATAACCGTTTTTGTTTTGGAGAGGCTACGACTTCATCATAATGCATCATCGCATCTGCGATTGGATTAAATGATTCAACCTCATTTTCGTTAAACGCTCTACCGCATTTACAACAAAACAATGCAAAATCTTTCTGCCATTCAAATTATTCAAAAAAACAACAAATATAACCTCCTATTCCTCCTAATAAAATATACATTATCAAACATATTTTGTCAATATATATTTTCAGCAAATATATAATTTATATAATTAATACATATACTAAAAACAAGAATACAAAATATTTTAAAAATAAATAAACTCCTGTTTTTTTCAGCAATTCAATAAAAATTTACGGTTGCAAACACGCACAACCTTAAAAAGAATGTCTCAAAATGTTTTGAATAACAATTATCTTATCAGCTATAAACAGTTGCAATAAATTATTTTTAAATAAAAAAAGAATTAGTCAAAAATTTCTTTACACAAATATAAAACAATATCTATACCTAAAAACTTCATTCTACAGAATTGCTGGTTTTCCACAACCATTACCCCATCTTTCACACGATTACTGCTTCTTACGCACGATTACCGCTTCTTACGCACGATTACAAATGCAATATATAATCTAATAAAGAATAAAATCCTCGATAGAACAAATCTCTATCGAAGGTGTTAATTCAGTAATCGTGTGAATGTTGTCAAAAATGTCCATATATCAAGGGCTTCGGCAGCCAGGGGTGTTGAATATAAACAAAGAAGAGTAACCTTGATATTGTATCAAAAATACCTTTCTTTTATGGCGCCTCAAACAGGGCTCGAACCTGTGACCGGTCAGAAATATTGTCGTGCAACTGTCCTTGGAGCGGACGTTGCACTCTGTATTTCTTCCTGCTCATCGCAC
>HF999645.1:32010-60979 GCA_000434055.1 Ruminococcus sp. CAG:488 | reverse complement strand
TGAACGTATATGTTGCGGTCTGGCTTGTTGCTCCGAGGGTCGGAGTCTTGCCTGCGAAGTTTCCGCTATACGCTACGGTATATGCTCTTGTGAAGCCGTTAGCTCTGAGAGCCTGTGCGGAATCATATGTGAATACCTGATCCGCCGTTGCGCCGCCCGTTGCGCCGTTACCGCTGAACTTAACGGTAATCTTATTCGCCGTCCACTGAGCAGTTACAGTTACATTACCATACTTGCCTGCGGGAATGCTTGTGCCTGTGTAAACATCATTGAGAGTCCAATTGCTTACATCTGCCTTTTCTGTTACCTTCCAGCCCGAGAAGGTGTAACCTGTTCTCGTCGGCGTCGGGAGAGAAATAGAATCATTGATTGTGAAGGTCTTGGAAGTCGGAGTTACGCTTCCGCCGTTGGGAGCAAAAGTAATGGTATAACTGTTTACATCCCACTGAGACCAAAGCTGAGTGTTGCTTGAAGGCATTTTTGTGCTTTCGGTATAAGTTGTACCCGTACCGTTCTTAGCTGTGTTCCAGCCCGTGAAGGTATAACCGGATCTTTCTATATCGGCAAGTGAACCTACACTCTCACCCGGAAGCTTAACCTTATTTATCGGATCGGCCGGGGTGACGTCATCCGCAACACCTCCCGGACTTGTAGTATCCTGAACATAGATGTTGCTGAATTCGGCCGTATCACCGTTGGCAGAATCATTTATTCCAAAGCGAAGTGCTCCGTAATATCTGCCTGTTTGCACTGTATAATTAAAATCAATTGTTGACTCGGCACCGCTTGCGACGGTAACGCCTGCACTCTTTCTGTTTCCGTCGGTGTCTGTGCTGTTAAGATTAGAATCGGCAAAGCAGAAGATATAAACTGCCGCATATTTAGCGCTTGAAGATGTGTTCTTAACCGTAGTCCTTATTCTGTAGGTATGGCCCGGTGTTACGGCAAAAGCACCAGATTTAATTCCATACCACTGACCTGTATATGCATCGGAGCCTTTTGCATTAAGTCTCAGCTTGTTTGAGCCGTAATCAATGTCGAACGTTGAATTGTTTGCGCCGGAGGCAATATCCGAAGCAGTGATATTGTCAAAACGGAACTCATTATCAAACATCAGCTCGGGAGCAACAGTCCACTTTGCATAAAGCCTTAAATTGCTGTTTCCGACAGTTGATGTCGAAGTGTATTTCGTTCCCGTACCGTTGCCGGTTGAGTCCTGGTTATTATACCAACCGTCAAAAGCGTAACCCATTCTTGATATACTTGCAACATTGCCGATTTGTGAGCCTGAAATCAAGCTCAGATTTGCATGTGGTGTTGCATCGGTAACATCATCCTTGAATCCGCCCGGAGTTGTGATATCCTGAATATAGATATCGCTGAATGAAGCGGTAATACTTGCCGTTCTGAGTCCGAGACGAAGCGTCATATAGCTTGCATCCGACGGAATCTTAAATTCACTCGTCAAGGTTCCCTCGGCATTTGCCGCAAGGCTGATTGAAGGTCTTGAATAATAAGGTGATGTGCCCACCGACGGATTAGTGCGATTGGCGTCTCTAAAGGCAAATGCCATGTAATCAACAGTACCGGCCGTGCTGCCCATCTTAACTTTCATACTTATTCTGTAAGTATGGTTCGGAAGAACATTCATGTAATATGAACCTGTTCCGTTGATATTACTTGTTGAATAATCCGTGCTTGTTCCCGGGTTTGTGATTGTGGCAGTATTGGTAGCCATATCGAAGCTGTGAGCTCCGCTGAATGTAGCCTTCAATGCCCACTGGTCGAAATCGAATTCATTATCAAAAAGAACATCGGGATTTAAAATGTAATAGAATGTATATGAATAATTAACGTTCTTTGCATTGCCGAATACAAGAGTTTCGTTCTTTGACTTGGAAACAGGATCGGTACTGTTAACCATATTATTATAATCGGTTGCGGAGAAGGCGTCTCCGTTGGACGATGCTCCGTCTTTTATATAACCGACATATTTATAGCCCTCATACTGCTCGGCAGAGAACTCAACCTTATCGTATGCCTTAAAGGTCTTGGAGATCGAAGCTGTGCCGTCAGAAGCTGCCTCGGCAATAGCTGCAACCGTGAAAGTGCCGTTGGAATTTGCAACAAGTCCGACATTTTTCTGTGTTGCGGTGTAGTTGCTTGTGTTTCTCGGAGCAGTTCCTCTGTTTGCGTTGAGAAGAACGTCAACAGCGTCCATAAGAGTTTTAGCAAGACCCGAACGCTTTGTTGAATCCACATTATACGTTCCGAAATCTGCCGTTCCGTCAACCTTTGTCAGTGCATCCTGCGCATTGGCAAGAGCGGTTGTATAATTAGTCCACTGTGTTGAACCGTTGAAATATTCTGCCTGAAGTGCATAGCTGTACTTTGTAGCATACTCAACTGCCTTACGGAGACCTGAACGATTTGCACGTACAACATCAAGATGCAAATACAATGCATTAAGTGCACGGTCACCGCTCTGATAAGTATAGACCTGTGTGCCGATAACCTTATTCTCCGTGCCGTCAGTTGTCGATAAAGTATTCGTTCCCGGAACAACAAGATTATTATATTTCATTCCTTCAGAAACGGTCTGCTTGGTGTTCTTATTGCCCCACATTACATAATTAGGAGTTCTGTTCCACTCGTCAAAATAGCTTGTAGTAGAGCCGTTTCCTCTTGTGCTGATACCGGTATAGTCAGCAACGAAATAATACAACTCATCAGCTTTTTCACGGTCTGTAACACCAAAACCAAAAGTCAGGTTAGGAATCATTTTTAAGTCTGTAAATCTACTTGTATCAACATATATTTTACCTGTTCCGGCATGTGAAACAACAACACGGTCGCTACCTCCGGAATCATCGGAAAATCTTGATGCGTAAGCATTAGATGTACTCGAACCGTCAACCCATGTTCCATCGGGCGTCATGTGAGTGTTATTAACCGGTTCTTTTAATCTTCCTAACAACGGAGTAAGATTGGTCGCGCTCGCATATCGGTTTACATCATTCATACCTGTAATACTATGCACACCGCTTAAATACGCGAAGCTGTCACAAAAATGGTTCGTACCGTCAGAACATTTGTATCTTGCGGCTGCCGAAAACGCACTTGTGTACGGACTGTAAACATACGATTTAGCCGTAACAGTCTTTTCAATGTTATCCTCAACATACGTTGCTGTCCATGTAATATATGTTGAAGCTGCCGAAGAAACCGAACCGCCGGAAATGTTTGCTGTCGTAACGGCAGACTGCGATGTGTTTACATATGAGTTAAAGGAAGTAACATTTCCTCCGCTCAAAGAAACACTTGACGCACCGCTTTGGGTGATCTTAACCTTGCTTGCATTTTTATAATAGAAATATATATTACCTGTTGCATCTTTGTTAGCACTGTTTACGGTAGGTGTGCAAACGCCGTTGCTCAAAGATACCGATGACATATCCGAATAATACTGGAATGTCGTTTTGCCCGGTGTAAGATAAATTACCTCGGGAACATAGAAATAAACATAATTATCCGCAGTCGTAGTCGAATTAACGATAGAGGTTTCTATCGCCTTAACCGAACCCGAAGCCGTTCCGCTCAGAGATGTAGTCGTCTTGGAATAAAGCTGCGGATTGCAAAGAGTTTCCGCTACCGACTTAAGCTCCGTATAATATGCCGAATAGCCGCTTGAATATGTTTTGTAATCAATATGGGAGTGTGAGGCATCGTTATAAACAGTACGAAGCGTCTGCTTATTGACCGTCTCGGTGAAAAGTCCGTTATAGTGGTGAACACCGATACTCTCGGTATATCCCACGAAATGCTTATATCCGTTGAAGAACCACGTATCAAATGTAACGAGTCCCTCTATAATCGAACCGTTAAACTTATAAAGACCCCTTGCAACAGAATAGCTGTCGTGATCTTTGTAGTTAGAAGTATCAACATCGCAATAAATCGTTCCGTCATATGCAATGCTTGTTGAACTGCCCTTGTTATATCTCTTAACGCTCTTGATAGAGTTAAGCTTGTTACCGTTACCGTCCTGGTCATGATAGAACTGTGCATAACCTGCACTGAGGTAAGGAATCTGATTATAGTTTGAATATCTGGAGGTATCAACGACAATGTAAGCCATACCGAGGGTAATTCCCGATCCGATCACTCCGTCGCCCGTGTTGGTAATAGATACATTACCTGCAACATTACCCGAATAGCTTGACGGAACAGAGATACTTGTCGTATCATAATAAAGCTCATTTTGACCTCTTGTCGGCCTGTTATAAACAAAGGTATTATAAGGAGTCTGGGAAGATGAGAAGTTGTTTTCGTTCAATGCCTGTCCGTCGCCGCACGGAATGGTATAGTTATTCTCGTTCTGCGCACGTCCGACAAACGATACAAGCGGAGCTGCCATAAGCTTATTCGCCGTTGTACCGAGGAACTGAGACTTTCTGTTACCGCCCGAATACTTCATCGCACCCGTGATGAAAGACCATGAATGGTTCTCGGTCGGGTTACTACCCGAAGCAATATATCTCTGAGAGGTCGAAGTGCCGGCCTGATCAAGAAGCGGAACATAAACGCCCGTATACATAAAGGCAAAATGGTATGCTCCGTCAACCTTGTAACGGAATACCCACTGAATGTAATATGTAGTTCCCGTTGCTGCGCCCGTAAGCGAACACTGGCTCGCATTAAGTGTAACGGAAATTGCTCCGCTTGCACTGCTTGCAATCGAGCTGAACGAGGTTGAAGTTGTCGCATTATAAGCAACCTTATTCTGCGTAACAGTAACATTGTTGATTTTAAGCGTTCCCGAAAAATCAACATCGTTTTCGCCGTTCTTGTAATAGACTCTGTTGACGCCGATGGCAATCTCTGTTGCGCCCTTGTAGTCAAATTCAAGTCTCGATGTTGCGTCATTCGTGCTTATCGCCTTGCCGGTCGCAGGATCATAGTTGCTGAAATACTGAAACGCACTGCTGCCGGGCTTGAGATAAGCAATCTCGGGCGCATACATAAACTGGCTCGAGAGTGAACCCTTCATCTTGTTGTTTTCTGTTACGGTGACCATCGCGTTCGATATCACGGAACCGATATCGAAGAAGCAGAAGGTCGTCAGAAGCATAGTGAGACACAGGATTACGCTCAATGTGCTCCTTCCGAATTTGGTAAATTTTTTTATCATTCTTTTACCTCCCATACTGCGGCAAACTTGGTAATTTACTACATTTTTCAAGTTGTCAATTTGTGAAAACTGTCGCAAAAATATACTTTGCCAACTTTAATGGGAATTTTAGCATACATAATTATAGCGTTTCAACAATGTTCATTAACTTACATTTATTTTCAATTTTTTGTATATAAATTTTCAAATTGTTTAATTATATTTACTGTATAATTCGACATAAAAACAATATTTTTGCCGCAATTTAGTTTTATATAAGAACTAACATTTTTTACCATAATTGCATAATTTTCAATACGGAAAATTGTTTAATTCTTATATAATATATTAACTGTAGCAATACAGTATTGTCCGCAAGGCATAGATGACAAAAATGCAAAAATGTAAAAAATAAAAGCTTTATATGCCGTCGATTACAGATGCAACGTCAAGATCTTCCCTTTGACATCAATTCGCCATTATTTCTACCCGACGGTTCTTTTTGAGTTAAAAAGTAAAAAAAGACGGCTTCTTAAAAGAAAAGCCATCTTTTTATCGGAATCATAATGCTATGTACTCATGTTAAACACACTTATATTCTTTTGAATTTATAACGACCGCGATACCGTTTTCAGCCTGACCGTCAAAATCGAAGCTCGGCATAAAATCAGACATATCTGTATTTTTCATGTTCTTTTCAAAGCAGAAATCAACGGATTTGCCGTTAACCAAAATCTTAACCTGACTCTTTCTCAGGAAAAAGAACACGGGCGACATCAGCTTTGCCTTGCCGTTTTCGGCATTGAGCTTGATATTCTTTGCCGAGAGAAGCTCTCTGCCGTTCAGGACAATGCTTATTTTACCTTCATCGCAAAGCACAATCGGATGACTGTTCGGGCGGCGCATAAGCCAATAAAAGCGCTGCAGCTCCGGCACGGACGGATGCAGAACGATTGTGTCCTCCTCAATTCTCGCAAGCAGTCGGTCAATTCGCATATCAGCCTTTTCCCATTCCTCGCCGTCGAGATGAACAGGTAAAAATTTTCCGTCCTTGAGCTTCCATCGGAAATCGTTGAACACGATGCCCTGATAATATGTCGGAGCAAAGCGTCCGAAGCTGTCAAAAAGCTGCTCGTAAAAATCCATTGACGTGTCAAATATATTTTCGGGCGAAAATTTCGTTGAAACAATGCTGTCCATGTTGTCACGGTTATATATATACTCGCCCTTGTCGCAAAAACCAATTTTCATTTTCGCTCTGAGTACCTCACAGCAGTATTTCTCGTCCTCATGGCGGAAATTCGGCGTTGTGTCAAAAAGAAGATTGTCCGCTCCCCTGTTCTTGATGCAAATATTTACATTCGTCTGCGTGATAAACCTGTTCTCCGGGTCGAGCAAATCATAAACACCGGTTTTCAGAAGCGTTCGATATCTGTAATGTGTAATAACGGGAACGCCGTTAAAGTATTGAATTATTTTATATGTTACAAGATCAACCTCGTCGTAAACCGTATCGAAAAAATCCGTCACAGATTTTACCGTGTCCGCTCTGAGCCTGTCATCGGAATCTAGAAAGAAAATATACTTTCCGTTCGCCCTCGTGAGAGCGTAATTTCTCGTTTTCGAAAGCCCCTCATTTTCCTTGGAATAAAGCACAACATTTTCATATTTATCGGCAAAGCCCTTGCAAATCGTTTTGCTGTTATCCGTCGAGCCGTCGTTAACGAGAAGGACTTCGATATTCTCAAAGCCGATCGTCTGCTCGGTCAGAGAAGCAAGACAGCTTTCAACAAATTTTTCAACATTATAGACGGGAATAATCACCGTCGCCTTGTATTCAGGCATTGAAGTCACCTCCGAGCCTGCTCTTGAAGAACGTGCAGAGCTTGTCCCTAAGAGCGCCGGGTTTCATGTGATATGCTTTGTAATAGAGGTAGGCAAAAAGGCACTGTTTGAGAACGACCTTGCCGAATTTTCCGAAATAAAAGCTGACAACCGCATCCTTTGCCTTTATAGGCATAACTACCTCGCTGTATTTTGTTTCCGTTCCGAGCCTGCGAAAATCCTCAACACTTATATCGGTCTTAAGAAGCTCGGCATCCCAGCCGTAAGCCTCCTTGAACCATGCGCAAACGGCATAGCTACCCATGAACGGGAGCAAAACATTTTTGAGCATTTCAAAGCTTTCCTTCTGTTCGCACGACCCGAAAACCGACATCACGTTGCGAATATAAAAAAGCGTCACACGGTCGCTCGCCGTCTGAGAAAAAAGCCACGAATAATTCTCAAGGCTTGCAATGTCCTCGGCATCGGCCGAAGCCTCAGGCAGCCGCGTGATATTAAAAAGGCTTTCGTGAATCGGCGTGATCTCATCATATCGCGCATAGTCGGCTATCATGTTCATAATTGAAAATGCCGTGCCTCCTACAGGCAGGATTTGATTTTTTTGCACGGTTTCGGCATTCATAAGGCAGCAGAAATAGCCGTTCTTCGATGCAATCTCATCAAAGAAAAAGTCAGCGGAGAAAAGGTTGCCGTCTGCCGAGGCACCGTTAAACACGCATACACCTCTTGCAAGTAATGCGGCAAAAGCATCGTCAGCATAGGTTATACCGACATCGGAAAAAAGAATATAACCGCCCTGCGCGTCGGAGATCGCCTTTTTCAAAGCAACCGCCTTATCCTGCGCCGGAAAAACCTTGACCTTGGCAAGAATATCTTCACCGAGAGAGGCAAGCCTTTCGGGATCAATCCTGTCACAGATAAGAACCTCGACATCAACTCCCTGCGAAAAAACATTGTCCAACCAGCCTGCCAGTCTGCCCTCATCGGACACCTGAGGCAGAATTACACTTATATATGATTTATCCATTTAAATATCCCCTTGCATGAAAAATAATCATAATATTATAAAAATAATTCTATCATAAACGGCAAAAAAAATCTACAATTCAATTCCAAAAAACATCTTTGACACGAAAAAAATAACGTCTTTTTATGTTAAAAATTATACTTGACAAGCAGCCGTGATTATGATAATATAATATGCGTTGTGACGTGCTGCTATGGCTCAGGTGGTAGAGCACATCCTTGGTAAGGATGAGGTCACCGGTTCGAGTCCGGTTAGCAGCTCCAAAAGGCAGGTTTTTACCTGTCTTTTTGTTTTGTCCAAATTAAGCTGATTTTGCCCGAAACGACGTAAAATCAACGTTTTTGACATTTTGCAGAAAAACCGACTTAAACCGAAATTAACCCAAAATCAACCGTATTGCAGTCACTATTGCAGTCATTTTTACACCCCCATAAACACAAAAATCCCCGGATACCACTGTTGAAGTGATATCCGGGGATAAGTTTTATATTAGCAAGTTACCGGCAAATTACAGGCAAGTTAAATTACTTCATACCAATCATCTGAAAGGATATCGGACTGAGAGGCGAGCCAGCCCGTGAGGACGGCAGTTCTGCCGGTGCTGTCATGTGTGAACATTCTGATTGAGCCAAGACAGTTCAATTCATTCTCACCTTCTCCGAAGCACTCAAGAAGTCTTTCGTCTCGGCACCACTCTCGCTTTACCATCGCCGGAGGAAGAAGCCAAATATACATTCCTTTGCCATTCCATCCGGTTCGTGCGACCTTTTTGCCTTCTTTGAGCTTACGGATCGCCTCACTGAAGCTGAATGTCTCATATTCCTTTCTGGCCGGATATTCTGCATTTTCCCGTAATTCTTCTCTCATATAGTAAAGCGGTACCTGATTTTGCACATAATCCGGGTACCGCTTTGCCATATATATTATATAAATTTCCCTACAAATTTAATCTCCGCTTTTATTATGGATAATCATAATAAACAACGGTTTCCGAACCGGCAGTAAAGGTTACCTTCAGCCTGTAGCTGGCAAGAACATTTATGAGTCGTTCTTCTTCCATTGTCAGGACCATTCCGGTTCTTGATGCGGTCCATGTTTCTATTGTCTGATATATGCCGCTCTTTTTCTTCTGCAATTCCATTTTGATGTGAAGGTACATTGAACCCTTGGCATGAAGGACCGCAGACGATACCGAGTTTACGCCCGAGATTTTCAGCGAGCATGAATTGGCCGAAATATTTTCATATGCCGGCTCAACGATTTTTGTGTCGGGAAAATCCACGGTCAGTGCCATAGCGGCCGTGGAGCCGCACATTATCAGACACATAGCAACGCAAAGAATTTTTTTCAGAACTTTTCTTATCATATGATAAGCCTCCTTTAATAGTATTTGTATATATATGAGCTTTTCCCTGCTTTGTGACAAAAATTTTTGCCGATTTTTTCTTTTCTCTGTTTTGCACAAAAAGCCTTTTTATAATTGTTAGTTTTCACCAATGTGCCACGCGATTTCCTTCAAAACCTGACTTGAAATATTGCCGGAAACTGTGTATTGATATCCGTTTTTTTCCCAAATAATTCCGTATCCGTGCCGGGTTTCTCCATATTCAATATAGTCAATTCCGTTTATTTGCGTTATTTTGCAGTCCTTGTATTCGGTATTGATGTTTATCCCTTCATTACAAGCTTTTTTAGTGACGGTAAAAAAATCTTTTCCTTTTACATATTCTTTTGAATGTTCATATTTATTATCGCTTTCAAAGCTCAAGGCAAACCCGCTTGGAATAAAGCCCAATTTAAAATTATCTACCATCTTGCTGTCCGACTGTTCAAACAGTACGGTTGAATGATCCGAAAAATTAAAGATATTATATTTATATTGTGCATACCCTATTGATCCTATTGCTAACATAACCAGTATTATCGCAGCGATAAGAAGTATTCTTAGTGGCCTCATGAACCCTATGATCTCTTTAGGTTTTTTGCAGATAATTGCAATTGAGTCTTTCACTTCCGATTCCGTGACAGTGTAACGTTTTATGTCGTCTATTCGCAGCAGACCGTCGCAACAAGCCATAATCAATTCAGTGTCAATCTGAGGTATGTTCTTTTTCAGCTCATCGTCTATAATTTGATTTAATTTTCTTTCCAGAGATCTCATGTTTTCTTCCATTATTTCAACCTCCCAATATATATGTCGAATTTTTTGATTTGTGACAAAAATTTCTAAAAAATTTTCAAAAAAAATCAGCAGGCACTTTTTCATGTGCCTGCTCAGCTGTTTTTTTATTCTATTTCTGCACCCATATCAAAGGCTTCTTTCAGCGCCGAATGACCGTTAATTGAGCCCGGAGCATTGACTCCTCCGGCGAAAACCTTTCCGGCAAGCTTGCATTTTTCGTAACAGACTATCCAACCCTCAAGCCCGTGAAGCGCGCGTTCGTCAACTCCGCTCCCGTCATCGGCGGCAGTTGACAGGAAATAGATGTCCCTGAATTTACAGTCACTCGAAAAAAGCGAATTTGCACGGTCAAGCAATGTTTTCATCTGACCGCTCATCTCATAATAATAAATCGGCGTTGCGAAAGCTATAACCTCGGCGTTTTTCATTTTTTCGGTAATTTCAAGCGCATCGTCTCCGATTACGCAATGGCCGAGATTCTGACAGGCAAGACAGCCCTTGCAAAACGCTATATTCTTGCCCATGAGCGAAACGGTTTCAACCTCGTTGCCTGCGCTGAAAGCACCGTCGGCAAAAGCCTTTGCAAGTGCCTCGGAATTGCTGTTTTTTCGCAAGCTTGTACTTATAATAAGAACTTTTTTGGACATGATTTGTTCCTTCCTTTCGACATTGACATATATAATTCTTTGCTGTATAATGATTATATCATCTAAACTTAACTTTAGGTCAAGTGTTTTTTGAAAAATTGTGAGGTGTTTTATGTACAGCATCGGTCAGGTTTCGGAAAAATTCAATTTGCCGGTTTCAACTCTTCGTTATTACGACAAGGAGGGTCTTCTGCCGAACATCGAGCGTTCCTCCGGCATACGCAAATTCAGTGACCGTGACCTTGAAACGCTCAATGTTATCGAGTGTCTTAAAAAGTCGGGTCTTGAAATCAAGGATATTCGTCAATTCATTCAGTGGTGTGCCGAAGGTAACGGCACATATTCCAAGCGACAGGAGCTTTTCATCAAGCAAAAAGAAAACGTTGAAAAAGAAATGAAACGTCTTGAAAAAACCCGTGCCATGCTTCAGTTCAAGTGCTGGTATTATGAACAGGCGATAAAGGACGGTAACGAGGATAATTTGAAAAAAATGCTTCCGGACAAGCTGCCGCCCGAGATACAGAAAATATACGATTTTGCACACGAATAAAAAGCGGGAGATTTAACATGAACAATAAACCTTACAGACTGGGAATTTTGGTCGGACGCTTTCAGACTCTCCATTCGGGACACGCCGACATGATAAACAGGGCGATTGAGCTTTGCGACAAGGTCGGAATCTTCGTCGGCTCGTCCAACGAATCCGGCACAAGCAAAAACCCATTTTCATACGAGACGAGAGAGGATATCCTCAAAACGGTTTTCGGTGAAAAAATATACGTCTACCCTCTCCCCGATATAGGCGTCGGCAACAATTCAACATGGGGAGATTACGTCCTGAAAAATGTCATTGACCGCTTCGGCGAAATGCCGGATCTGCTCATATCCGGCAAGGAGGCAAGACGAATAAGCTGGTTTGACAGTGTTGAGGGTGCTTCAATCGCTGAGCTTTATATTCCTAAAACAATTGATATTTCAGCAACGGAAATGAGAGATTTTCTCATAAATAACAATTTTGAAAGCTGGAAAAAATACACCGACCCAAAGCTTTGGTGCAAGTACGGGAATCTTCGTCAAGAGGTGCTTTTGTCTAAGGACAATAACAAAACGCACAGTATATAAAAAACGCTGAGGCTTTACGTAAAAGTCTCAGCGTTATTCTTTTAATTATCAGTCGTTCTTCTGCCAATAGCCGTTGAGGAAGTCACCGATGTCACGGATAGCCTGTGCGATCTCGTTCGGCTCGGGAAGCATAACGATTCTGAAGTGATCCGGCTCATGCCAGTCAAAGCCCGAACCGGGAACGATGAATATGTGCTTCTCATGAAGAAGATCAAAAGCAAACTTCTTGTCATTTGTAATGTTGAACTTCTTTACGTCAAGCTTCGGGAACACATAGAACGCACCGTGGTTCTTGACAACCGAAAGTCCGTCGATCTTGTCGATTTCACGGATAACGGCCTCTCTCTGCTCATAAAGTCTGCCGCCCGGAACAAGCATAGCCTGTGTGCTTGCGTTGTCTTCAAGAGCTGCAGGAATAACGAGCTGAGTAAGAGCGTTGCCGCAAAGACGCATGGCGGCAATCTGGAATATACCCTCAACATAGTCGTCGGCCTTGCCCTTATAGCCGCTGATGCACATCCAGCCGCAGCGGAAACCGCAGACAATGTGTGACTTTGAAAGTCCGTTCATTGTGATAACCATTCTGTCGGGAGCGAGAGCGGCTGTCGAATAGTGCTCAACGCCGTCCATAACAAGTCTGTCGTAAATCTCATCTGAGAAAATGAGAAGATCGTTTTCACGGGCAACCTGAATAATGTCCTCAAGAACCTCCTTCGGGTAAACGGCACCGGTCGGGTTGTTCGGGTTGATGATAACAATAGCCTTTGTCTTGGAGGTTACCTTGCTTCTCATATCGTCGATATCGGGGTACCAATTGTTTTCCTCGTTACACTTATAGAAAACGGGCTGACCGCCTGCGATATAAGTTGAGTTCGACCAAAGCGAATAGCTCGGCGAGGGCATAAGAACCTCGTCGCCCTTATTAAGAAGCGGAAGAAGCGCCATGAGAACAAGCTCACTGACACCGTTACCGATATATATATCATCGGGAGTTATTCCCTGAACGCCCTTGCTTTTGTGATAATTGCAAATTGCCTCACGGGCATCGGGCATACCTTTAAGATCACAGTATGCAACAGCCTTATCGGCATTGTTGAGGAGTGCATTTCTTACGCTGTCGGGCATTCCGAAGCCGAATGTGGCAGGGTTACCTGTGTTGAGACGAAGCACCTTAATGCCTTCCTTATTCATTCTCTGGCTTTCAAGATAAAGCGGACCTCTGATGTCGGAATGAACCGGCTGTAAATTTTCTGAACGTTTGATTTCCATAGCAAACTCCTATCCGCCGCTCAAATAGTGCGGCAATATTTATCTCATACAATATAGCACAATTTAATGTATATTTCAAGAATAAAAACCAATAAAAATGAATAATATTGAATTTTAACAATAACATGCACAAAAAGCTGTTGAAAGGTGTATACTTTCACACAGCAAATAAAAGCTTTTACAACTTGAACAAATCGTACCGTAATTTTTCGGTAAAAACGAACAAGAATAAGGTTGGCTCGAAAACATTTTACTTCTATTAGGGCAATGCTTCTTTTTTTCTCAGGCCGATGACGGGCATTATTCCTACGAAATTCGACATTTTTGATTCCATCGTATTCACTTTTCCCTTTTCTTTCAAAAAATAATCTCCCCTCAATCAAATCAAGGGGAGAATCGGCATAATTATTGTTCAACCGAAAACATTTATTCTTCTCAGAATATGAAGCTCCAGAAGTCACCGAAGCCCTTTTTGCCGAAGATGAGAGTCAAAACCTTTGCGACTGCACCGAGAGCGGAAGTGAGAACCACCGTTGTCTTGTCCGGCTCCGATGCAGGCTTGTAGTCGCCTCTCATAAGTCCGTCGTAGTCGAGCTGTTCCTTAACCTCTTCCGTTGCAAGGTCATACTTTGCAACAAGCTCAGCCATAATTGAACGCATATTCTCTGTAGTCTTGTTGTCGGTTTCCGGGTCGATTACCGTGTTTGCGATAACGGCGTTTGCGTCGGCAACTGCCTTTCTGAGTGCCGCATCATCCTCAGCCGAGAGAACACCAAGCTTGAATACCTGCTCCGCATCACCGAGATAACGGTTCAGCTTCTTGAGGTTTCTCACATTATTGAACTGCGGATAAGTATCCTTGCAATCATCGATGCTCTTCACCTTGTTCATTGCGATATCATAAGCAAGGTTGAGAGCGATGTTATTGTTTGTAAGCTCGTGATACTGCTTATTGAAGTACCATGTCGTCTTTTCGAAATAAGCCGTTGAGGTGTCGATAGATCCGTCGGGAGAAACATGGTGAGACGGGTCTGCGATATATTCGTCGCTGAATGATGTACCCGCCGGAACATATGATGTACCCGGAGCCGTTGACGAGATCTCGATAACCTCATCGGAGTTCGTTGTATCCTGAGTTTCAAAGAACTTGAAGAATCCGAAATCTCCGCTGCCGCCGCCGAAGCCGAGGTTATAGCCTGCAATGAAGTAAAGCTCCGTGCCGAACTTCTCCTGCTGATACTCAAGTCTTTCCTTGACTTCACGCTGAGCCTTTGCGTAGCTGTCTGCCTGAGCCTTTGTCTCTGCATGCTCCTCGCCCTGAAGATACTTATCTGCAAACTCCTCGTATCTGTCGGGAGGGCAGAGAGAAATAAGCGATGTGTTCGGTACGATAAGCGTCTTAACAAAAGCGGAAATTATGTCATAAAGAAGGTTGTCCACTTCCTGCTTCGGAAGAATTCTTGCCGCAATATTGATTAGTGAGCCGGTCATAGCGTCAACACCGATCTGCTGAATAGCGTCGGTATAAACCAAATCGGGAGCGTTCTCGTCAAAGTCTGCAAGCATGAGGTCGGCAAAAACGCTGCTGCCCTGCCATGCGCCTACGACGCTGATTATCTTCTCAACTCTGCCCGCATCGGGATAGAGATTGAGATAGTTGTTTACAACGCTTGCTCCCATGCTCATCGGAACAAGGATGACCTTATCCGAGCCTGTCTGCGGAAGAACAACATTCTCTATGTAATCATTAAGACCCTGTGCATTCTCAAATGTGTTTGAGAAAATCGAGTAGTTGTAGCAATAAACATTGTCCTCGCCTATCTCGTCAACGAGAGCCTGACAGGGAATACGTCTGTTAAAAATTCCTCTTGCGTCCTCGTTGTATCCCGAAATCGGGCACGGATAGTTAGGTGTTACAACGTTGTTAACGAACGAGCCGTCGGCATTTCTGAGATGGTCAACAAAGAGAACCTCAAGTGCTCCCTTGATCGTGCTCTCGGAAACGACGTCACGCTGAACCGCAATTGTTACAATAAGACCCGCAACAAGACGAATCATCTTGACCCAATCAATAATTGAGTAGCTTGCAAAGTCCGTGTTGACATGGAGCATATTCCAGCTTGCGATCTGCTTGCCCTCGTCATCATATTTGTATGTCTGCGACTGGCCGATACCCGGAATAAAAACGACCGGTGTAACATCGTCCTTTGCGTTCGCCGTTATGGCAACAGCCGACATGGTGAAAACCATAATCACGCAAAGAATTACGGAAATGATCTTCTTTGAAAGTTTCATAAAATAACCTCCGTTATATTTTATCAAGATAATAATAACAAATATATCGAATAAAATCAATATACAATTAAAATTTTATGCAACATTATGCAAAAATCTTAATTGGAAATATTTTACAAAATATCGAATATCTCCGTTATGCAGCTTATCGTGTAGGTTGCATCGCTTACGTTTTTTTGATTTTTTCTGTTCACCCAGCAGGAGTCAAGTCCGCTGTTTTTGGCGCCTGCAATATCCGAAGAAAGAGAATCGCCGACGACGAGAATTTTCGTCTTGTCCTTTTCTTCGATGTGCTCCAGAACGTAGTCGAAATATTCCTTCTGCGGCTTATTGAAGCCGATCTCTTCGGAAATAAAAACGTCCTTGATATATTTCATAATCGGCGAGCCGCTGAGCCTGCCGTTCTGAACGATTTTTGTTCCGTTCGTCACAAGATAGAGCGAATAATTTCCGCTGAGCTTTTTACATGTTTCAAGCGCGCCGTCGAGAATAAAACTCGCCTGCGACAGAAATTGCATATAGGAGAGATTTGCTTCGTCCGTGTCCGCCGTCACACCTGTTTTTTTAAAAAAATCGTCAAATCTTTCACGGAAAAGCTGAGGTCTCGTCAGCTCTCCCCTCTCAAGCTTTTTCCATTTTTCATCGTTGATTTTTGAATAAAGCCGACGGTTCTCCTCAGTCACGGGGATATTATATTTCTCCATCAGCTTGTCTATTGCGAATTTTTCGGATTTTGAGAAGTCGAAAAGCGTTTCGTCAAGGTCAAGAAGCAGCGTTGTGTATTTCATTCAGTCATTCCTTTCGCTTTGATATCCTTAATAATTCTACTCTTTTCCAAGCCGAAAATCAACAATTTAAACAATCTGTAAAAATTTTAACAATCTTTCCCGTTTCAGGTTGAAAAATAAACGGGCATTATAGTATAATATCGTAAGAAAATATTGGAGGCAGATAAACATGGAAATTGATATGTCAAACATCACTTCACCCGAACTTTTGCAAGAAGAAGTTGAAAAGATGAACTCCTTCGGCGTCCGTCTGACCGGCACAAAGGCTCAGAGAAACTTTATAAAATACCTCAAAAGCCGTATACACGACATGGGCATTGAAACCTTCTCCGACCCGAGCCGCTTCATGCGCTGGGAGGAGACAAACAAAAAGCTTGTAATTAAAGACTTGGATGAGGAGTTTGAGGTTCCTATTTCTTCGGCGTTTCCATATTCGGGCAGAACTCCCGCCGAGGGCATAACGGCACAGATGACGCTTGTTAGAGAAAAGCATGTCGGCTATCTCAACGCAACAGATAAAATCGCCGTTGTTGAGGTCGATGAGCTTGACTTTTTGCCAAGTGAAATTGCTTTCAACGAGCGTGAAAGAAGCATTCCCGATGGGCTAAGACTTCCGAGCCACTATAACGGACCCGTTGCAACGGCATTTGTCAACTTCCCGTTTCTCAAAATGGCGAAGCTGGCAGGCGCAAAGGGCGTTATCTGCATTTGGAAAGGCATAAATGACGACTGCATCGAGGGTCAGTATCTTCCGTTCATTCTCGACTATCAGGGAATTCCCGCCGTTTGGGTCAACTCAAAGAACGGCAAAAAGGTCATTGAGGAGGCCGAAAAGGGTGCATTTGCAACGCTCACCCTTGAGGGCATAATTGACGAATATGCAAAGACAGAATCCTTCTGGTGTGTGCTTGACGGCGAAGAAGAGGGCGAAAGCGTTATCATCAACACCCACACCGACGGCACAAACTGCATTGAAGAAAACGGTCCTATCGCAATGCTTGCCATGATAAAATATCTCAAGGATAAGCCTCTCAAGAGGACGCATATTTTTGTATTTGTCACAGGTCATTTCAGACTGCCGAATTTCAAGAACCTTGACGGCGGCGGAGTTCAGGCAACATCAAAATGGCTGACCGCTCACAGAAGCCACTGGGACGGCAAGGAGGGTCACCTCAAGGCGGTTGCCGGACTTTCCGTTGAGCACCTCGGCTGCAAAATGTGGAAAACCGATGAGAACGGCGAATACAGGCAGACCGGTGACGTTGAAACCGAAATCGTCTACACAGGCAACAAGGTCATGGACAACATCTATTTCAAGTCGCTTGAGGATCGTAAAAAGGTCTATACACTCACGCTCAGAGGACATAATCTTCTTCACTTCGGCGAGGGACAGCCGCTCTTCAACTGCGGGATTCCAGAGATTGCTCTGGTTACCGCTCCCGACTGTCTTTGTGTTATCAGCGATAACCACGAGATGGATAAATTCGACGCCGAGCTCATGTATGAGCAGACGGTATCGTTCATCAAAATGGCTCTCATGATCGACAGCCTCACCGCTCAGGAAATAGGCCCCTGCGACGGATACTCGGCCATTGCGACAAAGAAAATGGTTGAGGACGGCACAGCTAAAATCAAAGAGGTTGCCGCAAAGGTCAAGGATATTCTTCCTTTCTGATTTTAAGGCAGCACCGCACAATTGCATCAAAAAAGCTCCGAGGTCAAAAACTTCGGAGCTTAATTTTTATTTTAATTCAATTAAATCAATACCAGAGGAAGCCTAAGAGCACGATCATGATGATCCACTGCCACCATGCGTAGCTTACGGTTACCTTACATTCCGCCGCTGCTTTGCCGTCGGTGCTTTTGGCAGTAATCGTAGCCGTACCCTTACCCGTCATTTTTACGTTGCCGCTGTCGTCAACGGTCGCAACCTTGGTGTTCGAGGATTCCCACTTGATCTGCTTTGCGTCATAGCTTGACTCAAAATCAATCTTTTTAGTCTGCTTGTAGTTTGCACTGATTGATTCTGTCTTGAAATCTATGTATCCCGTGATAAGCTTAACCCGTGAGGTCATATCAACATTCGTGCTTCCCGAGGTCAGAACGCAGCTTGAAAATGTTGCGCCGTAATCGGACGTTGTAACGTTCTTTGAGCTTTTTGCAAAGGTTATTTCATAAAGCGGGATTGCCTTTGAAATTGTCTTTGTCGAAGCGAACGAAATCATTTTTGTGTCGGTATTGTTTGCCATTGAAACGATTCCGTTGCTGTCCTCAATGCTGTACTTTAAATCTCTGAGCTCGCTCGTTATCGCAATGCTCTTGCATGCACCTATCGGGCCGGAGACGTTGAACTGAATATCAAATGAATTTACGCTTCCGCTTGCAAGCGACAGCACGAATACAACGGATGAGCTCGACTGACTCTTTATTTTTAATTTAAACTCGGGTGCGGCGGGTGCGGCAGAAACCGAAACCGCGAAAATGCCGATCACCATTACAACGGCTAAGACGACCGCAGATATTTTTTTAAGCATTTTCATAATCAAAATGTTCCCCTTTCTGAGGCTTTTTATTTTCGGATTTACAAAACCCTTATTTTAATTTTAACGGCTTAATATAAATATGTCAATATTTATTTTATTTTTTCTGTACAAATTATATTCTCTTTGATATAATATAGGCGTATATTTTCATATTGAAAGTGTGATTTTATGAAGCTTCTTGCCATAGGAGATGTTGTCAGCGACGGCGGTTGCCGAGCGCTCTCAAGGCTTCTCCCGAAAATCAAAAGGCAATATAATATTGACGTGTGCATAGCGAACGGTGAAAACTCCGCAAAGGGTAACGGCATACTTCCAAGCTCGGCGGAAATTCTTTTTTCCTCGGGCGTTGACATGATAACAACAGGCAACCATGTCTTTCGCCGCCGTGAAGCATCGGATTTTCTTGACGAAAACGAATTTTGTCTGAGACCTTACAACATGCACCCCTCCTGCCCCGGAAAAGGCACGGGAATAATTGACATGGGCAGGTATCGCATAGGAGTCATCAATCTCATGGGCAGTGCTTTTTTCAATGCAAACTATGCCAATCCGTTTGACAGTCTCGACAGGGCGATTGAGGAAATCAAGGATTGCAAAATAAAAATCGTTGATTTTCATGCCGAAGCTACGGGGGAAAAAAGAGCCCTCGGCTTCTATGCCGACGGACGCGTTTCCGCCTTTTTCGGCACCCATACCCATGTCAGAACCGCCGACGCTCAGATACTTCCGCAGGGCACAGGTTATATAACCGACCTCGGAATGTGCGGCAGTGAAGATTCCGTACTCGGGATTGAGACGGATTGCATAATCCGTGCTCTCAAAACGGGTATGCCGACGCTTTTTCAAGCCAAGGAGGATAAAATTCTTTTAAACGGCTGTATATTTGAAATCGACGAAGCAACGGGAAAGACCGTTTCGGTTGAAGCAATAGATAAAAGGGAGTAATACCATGTTTAAATACACCAAAAGAATAATCGCCGCTTTTGTATGCCTGACGGTTCTTTTCTCGCTCTGCGGCTGCGGCGGTAAATCCGTAATTGACACAATTTCAAATCTCGGAAAGGATAAGGAGCCCGAGCCTATTGACGAGATCGGCTTCACCGTTCCTTATATACGCACGGATTCTCTTGACCCCTATAAGCTGACAAATTCCATGAATAAATACATTTCGGGTCTGATTTACGATTCGCTTTTCAAGGTTGACGAGACCTTTAAAGAGACCGCCGTAATCGCCGAGTCATACACCGTTGCGGACAAAAAGCTCACCGTAAAAATCAAAAACGGTCTCAAATTCACGGACGGCACACCCCTCACGGCAAACGATGTTGTCTATTCATTCAATCAGGCAAAAGCGAGCGTAACATACGCCGCCTATCTTGAAAACATAGACTCGGCGTCAACCGACAGCACTTATACCGCTGCTTTCACGCTCAGGAATACCGACAAATCCGAGGCGGCAAACCTCATTTTTCCGATTGTCAAAAACGGTTCCTACGACAAAACAGCAAGCGAGGATATACAAACCGACAGCGACGATGAAGGAAGCACAACGACGGCTTCCGGCGGCGGATATACATCAAAAATTCCCGTCGGCAGCGGACGCTATACCTTTATCACCAACAGCGAAAGCAAATACCTTCAATATAATAAGTCCCGTCTGGGCGGATACAATCCGAAATATGCAAAAATCGGTCTCATTGATATTTCCGCATCCGAATCTTTCAGCAGCCTTTTCGAGCTGAATAAAATTGACTTTTACTGCGATAATTTTGATAGCGGAAAATACACCAAGTTTACAAAAATAAGCAACAATATTGAGCTTACCAATCTTGTATATCTCGGCATCAATTCTCAAGACAGCGTTCTTTCCGAGCCAAAGGTCCGCCGTGCAATTTCTCTTGCTCTCAACAGAGCCGAGCTTGCCTCCGACGCCTTTGCGGGCTGCGCCGTCGCTTCGGCTCTCCCCTTCCACCCGTCATATTACAAGCTCAAGGGCTGCACTCTGCCGACTTTAAATCAAAAAACGGACAGTGCAATTGAGCTTCTTGAGGACGTAGGATATTCAAAAATCAACGATTCCGGTGCAAGATATAACGAGAATAAAGTCATGGATCTGACCCTGCTTGTAAACAGCGAAAATGATTTTCGCCGTTCTCTTGCACGCGGAATTCAGCAAGCGCTCGAAAAAATCGGCATCAATGTCACTATCAGAGAAGCCTCCTATTCCGACTACGCTTCTTTGATATCAAGTGACAGCTTCGATATGTATATCGGAGAAACAGAGCTTCCGAACAGCTTCGGTCTCTCGAGATTTTTCTCGACCGACGGCGGACTCAGATACGGTATTTCCGAAAAAAGCGAAACGGCAAGAATTTATAACAAATACCTCGGCGGACAGGCGGATATGCAAAAGCTTATCGGCACGTTTTCCGACGAGCTTCCGTTTATCCCCATTGCATTCAGACAGGGCATCACCGTCAGCTCTGATAAAATAACGAGCGAAATCAAGACAGTTTCCGGCGACTGCTTTGCCAATATCGACGAATGGACGGCGCAGTGATGGACAGAACCACCAATATACAATATTTAAAGGGAGTCGGTGAAAAAAGAGCCAAGCTTTTAGGGAAGCTCGGGATTTTCACCGTCGGCGATCTTCTGCGCTATTATCCGAGAGAATACACGGACTGGAGCAAGGTGACGAGCATCGCCGCCGCTCCGTTTGACGAGCCGTGCTGTGTTAAAGCGACCGTTGACCACAAGCCGAAGGGAGCCAAGGTCAGCAAGGGAATGACGATTTACAAAACCGTTGTGACCGACGGCGAGTCGCTTATGAACATCACGATTTTCAACAGCAAGTACACCGCCGAAGCCCTCGAAGCGGGCGAAGAATATCTCTTCTACGGAAAAGTCGGCGGAAATTTCCACCGACGCGAAATGTCCTCACCGCTGATTGAAAAAGCTTCAAGCGGTGAAAGGATTCATTCAATATACCACCTGACGGCAGGCGTCAATTCAAAATATATCGAAAAGCTTATACGTCAGGTATTTTCCTCCGGCAACGATTATTTTACAGATTGTCTGCCGCAGTCGCTCAGAGATAAGCTCTGCCTTATGGAGATTAACAAGGCAATTCACGAGCTTCACCTGCCGACAAACGAGGATATGCTTCACGAGGCACGGCGAAGAATTATTTTTGAGGAGCTTTTTATTTTCCAGCTCGGCTTAATGAAGCTGAAGGGCAACAGGAAAGAAACAACACCGGTTACCGTCACACAGGATTATACCGACGAATTTAAACGTCTTTTGCCTTTCAGACTTACGGGAGCGCAGAACCGTGCCGTCAGCGAAAGTATAAGTCAGATGACAAGCGGGATAACGATGAACCGCCTTTTGCAGGGCGATGTCGGCTCAGGCAAGACTGCCGTCGCCGCCGCACTGATTTATACCGTTGTCAAGAACGGATACCAATGCGCATTCATGGCGCCGACGGAAATTCTCGCTCAACAGCATTTCAGAACATGCCAAAACTTTTTTAAAGATACAAACATTCATGCCGAGCTGCTGACAGGCTCGGTCACGGCAGCAAACAAACGGGCAATCAAAGAGCGCCTGAAAAGCGGTGAAACCCGGCTTATAATCGGCACCCATGCGCTGATTCAGGACGATGTCGAGTTCAGTGCCCTCGGTCTTGTCATAACAGACGAACAGCACCGCTTCGGCGTTAAGCACAGAGCGGCACTGAGCAAAAAAGGAGACAAGCCGCATACCCTGGTCATGTCGGCAACACCCATTCCGAGGACACTTGCCCTCATGCTCTACGGCGATTTGGATGTCTCCGTGCTCGACGAACTTCCGCCGGGCAGACAGCCGATTGAGACATATTACGTCACAGGTAAGCTCCGCGCAAGAGCCTTCGGCTATGTCAAGAAGCACCTCGATGAGGGTCGGCAAGGCTATATCGTGTGTCCCCTTGTTGAGGAGGGTGACGAGGATATCGCCGCCGCCGAGAGCTATGCTGAAAATCTTTCAAAGGGATTTTTCAGCGGATATGAGGTCGGACTGCTCCACGGAAAGATGAAGTCGAAGCAAAAGGACGAGGTAATGTCACGCTTTGTTTCGGGTGAGGTCAAGCTGCTCATTGCCACAACGGTCATCGAGGTCGGCGTTGATGTGCCGAATGCCGTCATTATGGTTATCGAAAACGCCGAACGGTTCGGTCTTTCGCAGCTTCATCAGCTCAGAGGACGAATCGGCAGAGGGCAGTATAAATCAACCTGTATTCTTATCTCAGACGCAAAAACCGACAGCGCAAAAAAGCGCATGGAGATAATGACAAAAACGACCGACGGCTTTAAGATTGCCGACGAGGACTTGAAAATGCGAGGACCGGGCGATTTCTTCGGAGCACGTCAGCACGGACTGCCGAACATGAAAATGGCATCGCTGACCGACTCGGCATTATTAACCGAGGCTCACCGCTTTGCGCAGGAGATTTTGTCAGACGACCTCAATCTTCAAAAGGCCGAGAACAGGAACCTGAATGCCGCAATTTATGAGCTGTTCAATTCGGAATATATAATGAACTGACAGGATTAAATCTTGCTTGCTGCCGGGTGCCGATGTGTAAAAAATTCACCGAAACCTATTCCGATAAATAATGATAAAACGGAACTTATGCATAAATATGCGTTGGTTCCGTTTGTTTTAAGTATTCGCTGATAAAAACAAAGCCGATTTGGTGAAAAAATATGCAAAAAATCGTTCTGTTAACAGTTTATTTGTTTTTCAATTCTTGACTTTATAATACATAATATAGTATAATAATCTGAAAATATATTGGTGGTGAAGCTATGAATTCGTATATCAATCCCCTTACAGATCAAACTACACAGTCTTTGGTTGAAGAACTTAACAAAAGCTATCAGATAAATCCCGATTATTTCAATCGTTTCAATGTTAAAAGAGGCCTGCGTAATTCCGACGGAACGGGCGTCATGGCAGGCATTACAAAAATCAGCTCTGTTGACGGCTACTACATAGATGACGGCGAAAGAGTACCTAAGGAAGGTCATCTCTATTTCCGCGGCTTTGACATGCAGGAAATAGTAAAGCATTGCCGTGAGGAAAACCGCTTCGGTTTTGAGGAGGTCGCATGGCTGCTCATTTTCGGCTCTCTTCCGACAACCGAGCAGCTCACACGCTTCAAGGATATTCTCGCCGTAAGCCGTAATCTTCCCGAGGATTTCATCGAGGACACGATGATGAAAGCCCCTTCGCCGAACATTATGAATAAAATCACGAGAACGATTCTTGCACTTTATTCATATGACGAGTCGCCCGATGATACTTCGCTTGAAAACGTTGTACGTCAATCGATTCAGCTTGTCGGTCAGCTCCCCGTTATCATGGCTTATGCCTATCAGGTAAAGCGACGTCATTATCTCAAAAAGAGTATGTATATCCATCCGGCGAAGCCCGACCAGTCAACGGCCGAAACAATTCTCCGTTCGATTCGCTCGGACAAGACTTTCACGGATGACGAGGCGAAGCTTCTTGACCTTTGCCTTATGGTTCATGCCGAGCACGGCGGCGGTAACAACTCGACCTTTGCAACAAGAGTTCTTACCTCCAGCGGAACGGATACCTATGCCGCCATTGCCGCCGGTATGGGTTCCCTGAAAGGACCGAAGCACGGCGGTGCAAACATCAAGGCTGCCGAAATGATAAGATTCATTCAGAACGGTGTTTCCGACCCGACGGACGATGGTCAGATTGCCGACTATCTTGCAAAAATTATCAGAAAGGAAGCCGGCGACCATTCGGGTCTTATTTACGGAATGGGTCACGCTGTTTACACGCTTTCCGATCCCCGTGCCGTTATTCTCAAGGAAGAGGCTCGCAAATACGCCGAAAAAACCGGCAACACGGGAAAATTCAATCTCATTGATGCCGTTGAGCGCCTGACTCCCGAAGTATTCCTCAAAGAGAAGGGCAATAAAAAGCCGATTTGCGCCAACGTTGACCTCTATTCGGGCTTTATTTACGAGATGCTTCGTATCCCCGAGGATCTTTACACTCCGCTTTTCACGACCGCAAGAATCGCAGGCTGGACGGCTCACCGTCTTGAGGAGCTTGCAACAGGCGGCAGAATTATCCGTCCGGCCTATAAGAGCGTAATGGCAAGAAGAAAATACGTCACTATCAACAACCGAATTGCTAAATATGCTCCCGACCAGGGATATGTACCTTATGAAGAAAGAATTATTCAGGGGGAATAAAAATGAAAAGTAAAAGTGATGTAATTTACAAGCTTCCGCTTTTGGTTTCTCTTTGCGCACTGCTTGTTGCGGTGCCGCTGAGGGTTTATCAGTATTTCAAGGTTCTTGAACCCGAAACGGGCTTCTACTCTACGATCGATTTCTCGGTCTATATTATCTATGCCCTGCTCGGAATCGCAGTGATTACCGCAATTGTCATCCCGCTTATCAACAAGAAAAAAATGATAACCGTTGCATCGGTCAAAAAATCGCCTGTTTTTCTTGTTCTCTCGCTGATTCTTGCCGTTACGATAATCATTGACTCGGCAGGTCAGCTTATGAGCTACTTTGACCTTTATGACGCCGCCGCTTCTTCCGGTTCAACAATTGCCGAATACGTCAAGAAGCAGGGAGGAACACTTCTTCTTCTCCAGGCTGTTTCGGGTGCAATTGCCGCCGTTTACTTCTTTGTCTCCGGCCTTTCGGTCAGTCTCGGAAATTCCGACGGCTCCAAGCTCAAGCTTCTCGGTCTGACTCCTGTTCTCTGGTGCATTTTCAGACTTCTCTACAAGTTCAAGAGAACTATAAGCTTTATCAATGTCTCGGATCTTCTGCTTGAACTTTTTGAAATCGTATTTCTCATGCTTTTCTTCTTTGCATTGGCTCAGACCGTTGCGAGAATTGACGTAAAAACCGTCTTTTGGAAGATTTTTGCCTACGGAATTCCTGCCGCAATGTTTGCTCTGATGTGCTTCCTGCCGAGATTTATTCTCATGGTAACCGGCAAATCCGAGCTTCTCAACGATCACTATGGCGTTTCCTACAGTGACCTCGGCGCGGCAGCTTATATAATCTACAATCTTCTTTCGAGAGCCAAGGCTCAGACGAGTGAACCAGAGGAATAATCGGGGTAGTTTATGTTTCTTGACAATTTTATTATTGCGGCACGTCAGGTAGGCATACTGTATGTCATGGTGCTTGTCGGAGTTGTCTGCGACAGAATAGGTTTGTTCACCGAGAAAACGGGAAAAGCCTGCACCGACTTGCTTTTCTATATAATAACACCAAGCGTTATTATCAACTCGTTCTTCACACGGGAGTTCACCAAGGACAGCGGAATGAGGCTTTTGATTGCCGTCGGATGCGGATTCCTCATGCATTTTATAGCGATTGCAATTAACACTCCTTTGTTTTCCAAGGGTGACCGTGACGAAAACTGCGTATACAAATACGGCGCAATTTACGGCAATGTAGGCTACATGACCCTGCCGCTGACCGAAGCGCTGCTCGGCAGTGAGGGTGTGTTTTATTGCTCGGCTGTCGTTATGGCATTCAACGCCGTTTCTTTTACCCACGGCGTTTTCATGATGGATAAGGGTAAGGGCTTCGACGCAAAAAAACTGATTTTCAACCCGGGCGTTATCGCAATGCTCATAGGTTTGCCGTTTTTTCTGTTCAAGGTTCCTCTTCCGGAGCTTGTAACAAAGCCGGTCGATTTTATAGCGAACACTCAGACGCCTTTTGCAATGATTATTTTCGGCACATTTCTTTCGCATACTCGGCTCAAAAGTCTTTTAAAACACAAGAAGATTTTTCTTGTAGCTCTGTCAAAGCTGATAGTTTTGCCGGCTGTCATGATAGCGATATACAAACTCATCGGTCTCGGCGGAACGCTTTTGACTGCACTCGCGATATCCTCGTGTGCTCCGTCGGCTAACAACACTGTCCTGTTCTCCGCCAAATACGGCAATGACACAGGGCTTGCATCGCAGCTTGTCGCAACGGTAAGCTTCATGTCGATAATAACAATGCCTTTAATAATTGCGGCAGTTGAAACCGTCGCATAGGATTTGATAATATGATAAATGATATCATTTCTGCAATTTCTCCTGTTTACGGCTTCTGTGATTTTGAACCGTTTCGGAACAAACTTATTAACTGCCGTGCAAAAGGCAGACTTCCCGAGAATGCCAAAAGCATTATAGTCATGCTTTTCCCATATTATCTCGGCGAGGAAGAATACAAAAACATCAACATCTCGCGCTACGCCGTCGTCAAGGACTATCACCTTGCAATCAATTCGGCTGTCGGGAGCGGACTTGAAAAACTTCGCGAAACCTATCCCGATGAGCAATTCGTTTTTTTCACCGACAATTCACCGATTCCCGAGGTGCAGGCGGCTATGGATGCCGGCTTGGGCGTTAAGGGAAAAAACAGGCTTCTCATCAATAAAGACTACGGCTCATGGTTCTTCATTTCGGAAATAGTCACAACATTGCGGCTGCCTGCGGCGGAGATAAAAGAAACGGAATGTCTCGGCTGCGGAAAATGTATCTCCGCCTGCCCGACTCATGCACTGAGCGAAAGCGGCTTCAATAAAGAGCTTTGCCTCTCGGACATAACTCAGCGCAAGGGCGAGCTGACGCCCGAGCAGGAGGAACTTATTAAAAAAATCGGCTGCGCATGGGGCTGTGATATCTGCCAGACGGTGTGCCCGATGAACAAAAAAGTGAAAATAAATCCTGCCGAAGTTTTCCTTGACGGAATAGAAACGACGGCAAGAGCAGATAATATTTCCGACAGAGCCTACGCATGGCGCGGCGAAAAGGTCATAAAAAGAAACCTTGATATTATTAGCGGACAGTGAAAGTCTGATAAAAATTTCTTTCGGTGCAGAAGCCTTGGTAAATTTCTTCTCACCTTAGATATGAAATAAATACTGAATTGGCTTAAAAGGCAATAAATCATATATCTTTTTACCAAACACAACAGGAGGTAAACCATGAAACTTTTAATTGCAGTCATCAACAGCGACGATTCGCATATTGTTCTCGACGAGATAACGAAGGCAGGCTTCTATGCAACTAAGCTTTCCACGACGGGCGGCTTTCTCCGTGCCGGAAACCTCACGCTTCTCATGGGCGTTGAGGACGAAAAGGTAGACGAGCTTCTTGAAATTCTCAGAACCAACTGTCGCAAGCGCGAGGAGCTGACACCGGTCGTTCCGACATACTCCTCGGGCCTTGTAAATGCAATCCCGGTCAAAATCACCGTCGGCGGAGCAACCGTTTTCGTTCTCGATGTTGACCAATTCTATAAAATGTGATGATTAACCTTAACGACATCGGAATCCAAAACAGTCTTGCAGAAAATCTTGCAGGACTAATAAAGAACGGGCGTCTGCCGCATGCTATAATGCTTCGAGGCGGCAGTGAGACTCTGCGTCAAAAGCTTTCGCTCTTTCTCGCCGAAGCATTTGTTTGTGAGGGCGATGCAAAACCGTGCAGCAAATGTTCTCACTGTATTAAGGCTCAGAGCGGAAATCATCCCGACGTTATAACCGCTGACCCTTCGGCGCAGGGCGAAAAAACATTTAAAATTGCCCTTGTGCGTGAAATTAAAGATGATGCCTACATTATCCCGAATGAAGCAAGAAGCAAGGTATATATTCTCCGCTCGGCGGATAAAATGAACATTCAGGCGCAGAATGCGCTTTTGAAGCTCATTGAGGAGCCACCGGAGTATGCGAGATTTATTCTCGAATGTGATTCCTCTGCAGCAATGCTTGAAACAATCATGTCAAGGGTTACTCTCTTTGACCTCGGCGCAGACAATGATGAGATATCCGACGAACTGAGAAAAAAAGCGGACGATACTGCCGCAAAGTTAGCCTCCGCTATTCTCAAACCGACAGAGTGTGAATTCATGAAAATCACGGCTGAATTTGAAAAGGACAAAAATCTTTTTGAGCCTACCCTCCCCGCCCTACAGCTCATTTTCCGTGACGCAGTTGTTATCAAGGCAGGCAGTAATATCACTCTTTC
>HF999645.1:14862-31950 GCA_000434055.1 Ruminococcus sp. CAG:488 | reverse complement strand
CGGCATCAAAGCTGACGCTGAATTCACTGATGAAAATGACCCGTGAAATTGACAATTTCAGGGAAAGTATAAACAGAAACGCTAATAAAAATTTACTGATCACCCGATTTTGTGCAGTCATGCGCAGCTCGGCGTACAACAGGTAGTTTTATTATTTTTATTATATAGATACTCTACATAAGGAGGTTTAATATGTCAGAGGTTGTTGGAATCCGATTTAAAGAAGTCGGAAAAATATATTATTTCGACCCCATCGGATTTAAGCTCAATAAGGGTGACCGAGCTATCGTCGAAACCATAAGAGGCCTTGAGTGCGGCGAAGTCGCTCAGGCAAACAAGGACGTAAACGATGACGAGATCGTCAAACCGCTCAAGCCCATTGTCCGTGTTGCAACGGCGGAGGATCTCAAGGTCGTTGAAAGAAACAAAAAGAAGGAAAAAGAAGCGTTCGACATCTGTCTTAAAAAGATCGCTCTGCACGGTCTTGATATGAAGCTTATTGACGTTGAATATACATTCGATTCAAGCAAGGTGATTTTCTACTTCACCTCGGACGGACGTGTTGACTTCCGTGAGCTTGTTAAGGATCTTGCAAGCGTATTCAGAATAAGAATCGAGCTTCGTCAGATAGGTGTCAGAGACGAATCGAAGATGAAGGGCGGTCTCGGAATGTGCGGCAGACCCTTCTGCTGCAACAGCTTTCTCGGTGACTTCCAGCCCGTTTCGATAAAAATGGCAAAGGAGCAGGGTCTTTCCCTCAACCCGACCAAGATAAGCGGAACCTGCGGCAGACTTATGTGCTGTCTTAAATACGAGCAGGAATCGTACGAGCATTTGCTCAGGGTAACTCCCAAGGTCGGCGCAATCGTTGACACAAGCTCGGGCAGAGGAACAGTTGTCGAAACCGATCTGCTCAAAGGAATGCTCAAGGTTCGCCTTGACCGCAGTCCTGAAGCCGCACCGGCAGTTTTCAGCCGACGTGACGTGAAACTCATAAAGGACAAAAAAATAACCGTAAATAAATCCGAATTAGCTGCTTTAAAGGAGATCGAAGGTTAAGAGGTCATGAAAAAGATCAATTTAAAAATCGGCGGAATGAGCTGCAGCGCATGCTCAAACGGACTTGAAAAATATTTAAACAAACAAACCGGGGTTATTTCTGCAAGCGTTAACCTCGTTATGGCTAACGCTCTCATCGAATATGATGAGAGCGTTCTCAATAGAAAAAAAATCGAAAAATTTGTAAAGGAAGCAGGATTCGAAAGTCTCGGTCTTTTTGACGAATTTGAAAAGAACAGCTCACCAAAAATGTCAAAATTATGGTTTGTCATAATGACAGCTTTGGCGGTAATCCTTATGTATATCTCCATGGGCTCAATGATAGGCCTGCCGGAAATCCCGTTTCTTGCAATGCACACCCATGATAAAGCGTTCGCATCGTCACTGCTTATTCTGACGGTACCGTTCCTTGTTTACGGCTTTGACATCATCAAGAGCGGATTCAAAAACCTGTTTCATCGCACACCGAACATGGACACTCTTGTTACTCTCGGCGTTCTGACAAGCCTTATTTACAGCATTTTCTCGGTTGTGATGATATTCATGGGACATCACCACTATATCCACCGGCTCTATTTTGAGTCGGCAGCAATAGTTATCTACTTCATCAAGCTCGGACGTTACATTGACTCTGTGAGCAAGGACAAGACAAAGGAAGCGATTCAAAGCCTTGTTCAAATAACACCAAAGGATGCAGTTATCAAGACTGCCGAGGGCGAGAAAAAAGTCACGATTGACGAAATTCAAAAGGGCGACACCGTTATTTGCAAGCCCGGTGAAAGAATTGCCGTTGACGGCACGATAACCTTCGGCAAAACTCACCTTGACGAATCATTCATCACGGGAGAGAGCAAGCCCGCCGCAAAGGAAATCGGCGCAAAAGTCATCGCCGGAAGTATCAACTACGACGGCTACATCGAATATTCCGCCGAACGAATAGGCAAGGAATCGACAATTTCCGAAATTGTTCACATTGTTACGGAGGCTTCGTCGGCTAAGATTCCGCTTGCAAGAATCGCCGACAGGATAAGCTCTTATTTTGTTCCGACTATTATCGGAATCGCAATTCTCAGCTTTGTGGGCTATCTTGCCGCAGGTCAGGGCTTCAACGCCGCACTGAATACGTTCGTAACGGTTCTTGTTGTCGCCTGCCCGTGCAGTCTGGGTCTTGCAACTCCGCTTGCAATCGTCGTTTCAGAAGGTCGATGCGCCAAAAACGGCATACTCATCAAAAAAGGAGATGTCCTTGAAACGGCGTCAAAAATCAACAAAGTCATTTTCGATAAGACAGGTACTCTCACCTACGGAAATCTCAAAATTTCACGAGTTATCGACTTCGGCAAAATGCCCGAAAAGGACATGATGAGCCTTGTCTGCTCGGCAGAAGCGAAGTCGAGCCATCCGATATCGAAGGCATTCGCCGAATATGCAAAGGATAACACTCTCACACTCAGCGAACCCGAGCAATTTGAAAACATCGACGGCATGGGAATCCGCACCGTTATCGGCGGCAAATCATATTATTTCGGCAACGCAAAGCTGCTTGCCAAATACGGCATTGAGAACGACCGCCTCGATGACGCAAACGCTCTCGCCGATGAGGGCAACACCCTTGTCTATGTTGCCGACGAGGTGCAAATTCTTTCAATTATCGGCATCAACGATATTATCAGAGATAACGTTGACAGGCTCATCAGAACGCTTCACAGCTTCCACGTTGAGCCGATAATGCTCACGGGCGATAACGAGCAGACAGCAAAGAAAATTGCCGCACAGGCGGGAATAGAGCACGTTATTTCCGGTGTTCTGCCTGCCGAAAAGGGCAACGTTATCAAGGAGCTTAAAGCCGAGGGCGACAAGGTTATGATGATCGGCGACGGAATCAATGACTCCCCTGCCCTTGCACTGAGTGATATCGGCGTCAGCGTCAACAGCGGCTCCGACATTGCAATGAACTCCGCCGACGTAATACTGATGAATGACGACCTGATGAAAATTCCCGAGCTTATAAGAACAAGCAGGGCAACGGTCAGAAATATCAAGCAAAACCTTTTCTGGGCTTTCTTCTACAACTGCCTGATGATTCCGATTGCAATCGGCGCACTAAAGCATTTCAATATAACCATCAATCCGATGATAGCAAGCCTTGCAATGACGCTTTCGAGCTTCACGGTAATAATCAACGCCCTCCGACTGAGAGGGTCGAAAAAATAAGGAGGACTCAATATGTTATTCGGTAAAGAAAAAATTACAAAGGAAGTTTATATCGACGGCATGAGCTGTATGCACTGCGCCGCCAAGGTTGAAAAGGCGCTCTCCTGCGTTTCGGGAGTTGCAAACGCCAAGGTTGACCTTGAGAATAAAAAAGCTGTTGTTAAGCTCAAGAAGGACGTTGACAATGCGATTCTCAAATCCGCAGTTGAGGACCTCGGCTACAGCTTCACGGATATAAAATAACAACAAGACAAAAAATCACCCTCCGCATCTAAGGCGAAGGGTGATAATTTTTTATACCGTGAACGGGTCGATGCCGTTCGTGTTTGTCGGAAGAATTTTGAATGTGAAGTTGAACGTTTTGTCGTTCACGCTGTATTTCGGGTCGATATCCGGACCGCACGCTCCCGAGCCCGTTCCGGTCATCTTATAGTCGATGCTTAATACCGTCTCTTTCATCGGTTCAAGCTCGTAATCGTGCTTTGCCTCACGAATCATCTGCGGCGTAAAGTGCTGAGCATTTGATGAGAAGCTGTCGAAATCCTCGGCTCGGCATATAAATCCGATGCCGCTCTCGTTTGTAACCTTTGCCCACTTGCAGCCGTAATGACTTGAATTCTCCTGTGGACGGACATAGTGCTCAAAGTTTTCCGTTACTGTCGTTGTGAAGTCGTCAACATAAGTATAACGCTTCTTGTCGATGTAGCTCTCCTTGGGGCCGTAACCGAAATATTCATAGTTCTCGAAGCCTTCGGGCATGATGAGCTGAAGTCCGATTCTCGGCAGAATATCCATTCTCTCCGCCTTCTTGCCGTTGACGTTAACGAGAACGCTTGAGTCCGGGAGGAACGTGTAAGTAACCTTACCCTCAAATATCGGCTCAAATGTGTAAACACCGATTGCAAGATCAACGGTAATTTCAACCTTATCGTCTGATTTTGTCACATTAAGCGAACGGCACTTCTGACCGAGCTTTTCCATGCCGACCTTGTACCATTTTTCTCTGTAATACTGAGAATCGTTGTCGATATATGCTCTGTAAAGGTTAATTTCAACGGGCTTCGAGATAAGCTCCGTATCGTCGCAGCTTATCTTATTGAGCTTGCCGTAAGCCTTGTCGAAAACATATTTAACACTGCCGACACCTATTTCTACATATCTTTCGCCGTCGTTTACCGTCATTGCGGTCGTCGCAAGCGCAGCTTTGCCTGTCGGAATTGACTCAAGTCTGAACTGTTTAAGTCCTATCTCGTAGCCTGCCTTTGCCCAGAGCTTGTCCGTCCTGTTGACAAAGTGAAGCGTGAGATATGTCTCACCTGTAAAGCTGTATGCCGACGGGTCGAAGATTGAAAAATCCTTTTTCTCTCTCGGCATGAGCATAAGTCCCGAGACTTCACCCGAAGCAATAAGCTTGCCGTTTGATTTGATTTCCCAGTTTATGCCTACATCGTCAAGGCCCTTGAAGAAGTTGCGGTTCTTGATTGAAACGTTGCCGTTGCCTGCATATTCTGCAAAGAAAGGCTGATAAACGTACTTCGCTTCCTCAAATCCCGTGTGCGGCGTTCTGTCGGGATAAACGAGGCCGTCAACGCAGAAGTTGCCCGCATTCGGCATATCGCCGAAATCGCCGCCGTAGGTGTATTTATATTTGCCGTTGCCGTCGGGAATTGCTACGGAATGATCCGTGTACTCCCAGATACAGCCGCCGCAGAATTTGTCGTCGGAGTCAATAAGCTCCCAATAGTCACCGAGATCTCCCGGTCCGTTGCCCATCGCATGGCAGTATTCGCAGAGATAGAGCGGCTTGTTTTTGCGCTTTTTGCTCGAAAGGATTTCCTTGCACTTTTCGATTGAGGGATACATCCAGCTTTCAACGTCGGAGCAGTTGCCGAGGAACTTACCGGCAAGCTCGGAGTAGCGATAGTTTGCGTTCTCATAGTGAACGATTACGTTCTTATTACGTGACTTGATAAAGTCATACATTGCCTGATGGTTATCGCCGCATCCGGATTCATTGCCAAGCGACCAGAAAATAACCGAAACATGGTTCTTATCACGTTCAAAAAGTTTGCGTGCTCTGTCGATATATGCTTCTTTCCATGCCGGATCGTTCGCAAGAAGGCTCCAACGCTCAAAGAAGAAGCCGTCAATCGAGGTCGAGAATCCGTGAGCCTCAAGGTCGGATTCGTCAATTACCATGAAGCCGAGCTGATCGCACATCTCCAAAAATCTCGGGTCGTTCGGATAATGCGAGGTACGGACGGCATTGACATTGTGACGCTTGAAGATATAAAGATCCTCGAGAACGTGCTCAATCGGCGTTGCATGGCCGTAAAGCGGGTGAGAATCATGGCGGTTAACACCCTTGATTTTAATCTTCTGTCCGTTGAGATAAAGAACAGACTTTGAGATAACAAGATCCTTGATACCGACCTTAACGAGTACGACCTCATCGGAAACGTCAAGAATAAGATCATAGAGCAGCGGATCTTCATCGCTCCAAAGAATCGGATTATCGAACTTGATTTTTATCTTACCGTTGACGCTTTCACCCGAGTCAATGCTTTCGCCGTGGGGCGAAACAAGGCGGTAGCTGACCTCTCTGTCACCGACAAGGTCAAGATCCACGCTCATAATACATTTCGTGTATTTCTTTTTAAGCTCGGTTGTGACGTAAAAATCACGGATTCTGCCTCTGCGGCTTCTTTTGAGAATATAAACATCACGGAAGATTCCGCTCATTCGCCACATATCCTGATCCTCAAGATATGAGCCGTCGCACCACTTGAGCACAAGCATTGCAAGTCTGTTTGAACCTGCTTGAACAAAATCATTGATATTGAACTCGCTCGTCATGTGGCTGACCTGACTGTAGCCGACAAATTTGCCGTTTATCCAAAGATAAAAGCAGGAATCGACACCCTCAAAGTTGAGAAAAAGGTCACGTGAAAGGTCGTTCTCATCAATATCAAAGTCACGGATATAAATTCCGCACGGGTTGTCGTCGGGGACATACGGCGGATCGCAGGGATATGGGTAGTCCGAATTGGTGTAGTTCGGAGCGTCATAGCCCTTGTCGAGCGCCATTTGCCAGTTCATCGGGACCTTTATTTTGTCATAATTGCCGTTAATTTCATAATCTGCGGCGTAAAAGCCGTCCTCAACGTCAATTATCGTATTATAAAATCTGAAATCCCATTCGCCGTTAAGAAGCTGAAAATATTTTGACTCCTCTCTCGACTTTGTGAGAGCGTTCTCCTCATTGAGATAGGGAATGAAATATGCGTGAGGTTCTTCACAGCCGACATGTAAGGTTGTCGGATCCTCGTAGTATTTTGGTATATTCAGCATTGGTTTTCCTCCGATCAAAGCTCGATTTTAGCCTTTCTTGAGTTAATCGCGCGGAAGATCGATGTTTCGAACTTCGGCTTTCTCGAATATGTGTAGAGTCCGTTCTGCTCCTGCTCAACGTCGTAAAGCTGAGTATAGCAGAATCCGAACATCCTGTCATTGTCAAGCAATGCGTCCGTGAGGCCCTTGTAGCGCTCAATAAATTCATACTTGTTCTTCGGTGCATTGCCATAGCCCCATGCGTTCTGTTCATTTTCGTTAACAGACCAGCGGATTCCGCCGTATTCGCTGATGAAGGTCGGGCCGCCGGTGTATTTCTGACGGCGCTCATGGTTATCGTAGAGCTTACCTTCGGTCATGAGCATATCGAAATGCTCCTTGAATACCTTCGGATCCTGCTCATAGTCATGAAGGTCAAAAATATCGGTGATAACATGGAAGTTGCCGCTTGTATCAATACACGGACGGGTCTTATCGAGTGCCTTTGTCGTCTTATAAATGAGAGCAAGAGCATCGTCGAACTGCTTTCTTCCGTCATAGTCCCATGTTTCATTGAGCGGACACCAGCCGATGATTGCCGGGTGATTAAAATCACGCTCAACCTCCTCGATCCACTCCGGAATTACGGAATAAACAATGTTCGGATTGGAATGGTCAAGTCCCCAGTTCGGGTATTCGCCCCACACAATGTAGCCCATCTTGTCACAATTATAAAGGAATCTCGGCTCAAAAATCTTCTCGTGAAGTCTTGCGCCGTTGAAGCCGACATCAAGAGATATCTGAATATCTTTGATCATGGCTTCCTCGCTCGGAGCGGTGTAAATTCCGTCGGGATAGAAGCCCTGGTCGAGAACAAGACGCTGGAAAACGGATTTGCCGTTGATAAGGAACTTCTGACCGTCGAGCTTTACGTCACGAAGGCCGAAATAGCTGTCAACCTTATCCTCGTTAAAGCGAAGCTCAAGATCATAAAGTCTGCCCTCGCCGACCTCCCAGAGATAAGCCTCTTTAAGGTCAAGGTGAGCGGTTATCAAACCTCCCTCAGTCTCAACGCTTGCCGCACCCATGATTCTCTCCTGATAGAGGGCAAGAGCTTCAAACTTGCCGGTGCCGATGACCTCTGCCTGAATATCAACAGAGCAGTTTTCAACGTTTGGGAAAACCTTGATGCTCTTGATTCTCGAATCGGGAACAAACTCAAGCCAAACCGTTTGCCATATACCCGTTGTCCTTGTGTAATCACAGCCGTGAGAATAATACTCCTCGCTCTGCTTTCCTCTCGGCTGAAGGGGATTTCTTGTATCGTCCTCGGCGTAAACCGTCAGAACGTTTGTGCCGCCGTTGAGATAGTCCGTGATATCGAATTCAAACGAGATGTAGCCGCCCCTATGCGTGCCGACCTCCTTGCCGTTCACATACACGGTAGCCTTATAATCAACCGCACCGAAGTGAAGAATTGTTCTCAGATCGGCAAACTTCTCGGGAACGGTAAATTCTCTCTGATACCAAACGGCATCCATGAAGTCCTTGTACTCAACTCCCGAAAGCACGCTCTCGGGGCAGAAAGGAACGTTTATTGTTCTTTCAAGCTTTGTCTGCGGCTCGTAATATTTCTTAGCAAGACCGCTCTTGGACTTGTCGATTTCAAAGCTCCACTTTCCGTTGAGGTTCAGCCACTCTCTGCGCTGAAACTGCGGATTCGGATGCTCCGGACGGGGTATATTGATCATATGATATTTTCCTCCATAATTATATTCAGTTTATCATACCATATTAAAAAAGATTATACAAGTAATTATATATTTTTTTTACAAAAACCGAGGTGAGAAAAACAAAGGCTTCCTCACAGTCAAATATATTCGCTTCCGACTTTATGGCAAAAAAACTTGTAACGATGCCATATCGCAGTCTGCAATTTGCTGTGATAAAGAACTGTTCATATGTGTCGTGACAGCATAGGATCAAGGCCGAACGATGACAAGAAATGACCTTTAAGCAATTTAACAATTCTAAAAAGCATTTCTTCATAAAATTTTTATTTTTCGCCGTATTTCTATTGAAAAAAAACGGACAAAATGATAGTATAGTATAAAATAGAGGGGTGTTTTTATGGAAGTTAAAAAAATGGAATCTCTAAAGGAGCTTTACAAAATCGGCAGAGGTCCGTCAAGCTCGCACACTATGGGTCCCGAAAAGGCGTGCAAGATTTTTAAAGAGCACAATCCGAAAGCCGACCGTTTTGAAGCAATTCTCTATGGCTCACTCTCAAAAACGGGAGTCGGTCACGGCACGGACAAGGTTATCAAAGTCACATTTGACCCTACCCCTTGCGATGTTATTTTCAACAATGAAGAACTTGAGCTTCCGCATCCCAACACAATGGACCTGATCGCCTATAAGGACGGCGTTGAAATTAAAAGAATCCGTGTTCTCAGCGTCGGAGGCGGAAAAATTGAAATCGTCGGTTACAAAAATGTCGATCCGCCGAAAATTTACGGGCTGTCAACCTTTTCCGAGATTGCCGAGCATTGCAGAAAAAATCACATGAAGCTTTGGCAGTATGTCGAGGAGGTTGAGGGAATCGAGATTAGAGATTATCTCATGAAGATCTGGAATCAGATGAAGTTGAGTATCCATATCGGTCTTGAAACCGAGGGAGTTCTCCCGGGCGGACTGAACGTCAAGAGAAAGGCGAAAAAGCTCTATTCTCATCAGCATATCGACGAGAGCGCTCAAACCAAGGAAAACCGCGTTGTTTCCGCCTATGCATTCGCCGTAAGCGAGCAGAATGCGGACGGAGAGGTCATCGTAACAGCCCCGACCTGCGGCTCGGCAGGTGTTATGCCGTCGGTGTTGTATTATCAGCAGATGAAAAGGGGTTATACCGACCTTGAGATAGTCCGTGCACTTGAAACGGGCGGAATAATCGGTAATCTGGTAAAGACCAACGCTTCGATTTCGGGCAGTGAATGCGGCTGTCAGGCGGAGATAGGAACGGCGTGTGCAATGGCTTCTGCCGCACTCGGCGAGCTTTTCTCTCTTGAAATGGATAAAATAGAGTATGCCGCTGAAATTGCAATTGAACACCACCTCGGACTGACCTGTGATCCGATTTGCGGACTGGTTCAGATTCCGTGCATTGAGCGCAATGCCGTTGCGGCAATGAGGGCAATAAATGCCGTCAGCCTCGCAAGCTTTTTGAGCGACACAAGAAAAATTTCCGTCGATGAGGTCATCGAGGTCATGAGAATGACGGGCAAGGATATCCCCGGACGCTACAGAGAAACCGCCGAAGGCGGACTGGCAACATTAAACATTAAATAAATTTTGTATATTTGTCTGCCGTAAATATTGCATTTATTTCTGCGGCGTGATAAAATAGAAAGTACCATATAAGCGGCTGAGAATTCGGCCGACAGAGAGAGGAGAAGCATTATGGCATTAAGTGAAAAGTTTAAGATTGGAACAAAGACCCCGAACCTCTATCTCAGCGGCTACAAGGGTCATTTTGTGGCAGGAAGAAGCCACTTGAATTATTATATAGACATCACCTCGCAGAAATCATGTCTTTCCGAGGCGAAGGCAGTTGCAAAAGCAATTGCCCCGAACTACAAGCTCCATACGGAGATCGACACAATTCTTTGCCTTGACGGCACAGAGGTTATCGGTACATGTCTTGCAAGCGAGCTGACGAAGAATGACCTTGCAAGCATCAACGCAAACAGAGCAATCAATATTCTCGCTCCCGAGTACACGGCAAGCAACCAGCTCATGTTCCGTGACAACATTGTTCAGATGATTCAGGGCAAGCAGGTTCTTATCCTTGCCGCTTCGGTCGTTACCGGCAGCACGGCTCAGAACGCATTTGAAGCCATCCGTTATTATGCGGGTACACCGGTCGGAATCGCTTCTATTTTCGCAACAATGAAAGAGTGTGAAAACTTCCCCGTTGTATCGGTATTCGATCCTCACGACCTGCCCGAATATGAGAGCCATTCAGCTATGGAATGTCCTCTTTGCAAGAAGGGTGAGCGCATTGACGCACTCATCAACAGCTTTGGCTGCTCGATGCTTTAATTAAAACAATATAAAAACCTCCGTCTGTAAGTGTAAGCCTACAGGCGGAGGTTTTGGTTTTACTTAAAGAGACTGTCCATCGTAACGCCGAGAATTTCGCATATTTTTTGCAGCGTATTCGCAAGCGGCAGTCCTATTCCGTTTTCATATTTTGAAACAGACGAACGATCCATTTCAAGCATATCTGCAAGCTGTTGCTGCGTAAGTCCGCTGTTTTTTCTTGCTTCCTTAAAGTTTTCGGAAAAGCTCATTTGTAAATTCCCCCATAAAATAAAAAGTGCGCAGCCGAAGCCACGCACGAAAAATACACGGCTTGATTGCTGCGACACAAACCCAACTTCACAAAAAAGACGAATGCGGAAAAGCCGGTATTTTTACACAAAAATACCTTCATCTTTTTTGTTAATTATTAAATTGGTTTATGTCGCAAAAATATTATATCATCTTTATAATAAAAAATCCAGTATTTTTTCATTTTATGCAAAAATTTCACGAAATAACAATTGCATTGATCCATTCTTCCGAAAAAAATCAAGCCTGCTTTGTCAATCAAGGCAGGCTTGTACTGTTTTATTTAAGAACTATGTCGCCGTTCTCAACGTCAACCGTGATTGACGTTACGGGAGTGTCGATATTGTCGATGATCTTCTCGGCAATCTTATCCTCGACCTTGCGGCGAATATTATTTCTGAGGTCTCTCGCCCCCCTCGTTCCGCCGACAGATTCCTTTGCAAGCTCTGCAACGGCTTCATCGGTATAGGTGAACGTTATGCCCTTATCCCTGAGCGGCTCCTTGAACTCGTCAAGCATTAGCACGGCAATCTTTTTGAACGCATCTTCGTCAAGGTCATTGAACACTACAATTTCATCGACTCTGCCGAGAAATTCGGGTCTGAGGAACTCTCTGAGTGCCTTTAGTGCCTTTTCCTTATTGACATCGCCCTGCGTTTTTCCAAAGCCAAGAGCGCCTTCAGAGCGACTGCTGCCGGCGTTGGAGGTCATAACGATAACCGTGTTTTCAAAGCTTACCGTCCTGCCCTGCGCATCGGTGATCTTGCCCTCATCAAGAATCTGAAGAAGAATGTTCATAACGTCGGGATGCGCCTTTTCTATCTCATCAAAAAGGAGAACCGAATACGGCTTACGGCGAACCTTCTCTGTCAACTGACCCGCCTCATCATAGCCGACATAGCCCGGCGGCGAACCGATAATTCTCGAAACGCTGTGCTTCTCCATAAACTCGGACATATCAAGCCTGATAAGAGTCTCAGGCGTGTCAAAAAGTTCGTTTGCAAGCTGCTTTACAAGCTCGGTTTTTCCGACACCCGTCGGTCCGACAAAGATAAACGATGCCGGCCTTCTTCTCGGGCTGACGCATATTCTTCCGCGTCTGACGGCTTTCGAAACAACGTCAACCGCCTCGTCCTGGCCGATGACCTTTGCCTTGAGCTTCTTGTCGAGATCGGCAAGTCGGCGAAGGTCGCTTTCAACTATCTTCTGCGCCGGAATGCCTGTCCAAAGCTGAATTACCCTTGCAAGATCCTCCTCTGTAACCGGAGAATTTTCAACCAGCGGGATAAGCTGATTTATTCTTGTCTCGCACTGCATTATATCCTGCTTAACCTTGGCAATCGCCTCGTAATCCGGCTCCTCAGCCTCCATGAGATCCTGCTCACGAATTATAAGATCCGCCTTTTCATTGAGCTTATTTTCATATTCGCTGATGTTCTTGTTTCTCAGGTTTGCACAGGTGCAGGCTTCATCAAGCAGGTCAATAGCCTTGTCCGGCAAAAATCTGTCATTGATAAATCTCTCCGAGAGCGTAACTGCGCTGTGAACAAGAGTATCGCTTATCTGAACCTTATGATAATTCTCGTAATAATCCTTTATGCCGAGAAGCATTTTATAGGTGTCCTCAATCGACGGCTCCTCAACCTTAACGGGCTGCAAACGTCTTTCGAGGGCGGCATCCTTCTCAATATACTTTCTGTATTCTGTAAAGGTCGTTGCGCCGATAATCTGAACCTCGCCCCTTGAAAGAGCAGGTTTGAGAATATTTGCGGCATTCATTGAGCCTTCGGAGTCTCCGCCCGTACCGACAAGGTTATGCACCTCATCAATAAAGAGAATAATGTTGCCCTCAGCCTTAACCTCTTCGACAAGGCCCTTTACTCTGCCCTCAAACTGACCTCTGAACTGCGTACCGGCAACAAGCGAGGTGAGGTCGAGAAGCTGAATTTCCTTATTGGCAAGCTTTGCCGGAACCTCACCGTTGGCAATTCTGAGAGCCAAGCCCTCAGCAATAGCGGTTTTACCGACTCCCGGCTCACCTATAAGACAGGGATTGTTCTTTGATCGGCGGCAAAGAATTTGAATCGTTCTGTAAATTTCGTTGTCTCTGCCGATTATTCTGTCAATTTTTCCCTCTTTTGCTTTTCTTGTAAGGTTGGTGCAATAAAGCGGAAGATATTTGCGCTTTTTCGACTTCTTTTCGCCTTTATTCTTGCCTTTGCTTTTTTCTTTAACTTCCGTATCGGGAACATCGGTGAAATCGTCCTGCTCGTCCTTATTCATAAAGCCCTGCATGAACGGGAAGGTCGGCGTTCCGCCCGGCTCGAAGCCCTCGCCCTCGTCGCCCATGCCCATCATGGCGCCGAACTGCTCGCTCATTGCTTCGTAGTCGTCCTCCGTTATTCCCATGTTTTCCATCATTTGCTTTATCGGACCCGTAGACTCCATGGCACATTTCAGGCAAAGCCCCTCCTGATGGGAGCTTTTGTCGCCGTCCATTCTTGTCATGAATATAACAGCAGGTCTGATGCCGCATTTGCTGCACATTATTTGCTTCATATTTATCTCCTGTTATTTTTTGCTGATTTTTTCTTTGAACTGCTTAAACACTCCGGGAAGATAGCTGACAAATGCCACAACCGTCAGCAATGCCGAAATCGCAACGAGCACGATGAGCATTGTATCGGGAATTGTCCAAAGGCTGTTGAAGGCTCCTACATCGGGAGCGAAAGCAAACAGCGCTATCATTACGAAGTAAAATACGCAGGTCGCAACCTTGCCGTAAATCTCAGCCGCACTCGGTTTGAGACCTATGGCTATCATAATTCCTCCGAAGAGGACCATTACAAACTCTTTTATAATAAAAACAAGGAATATCCAACTGAATGTTTTGATAAGCGAATCCGTGCTGGAGCTGAACCTGATGTAAAGAAGAACGGCAATTGTTATCTGAGTCAGCTTATCCGCCACGGGATCAAGCACCTTGCCGAGATCGCTTATTTGATTAAAGCGGCGTGCTATCTTGCCGTCAAGGCAATCGGAAAGTCCGGAAAGAGCAAGCACGAACACCGCCCAGATAATATTGTTCGGGATAGAATCATTGAGAAAAAGATATGCAAAGACGGGAACCATAATGATTCTTGCAAATGAAAGCCAGTTCGGAATTGTGTTCCAGTTTTTAAAAAGATCCTTAACCATTTTTATATACCCCCGTAGGAATTATTGAAAGTTTTGATATTCTCGGCAATCTTATCGTTTGAAATAACCGCCTGCACGATGACCGAAGAATCTATCGCATTTACATATTTCGCATTATACACCACATGGGAGGATATTTGCAAGCCCACGCTCAAAACTATTACAGCCATAACACCGCAGCCGAAGCCGAGAAGAGCGCCCAGAAATCTGTTTGCCTTTTTAAGTATCGGCAGCTTTTTCAGTGAATCCAAAAGATGAATTATCCATGTGAACAAGAGTCTGACCGCTATGTAAATAAGCACAAATACAATAAGCTTTGCAAGGTATCTCTCCGTGCTGCCGAAAAGACTTGTGTTGCTGTATATCCAGTCCGTCACGGCACCGCAGAAAATTCTCGCCGCCAAAAGCGCAACGATAAACGAACCGAATTTAAATATCGTCTGAACAAGTCCCTGTCGGTAATATCTTACCGTCATCAGCACAATTACTGCCGCAAGGATTATATCAACTATATGCTCCTGCATTATTTGCTTACCTGCCTTTCGTCCGTGGTTCCTCTTGTTTTATAACTTTTTATATTCACGCCGGTCAGAATATATGTCCTGCCGCCGTCAACCGTCACTCTTTTAGGCTCGCCCGTGAAATAAATCGTTCCGACCTGCTTGCCTCGCTTGTTAAACGTTTTGACCTCGCTGTCAAAAAGAACAGCGACGTATTTTCCGTCCGTATCAACGCTTCTTATTTCCTTATCGAAATCAACGGTAAATCTCTCCTTGTTGCTGCTGTTGTAAAAACTGAGCGTTGAAAGCGATGAGCTGCCGTATTTTGAAAGAGCAAGAACCGACGAGCCGTCCTGACTCACGCAATAATTGTGAAGCTTATCGGAATTGAACTTCAGGTCGTCCTGCCTGTTCGTATTGTTTTTGATGTACGATTTAAGGTTATCGCCCACGGCAACAATGTTGTTGCCCTTGATATAATTCACCTTCAAAAGCGTTGTTCCGCCGTAATCAAAGCATGCGGCATATTCGTCCGCCTTGCTGAGGTTGAAAACATAAAGCTTTGAAGATATCTCACCGTTCAAAGCCTTAATTGCGGCAACTGCGGCATATTTTCCGTTCGGCGAAAGGTCGATATCCGTGATCCTCTCGTCGCTGAAATTCCATGCGAATTTCTCTTTGCCGTTCTTGTTGTAAACCGTCAGCACGGACTGGGCATCCTTGCCGTAGGTCGCAACCGCATAATTGCCCTTTGACCCTATCGCCGCCGCCATGATATTTTTATCAAGCGACTTTTCGATTACTGTATCCGAGCCTCGCTGAACTCTGAATTTGCCCGAATCAAGGTCAAAAACAATCATTTTTGAGCCTTTGCTTTTCATCACCGGGTTTGAATATGTGTGGCTTTTCGGCATAATCTCCTTTGCCGAGGAGGTCAGCGAAATTGTTTTATCGTCAAGCAAAAGATTTAGATTTGAATTGTTTACCGTGATATTCTTAACCTTGCCGGCACTTATTTCATAGGGATATCCGTCGCCCGAGCCGAGACTCATAAAATAAGTTTTAACATCGGCCGTAAAGGTCGATACAGTCATATTACCGAGCTTCTGAGCCGCCGTCATAACAATAAGAATTACAACGGCAACAGCTAAAACGATTGTCAGAATTTTCTTTGAACGATCCGTTATTCTAAGCTTGAATTTTTTTGATTTTCCCGAGCTTTTCAAACTTCTGCCTCCCCATAGCTTACATAATCAAGAAAAAGTCCGCACGCAGGGGCGGTTCTGCCCGCCTTTTCTCTGTCCCTACTTTCTATTATAGCTGTCAGTGTGTCTTTTTCAATTCTTTTTTCTGAAATTTCTATTAACGAGCCGACCATTATCCTCACCATGTTGTAAAGAAAACCGTTGCCCTCAACGTAAAAATCGACCTCGTCGCCGTTCCTTACAACGCCGCAGTCATAAATCGTGCGAACCGTGTCCTCAACGCTGCTGCCCGAGGAGCAAAAACCGGCAAAATCGTGCGTTCCTATGAATTGCTTTGCCTGTTCATTTAAAATATCGGCGTCAAGCTTTGATTTATAATGCCATGCATAGTTCTTGAGAAACGGATTTTTCGCCTGCGAGTTCCATATCCTGTAAAGATATCTCTTGCTTTTGCAATCGTACCTCGGGTGAAAATCAAGCGGCACTTCCTTACAGGATTTGACAGCCACACAGTCAGGCAATACGGCATTGAGCGCACCGGTCAAACGGCAGCATTCAATGGAGCTCTCCGTCCTCAGCGTACAGCAAAAATCGTTAGCATGAACGCCGGCATCAGTGCGACTGCAGCCCGTTATGCTTTCACGCACGCCGAGAATTTTTTCAACGGCGTCCTGCAAGCATTCCTGGACGGTTATTCCGTTCGGCTGAACCTGCCAGCCGTGAAAGTCCGTGCCGTCATACATCAGGCGAAGTGCAAGGTTTCTCATTTAACAAGCACCGCCTTGAAATAATAATTCAGTACAATAATTCCCGCGAAATAAACAAGTGCTGCGCCGAGCCACACAAAGTCCGTTGCTCTGAGCTTCATTTGTTTCATTCTCGTTCTTCCGGGACCGCCCGTATAGCAGCGGCAGTCCATTGCGTCGGCAAGCTCGTATGCACGTCTTATCGAAGAGACAAAAAGAGGAACAATGATAGGCACAAGTGCCTTGACTCTTTGCATAAAGCTGCCGTTATCAAGGTCGGCTCCCCTCGCCTTCTGAGCGTTTGTGATTCTGTCTATCTCGTCAATGAGAGTCGGGATAAAGCGCAGAGCCAGCGTCATCATCATTGCGAGCGTTGACACGGGCACTTTTATGAGCTTGAGCGGAGCAAAAAGCTTTTCAAGGGAATCCGTCAGAACGGTCGGCGTT
>HF999645.1:8277-14829 GCA_000434055.1 Ruminococcus sp. CAG:488 | reverse complement strand
GGTCAAAAGTGAGCTGATAACAACAAGACATACAATTCTTATCGCCATAAACAGAGCGGTAAAAAGTCCGTTTGTCGTGATGTGGATAAAATGCCAGTTCACAAGCTCCGTGCCGCCTCTAATATAGAAAATGTTCAATATCGACGTGAACAGAACTATAAAGACGATCGGCTTGAGACTTTTTGCGACCATCTTCACGGGAACCTTTGAAATTATATTAACCGTCAATGTGAAAAGCACCATAAGACCGAGCGCCTCAAAGCTTTTGCACATAAAAATCGAAACAATGAACAAAACCGTCAGTATGATTTTCATTCTTGCGTCCATGCGATGAATCGGCGATTCAACGTTGTAATACTGACCTATAGTAATGTCTTTTAACACCGTTTGCACCTCCTGTGCAGGGAAAATAATAGCGGTTTACCTTGTCAAAACCTCAACGGCACGGTCAACGGTATAGACCGAGCCGAAATCATGTCCGTTGTTTTTGAGTATTTCAAATACTTTTGAAATCTGCGGAATGTTAAGTCCTATTTCTCTGAGTCTTTCGGCGTGAGAATAGACCTCGTCAACCGTTCCGTACATTTCAAGCCTTGCGTTGTTCATGACGGCAACCTTGGTTGCTATCTTCGCAATGTCCTCCATGCTGTGTGAAACAAGCAGAACGGTGCTTCCCGTTTTTTCACGGTAATTCTTTATCATATCAAGTATTGTGTCTCTGCCTATCGGGTCGAGACCGGCAGTCGGCTCGTCAAGAATGAGAACCTTCGGCTGCATTGCGATAACTCCCGCTATTGCGGCTCGTCTTTTTTCACCGCCCGAAAGGTCAAACGGTGATTTTTCGAGCAATTCCTTTTTAAGTCCGACATATGCCGCCGCCGAAACGACTCTTTTCGCTATCTCCTCATCGGGAAGCTTCATATTTTTCGGACCGAATGAAATATCTTTATACACGGTCTCCTCAAAGAGCTGATATTCGGGATACTGGAAGCAAAGACCGACCTTGAAGCGAGCTTTTCTTGTCGCCTTTTTATCCGACCAAATGTCAATACCGTCAACAACTACCTTACCGCTGTTTGGCTTGAGAATTCCGTTAAAATGCTGAACGAGGGTGCTTTTACCTGAACCCGTGTGGCCGATAACCCCGACCAGCTCGCCCTCTTCAATATCAAGATTTATATTGTCAATCGCCTTTGATTCACTCGGCATTCCCTCATTGTAGAGATGAGTAACGCCCTGCATTGAAAGTATCGGCATCACTTTCTCACCTCCAAAACCTTGAGAATAGCCTCGGCACATTCATTTTCATCGAGTATATCTTCCGGAAGTTTAAATCCTTTTTTTCTGAGCCTGTAGGCAAGCTCTGTAGCCTGCGGCACGTCAAGTCCCAGCTTTTTCATTCTTTCAACGTTCCTGAAAACCTCTTTCGGAGTACCGTCCATTGCAATTCTGCCACCGTCCATAACGATTACTCTGTCTGCCTTAACCGCCTCGTCCATATAGTGAGTGATGAGTATAACGGTGATTCCGAACTCCCTGTTGAGCTTCATTACCGTGTCCATGACCTCTTTCCTGCCCTGTGGGTCAAGCATGGCCGTAGGCTCGTCCATGACGATACACTTGGTGTTCATTGCAATAACGCCGGCAATAGCGACTCTCTGCTTCTGTCCGCCGGAAAGACGGTGAGGCTCACGCTTGCGGAATTCATACATTCCGACTGCCTTCAATGCACTGTCAACGGCTTTTCTTATCTCCGAAGGCTCAACTCCGAGATTTTCAGGACCGAACGCAACGTCGTCCTCAACGATCGTCGCAACGATCTGATTGTCCGGGTTCTGAAAAACCATGCCGACGGTTTTGCGAATATCAACCGTCTTTTCCTCGTCCGACGTGTCCATGCCCTCGACCGTGACTTTACCCTTGTTCGGAACAAGTATGCCGTTAATCAGCTTTGCAACCGTTGATTTGCCGCAGCCGTTATGACCGAGCACGGCAAGAAACTGCCCCTCAGGCACTTCAAGACTGAAATCGTTAACCGCGTTAACGATCCCCTCGTCCTCCAGCTCGTAGGCAAACGAAACGTTATCAAATTTTATAATGGTATCGCTCATAGTCAGTGTTTCTCCGAATTACTTTTTCCAAATTGCAGATGCGCCGCATGGGAGAACCATGCCCGTCTGCGTCACAGGCAAGCCTATCTCGCTGCCAGTCACCTTTCCGCCGAATTTCGGCACGACAAGCGCACCCAGAATATACTGCATAACAGCCGGCGAAAGTCCCGTTGTATATGAATTTATAAGCATCATTATCGGGTCATCAGAAAGCACCTCGGTGCAAAGCTCAACAAAGCCGTAAACCTCATCCTCAAGCTTCCAGACCTCGCCGCCGGGGCCTCTGCCGTATGACGGAGGATCCATGATGATAATATCATATTTATTGCCCCTGCGTATTTCACGCTGAACAAATTTTATACAGTCGTCAACTATCCATCTTACGGGTCTGTCGGCTACATGGGAAGCGGCGGCATTTTCCTTTGCCCAGTTAACCATGCCCTTTGAGGCGTCAACATGGACGACCTGCGCCCCTGCTTTAAGGCAAGCTACGGTTGCGCCGCCCGTGTAGGAAAACAGGTTGAGTACCTTTACGGGTCTGCCTGCATTTCTGATAAGCTCAGCCGTATAATCCCAATTGACTGCCTGCTCGGGGAAAATTCCCGTGTGCTTGAAGCCCATGGTTTTAACGTTAAGACCAAGCTCCTTATAATCAATACGCCAAGCGTCGGGAGTTTTTCTTAAAATCTCCCAGTGACCTCCGCCCGTTGAAGAGCGGAGATATCTGGCATTGGCTTTTTTCCACATGGGATGCTTCTTGGGAGTTTTCCAAATGACCTGCGGATCGGGACGAATAAGGATAACATCACCCCAACGTTCAAGCCTTTCTCCGTCGGAGCAATCCAGCAATTCATAATCCTTCCAGCCGTCGGCAACTCTCATTCTGACATCCTCCGTTTATATAAGTCTCTCTTTAACTACCTGTGCAATTTCCTCGGCAAGGGTCTGAATCATGTCCTTATCCCTGCCCTCGAGCATAACTCTGACAAGCGGTTCGGTGCCCGAAACACGAACAAGCACTCTGCCCGAATCGCCAAGCTCCTTTTCTGCGCTTGCAATAGCTTTCTTGATCTCCTCGTCCTTGTCATAGCGAGCCTTGCCCATCTGGGAAACTCTTACGTTGATAAGAACCTGCGGAAAAACTTCCATCTCGGCGGCAAGCTCGGAGAGCTTTTTGCCCGTTCTCTTCATAACTGCAAGCAATTGGAGAGCAGTAAGCTGTCCGTCACCCGTTGAAGCGAAGTCAAAGAAAATAACGTGACCCGACTGTTCGCCGCCTATCTTAAAGTTATTCTCTCTCATATTTTCAAGAACGTATCTGTCACCGACCTTTGTAATCTCGGTCTTGATGCCGTTCTTCTTGCAGAATTCAAAGAAGCCCATGTTGCTCATAACCGTAACAACGGCTGTATCATCGGTGAGGACTCCCCTGTTTTTCATATCCTTGGCGCAGATTGCAATAATCTTATCGCCGTCAACAACCTCGCCGTTCTCGTCAACAGCCAGCATTCTGTCGGCATCACCGTCGAAAGCGAAGCCTACGTCGCAGCCGTATTCCTTAACATATCTCTGAAGTCCGTCAAGATGAGTCGAACCGCACTCACGGTTGATATTGATGCCGTTCGGCATTGACGACTTGATGTGGCAGTCAACCCCAAGCTCGGTAAAAAGATCGGGAGCCGTTACGCTCGCTGCACCGTTTGCGCAGTCAAGAGCAACCTTATAGCCCGAAAAATCAATATCCTCAACCGTGGAAATAAGATGACGTGTGTAATCAAACGTCGGCATCTCGGAGCTTCTGATACGTCCGATATCAGCGCCTATCTTAACAGGCGGCTGAGTTACGCCGTCAAGGATAATCGCTTCAATTTTCTCCTCCAGTTCATCGGGAAGCTTATAGCCGTCCGCCTGAAAGATTTTGATGCCGTTGTATTCGCACGGGTTATGCGAAGCGGTGATCATGACCGCTGCATCATACTCATATTTTTTAACAAGGAATGCAACCGCAGGCGTGGGAAGCACGCCGAGATGCATAACATCTGCACCGACCGAGCAAAGGCCTGCAGTGATCGCAGAGCAAAGCATATTTGATGAAATTCTTGTGTCCATTCCGATCATAACTCTCGGACGCTTTTTGTTCTCGTCAATAAGAACCATCGCAGCCGCACGGCCGATCTGCATGGCAAGCTCGCATGTAAGCTCCGAGTTTGCAACTCCTCTTGCACCGTCTGTTCCGAATAATCTGCCCATAAAATGACCTCCGAATTATAGTTCAAATTTTTGCTGTTCCATCAGCGGAACCGGGTTGTTATTAGCTCCGTTCTGTGCAGGCATCGGCATACCCAAATGTGCATAGCCGGCAGGCGTAACCATACGCCCTCTCGGAGTTCTCGAAAGAAATCCGATCTGCATCAGATACGGTTCATAGACATCTTCTATTGTGATCGCTTCCTCGCCTATCGCAGCGGCGATCGTTTCAAGTCCGACGGGGCCTCCGTTATAGTTCTTTATCATCGCCGTAAGAAGAAGTCGGTCGATTGAATCGAGACCGAGCGGGTCAACCTCAAGGCGATTGAGCGCAAGGTCGGCATTTTCGTCGGTAATAACGCCGTTGCCGAGCACCTGTGCAAAGTCACGGACACGTTTCAAAAATCTGTTTGCGATTCTCGGTGTTCCTCTTGAACGGGAGGCTATCTGATAAGCTCCCTCGTCGGTAATTTCTATATTAAGTATTCCTGCGCTTCTTTTAACGATACTGCTGAGATCCTCGGGCGAATACAGCTCAAGTCTTGCAATAACGCCGAAACGGTCACGAAGCGGAGCACTGAGCTGACCTGCCCTTGTTGTTGCGCCGACAAGGGTGAATCTCGGCAGATCTATTCTTATGCTTCTTGCCGACGGCCCCTGACCGATGATTATATCAAGCGCATTGTCCTCCATTGCGGGATAGAGAACCTCCTCTACACTCCTGTTCATTCTGTGAATTTCATCAATGAAAAGCACATCGCCCTCACTGAGATTTGTAAGCAATGCAGCCAGATCCTTCGGCTTTTCGATTGCAGGACCCGAGGTCACACGGAAGTTAACGCCCATCTCGTTGGCAATTATACCTGCAAGAGTTGTCTTTCCGAGACCCGGAGGGCCGTAAAGAAGCACATGGTCAAGCGGTTCGTTTCTCTTTTTTGCCGCTTCTATATAAATTGAAAGATTCTCTTTAACCTTAGTCTGTCCGATATAGTCGCTCATCGTCCTCGGACGAAGCTGAAACTCCACATCGGAATCGTTATCCATATACTCGGGAGCGACTATTCGGTTTTCAAAGTCCATATCCTCCATGTCGTTCCCTCCTTATATCAGTGATTTAAGTGCCTGTCTTATAAGCTCCTCAACCGGCAGGGTGCTGTCAAGCTTACCGAGTGCCGCCGCAGCTTCCGACCTGCTGTAGCCAAGCTGAACGAGAGCTTCTATCGCCTCGCCCACATTCTCGGCACCTGCCGTCATCTGAACCGCTCCGACAAGCTCGGACTGCTCCTCGGTAAGTTCTGTGCTGAACTTATTTTTGAGCTCAAGAATAATTCTGTTGGCTATCTTCGCTCCGACGCCCTGTGCCTTTGTTATAGCCTTTGCATCGCCCGAAGCAATGCTCAAAGCAAGCTTATCGGGAGTCAGAACGGAGAGTATCGCAAGCGCCGCCTTTGGACCTACACCCGAAACGGTGATAAGCTGCTTAAAGGAATCAAGCTCGTTTGGAGTTGTAAATCCGTAAAGCTCCATTGCGTCCTCACGAACGTTGAGGTAGGTGTAAACCGTCGTTTCCGTGTTGAGTGCAACATTTTTCAGTGTATTCATGGTGGAAAAGCAGAAAAACGCAATTCCGCCGCACTGAACCGCCAGTCCGTTCCTGTCAAGGGCAACTACCTTGCCTGTAAGAGAATATATCATCGTTTCCCGCCTTTCGGTAAATAAAATATTTTTTGCCTCCCATAAAAGGGAGCCAATAATAAGTCTCCGCTAACACTTATCAGCCTTTTCCTTGAGGGGAAGCCTTGGTTAGTTTCTTCAAGCCATAGATCAATGATCATCGACTCCTACGGATTCATCTTCGCCGCGCATTATCAATAATACTTCTTCAGCTTTCCGACGAGCGAACCGCTGGTGTGTGCGTGGCAAATAGCCATTGCAAGGGCGTCCGCCGTGTCGTCGGGCTTCGGTATTTCGTCAAATTTCAGCATTATTCGCATCATTTCCTGCACTTGCTTTTTCTCGGCTCTTCCGTAGCCGACAACGCTCTGCTTCACCTGAAGCGGCGTGTATTCGGCGATTTCAAGCCCGTGGAGCTGCGCCGTCAGCACAATAACTCCCCTCGCCTGCGCAACGTCAATGACTGTCTTTGCATTTGTGTTGTAGAAAAGCTTTTCAATCGCCATAACGTCCGGTTTGT
>HF999645.1:165-8227 GCA_000434055.1 Ruminococcus sp. CAG:488 | reverse complement strand
CACGGTAGATAATCTCCAACCGCTTGTTGAACGGTGTTCCGGCCTTGGTAGTGATTGCGCCGTAGCCGAGCACCTTGAAATGATTGTTGCTGTATTCCAGCACGCCGTAACCGATTATCGCATAGCCGGGATCAATTCCTAAAATAATCATTATTTCTTTTCGTCTCTTTCACGGATTACCATTTTCGTCGGCGTACCCTCAAGTCCGAAAACCTCACGAATCTGATTGTCGATATACCGCTGATAGCTGTAATGAAAAAGATCCTTGCGGTTGACAAAGCAGACAAATGTCGGCGGTCTTGTGGAAGCCTGAGTAATATAATATATTTTAAGCCTTCTGCCTTTATCAGTCGGCGGCTGAACTCTCGCAGTCGCTTCGGCAAGAATATCGTTGAGCTTTCCTGTAGAAATTCTCATTGCATTCTGAGTGTCAACAAACTTGATAAGCTCAAAGAGTCGGTCAAGCCGCTGACCCGTCTTTGCCGAAATAAAGATAATCGGCGCATAAGACATAAATGAAAAATCGTTCATCAGCTTTTTACGGTAGCTGTCCATGGTCTTGCCGTCCTTCTCGACTGCATCCCATTTATTTACGGCGATAATACACGCCTTGCCGAGGTCGTGGGCAATTCCGGCAACCTTAGAATCCTGCTCCGTGAAGCCCTCCTGCGCGTCAATCATAATAACACACACGGTTGCTCTTTCAACAGCCATTCTCGCACGGAGAACGCTGTATTTTTCAATTGCTTCCTCAACCTTGCTCTTGCGGCGGATACCTGCCGTGTCAATGAAAATGAACTTTCCGAACCGGTTTTCAATCAACGTGTCGGTAGCGTCCCTCGTTGTGCCTGCGATATTTGAAACGATGACTCGCTCCTCGCCTGCAATGGCATTGATAAGTGAGGATTTGCCGACATTCGGCTTGCCGATAACAGCAACACGGATTCTGTCGTCATCCTCGTCCTCATCTTCCTCCTCGGGGAAATATTTGATAACCTCATCGAGCAGATCACCCGTGCCATGGCCGTGAACAGCCGAAACTCTTATCGGCTCGCCGAGGCAGAGGTTGTAGAACTCATAGAATTCCATCGGCGGCTCGCCTATTGTGTCGCATTTGTTTACGCAAAGTACGATCGGCTTTCCGCTTTTAATAAGCATCGAGGCAACCTCCTGGTCGGTCGCAACAACACCTGTTCTCATATCGGTAACGAAAATTATAACGTCTGCGCTGTCAATGGCGATCTGAGCCTGGCGGCGCATCTGTGAAAGAATAACATCGTCCGAATCGGGTTCAATTCCGCCTGTATCAACTAAAAGGAAATTATGGTTGAGCCATTCGCAATCGCCGTAAATTCTGTCACGGGTAACACCCGGCGTATCGTCAACAATTGAAAGGCGCTGACCCACAAGCTTGTTAAAAAGCGTGGATTTGCCGACATTCGGTCTGCCTACGACGGCAACTATCGGTCTTGCCATATTATCCCTCCTGTTCTCCTAAAATTTTATCAAGCAATTCATACCCGTCGTTCTCAACGGGTGTGACCTTTATTCCCATTTTTTGAGAAAGCTCCTCAACGGACATATCGTCAAGAAAAATATCTCTCTCGCTCCTCAACGCAACCGCCGGGAAAAGCAATTCGTCATAGAGCTTTGTGTTTTTGAGTCCAGCTATTATATCCTTGCCGCAGAGAAGTCCTGCAACGGTTATTCTCTCGCCGAACAGCCTGTTCGGGATTTTGACAACCTCAATTTGAATATTTGCGACCCTTTTTTCAACAGCCTTTGCAATATACTCGATAAGCCTGAAAGCTGCCGCGCCCGTCACCATTGTAATTCGGCGCTCCTTCGGCAGGGTGTATCCCTCGGGAATATCCTTTATCGCTTCTTCAAATTCATGTTTCAGCAAAGCCCACATTCCGACGCCGTTTTCAAGCTGTATAAAATCTCCGTATCGGCTGCAATCGGGCATCGGTAAATCGGCATTCAGATAAAACTCATCCGATGCAAAAGCTATATTCATATTATTATAACACATAAATTGAGAATTGTAACTATCAATTCGCGAAATTACATCCAAAGATTGTTCTTTTGTGAAAGGATTTAAGCCCGTCAGTCCGTCACGGTGGCAGGAAAGGCCGACAGGAACGGCGGCAATGCTCTGAACCGAAGGATACATCTTACCCAATTCCTCCAAAGAATAGGTCAACTCGTCACCGTCATTGTAGCCCGGGCACAGCACAAGCTGAGTATTGAGCTTTATACCTGCGTCGGCAAGCTTACGGACATAGTCAAGCACCTTGCCCGCTCGTTTGTTTCCCATCATCTTAACACGAAGCTCGGGATTCATCGTGTGAACGGAAATATTAACGGGACTGATGTGCATTTCGATTATTCTGTCAATATCCCTCTCGCCGATATTCGTGAGCGTAATATAGTTTCCGAAAAGAAAAGATAGACGCGAATCGTCGTCCTTGAAATAGAGGCTTTCACGCAAGCCCTTCGGCAACTGATCTATGAAGCAGAAAATGCAATTATTGGCACAGGAGCGCTGTTTATCCATAAGATAAGTCTCGAATTCAAGACCCGTTTCGCCCTCGCCAAGCTTCAGATGAATTGTTCGGCGTTTTCCGTTCGGCTTTTCAACGACAAGCACAGGTGCATCATCAATATAGAATTGATAATCAAGCACGTCACGAATCTCATGGCCGTTTACACTTATAAGCTTGTCCCCTGCCTTCACAAAATGACGTGACGCAGGCGAATGGTGCTGAACAGATGAAATTTTAACAGCCATAAAGACCCTCCTTTGCTTGATTTTTGTGTCGTTTTTTTGCAGAAACTTCGTGGGCTCCCCTACAAGGGAGCCATGTTTATTTTTGACGAGAGATTTTTTCGTTAGACAGGTCAAAAATCTCAAAGGCTATATATTATATGCCGAGAAGGCTTTGGGCTGTATAACGGAAAAAGAGACATATACCTTGACGAGAGATTTTTTCGTTAGACAGTTTAAAGTTCTCGAAGGCTATATTCTTATATGCCGAGGGAGCTTTGGGCTGTATAACGGAAAAAGATCCGTCAAAAAAGTCAAAAAGGCAGAGAACGGACACTATTTTACGGTCCAATCTCTACCTTCTCCGTTTCACATTGAAAAGACTTATGCGTCCTTCTTGACAACAAGCTTGCCGTTGTAATAACCGCAGGCTGAGCATACTCTGTGAGCTCTCTTGTACTCACCGCACTGCGGGCACTTTACAAGTGCCGGTGCTTCCATCTTCCAAACGTTTGAACGTCTCTTGTCTCTTCTCGCTTTAGAAACTCTTCTCTTCGGTACTGCCATTCTGAGCGCCTCCTTAATGCTGATAAATAATTCTTACTGATCTTCCTGTGTGAGCTGTAAAAGGGCGTCCCAGCGAGGGTCGTACTCCTTGCCGCAGTCACACGGACCGTCATTTAAGTCTTTGCCGCACCGGGGACAGATCCCGAGGCAGTCATCCCTGCACAACACCTTGGTAGGCAGGTTCAGGAGAATATCCTCCCGAACAAGCGGTTCGGCATCGTATCGGAGCGAATCGACAACAATGAATTCGTCATTGCCCTCGTCATTGTTAAGCTCCGTGACAAGCACATGCTCGATCGGCATTGAAAAGGTACGGTCAAAATCGGCCGCACATCTGTCGCAGGTGAGATCGAGAGTAAAATCAGCCTTCGCTTTAATGCTGACTATGCCCGTTGAGTTTTTGATTTCTCCCGTAACGCGAACGGGTGAATTAAAAGATTTTCCGCCGTAAATATCACAATCATTCATGTCAATCGTGAAATCCAAAGGCAGCGCCATGCCCTCATTATTAAAGACAGGCTCAAGCTCAACGAAATACATAAATACTCTTCACCTCAAATGTCATGCACCAAACATTATATAGTGTAAAACGCGATTTGTCAATAATAAAAATACAAAATCCACCGCTTTTTCCCGATTTTTTTCAGTCTTTGTCCGTTTCTTACAAAACAAACGTCAATATACAATTTTTTCCGATAGAATCAAAGCAGCGATATAACAAATATACATCAAAAATTATCTCTTTGAAAGGACTTCACTTTCATATTTTTCGACTTCGTTTAGCCATGCACCGTCGGCGATCACGCCCTGACGTGCACAGTATTCCGCCCAAACATCGCCGGACGGGAAGAACTTCAGCTCCTCCTGAGTTGCGAGCAGCTTTGTGAATTTACTCTCGTCCTGAAGCTTTGCAAGCTCCTTATGCGGAGTGAGAAGCGCATTGAGAAGTGCCTTCTGAACATTTCTCAGACCGATTGTCCATGCTGCAATACGGTTGATCGAAGCGTCAAAATAGTCCGTTGCAATGAATACACGGTCAAGCGCATCATGCGCGACGATTTCCTTTGCGATTTCCTTTGTCTCGTCGTCAAAAAGAACAACATGGTCGCTGTCCCAGCGGACGGGACGTGTGATATGAAGTGCGATCTTCTCATTGAAAAGAAGCAACGAGGAAATCTTATCGGAAACGACCTCTGTCGGGTGATAATGACCGTTGTCCATGAGCGGAGTGATACCCTTGTAGTTTACATATGAGAGTGCAAATTCGGCAGAACCGACCGTATAGGATTCAAGACCGATGCCGAAAACCTTGGATTCGAGCGTAATATAAACCTTGCTCTTGTCATATGGTATTGAAAGAATTTCATCAAGCGATTTCTTAAATCTCGCTCTCGGAGTAAGTCTGTCGGCAGGAATATCCTTGTATCCGTCCGGAATCCATATGTTCATTACACAAGGAACACCCGTTTCGTTTGCAAAATACTCGGCAATCCTAAGGCAAGCCTTACCGTGATTTACCCAAAATGTACGAACCTTTTCATCGGGTGAAGAAAGTGTAAGATTATCCTTAACCATCGGATGAGAAAAGAAGGTCGGGTTAAAATCAATGCCCATTCCCCTGTCCTTTGCGAACTTCACCCATTTCGCGAAGTGCTTCGGCTCAATCTTATCTCTGTCGGCAAATTTGCCGTCCTCAAATATAGCATAGCTCGCATGAAGATTGAGCTTTTTCTTGCCCGGAACAAGTGAAAAAGCCTTATCGAGGTCAGCCATGAGCTCTTCCGGAGTTGTTGCCTTTCCCGGATAGTTTCCCGTTGTCTGAATTCCGCCGGAGAGTGCTTGCTTTGAGTCAAAGCCCGTAACGTCATCGCCCTGCCAGCAGTGAACGGAAACAGGAACCGTTGCAAGCATTTCGATAACCTTTTCCGTGTCAATGCCTATCTCGGCATATTTCGCCTTTGCATATTCATAACGTGTCATAAAAATACCTCCGTCAGTTATTTGTATTTACTTCGGTCAGCTCTGCAAGCTCCTGCGGAATTTCAGCTTTGCCTATCCACATGTTACCCCATTCCTGACCTGCAATATCCTCACAAATTTTTCTTTCCTCAGCCGAAAGAACAGCCTTGCCCGTTTCTTTCTTCTCGGCAATAGCCTTCTTTATAAGTTCGTGATCGCTCTTTGTCATCTTGTAACGGTAAATTCCGATAATTGAAAGCAGAGCGAAAATAATCGGCAAAATGGAATATGTAAACTTGATTCCGAACATACCCATAGTAGTCTGAACCGCACCCTCGCCGGTATGGAAGCCGAATGCGGCGAGAATATAACCTGTAAGCGCCGCCATCAAGCCGTTGATGGTCTTTTTGATAAGCGATGAAAACGTGGAAATTACACCCTCACGGCGGCGACCTGTGATAAGCTCGTCAACGTCGGTAACGTCGGGCTGAGTGTTTGTTCCGACAAAGCCCACGCCCGAGAATCCGAAGCAATAAAGAACGGATGCGAGATAAAGAACCCATGTCGGCGTGCTCTCATTGACAAAAAGCGAAATGGCAAGGCCGACTATCATAATCGGTCCGAGCAGCTTGCCGCAGAGCTGTTTGCCGTATTTCATTGTCAGCGCATAGTTTATCGGGAATCCCGAAGCCTCGGCAACACCTGCAACGGTATTGAGAATGTTATACTTGTTCCAGCGCTTTGCGGCATGCTTTATAAAATACTGGTTAGAGTTATTGTAGAAGCCCTTTGAAATCGAATAAAACGTGCTGAGCGCAAAATACTGTCTGAATGACTTGTTCTTGAAAACAAGCTTGTATTCGTTGATCATATTCGGGAAATTAACGGGCGGAACAACAATGTCTCTTGAATCCTTCTCTTTGGACGAGAAAAACGTGATAAGAAGCGGAAGAGAGAAGAACAGTGAAAGCACAAGACCCATGAAGAGGAACTTGCTTCTGATTTCCGGCGTCGCTTCAAGAGTTTTAACATCTGTAAATCCGAGAACGGCGGAAACGAGCACAAATGAAGATACCATTCCTACCGAATTAAAGATATACTCTACAGATTTGTACTGCGTTCTCAGCGAGTATTCCGGTGCGATTTCGGGAAGCATTGCTGTATAAGGCACACAAACGAGTGTGTATGCAGTGTTAAAGAGCATATACGCACAGGTGTAATAAACAGTGATGACATTCGTGCTGACGATTTGTGAAAGACCGAACGAGTTCCACAAAAGGAAGTATGAAATAAAAATAGGTGCAATGCCCCAAATAAGATAGCGGCGATGCTTGCCGAACTTCGATTTTGTTCGATCGGTAATAAGACCCATCGCCGGATCGGTTATTGCGTCCCAAATGTGAGCAAAAGCAAATACCCAGCCCGCCTGCTTGGTGTTAAGACCCTCAACCTCTGTCAGATATGACATAAAGAAGAGACTGATTATGTAGGTAGATCCGCCGAAAAGAATATTCGCGGCATTGTATCCGAGCATCGGCCGCAACTGATGCCCAAAACTCTTCATGTTGATTTTACCTGCCAATTTCATACCCCCGTTGTATTTGGATGTTTTCTGTTTATTAAATTATTATAGTTGGTGCGATTATATATCGCCTTGAATTTATTCACTTAGTTTTGTTGCTTTTTTGTCACCGTCAGATACCCCGTAGAAAGATCCCATGCTCAACCAGTTTTATTCATCATTAAGATTATTTATCAAATAAAGCTTAGTATCAGGAACATATTCCTTATCATAATCGGTTTGTTCCTTCCATGTTTGCCCGTCGTAAACATATCTGTATGTTCCGATATCGCCCGATATTGCAAGAATATTATCCGTATCCTTTTCAAATCCAAGATACTTGAAATCCTGTAAACGCCAACCGTCGGGACATTCAAAACGAATTGTCTGAGAAGCTTTATCGAGAACATAAAAAGTTATATACATTGAATTAACGGTCTTGTCCTCAGTAATTTTTTGAGCATAAAATAAAATTGTCCTTGTCGATTTTGCTTTTCTTTACTTCGTTGGCATATTTCACGCTGCTCAAATGCACATAATAAGGGTAGAGATAATTTATCGCAACTACTGCGACCGAAAAGAATAGTAAAACGGATATTACTATAACAAATACTTTTTTCATTTTTTATGCTCCTTCTTCGGCAGTCGTTAAATGCACGTTTCCATTATCACAAGCTGAGCATATAAAAGCTTTTACAAAGCTTCTCAGTCTCGAAAAGCCAAGACAAATCCCATACGTGAGCGCGGAGAAGTATCTTCTAACTTTAAAGTTAAAAACTACACAAAATCTAAAACTTATTCTAACACAACAGAATAAAAAAAACAATAAAAACTAATCTATTTATCGGTAAAAGACTGCATATTTATAATGACTAAACAATTTTTCATTTTTGCAAAGCATAAACAAAAATATTAAGACAACAAAAAAAGACCGCTAAAAGCGATCTTTCAGGATTCACACCCTCAAAACTGAACAAAGAATGAGAAAGTAAAGGATTGGGAATTGTAATAGTCTGAACCAAAGCTATGGTCAAGCCCTCGACCTATTAGTACTGCCCAGCTGAAAGTATCACTACTCTTACACCTGCAGCCTATCAACCTCATAGTCCATGAGGGGTCTTACCAGCTTAAGCTGTGGGATATCTTATCTTGGAGGGGGCTTCACGCTTAGATGCTTTCAGCGTTTATCCCGTCCGCACTTAGCT
>HF999645.1:0-118 GCA_000434055.1 Ruminococcus sp. CAG:488 | reverse complement strand
AACTGGTGCACCAGCGGTGCGTCCATCCCGGTCCTCTCGTACTAAGGACAGCTCTCCTCAAATATCCTGCGCCCACGACAGATAGGGACCGAACTGTCTCACGACGTTCTGAACCCAG
>HF999644.1 GCA_000434055.1 Ruminococcus sp. CAG:488 | reverse complement strand
AATGACATCTGAAATCGGTGCAAGCAAGAAAAAATTGCATAATTAGCAGAATGAATGGGCAGTCCTGAAATCGGGATTGCCCATTTTTAGAAAAAAGACGAAAAACTCTTGACCTGCACGCTGCGTATACGCTTATACTATCAACATAAATCATAAGGAGGTGCATCCGATGTTATTGAATGAAATTATAAATGAGGTTGGAATGACAAAGCGTGCAGTTAAGTATTATGAAGAAAAAGGATTGCTGTCAGTGGATAAAGATAACAATGGTTATCGTAACTATACTGCACAAGATGTTGAAACTTTAAAAAAGATTTCAGTATATAGAAAACTCGGTATTAGTATTAAAGACATACAGAGCCTTTTGGAAACTGGCGACAAAAGTATTCTTCTTCGTATTTATCAAGAAAAAGTGCAGGAAAAAGTTTTAAAAGACTCAGAACTTGAAGCTTTGAAGCAATTTATAGATGATGGTGACGCAGACAAAGCAAATGAGGCACTTGATTATCAAACCGTTGAAAATGCGATTGAGTCTTTGCTACCGGGAAAAGAATGGGGAGATTATTTTAAAAGCCATTTCAAACCATTTCTTAATGTAAGGTTGAAGACTCTAGAACAGAAGCAAGCACTACAAAACATATTAGAATATTGCGATGAAACGACATTGAAAGTTCCTTTTATTATGGGAATAGGTGTGAAGATGATAGGTGGGATTGCACAAGAAACCAGAACCGCAGATGAGATGATAGCCTATTATCGTGATATGAGTGAAAGTGAATATGAAAGACTAAAAGAAAAAGTATGGAAAGGTGCTAAATAAAAAACGGTATAATGAAATACCATCCGGCATTTATTGCACAGAGAAAAATGCAGAAAGAGTTACAAAATAAAGGCTATAACGATATATTCATTCCTAATTTGATGGTTCTGTCTCCAACGTATGCAGAATATAAGAAAGCGTTAGATAATGTGAACGATAGAATGTGTAGAGAACTTGGACTGTATTATGATAGCAATTATAACTTAGTTATTAAAAAAGATAATTCTAAGTAAAAGTTAAACTACCCTTTGGGAGAGGAGAAATCCTTTT
>HF999643.1:139288-202274 GCA_000434055.1 Ruminococcus sp. CAG:488 | reverse complement strand
AAGTAAATTAAATCACGGCGGAAATCGGTTAATCCCGTTTTCCGCCGTGTTATTTTGTAAAGTACTGAAAAAGTCTCTTTAAAATTTGACAAATTTAAATTTATATTATAAAATACAAACAAAGAACAAGAGATTTGAGGGAATAATGTGGAACAGAAGGATGAAAACAAAAAAGAAAGGAAGTCACAACTGCTTATAGCTGCAATCATTTTCATTGCAGCTCTCGGATTTGTTTTGAATTTCGGCGGAGACAAGCTGAATAACAATTTACATTATTACAAAAAATACATTGAAGCCGTTGATGATATGATGTCGGAAGACTTTGATACGGCAAATGCCAAATTTTCTATTGTTTTCGATGAGTTCAAAAATTATAAAAATACAGAATTTTTTCGTGATTTTTGTCGAGCCTGTACCTATTATAATAACGATAAATTTATTGAGGCGGGAAATGAGCTTCCGGATTATGGAGCAAATTACAGACTAAGCGGCAAACAAAGAGATTTAGTTGAAAAATGGACGGAAAAAATTCAATCAAAATATAAATATGCGATTGAGCACCCGACGACAACAATTCCATTTGAAGAGGAATATTCGGAGTTTGTTTCACGGTACAGAAGCACATCGCAAAGCAGTGAAAGTGAATATACGACGGCTAAGCGAAGTACAGGAGCAAAGGGCAGCAGTTTTTATCCGAGACCGAGCAGAAATTCTTCATCGGGAAGTGAAGTCAAAACATCAAAGAAAACAACGACAAAAAAATATACAACTAAAAGAGCCACTACTAAAAAGACAACAACAAACAAATACGATCCGTATGATGCGGCAGATTATTACGATCCCGAAGATTTTTATTATGATCACTACGACGATTTCTTTGATTACGAAGAAGCGGAAGATTATTTCTACGAACACAATTAAATAAAATCAACCTATAAAGAGTGCGCGAGAGACAAGCTCGTTGACCGCACGACAACCTGCCTTTAGGTAAGGTGCCAAAGCTTGAACGATGGGTTTTCAAAGCGCCTGTTGTTCCGACGGGCGTTTTTTTCGTGCTTTTTATAGTTGAAATAATTATTTTAAAGGAGATTCTTTATGAGAACACTTGAAAATCTTTTGGAGCATGACGGAAAATTTTTTATTCGTCTTGAAAACACCACGGTTGCAGAACGTTTCTTAAGAAATGCGGATAAAGAAGGGTTTTTGATGCAAAACGGGCAGAAGCCGACGGAAAGTGAACATTGGAGCTTTTATCAGTTGTTCCATGATAAAACAATTAAACCTTTCGGTTTCGGTTTTGCGGGTTCGATGCTCAGACATCAAATCATTCACGGCACGGCAATTGATTGCGTTTCGATCGATTATTTACGGTATATTTCGGGAGACGGAAATTATATTGACGGACAATAAATATCATTGCAAAACAGTTGAAATTATCATGCCGATGTGATATCATTTTAAGGAAAAGGAGGTCGTTAAAATGATTAACGTAACCGTATGGAATGAGCATGTTCAGGATAAGGAGGACAATGTTCTTGCAGTTTATCCTGACGGAATAAACGCTTGTATTGCCGGTTTTCTCGGCAAAAACGATGATATAAACGTAACCTGTGCAACTCTCGATATGCCTGAGTGCGGACTCAACGACGAGGTGCTCGATAATACCGACGTTCTTATCTGGTGGGGTCATGTTGCACATGAAAAGGTTCCCGATGAGATTGTTGAAAAGATTCACGACAGAATTCTCAGAGGTATGGGTCTTATCGTTCTTCATTCGGGTCATTTTTCAAAGATTTTACGCAAAACGCTCGGTACAACCTGTTCTCTTAAGTGGAGAGAGGGTGACAGAGAACGTGTTTGGAATATCGCTCCTAACCATCCTATTACTCAGGGCTTAGGTGAATATTTCTATCTTGAGCACGAGGAAATGTACGGTGAAAGATTTGACGTTCCCGATCCGGATGAGCTTGTTCTTATCGGCTGGTTCGGCGGCGGAGAGGTTTTCCGTTCCGGCTGCGTATGGAACAGAGGACTCGGAAAGGTATTCTATTTCCAGCCGGGCCATGAGACAAATCCTACATTTAAAAATCCAAACGTACAAACTGTTATTACAAATGCAGTAAGATATGTTGCTCCGCTCAATATCCGTAAAGAGCCGATTGAATGTCCTTGCGCAAAGGCACCCGAGGATGAATTGAAGAAGGCATAATATGAGTTTTAATTTTTCATGTCCCGTATGCGGCTGCCGCCTTGAAAAAGACGGCGGCTCACTGCGCTGTGCAAGCGGACATTGTTTCGACCTTGCAAAGCAGGGCTATGTCAATCTTTTGCAGTCTCAAAAATCTTCGTCAAAAAGGCATGGCGACGATAAGCTAATGGTTAAGTCCCGCTCGGATTTTCTTGACAAGGGATATTACGATTCTCTTGCAGATAAGATAACAAGCATGATAGGGGAGACCGCTTCTTCAAATATGCGCTTGATCGACCTCGGCTGCGGCGAATGTTTCTACACCTCGAGAGTCGCAAAGGCTTTCCCTGATTTAGCCTACGGCGGGATTGATATTTCAAAGCAGGCGTTGATTGCGGGGAGCAAGCGCAGTAAAAATATCTCGCTTGCCGTTGCGAGTGTGTTCAATTTACCGATTGAGGATGAATATTGCGATTTTGCGATGACGGTTTTTGCGCCGCACAATTCCGATGAGATACACAGAGTTCTCAAAAGCAACGGATACCGGCTCAGAGCTTATCCTCTTGAGAGACATTTAATGGGTCTCAAAGACTTAATTTATGAAAAGCCTTATCTTAATGAGGTTGACAGAAGTGCTCCGGACGGTTTTGAAATAAAAGAACACGTTGAAATTAAAGAAAAAATCGCCGTCTACGGCAATGAAGATATTATGAATCTTTTCAGAATGACGCCCTATTATTATAAAACGGGTAAGTCTGATCAGGAGAAGCTTTACAATATCGGCAGCCTCGAAACAGAAATTGAGTTCGGAATTGACCTTATGAAAAAGGTCTGATTTTCTTTACAGTGTTGATTTTTTGTACTTTTTAACCATTATTTTACAAAAAGCTATTGTTTTTAAAAGACAAAGATAGTATAATATTAAAGGTTATATGTGCAATTATGATGGTGTCATTGCCGATTGCAAAAATTTTCAAACAAAGGAGTTACACATGAGTTACTACATTGGTATTGACGGCGGCGGAACCAAGACCGCTTATGCGCTTTTTGATGAAAAGAAAAACATCGTTGCTATGGTCAAGGGACCGGGCAGCAACCATGAGAATATGGAAAACGGTTTTGATGAAGCGGCCGATATCATCTGGGCAGGTATAAAAAATCTGCTTCACGAGGCAGACATTTCAATTCATGACGTTGATTTTACTCTCATGGGTCTTGCCGGCATCGACCATCCTTTCCAGCATGACGAAATGAAAAAGCGTCTTCTTGATTACGGCCTTGAAAAGTTTGAGATATATAACGACGGCTTCATTGTTGTTAAAGCCGGCTCAACAGGTGCTGCGGCTATCGGATATAACTGCGGTACGGGAACATGCTGTAACTCGATTGATAACGATGGCAAGATGCTTCAGCTTGCCGGATTAGGTGAATTCTCGGGCGATATAGGCAACGGTCATTGGATTGCGAGCGAAACCTACAGAATGGTTTATGACGACGTTTATCTCGGATTGAGAAAGACTGCCGTTACCAAGATGGTGTTTGATGAGTACTCGCTTTCCTCAAAGGAAGAATTTCTTTCGCTTGTTTCAAGGTTTGAGGATTCCGATGCGGACAAGTTTATCATGCGTCTTATTGATTTCTTCTTTGATGCCGCAAAGCTGGGCGATAAAGCTGTTCTTGATGTAATTGACAAAATGGCTTCAAGAGGTGCCGCTCTCATTGCCGCACATCTTAACACTAATAATTTTACCGACGATGTTGTTGAGGTCGTTCTTTCGGGCTCAATTCATACTAAGCTCCCGTCGGAAATTTATATTAAAGCACTTATGGAAAAGGCGTCGGCGGCCGGCGGAAGAAAGCTTAAATTTATTAAGCTGACTCAGCCACCGGTAACCGGCTGTATCAACTGGATTTTCCAGCAATATATATAACAAGAGAGGTAATTACATATGAAAGAAATCACTGTAGCTGTAATCGGTTCGGGCAGCACGTATTGTCCGGAGCTTGTTGACGGATTTCTCAAGGCATCCGATTCTCTTAAGCTTAAGAAAATATCCTTTATGGATATCAACGAGAGAAAGCGTACAATCGTCGGCAATCTTTGCGTTCGTATGCTTAAAAAAGCAGGCGTTGACTGTGAGGTTGTTATGACAGACGATCTTGATCTTGCGCTTCAGGGTGCAGACTTCGTTGTTACTCAAATTCGTGTCGGTATGCTTCATGCACGTTATCTTGATGAGAGCATTCCCAAAAAGTATAACCTTATCGGTCAGGAAACAACCGGTATCGGCGGAATGTTCAAGGCTTTGAGAACTATCCCCGTGATTAAGCACATCTGCGACAGAATCGAAGCAATCTGCCCCGACGCATGGCTCATCAACTTTACTAACCCGTCGGGCCTTATCACCGAGTTTGTTCTTAACAACACCAACGTTAAGAATATCGGTCTTTGCAATGTTCCTATTGATATGCTTGACGATATCAAGGAGACAACAGGTCCCGACGTTGATATTACTTATGTCGGACTTAACCACCTTAGCTGGGTAACTTCTATTAAGAAGGACGGCAAGGAGCTTATCACAGACATGATCAACCAGGGCTATAAGGCTAAGGTTATGGCTAATATTCAGGACGACGGAATCGGTCTTGACTGCCTGAAGGCCATTAACGCTATCCCTTCATCATATCTTCAGTACTACTACTGCCGTGAGGCTAAGCTGCAGCATCAGCGTGACGACGAAAAGACAAGAGCACAGGTTTGCATGGAGATTGAGGAGCAGCTTCTTAAGATGTATCAGGATGAGGAGCTTTGCGTAAAGCCCGCTCTTCTTGACAAGAGAGGCGGCCACAAGTATTCTCTTGCCGCTGTTAATCTCATCAATTCGCTTGCAAACGATGTAGGAGATATTCAGGTTGTTAACGTTAAGAATAACGGCACTCTTGATTTCCTTGAGGATGACGATGTTATCGAGGCTCCGTGCGTTATCGGTAAGGACGGCGCAAAGCCGATCAAGGTTACAGACTTCCACAACAAGCACATCATCAACCTTATCAGAATTGTTAAGGCTTATGAGAAGTACACAGTTGAGGCTGCTACAACAGGCAACGAGAATGCCGCAATCAACGGACTTCTTATTCATCCGCTTGTTGGTGATTATGACAAGGCTGTTAAGTGCTTCAACGAACTCAAGGAAGCACATAAGGAATTCCTTCCCGAGTTTTATCCCGAATACAAATAAATAATTAAAATTTCGCCGCACCAAGTATCCGATAAATTCTTNNNGCACCAAGTATCCGATAAATTCTTGGTGCGGCATTTTTATATATGATAATAAAAAAAGAGCTGTGAATTCATACTGAGAGTTCACAGCTCGTTGTGTTAATTTTATCAATATCCGCCTTCAAGCGAATGAGTTTGAATGTCATGGAGCCTTGTCGGATGAGAATCCTCGTGATTATGAGAGCCGAAAACGAGCTTTAACAAAATCGGGCAGAGGATTGACGAAATTACAATAAGCATAATCGTTGCAATAAGCGGATTGATTCCGTCTCCGTCCTTTATAAGAGTATGACCTGTTGTGTAAACAGCCAGCGCAACCTCGCCTCGTGCAATCATACCGAAGCCTATTGTTGCGGAATCACGGGTGCTGTATTTGCAAAGCTTTGCAACCGAACCGCAGCCGATGATTTTTCCGATAATGCCGACAGCAACGAAAACAAGTCCGAAAAGAAGATCCGACGGTTTAAATGCGCTGAAATCGGCGCTTATGCCGATATAGGCAAAGAAAATCGGTGAGAAGATCATATAGCCGTTTGTCAGAACCTTTTTGTCAACGAAGTCTGTATCTTTAAGTCCGCTGAGCATGATTCCGGCAAGAAATGCGCCTGTAATTGATGCGATACCGAAAAATGTTTCTGCCGCATAAGCGTAGAGGAAGCATATCGCAAGGGCAAAAATGCTTGTTCTTCTCGTGTGAGGATAACGCTTGCATATCCATACAAAAAGATATTTTATCGGGAAACCGAGACCGATGCCGACAACAAAGAAACCGAGGGATTTCAGCAGCGTCATTCCGACACTTCCTCCGCCGTCAAAGCTTGTTATCAAGCTCAATGCAAGAATTCCGAGAACATCGTCAATAATTGCGGCACTGAGTATCGTTGTGCCGACCTTGGTTTTCAACTTGCCGAGTTCGCGAAGCGTTTCGACCGTAATACCGACACTTGTTGCGGCGAGGATACATCCGACAAGAAGAGCGTTCATGAGGTTTTCATGCTCTTTAAGCATTCCGATTCCGCCCATGAAAAAGCCTGTTACAAGCGTTCCGAGTGCAATCGGAACAATAACGCCCATCGTTGCTACCATTGTTGCCGCAAAGCCGCTTTTTCTAAGCTCCTTGGTGTCTGTCTCAAGTCCGCTTGAAAAGAGAATGAGAATAACGCCGATTTGCGAAAATGTTTTCAGAACGTCCATTTCCTCCTGAGTCGGATTGATTATGCCGTTAAAGCTTATGGCGTCGATCTGACTGAATATGGCGGGTCCGATAAGCAGACCGGCAATTACCATACCGACAACCTGCGGAAGGCCGAGCATTCTCGAAAGAATTCCCATGCCCTTTGTTGCAAGCAGAATTACGGCAAGGTAATATAGAATTTTCAATACGTCAAAATCCATAAAAATACTTCCTTTGATAATTTAAACAATCGTTAAGTTTTGTTCATGTTTAATTATACTACCGTTTTCGTGATTGTCAACAAAAAATATGTTATAAAATTATGCAAATTAAACCGCTGCAACCCTCGTTGATAACCTTTTCAAGTGTTTCCTGAAGCTTCATTCTGGCATCTGTAGGCATCCTGAAAAGCTTGTTGTGAAGACCTTCGTTGACAAGCTCATGCAATGATTTTCCGAATATGTTTGACTCCCATATCTGCGTCGGATTTTCTTCAAATTCTTTCAGAAGATACATTACCAAATCCTCAGACTGAGATTCGCTGCCGACGAGAGGTGCAACCTCGGTATTTGTGTTGACCTTCATCATATGAATTGACGGAGCGGAGGCCTTGAGCCGAACTCCGTATTTTCCGCCCTGCTTCATTATCTCGGGTTCTTCAAGATGCAGCTCATCCATAGTCGGCATGACGATTCCGTAGCCCGTCGCCTCGACCTCATCAAGAGCATTTTTAATTCTGTCATACGATTTTTTCGTTTCGGCAAGCTCGCCTATACAGCTCATCAGGTCTTCCTCGTTTTCAATGTCAAGCTTTGTCTTTTCCGCAAGGATTTTATAGAACATACTGCTTTCTACATTCGCACAAATGACAGCGCTTCCGTCGGAAAGATCGAGATTTTTCATGTTTATTTTGCCGAGATATTTGCATCTGTTAAGGCTTGCGGAGAATGAGTTGACATCTCTTATTCTGCTCAGAGCGGAAGCTTCTTTTTTTATATAATCAAAAATATCACGCTTCAGCCAGTGAGTTTTTTCAAGCGACATCACCCAGCCGGGCAGCTCAATACATACCTCCTGAATCGGAAATTCAAAAAGTATCTGAGCAAGCACCGATTTAATTTTTTCCTCGTCAAGCTCAAGGCAGTTGACAGGCATGACCGGGACGTTATACTTATTTGAAAGCTCACTTCCCATTTTTCTCGCAGCCTCGCTGTCGGGATCGGTGCTGTTGAGAAGAACTATAAACGGCTTGTTGAGTTCTTTAAGTTCACTGATAACTCTTTCCTCTGCTTCGGCATATTCTTCTCTTGGAATGTCGCTTATGGAGCCGTCAGTCGTTATTACAAGGCCGATAGTCGAGTGCTCCGTGATAACCTTTTGCGTTCCTATTTCCGCCGCCATATTAAAGGGGATTTCCTTTTCAAACCACGGGGTTTTAACCATTCTCGGCTGATCGTTTTCAATATATCCGAGTGAGCTCGGAACTATATATCCTACGCAGTCAATCATTCTGACGCTGAAATGTGCATTGTCGGGAAGATTGATTTCAACTGCATTTTCGGGAATAAACTTCGGCTCCGTCGTCATTATCGTTCTTCCGGAAGCAGATTGTGGCAGTTCATCTGTCGCTCTTTCTTTTTTGCTTGAATCTTCAATATTAGGGATAACAAGCGAATCCATAAATCTTTTTATAAAAGTTGATTTTCCTGTTCTGACCGGTCCGACGACACCGATATAGATGTCGCCGCCCGTTCTTGTCTGAATGTCTTTGTAAATGCTTGTACTTGCAGATGACATTTTTTCTCCTCCGTTCAGGTTCAATGTTTTTTGTTAATACTTATGAGGAACGGACGAGATTTATGAGCAATAGTTTATAAGAAAAAGACCTCCGCAGGGGAGGTCGGAAATTATTTATTGACAACATTTACGGGCGAGCCGTCCAGAAAAGCCTTGAGATTGGAATAAACGACGTCGAGAAGCCGTACTCTCGTTTCGTAGCCTGCCCATGCGATATGGGGAGTGATAATACAATTCTTACACGAGAGCAGAGGATTATCAGCTTTCGGTGGCTCACATGAGAGAACGTCAACCGCCGCACCGGCGATTTTGCCGCTGTTGAGCGCATCGGCAAGTGCCGCTTCGTCGATGATTGGTCCTCTTGCCGTATTTATTATAATTGCGTTGCTCTTCATTTTGGAGATGAAGTCATAATTAACAATACCCTTTGTTTCATCGGTCAGCGGACAGTGGAATGAGATTATATCGCTCTTTTTTGCAAGCTCGTCAAGAGATACGAATTTAAAATTCTTATATTCGGGCTGAGGCTTGACTCGGTGAACGTTGCAAAGAATATTCATTCCGAATGCGTCGGCAATCTTGGCAACCTCATTGCCGATCTTTCCAAAGCCGACTATGCCGATGGTTTTACCGGCAAGCTCGATAAGCGGAGTTTTTTGGAAACAGAAATCCTTACACGAAGCCCATTCACCGTCATGAACGGCTTTATCGTGAACGGCGACTCTGTTATAAAATTCGAGAATCAGCGCAAAGGTAAGCTGAGCGACGGCCGAGGTCGAATATGTCGGAACGTTGCAGACGGTAACGCCGTGCCTTTTTGCGGATTCGATATCTACTATATTATATCCCGTTGCAAGAATTCCGATATATTTGAGCTTAGGAAGCTGAGAGATTATCTCATCGTCGAGTACGACTTTGTTATCAAGAATTATATCGGCGTCCTTGCATCTTTCAAGTATTTCGTCATGCGATGTTCTGTCATATACGCAAAGCTCGCCGAGCTTTTTAAAGTTTTCCCAACTGAGATCACCCGGGTTTGATGTATATGCGTCCAAAATTACCATTTTCATGTCATTACCTCCAACAAAATGTATAATTGAATTATAATATATTTTGTTTCAATTGTGAAGAGGATAGAAAGTTTTTTCTTTATTTTTTATTTTTGAAAATTTATTTGAATATATTTTGCTTAAGTGATAAAATGATTATAAACTCTATGCATTATCAAGAAAGAAGGTGTTCGTGTGAACCCGTTTAAAGTTAACAAAGTTATAAGAGAGAATAATATGAACGATAAACAAATCTGTGTTGATACTCTCAGTGAGCTTTGCGGCGGCAGAGTTAAGCATGCCTTTCTGCGTATGTCAGACGAAACCTTTCTTTGCGCCGAGAGCGGCGGATTTCCGAGACACTGGGTTGAGGGCTTAAAGCTTCACAGTTGGTTTACGCTTTGGTTTTATCATCCGGAAAAATCAAATGCAAAGCCAAAATCGGCGATGTATGACGATTTGCAATATCAATACACAAATGGCTGACATGTTCAGCCATTTTTTTGTTGCCATTATGACGCGGTTATGTTATAATAAAACAAAAATCGGGGTGATTACATGGCTGATATCAAAAAAACATGGTACAAAGAAATGTGCGTTTATCAAATCTGGACGAGAAGCTTCTGTGACAGCAACGGAGACGGCATAGGTGACCTTCCTGGCGTTTATTCAAAACTCGACTATCTTAAGGAGCTCGGCGTTGACGGAATTTGGTTTTCACCGATATATCCCACGCCCAATGCGGACTACGGCTACGATATTTCCGATTACAGAAATATCAATCCCGAATTCGGCACCCTTGACGATTTCAAGAAAATTCTTGAAGGAGCGCATGAGCGGGGAATGAGAGTTTTTATGGATCTCGTTGTCAATCATACCTCCGATGAGCACGAATGGTTCAAGGAGAGCGCAAAGAGCGTTGATAACCCTTATCACGATTACTACATATGGCGCAAGGGTAAGGGCAATAAGCCGCCTAACAACTGGCTTTCCACCTTTGAAGGCGGAGCATGGGAGTATAATCCCGATATTGACGAATATTATCTTCATGTTTTCGCAAAAAAACAGCCCGACCTTAACATGGATAACCCGAAGGTCAGACAGGAAGTCAAGGATATCATGCGTTATTGGCTTGATATGGGCGTTGACGGCTTCCGTGAGGACGTTATAACGTTTATTTCCAAGCGTGATGGCTTGCCCGACGGTATTCCGCTTCCCGTTGCAACGGGTATTGAGCATTATAAGCACGGGCCGCATCTTGAGGAATATCTTGATGAATTTAAGCGTGACGTTTATGATCATTATGATTGCTTTACAGTCGGCGAAGGCCCGATGTCGGATATTAAGATGGCGAAGGATTTTGTTACCGAGGGTCCGAATCAGAAGCTTAATATGATGATATCGTTCGAGCACATGAACGCCAACTGTTTCATGGTTGACTGGGTCAAAACGCCGTTCAATCTCATAAAGCTTAAATCAACGCTTTCAAAATGGCAATACGGTTTGTATGGCAAAGGCTGGAACTGCCTTTATATCGAAAATCACGACCATGCGAGAATTATTGAGCGTTACGGCAATATAAATTACCGTGTTGAAAGCGGTAAAATGCTTGCGGCGATGTACTTCCTTCTTTGCGGAACACCGTTTATTTATCAGGGTCAGGAAATCGGCATGACGAATATCCTTCTTGATAAGCTTTCGGACTGCAAGGACGTTATGACCTTCAACAACTGGCGCATTTTCAAGAAGCTCGGCTACAGCGAAAAGAGATTTTTGAAGCTCGCAAAGGACGTAAGCCGTGAGAATTCCAGAACGCCCGTTCAGTGGTCCGAGGCGGAGAATGCAGGCTTCACGACCGGCAAGCCTTGGTTCAATATAAATCCGAATTATAAAGAAATCAATGTTGAGGACGATCTTAAAAATCCCGACTCGATTCTTAATTTTTACAAAAAGCTTATCAGGCTCAGAAAAGAAAATGAAGTCCTCATATACGGAAAATATAAGGAGTACGATCATCTCAATCCTTTCCTTTATACCTATGAAAGAGTTCTCAAAAACGAAAGAGTTCTCGTTGTTTGCTCATTTAAGGAAGGTTCTGTTAAATTTAAAGCTCCTAAGGGTTATGATCTTTCAAAAGGAAAGCTTGTTCTTTCAAATTATTCCGATAACAGGATTGTCAACAACGGGTTTGTAACAAAGCCGTATGAAGTCAGAGTTTATATGTTTAAATAAGGTGAAACAATATGAAAAATGCAATTAAAGTTCTTTGCTTTACGCTTGCCGTAATTATTGTCGGCACGTCGGCGTTTCTGATTTATTTCAAATGGGATAAGTCGCAATTTGAATATGTTGACGGCACGGAAAAAGGCACGGTAATGATTACAGGATACAAGGACGAAAGCAAGGATATTACAATCCCTTCAAAGCTCAGAGGAAAAAAAGTTACGCAGATTGACACCTCGGCTTTTGAGGAGAGCGATATTACCTCGATTGAGATAGGTGATAATGTGACCTATATCGGAAAGAGCGCTTTCAGAGGCTGCAAATCACTTAAAACCGTTAAGCTCGGAAAATCAATACTTAATATTGACGAAGGCAGCTTTAACGATTGTACGTCGCTTGAAGAAATCAAGCTTCCGAAAAGCCTTGAAAAGCTCGGCGGAAGTGTTTTTGCCGGATGCACGTCGCTTAAAAATGTTGAGCTTGAGGACGGCGGAAACTTTGTTATCAAGGACGGCGTTCTTCTCTCGGCGGATATGAAAACACTTTATTTTGCATTGCCTTATGCAAAGCTCGGCAATTATACCTGCCCGAGCGAGGTCGAAACAATCAATTCGCTTGCTTTTTATAACTGCCCCACGCTTACAGGCTTCAATTTTTCAAATAAGGTGAAGTCAATTCCGCAGGGTATGTTTGTACTTTGTACCGGACTTAAGGAACTGCATCTTCCCGATTCCGTTACTCAGATCGGTTCGGTTATTATTACAAAATCCGGAGTCAAAACCGTTACAATTCCCGAATCCGTTAAGGTTATTGACAAAAGCGCTTTTATACAGTCCGACGGCACAAACAGCAAGGATCTTGTCCTCCGAGTAAGAGCAGGCTCGAAAGCCGAAAGCTTTGCAAAGGAAAACAGCATTAAAGTCGAATACATAAAATAAAAAAGCTGCCGCATTGGGATAAACCTGAATGCGGCAGTTATTTTATTTTGATTTTACATGTGAATTTATATTTTACTCAATAATCTCCGCGCTCCACGGGAATACGAATTCTTCACCGGGTTCAAGCTTCTGAATGAGACGTTTCTGTGAGAAATCGTCCTTAACCTCTCTTGAATCGTTTATTCCGTACCACGGTTCGATGCAGACATATTCTGCGCCCGGCTTTGCCCATATTCCGAGGACGGGCGCCTTGCCGAAGTTGAATTTAATTTTTTGAGGACGCAAATCGCTCTCGAGGTAAACCGTATCCGACTTCATTCCCGAAAGAATGAGTGCGTCGCCGTCAAAAATGTCCTTTGTGATTACAATATCTGTTTCATTATTCAACGTCGGATAATGCTTGCCGTCGAGAATTGAATCTGTATCAATTTTTTCGCAAACAAGAGTCTCAGGCTCTGCAAATGACAATCTGTCGCCGATTTTACAATTGAATCCCGGGTGAGCGCCGATCGAAAAATACATAATTTTATCGTCGGCATTTTTAATTGTGTGGGTTACTGTCAATTTCTTGCCGTCAAGCTTAAATTCAATGTCGAAAATATATTTGAACGGATAACGTTCAAGGGATTCGTCATTCCAGCTTTGGGTAAGCGTGAGGTGATCCTCGCCCTGCTCTTTAAGCTCAAAATCTCTTTTTCTTGCAATTCCGTGGCGGAACATCTCATATTCCTTGCCGTCGATTCTGCACTTGTTGTCAAGCAATGTACCTACAATCGGGAAGAGGATAGGGGACTGACCGTACCAAACGTCGGGATTGCCCTGCCAAAGGTACTCGATTGATGTGTCAAGCGATTTGAACGAGGAAAGCTCTGCGCCGTATTTTTTAACCGAAATGCCGATCGAATTATTATTTAAAGTATAGTTCATAATGCCACTCCTTCATTTGTTTTATCAATTATATACAATCTATCAAAAAAAATCAATAAAGTTATTGATATTTGTAGCGAAAAATGGTATTATATACAAGATATTGGGCTATTATCGCTTAATATATGTTTTTTTATATATTTAATATATTACGGAGGGTAACATGGCGGCAAATAATAATAACAAGAAAAAGAATACGTCGTCAGCCAAGAAGAAAACAGCTTCTTCAAAACAGAAGAATACTTTGCAGCAAAAGAAAGGCCCGGCACCGACTCAGCCTGTCAGAAAACAGACTAAAGCGCCTGCCGAAAACAAAAAAGCCTCGTCGAAGAACGAGAACAGAGTTTCGGCGGCGGTTATCCGTCAGCGCGCGGCAATAATTTTCTCTGCTGTGACGGCAATTCTTCTTGCGGCAACATTTATAAAAGGTGAAAGGGTATGGCTTGCATTTCACGAATTTATTTTCGGGATTGCGGGCATCTGCGCTTATGTTTGGCCGCTGATGCTGATTTATATAATCGTTATGCTTGCTTCGGATAAGAGCGCAAATGCCATTAAGTCGCTCAGAGGCAGGCTTATCGGTGCTTCACTCGCAACGGGAATGCTTTCGGGTATTGTCCACGTTTTCTCCGATGCTGTCGATTCGGGTGATTTAAAAGATCAAATCGAATATGTTTGGAATTTGAAGGACACCGTGACAGTAGGAAGCGGCGGCATTATAGGCGCGATTTTCGGCGGATTACCGGAAATGCTTTTCGGCAAAACCGCTGCCGCAATTGTGCTTATTATCCTTCTTATAGCAACGCTTATGTTTGTAACGGGCAGCACACTTTTGGGTGTGTATATTTTCATTAAGGAAAGAATTGATTCCGCAAAAGTAATACGCCAGGAGAGGGTAGAAGCGGACGACTCCGACGACAGCGCTTCGTTTATCAGAAAGAAAAAGAAATATGTTCCTGTCGATATAGGCCCCGAGGCATACGGTTCTCCCGAGGACGACGGAATGTATATAGAGGAGCTTGTCGGAAATGCCGAGAAAAAGGACATTACGCCGAGAAGCAAGTCTCCGAAGCCCTTTGTCGATGTTAAGCCCGAACCGGAAATTTCCGCTGCGGATCCCGCTTTGCCGCTTGACGAGATAATTAAAAAGGTCAACAGCTCCGTCAAGCCTAAGGACAAGCCTGCCGAAAAAGAAAAGACAGAACCTAAAAAGGATACAAAGGCAGGAAAAACCGACGAACCCGTTCAGGTGTTCCATACCTATCAAAAGCCTCCGATCGAGTGCCTGAAATATGCAAATAATGCAGGTGCAATGAACTATGAGGAGGAGCTGAAAAACAACGCAACTAAGCTGGTTGAAACGCTCAACAGCTTCGGAGTTTCGACAAAAATCGTCGATATCTGCCGCGGTCCGTCCGTTACACGTTATGAATTACAGCCGGCGGCAGGCGTTAAAATCAGCAAGATCACAAGTCTTGCCGACGATATAGCCCTTGCTCTCGCTTCGTCCGGTGTTCGTATCGAGGCTCCGATTCCCAATAAGTCGGCTATCGGAATTGAAATTCCGAACAAGAACAGGGCGACGGTTTCACTCAGGGAGATTATCGAAACACCTGTTTACAAAAATGCGAAAAGTAAGCTGAACGTGGGACTCGGCAAGGATATCACCGGCAATACGATTTGTGCCGACATCGCCAAGATGCCGCATCTGCTCATTGCTGGTACCACCGGTTCAGGTAAATCGGTTTGTCTTAATGCTATGATTGTCAGCATACTTTATAATTCAAATCCCGATGAAGTCAAGCTTTTAATGATTGACCCGAAGCAGGTTGAATTTACCGTTTATAACGGAATTCCGCATCTTCTCGTTCCCGTTGTTTCCGACCCGAGAAAGGCGGCAGGCGCACTTGGCTGGGCTGTTACCGAAATGCTTCAAAGATATAAGATGTTCTCCGAAAATGCCGTCAGAGATATCAAAGGATATAACAAGCTTGCAGCAACGAGCGAAACGCTCACACCCATGCCGCATATCGTTATTTTTATTGACGAGTTATCCGACCTTATGATGGCTGCGCCGAATGAGGTTGAGGATTCTATTTGCCGTCTTGCTCAGATGGCACGTGCGGCAGGTATGCACCTTGTTATTGCTACGCAGAGACCTTCCGTTAACGTTATTACGGGTATAATCAAGGCGAATATCCCGAGCCGAATCGCACTTTCGGTTTCGTCACAGGTTGATTCAAGAACGATTATTGACACGGCAGGTGCCGAGAAGCTTTTGGGCTACGGCGATATGCTGTTCAGCCCCGTCGGTGTTTCAAAGCCTATTCGAGTTCAAGGCTGTTTCCTCTCCGATGAAGAGGTTGAAAGCGTTGTTAAATTCATAAAGACCCAGGGCGAAGAAAAGAAATATGACGAAAAAGTTATGGAAGAGATCGAGCGTCAGGCCGTTATCGAGAAGAAACCTTCCGCTTCATCGTCGTCTGACGGTGATTCCGGCGAGGGCGGCGACGAGATGATACCGAAGGCTATTGAAGTAGTCGTTGAGGCTCAGATGGCATCAACAACGCTATTGCAACGTAAATTGAAATTAGGCTATGCCCGTGCTGCAAGAATCATTGATGAGCTTGAACAGAGGGGAATAGTAGGCCCGTTCGAGGGCAGTAAACCGAGAAAGGTTCTTATATCCAAACAGCAGTGGATGGAGATGAACGCCCTCGGAAACGCTTCCGCTCCGATTGAAAATCCGATTGAGACGGATGCATATGAAGAAGACGATGAGGAGTAAATCATGTTTTTACCGATAACCGCAGAAGAAGTTAAAGAAAGAGGATGGGACGGGGTAGATTTTGTCTATGTTTCGGGCGATGCATACGTTGACCATCCTAGCTTCGGTGCGGCTATAATTACAAGAGTAATGGAGGCGGAGGGTTACAGAGTTGCTTTCCTCAGCCAGCCCGATTGGAGAAAAAACGATGATTTTCTCCGCTTCGGCAGACCGAAGCTCGGCTTCATGGTTTCCTCGGGAAACATTGATTCAATGGTCGCTCATTACACGGCGGCAAAAAAGCATCGAAGTCAGGACGCATATTCCCCGGGAAAAGTTATGGGCTTAAGACCCGACAGAGCCGTAATTGTTTATTGCAACAAGATCAGGGAGCTTTACGGCGATATTCCCATCATAATCGGCGGCCTTGAAGCGTCGCTTCGCCGCTTTGCTCATTACGACTACTGGGACGATAATATAAGAAGGAGTATTCTTTTTGATTCGCAGGCCGACCTAATTTCCTACGGAATGGGCGAGAATCAAACAATTGAAATTTGCCGCAGACTTTCCAACGGTGAGCCGATAAGCTCCATTACGGATGTCAGGGGAACCTGCTACGCCTGCGACGTGCGGGAAACTCCGCTTTACGGCGCAGAATGTCCGTCTTTTGAAAACGTTTGCAAGAGCAAAAAGGAATATGCGGTTTCCTGCCGAATCGAACAGGACGAGCAGGACCATATCAGAGGAAAGCTGATTAAACAGCGCCACGGAAATAAAATGCTTGTGCAAAATCCGCCTATGCCTCCGCTAACTCAGGAGGAGATGGACTGGGTTTACTCGCTTCCTTATGAGAGGACATATCACCCGTGCTATGAAAAAATGGGCGGTGTTCCTGCGATTGAAGAGGTTGAATTTTCCATTACACATAACCGAGGCTGCTTCGGCGCATGTAACTTCTGCTCGATAGCGTTTCATCAGGGCAGATTTGTTACGACAAGAAGCAAGGAATCTATTATCAAAGAAGCGAAAATGCTTACAGAAAAGCCGAATTTTAAAGGCTACATTCACGATATAGGCGGCCCGACTGCGAACTTTAGGCGCACAAGCTGTCTCATTCAGCTTGAAAAGGGTCTTTGTAAGGGCAAAAAGTGCCTTGCACCGACACCCTGCAAGGCTTTGAAAGCCGACCACAGCGAATATCTTGATATTCTTAGATCCGTTCGCGAACTGCCGAAGGTCAAAAAGGTGTTTATTCGCTCGGGAATAAGATATGATTATATGCTTAAAGACCCGGACGATACGTTTTTCCGTGAGCTTGTTAAATATCATGTCAGCGGCCAGCTCAAGGTAGCTCCCGAGCATTGCTCGGCGGCGGTTCTTGATAAGATGGGTAAGCCTCATATTGAGGCTTATATAGAGTTTTCAAAGAAATATTTTGAAATAACAAATTCCGTCGGCAAGGAGCAGTACCTTGTTCCTTATCTCATGTCGTCTCATCCCGGATCAACCTTAAAGGATGCGGTTGAACTGGCGGTATTCCTGAAGAAAAGACATATTCGCCCCGAGCAGGTTCAGGATTTTTATCCCACACCGGGTACAATTTCAACCTGTATGTTCTACACGGGACTTGACCCATACACAATGAAAGAGGTCTATGTTGCCAAAACTCCGCACGACAAAGCCTTGCAGCGTGCGCTTTTGCAATATTATGACCCGAAAAACAGGGATCTTTGCGAGGAAGCGCTCAGAAAAGCCGGCAGACACGATTTGATAGGCTATTCCGAGAAGTGCCTGATTGCACCGAAGCGTACAAACGCAGTCAGAGCCTCAAAGAACAGCTTCGGCGACGGTAAGAGATATGAAAAAAAGAAGAAAAAATATTAACACGAAAGCTGTAACTGGAATCATAGTTTTGATTATTGCCATTCTTTCGGTGCTCGGCTCACGGTTTTTCGGTGACTTCAAGGATATTTATGATGAAGCCGGACTGAGGAACACAGAGCAGAGCAATCCCGATAAGATGTACGTCAGCTTCATTGATGTCGGACAGGGTAATTGCACACTGCTCAGATGCGGCGGCAAAACAATACTTGTCGATTCGGGCGAGGTTGGAGCGGCTCAGACCGTCATCGGCTACATAAAGAATCTCAACATTGATACGCTTGACTGTGTTCTTGTTACTCATCCTCATTCCGACCACATGGGCGCGATGACAAAGCTTCTTTATGAATTTAAAATCAAGGATTTTATCATGCCTGAGATTCCCGAAAAGATTATTCCGACAAGCAGGATTTATGAAAAGTTCCTAACGGCCGTTTCGGATAATGCCGAGAATGTTATAGCCGCCGAACCGGGCGAGACCTTTTCCTACGGTGAAATGACCGTGGAAATTTTTGCACCGCTGCATGATTATGACGATTTGAATGATATGTCGGCGGTCACGAGAGTCAGCTGCGGCGATACATCGGTTATGTTCATGGGAGATGCATCCGCAACGGTTGAAAAAGACCTGCTGCAGAAGAATGTTGATTATTCCGCAACGATCCTCAATGTCGGCCATCACGGCAGCAAGACCTCATCGAGTGAGAAGTGGCTGAAAGCCGTCAATCCGAAATATGCCGTTATCTGCTGCGGATTGAATAACGATTACGGACATCCGCACCGTGCCGTTACAAAACGGTTTGAAAGTATGGGGATAGAATATTTCCGCACCGATTTGCTCGGAACGATAGTTTTTGAATCAAATTCAAAGGAATTTACAAAATGTGATTGACTTTAATATGCCGCAAAGCATATAATAATAAATTAGTTATTAACTCAATTTACAGGGAGTTGTATTTATGGAATGGACAGGACTTAACGAATTAAGAGAAAAATTTCTTTCGTTTTACGAGAGCAAGGGTCATTTGAGACTCCCGAGCTTTTCTCTTATTCCGCAGGGCGACAAAAGCCTTCTGCTTATCAACGCAGGAATGTCGCCGATGAAAAAATATTTTACGGGCGAGATCACCCCGCCGAGAACGAGAGTTACAACATGTCAGAAATGTATCAGAACGCCCGATATCGAGAATGTCGGAAAAACCGCGCGTCACGGAACATATTTTGAAATGCTCGGCAATTTCTCCTTCGGCGATTATTTTAAGCATGATGCCATTACATGGGCATGGGAATTTTGCACCAAGGTAATTGAGATGGATCCCGAAAGGCTCTATATAAGCGTTTATCTCGATGATGACGAGGCTTATGACATCTGGACAAAGGAGATAGGCGTACAGGAGAGCCACATGGTTCGCTTCGGCAAGGAGGATAACTTCTGGGAGCACGGAGCAGGTCCTTGCGGCCCTTGCTCGGAGATTTATTACGACAGAGGACCCGAGCACGGCTGCGGAAAGCCGGATTGTAAGGTAGGCTGCGAGTGCGACAGATATGTTGAGTTCTGGAACCTCGTTTTCACTCAGTTTGAGAACGACGGACATAATCATTATACTCCGCTTGCCCATCCCAATATTGACACAGGCATGGGTCTTGAAAGGCTTGCCTGTATTGCTCAGAATGTCGACAATCTTTTTGAGGTTGACACAATCCAGAACATTATGAAACACATTGCAAAAATCGCCGGCGTTGAATATCACACCGACGAAAAGAGCGACGTTTCGCTTCGTGTTATCACGGACCATATACGTTCGACAACCTTTATGATCGGCGACGGCGTTATGCCTTCAAACAGCGGCAGAGGTTATGTTCTTCGCCGTTTGCTCAGAAGGGCTGCAAGACACGGCAGACTTCTCGGCATCAACAGGCCTTTCCTCTCCGAGGTTGCCAACACGGTCATCAATGAAAACAAGAATGCTTATCCGAACCTTGTCGAAAAGCGTGACTTTATCGTTAACGTTATCTCGACCGAGGAGGAGAGCTTTAACAGAACGATCGACGCAGGCTTAGACGTTCTTTCAAAAATGATTGAGGATTCTAAGTCAAAGGAGCTGAGTGCCGAGGACGCATTTAAGCTTCAGGACACATTCGGATTCCCGATAGATCTCACAAAGGAAATACTTGAGGAAAAGGGCATGACCGTTGACGAGGATAAATTCAAGGAGCTTGTTCTCGTTCAGCGCAAGCGTTCGCGTGACGCTCACAAGGGCGCAGGCGCCGAGGGCTGGAATGATACGGGCGTCGTTACAAAGGGTATTGCAAAGACCGAGTTCAATGGCTACGATTCTTACGAAGCCGAGGGCAAGATAATTGCTTTTATCACGGACGGTATCAGATGTGACGTGCTTGAGAACGGTGCAGATTCATTCCTTGTAGCGGACAAGACCTCCTTCTATGCCGAAAGCGGCGGACAGGTAGGCGACACAGGCTATATCTACGGCGACGGCTTCACTTTTGAGGTTGAGAACACAACAAAGACCAATGACGGCGTAATTCTTCATTACGGAAGAATTATCGACGGAGACAACGCCAAAACAGGCGACAGCGTAAAGACTGCCATCGACTCTCAGAGGAGAGACGCAATTGCAAGAAACCACACGGCGGCGCATCTTCTTCAGGCGGCTTTGAGGAAAACACTCGGCTCGCACGTTGAGCAGGCAGGTCAGCTTGTTAACGAAAACACTGTTCGTTTTGACTTTTCTCATTTCTCGGCTATGACATCCGATGAGCTGAAAACGGTTGAAAACGAGGTTAATAATATTATTCTCTCGGCTGAGAGCGTCACAATGACCGAGATGCCGATAGAAGAAGCTAAGAAAACGGGAGCAATGGCTCTTTTCGGAGAGAAGTACGGCGACGTTGTACGTGTTGTCAAGGCCGGAGATTTCTCGACTGAGCTTTGCGGCGGAACTCATGTTTCAAACACGGGCAAGCTCGGACTTTTCAAGATTATTACCGAAACCTCGGTTGCCGCAGGCGTAAGACGTATCGAAGCGGTAACAGGTACGGGAGTTCTTAATTATATCGACTCGCTCAATTCAAAGATTTTCGGCACTGCTGCGGCACTCAAGGTTGCCAATCCCTCGGATATCGAAAAGAAAGCCGTTTCGCTTTCAAATGAGCTTAAAGAGAAGGACAGGGAAATTGAAGCCCTTACCGCTCAGCTTACCGAAATGCGTTCGGGCAGTCTCTTTGACAATGCCGTTGAGGTCGGTACACTCAAGGTTATCGCCGCAAATGCAGGTGAAGTAACCGTTGATGAGCTTCGTCAGCTTTCTGACAAGGCAAAGGCCGAGGGAGACAACATCGTTGCCGTATTCGGCGCCGTGAATAAAGAAAAAGGCTCGGCTAATTTTGCCGCTTGTTGCGCTCCCGAGGCTGTCAAGAGCGGAGTTAAAGCAGGTGACGTTGTTCGTGCCGTTGCAAAGTTAGCAGGCGGAAACGGCGGCGGAAAGCCCGATTTCGCAATGGCAGGCGCAAAGGATATAGATAAGGTTGATGAAGCAATCGCGGCGGTTGCCGATATCGTTAAATCTTTTATAAAATAAATTTAGGAGGCATAGTTATGGATTGTCTTTTTTGCAAAATAATCAATGGGGAAATTCCTTCAAACAAGGTCTATGAGGACGATCGGGTTTTTGCATTCCGTGATATCGCGCCTCAGGCACCGACACATATTCTTATTATCCCGAAGCAACATATCAAGTCGGCAGCCGAGATCGACGAGAGCAACAGTGATGTTGTGGCTCATATCTTTGAGGTTGCGGCTAAAATTGCAAAGCAGGAAGGCCTTGACGACGGCTTCAGAATTGTCAACAACTGCGGCGATATCGCTGGTCAGACTGTAAAGCATCTTCATTTTCACCTTATGGGCGGCAGAGAATTCGGCTGGCCGGCAGGCTGATAAACGAAACAATTATTGCAAGTAATTTTTTGTCAAAAGCTTGAAAGGAAGTATTATAAATGTCAGAAACATACAAAATGAAAATTGCGGGACTTGATAGAGAGCTTCCCGTTTGTCCGCTTAATGAGAGCGTTTCAATTGCCGGCTTTATAATTTTCGGCGATGTTGAACTGACCGTTGCCGCAGCTTCGGAGCTTCTCAAGAAACTTCCCGAGTTCGATTATATCGTAACTCCCGAAGCTAAGAGCATACCTCTTGCATATGAAATGTCACGTCAGAGCGGCAAAAAATATTTTGTTGTTCGCAAAAAAGAGAAGCTTTATATGCAAAATCCCGTTTCTGTATCCGTTAAATCTATCACAACGGCAACCGAACAGAAGCTCATTCTTGACGGTGCCGACGGCGAGCAGATAAGAGGAAAGAAAATCGTTATTCTCGACGACGTTATTTCAACGGGCAAGTCACTTGAATCCGTTGAGGAGCTTGTAAACAAGTTCGATGTTAATATCGTTGCCAAGGCGGCTGTTCTTGCCGAGGGCGACGCTGCCGACAGAACCGACATTGTTTTCCTTGAGAAGCTTCCGCTTATCTTTAAATGACTTTAAAATACAGGCCCATGGCAATCATGGGCTTTTCGTCATTATCGGTTCTGTTTCTCTGCACCTATTTTGATGACAAATTTTCATTCGTTTCAATAGGTGCAGGCATTGTAATACTTCTGTTAACTCTTGCGATAGGCAAACTCCGTGAGCGTGTTACGCCTTTCTTTATTGCGGCGGTGCTCATTCTTTCGGGAGTTTCCTTCGAGGTGCTCAGCGACTATAAGATTTCCTATGCCGACAGCCTGACGGACAAAGAATCCGTTATTGAGGCGACAGTTCTTGACGAGCCTGAATTTAAAAATTCACGGTATTATTACACAGTTAAAACCGAGAAGATTGACGGTGTGAATTTTGAGGTGAAGCTCAGGCTTTCCGCTTCGCAGTTCATTGATACGGAGCCGTATGATAAGATTAAGCTGAAGGTCAATCTTTATGAAATCGGTTCGTTTTCAAGAGATATAAAGCTTTATTATCATTCAAAAGGCATTTTTCTCGGAGGATATGTCAGCAATTATGACGGTTATCCGATTGAAATAATAAACCCCGAAAGCAAGCCGCTTGGCTATCATTTATTACAGTTCAGAAAGACCGTTGAGGGCAGAATTCTCGACAAGCTCCCGAATGACTGCGGCGCAGTGACCGTCGGAATGCTGACAGGCAATAAGGATTATATTTCAACCGAGCTTCTCGGAAATATCAGAGCGGCGGGAGTCGCACCGGTGTTCGCTGTTTCGGGTATGCACCTTTCCGTTTGGATAATGGGATTGTATGAGATCCTTGAGCTTTTCGGCGTAAGAAAAAGACTCAATTCCGCAGTTGGTATTGCTTTTACTCTTTTCTTTATGGGTGTAACCGGCTTTTCGCCGTCGGTTTGCAGAGCGGGAATTATGCTCTTGGTTATTCTCGTAGGCAATTTGTTCAGAAGAAAAGCTGACGCAATTAACTCGCTCGGCTTTGCGGCGCTGATTCTCGGAATTATAAATCCGATGATTGTTGCCGATATCGGATTCCTGCTTTCGTTCTCATCCACCTTCGGAATAGTTGCGCTGAATCCGTGGCTGAGAAAGAAGCTTGAACCTTTGCTCGAGGGCGGTTTTATAAAGAAATTGATAAAAGCAGCTATTGAATCCGTTTATGTTTCATTTTGTGCAACCGTTGCATCTTTGGGTTTTATAATCGTGTTCATCGGCTATGTTTCGGTCTATTCGATTTTTTCAAATCTATCAATAACTTACGTTGCATCTCTTTGTATGCTCTGCGGCGGATTTACGGCCTTGCTTTATCCGCTCGGCGGCGCAGGCAATCTTTTCGCCGTCGCGACGGGCTGCTTTGCAAAATATATTATAAAAGTGGTCGGTGATGTTACGCATTGGCCGTTTGCGATGATTGACACATCAAATGTTTTCTGGACTTACGGCGTGATTGCTTTTTATGCGATCGTTGCAGGCTCATTTATCGTTTTCAAAAACAAGAAAGCTTTCAAGGCTTCCTGTGTCGGACTTACAATGACGATCGTATTTTGCACATTGCTTTATCATTTTGAGTATTCGGGCTATACCTATTTCAGAGTACTTAACGTTGAAGACAGTGTTGCCGTTATGATATCGCAGGACGGTAAAAACGCACTGATTTGCTCTCAAAGCGATAATAAATACATTTCATCGTCTCTTGATGATATTAAACCCGATATTATTATTGCCGATGTCGAAAACGGCTGTTCGTCAGGCGTTTTATCCTTAATAAAGGAATATAATCCCGAAAAGGTGATTGTTTCCGAAGCCGACAAGTCTTTTAAATCAGTGTTAACACAGGACAAGATCACAAATGCGGAGAATGCGAAAATCAGGCTTTTCGACAATACGAACGCTCAATTTGTTTCAAACTCACATTACAGCGTTGTATATTGCAATTCGCAGGACGTTGAGTTTTGTATTCTTCTTCGCGTTGACGATATTGAGAATATTCCTGAGAAATACCTCAGCGGCGATATTTTTATCGGTACAGAGCTGTATAAAGATTCTGATTTTGAAAAAGTTCTTATAGCCGGAGAAACTAAGGTTAAGGGCTTGATTTCAACGGAGAAATACGGAAATATAGATGTAAAAATAAAAGATGATAATTATAAAATAATTGTTGAGGAGGGTTGATAATGCCGCAGCTCAGTGAAATTGAATTAAAAAAACAAATAAGCTCGGGTGATTTTGCACGCTTGTATTTTCTTTACGGAAGCGAAAAATATCTTATAAGACATTATACCGCCCTCATACGGAAAAAAGCGATCGATCCCTCATTTGCCGACTTCAATTTCCATCAGTATGACGGCAAAGAGATCGATTTTGATGAGGTTGCTCAGCCGGCGGAAGCGCTTCCGATGATGAGCGATAGAACTCTTATCTTGATAAAAGATTTCGCCGCAGACAGTCTCAATGCCGACACCTCGGATAAGTTTTTGAAGCTTATTTCCGACATTCCCGATACGACCGTTATTCTGATTTCAAATCCGAGCACCGATGTCAATATGAAAAGCGCAAAGGGCAAAAAAATACTTGCGGAGATTGACAAGGCCGGCTGTTCCGTTTCTTTTGAACACGCAGGACTAAATCAGCTTATCAAGCTTGTTGAAAAGGGTGCGGCTTCAAGAAACTGCACTGTTTCCCAGTCCAACGCACGGTATTTACTGACGCTTATCGGTGACGATATGACCGTTATTATCAATGAGCTTGACAAGATCTGTGCATATAAAATGGAAGGCGAGATAGGAAAAGAGCACATTGATGCCGTTGTTGTAAAAACCGTTCAGGCGAGGGTTTTTGACCTTACGAAAGCCTTGACCTCCGGCAACTGCGACCTTGCGATGGATATTCTTGACACACTCATTGCAATGAAAGAGGAGCCTGTCAACATTCTCGGTGCGCTTATAACTCCGTATGTCGATATGTACCGTGCAAAGGTCTATTCAAGCGGCGGATTCAGAGCCGAGGACGCCGGCAAGGATTTCAACTATCGCAACAAGGAATTCAGGCTTACAAACGGCGCAAGAGCCGCGTCCAAATATACAATTGCTCAGCTCAGAACATTTTTGGATGTTCTCGACGATGCCGACAGACTTTTAAAATCAACCTCTGTCAACGGCAGGCTTGTTCTTGAGCAAACTATCACAAAGCTTTTTCTTGTTTCAAACGGTGAAAAATTATGATTAAAATTGATAAGGTCATAATCGTCGAGGGCAGATACGATAAAATCAAGCTCTCGTCAATGATCGACGGAATTATTATCGAGACCGAGGGCTTCGGAATTTTCAAGGATAAGGACAAGCAGAAGCTTATCAGAAAGCTTGCCGAGACAAAGGGAATCGCAATTCTGACTGACAGCGATTCCGCAGGCTTTGTAATAAGAAACTTTATTACTTCTATTGTTCCCAAGGAATATATTACAAACGTGTATATTCCCGATATTTACGGTAAAGAGAAGCGAAAGGACTCTCCTTCAAAGGAAGGGAAGCTCGGAGTTGAGGGCATTTCGGCGGAAATACTTAAGGAAGCCTTCAAAAAAGCGGGAATAGGCGTTTCTCAAAGTGAAACAAACGAAAGCAAAAAAATTACGCTTAACGATTTTTTTGACGACGGACTGACAGGCGATACTCAAAGCAAAAGGAAAAGAACCGATTTGCTAAAAAAGCTTGACCTGCCGGAAAGAATGTCGACAAAGGCGATGCTTGATATTTTAAACACATTTATTACATATGACGAGTATAAGAAACTTGTCGAATCGGAGGAGATTATATGAGAATAGGCCACGGATATGATGTACATAAGCTCGTTGAGGGCCGTGATTTAATTATCGGCGGAGTAAAAATACCGTACGAAAAAGGTCTTTTGGGACATTCCGATGCCGATGTTCTTCTTCACGCCGTAAGCGATTCGCTTCTCGGCGCCTGTGCATTGGGCGATATAGGCGGAATGTTTCCCGATAATGATCCTCAGTTCCTCGATGCGGACAGTCTTGTGCTTCTTCGTAAGGTTTTTGAAAGAATCAGAGACAACGGATACAAGGTAATCAATGTTGATGCAACAGTAATTGCTCAAAGGCCGAAGATGAAGCCGTATATCCCCGAAATGCGAATGAATATTGCCGCCGCTCTTTCGACCTCAATCGACAACATCAGCGTTAAGGCAACTACCGAGGAGGAAATGGGCTTCACGGGCAGGGGAGAAGGAATTTCCGCTCACTGCGTCTGCCTTATTGATAAAATATAATTTGTGTGTTATAATCATAAAAAAATAAATTATCGGAGAAAAATATGAATGCTTTAATTGATAATGTCAGCGTCCTTTGGGACAGATTGCTGGCTCTGTTTTCTTCCTACAATATAATAACAGATACGCTTGATATCGCTTTTGTTGCATTTCTTGTTTTCAGTGCAATTAAAATGCTTAAAGAAACAAGAGGAATTCAAATTGTCAAAGGACTTGTTCTTGTCGCAATTATTTATGCGATAATCAGCCTTTTGAACATGCAGGCGAGCACTTATCTTTTCAAGACGATTTTACGCGATTTTATTCTGGTGCTTATTATTCTGTTTACACCGGAGATTCGTCATGCGCTCGAATCCATGGGACGCAGCAGGTTCGCTTTTCTTAACTTTTTCGGCGCTCAGCAGGGCGACGCACTCTATGAGAGAAAGAAAAGAGCTGTGCTTGAAATTTGTAAAGCTTGCCGTTATATGAGCGATAAAAAAATCGGCGCTTTGATTATTTTTGAACGCAACACGATGCTCGGCGATATAATTAACACCGGTACGGTCGTTGACGCCAAGGTTTCAAGGGAGCTTATAAATTCTCTGTTTTTCCCCAATTCCGCTCTCCATGACGGCGGAGTGGTTATACGTGACGGCAGAATCAAGGCGGCCGGCTGTATTCTTCCTCTGACTGATAATAATTTACTCAGCAGCGAGCTTGGCACAAGGCACAGAGCTTCGCTCGGAATTTCAGAAAAAAGCGATGCCGTTGCCGTTGTTGTTTCCGAAGAAACGGGCAAGATTTCCATTGCCTGCGGCGGTGAGCTTGAGAGGGGAGTTTCCGACGGCGTTCTTATGGAAAGACTTATGGATTACATTCTTCCCGATAATTCCGGCAAAGAAAAGAAATCATTCTTTTCCGTTCTTCTTACCAATGTAAAGGAGAAATTTAAGAAATGAAATTAAAAAAGTTGAGCTTAAGACAGCTCTTTTCCAACACAAAATTTCTCGTAGTTTTTTCAATTCTCGTCGCATTCATTTTCTGGATCGTTGTTGCGCTTGAATATGCGCCCGTTATCGAGAATGAAATTAAGGACATTCCCGTTAAAATCGACATGAACAACAGCGTTCCCGATAAGCTCGGCTTGCAGATCTTCGGCCAGAGCGATTACACGATTAACGTCACCGTCAGGGGCAACCGTTACATCGTTGGCGGAGATCTTTTGACGGCGGACGATTTTGAAGCGACGGCGCAGACCGCTTATGTCGATTCTGCTGGAAAGCACAGTCTCGTTGTTAAGGTAACAGCCAAGGACGCAAATGCCGACTATGAAATTATTTCAAAATCAACGGACTATATTGAGGTTTACTTCGATAAATATGCCGAGAAGGAAGTTGAGGTAACTCCGAGAATTATTTCGGAGCTTGATGACTACACCGCCGACGATTATATGTTCGATAAGGCGGATATAATTTATGAGACAAAAACCGTTAAGGTTTCGGGAGCACAGACGGAGGTTAATTCAATTACCGCCGCTTATGCCGATATTCCCATTGAAAAGAAGCTTACACAAAGCGAAACAATTGATGCTTCTGTTGTTCTCAGCAACGGCAGTGATCTTGATTCCAAATATGTTAAAATCAACGGCGAGAGCCGCTTAACTGTACCTGTAACGCTTCCTGTTTATAAAATGCAGACATCAGCCGTTTCCGTTTCGTTCAAGAACACACCTTCTGATTATATCAACAGTCCTCTGCTGTACAGTATTTCTCCGAGCAGGGTCAGGGTTGCTGTTTTACAGAACGGTTCCGACACTACCAATTCGCTTGAGATAGGCACAATTGATTTTGCCAATATTACGCCCTCAAACGGCAGCTTTACGTTCATTGCATCGAATGTTAAAACCGCTAAATTCCTTGACGGAACGACCTCGTTCAACGTTGAAGTCAATACCGACGGACTCTCGACAAAAAAGCTTGAACCGAATATAAATTCAATTATGATTACCGGCGGCTCGGGCGTCAGTGCCGGAAATGTCGACCTCAGCTCTATCGGTTCGGTTACCGTTGTCGGAACGCAGACGGCACTTGCAAGCGTCAATGCAAATATGCTTGAAGTAAATATCAATCTCACCAATATAAAGCTTGAAGAAGGGGAGAACACTGTACCGGTTACCGTGACTCTCAAAAATTCAAAAAATTGTTGGGTGAGCGGATCTTATTCGGCTGTAATTGTACAAAACTGAATATTTGACCGACTGAATGACCTTTGTGTTGTTCGGTCGGTTTTTTTATTCAATTTATTTAAGAAAAATTTACTTTTTATGTTGTAAAAGTGACACACGGTGTGTTATAATGTAATGACTGTTAGAATGGGTATATTTTAAACGGTTTTGATAATTAAGAAAGGAGTTATTCTGATGAAGCGATTGAAATGCTTTTTGGCTTTTTCATGTATTATTGTGATTCTTGTATCTTTCAGCGGCTGTTCATTCAGATTTTCCTCCTTTGATAATTTGCTTCGTCCGCCGAAGCTTTCGGGTGAATATCAGAGCTTGCAGGATTCGTTTGAAAAGCTCGTCGATAAAGATTACAGCCTTTCCACCCCTGAAAACGGACTCTATCGCTCTGCGTTCATTGTAAATGATTTTGATATGGACAAGGACGAAGAAGCCATTGTTTTTTATACCGAGAAGAAAAATCCTGATCTTGTAAAGATTTATTATTTTGAGTATAAAAACAACGCTTTCGTTCCCGTCAATTCCTATGACGGACTCGGCAGCTCCGTTGATGAGGTTAAGCTTGCCGATTTGAACCATGACGGAAAATCGGAAATTATAATAGGCTGGAATCTTTTTTCGAGCAAGACAAACAAAGCCTTTGCGGTTTACGATATATCCGCAGGCGATTTGAAGCTTATTTCATCCTTCCCTTATTCGTACCTTGACGTTATTGATGTCAACGGCGACGGCTTCGACGATATTTTCACAATGAATGTTGATTCAACGGTTACCGATCATTATACTTCTTCTGCGACGGCATATACTTTTGATGCAAAATCTTCGTCGCTTCAGACGCTCAGCTCGGTTAAGACCGACGGAAATATTTCATCATATTCAAATATAAAGGTTGAAAAGGTTGAGGATTTGCGCCTTATTTATGTTGAAGCTTTCAAAGGCGATAACGACATGATAACCGAGGTTATTTATTGGGACGATGAAACCAATTCGCTTGTCGCTCCTCTGTTTGATGTTGCGACTCAGATGACGTCGCAGACGCTTCGTCATATTAGGCTTTCAGCACAGGACATTGACTCGGACGGATTTTTAGAGATTCCCGTCAGTGTGGATATGCCGGGATCATCTATTGTTGACAACAGCTCAAACACCGCGCTTCCCGCCTCTTTAAACGAAAAGGCCGCAGTGCCGACAAAAAATCTTTATTACACAAAATGGGTTAAATTCCGTAACAATAAACTCAGAGCGGTTCAGTATTCGGTTATTGATGAGTACGGTGGATATATTCTCAATATTCCGAGCAGTTGGGTAGGAAGAATAACAGTTCTCGGTAATGACGGACAGTGGGATTTCTACCATTGGGACAGCTCCGAGGATAAGCTCGGAAAGCTTCTGTTCAGTATTTATTATTATGACAAGAATGATGAGCAGGCTAAAACAAAATATAAAAACTCAAAGCTTCTTAGCTCCTACGGCAGCACGGAATATGTTTATACAATAACAGACGACGGCACCGATTTCGGAGTTAAAGATGAGAGCCTTAAGGATAATTTTAACACAACAGTTTTAGGAGGAAGAAAATGAAACCTATAAAGATCCTTGTTGCCGAGGACGAGGAAACGATAAGAGAATTTATCGTTATCAACCTTAAAAGAGCAGGCTATGATGTTGTCGAAGCCTTTGACGGACTTGATGCTTATGAAAAATACAAGCTTGAACCCGATGAGATTTCCATCGCCGTGCTTGATATTATGATGCCGAGAATGGACGGACTTGAGCTTTGCAAAAAACTCAGAGCCTTGAGCAACAATATCGGTATAATGATGCTCACAGCCAAGACTCAGGAAATGGACAAGGTTAACGGATTGCTTCTCGGTGCCGACGATTATGTTACAAAACCGTTTTCACCGTCCGAATTTACGGCGAGAGTCGATGCACTTGCAAGACGTGTTTCGACTTCATCGAAGAATAAACAGGAGCCGGATGATGAAAACGTCATTTCCTCGGGCGAATTTAAGCTCGATTGCAAAAGCCGAACCCTTACCTGCGACGGCAGAAAAATCGACGTTACACAGGTTGAATTTCAGATTCTTGAATATTTCTTCCGTAACCAGGGAACAAATCTCAGCAGAACGGATATTCTCAATCATGTTTGGGGAACGGAATATTTCGGAGACGAAAAAATCGTTGATGTAAATATCAGACGAATCAGAAAGAAAATTGAGCCGGATCCGTCAAATCCCAAGCATTTGCTTACACGCTGGGGCTTCGGCTATGTCTGGATTTAAGGCTTATACATAATTTTTGAAAAGAGGTGATACAGATGAAAAAAAGAAACGGCAAGGTCAATTTCAAGGGCGGATTGACAAAGCGTTGGTTATTTCAATCCTCGACCATAATTGTTGCTGTTTTGCTTATCATCTGTGTTGCCGCCGCATATTTTATTCACTCTTATTACTACGCGACAGTTGAAAGAAAAATCGAATCTTACGCAAACGGAATTGTGGACGTTTATTTTGAGAATTATGCCACAACCGATGATGTTGTTTTTGAAAAGGGTGCCCGTGAATATATAAGCGATTTTAATGATAAATCATCTGTTGAGGTCTGGGTGCTCGATAAGTACGGCAGTGTTTTTATCTCTTCGAGCGGTTTCCCCGTAAACAGTAAGACAAAAATTCCCGAGTATGAGGACGCAATGATCGCGAGCAATAAAGTTGCATTATGGCACGGTGAAAATTCATCGGGCGAAAAGATAATCGCCCTTACAAAAATTATCACTGATGCGGAGGATAAACAGGTCGGTTCGGTCAGGTATATGATTTCTCTTGACGAGATCGACAATCAAATCAAAACCTGGTATTTCATAATTTCGCTTGTTTTTCTTCTTCTTGTTTTGCTTCTTGTAATCTCCGGAACTGTTTTTATCAGTTCGATTGTGCGGCCGATTCAGGAGGTTTGCGACACCGCTAAAATGATCGCCGACGGCAATTATGACGCTCGAATAGACCATTATTTATATAAAGATGAGGTCGGCCAGCTCTGCAACACTATCAATGATATGGCAGAGAAGATAAAAACCTCGGATAAAATAAAAAATGATTTCATTTCAACCGTTTCACATGAATTGAGAACACCGCTGACAGCCATAAAGGGCTGGGGCGAAACGCTTTTACAGATTGGCGATACCGACCCCAATCTTACTAAACGAGGCATGAACGTAATAATCAGCGAATCTTCAAGATTGAACGGAATCGTAGAGGAGCTTCTTGATTTTTCAAGAATGCAGAGCGGCAGAATGGTTCTCAAAAACGAAAAAATGGACATACTTGCCGAACTTGACGAAACTGTATTTGCTTTCAAAGACAGAGCAATGCGTGAGGGTATTGAGCTTATATATAATGCCCCGAATCTGCCGGCTCCGATGAGCGGAGATCCCGACAGAATAAAGCAGGTTTTTGTCAACATTCTTGACAACGCTTTGAAATATACAAAACAGGGAGGAAAAATTGTTGTTTCAACGGAGATCAAGGACGATAAAATTACGATTGTAATTTCCGACACGGGCTGCGGAATTTCTTCCGAGGATCTGCCTCATGTTAAAGAGAAATTTTACAAGACAAATATGACTGTTCACGGTTCGGGAATCGGACTTGCCGTTGTTGACGAGATAGTTCGGCTTCACCACGGAACATTTGATATCGACAGCGTTCTCGGTCAGGGAACTACCGTTACCGTCAGGTTTGACATTGACCATGTTGAGCTTGAGGATGTATGGGATATTGATGCGGCAATAGCCGCAGAAAACGAGAAAAAGGCAATGGAGGAAAACGAAGATGCCTGAAGAAAACAAAATCAGCGTCGGCGGACAGGCACTTATGGAGGGCGTTATGATGAACGGCCCCAAGGGTGTTGCAATGGCACTCAGACTGCCCGACGGCAGAATTGAAACACAGCTTAAAGAAGCTCATTTTCTGAAAGATAAATACAAATTTGCACGTATTCCCTTTATCAGAGGTCCGATAAGCTTTGTTGAGCAAATGATATTCGGCTACAAATGCCTTATGGAGTCGGCTGAGAAAACGACTGCCATTGAGGATGACGGCACGGAGGAGATGTCGAAGCTCGATCGCTGGCTTACAGACCATTTCGGTCCAAAAATGATGACGGTTATCGGAATTATTTCCGGCGTTATAGGTTTTGCCCTTGCGTTTTTCCTTTTTATGTGGCTGCCGAGTCAGGTTGCCGACCTTATTCTTCACAATGCGGACGGCAACGTTTGGAAGCCCGCAATCGAAGGCGTAATGAGGATAATTATTTTCATAACGTATATGTGGGCTGTTTCGTTAATGGGCGATATAAAGCGTCTGTTTATGTATCACGGCGCCGAGCATAAATCAATTTTCTGTTATGAAAACGGACTTGAGCTGACCGTTGAAAACGTCAGAAAACAGCGCAGATTTCATCCGAGATGCGGCACAAGCTTCATCTTCCTTACGCTTATAATCAGCATACTTGTTTCGACAATCGTCGTTATGATTTTCCCCGGTGTGCGTGATTACAAGGCTCTTTGGATGATTATTAAAATACTGATTCTTCCGATAATTATGAGTATCGGATACGAAGCGATCAGACTTGCGGGCAAAAAGAACAACCTTTTTACAAAGATTATTTCGGCTCCCGGACTTTGGATGCAGAGAATAACAACAAAAGAGCCTACAGATGATATTATTGAAGTCGGAATTGCATCATTGAAGGTTGCGCTCGGATGGGAAAAGGAAAATATAAACGATCCGATCGAGCCTGAGAAAGAAGAAAGCACAGACGAGGACAAAAATGACGGTCAGTGATCTTTTGAGAACAGGTACGGAGAAATTGAAATCCGTCGGAATTGATGATGCGGAATTTGATGCCCGATGCTTGGCTGAGTACGTTCTGAATTACGATTCGTTCTATTTGAGATTGAACGGTTACGTTAAGGTCGGTGTAGCCGATGCTGAAACGTATTTTGATTTGTTGAACCGACGCATTAACGGCGAACCGCTTCAGTATATTCTCGGTGAATGGGAGTTTATGGGTCTGCCTTTTAAGGTCGGCCGAGGAGTCTTGATTCCTCGGCCCGAGACGGAAATTCTCGTTGAATTTGCAATTGATTTTCTCAAAAAAAAGAATGCACCCGTTGTTTTTGACCTTTGCTCGGGCAGCGGATGTATTGCAATAAGCGTTGCAAAATTTTGTTCCGATGCAACGGTTTATGCCGTCGAAAAATCCGACATAGCTTTTGAATATTTGGAGAAAAATATCAGTCTCAACGGTGTGAATAATGTTAAGGCAGTCAAAGGCGATATTTTTGATAAAGAACTTCTTTCGGGAATATCTCCCGATTTGATCCTTTCAAATCCGCCGTATATCCGTTCAAACGAAATTGAAGGATTGCAGGAAGAAGTTAAGAGAGAACCTGCAATGGCACTTGACGGCGGTGAGGACGGATATATCTTTTATCGTTCGCTTGCAAAGGATTGGATTCATCGAATCAAAAAAAGCGGAGCGCTCGCCTGTGAATGCGGCGAGGATCAAACACAGTATATTTGTGACTTGTTTTCCGAAAGCTCTGCGGAGGTTAAAGAATATAAGGACTACAGCGGTTTACCGCGAGGTGTTACAGTTATTATATAGTTTTGGAGAATAAAATATTATGTTACTTGATTTAATAAGGGGCGGCAATGCGCTGTCGGTATTTATGGGTGTTTGCGTTAGTGCATTTGTTGTTTTTTGCTTAATGCCTATACACGAATATGCTCATGCTTTAGTTGCGACAAAGCTCGGCGACCAAACGGCGAGACTCAGCGGCAGACTGACGCTCAATCCCATGGCTCATATTGATATCATGGGTGCCGTAATGATTTTGCTTGTCGGCTTCGGTTATGCCAAGCCCGTTCCCGTAAATGTACGCAACACCAAGATGAAAAACAAAAAGCTTGCAATGGCTCTTATTGCACTTGCAGGACCGCTTTCAAATTTGATTTTCGGGTTCCTTTCCGTGCTTGTTAGATATGTCTTTCTTCTTGCCGTCTCAAAGCGCGGCGGTGAAATGACAACAGCGGTCTTTGCTTTAGATGCTTTCTTTCAGTATTCGGCAATAATCAATATCAACCTCGCCGTGTTCAATTTAATTCCTATTCCGCCGCTTGACGGTTCGAGAATTCTTTTTGCGATACTTCCGAACAAGTTTTACTTCGGAATTATGAAATACGAAAGATATATTATGATTGCAATGTTTCTCCTGCTTCTTACGGGAGCGCTCACAACTCCGCTGTCGTATCTTTCCAATTTGATTTACAACGCATTTAATCAATTTTTCTATATAATTTTTTAAAAAGGTGAAATCATGGAAGCGATATCATATAAGCTTGACGTGTTCGAGGGTCCTTTGGATCTGCTCCTTCACTTGATAAGCAAGCATAAAATTGATATAAACGATATTCCTATTCTTCTTCTTGTTGAACAATATCTTGACTATGTACGTCAGATGAAAGAGGAGAATATGGAGGTTGCCAGCGAGTTTCTTGAAATGGCGGCAAGACTGATATATATTAAGACCGTTTCGCTCCTTCCCGTGCACGAGGAAGAAGCAGACGAATTGAAAAAGGAGCTTCAGGGTGAGCTGCTCGAATATCATGACTGTCAGATCATGGCAAAAAAACTCGCCGCTCAGGCAGACGGTTTCGATCAATACTCGAGAGAGCCTGAGAAATTTCCTCCGGACATGACTTATACACGGCTGCATCAGCCGATTGAGCTTTTGAAGGCGTATATTAACGCCGTAGGCAGAGGAAAAAGAAATCTCCCGCCTCCGATCGAGGCTTTTTCGGGTATCATAGCACACAAAATAGTTCCGATAAGAGAACGTGTCAGTTATATAATGGGCAGCCTTTTCAGAAAGAAAAGACAACGCTTTGCAGCGTTCTTTGAAAAAGCGGAATCACGTTCGGAGATGGTTGCAACCTTCCTTGCGATACTTTCTCTTGCCAAGGATAAAAAAATTACCTTGACTCAAACCGACGATGATTTTGAGGTTGAAATGATTGATTCCGAGATTAACTTTGACGTGGAGGACGACTACACAAATGATAATGAATGAACTACAGGGAGCTGTTGAAGCGATTCTTTTTGCCGCAGGCGAACCGCTTGAAACGGAACGAATCTGTCAGGCTCTCGAATGTGAAAAGGAACCTGTTGAGGAAGCTCTCAGAGGAATTGACGAAGCCTTGAAGTCCGTAAACAGCGGAATCAGACTTGTTAAAATGGATAATATGTATCAGCTTTGCACCCGTCAGGAGTATGCCGATAAAGTCAGAGCCGTGCTTGAAATAAAAAAGAACACTCCGCTCTCGTCGGCGGCATTTGAGGTGCTTGCAGTTATCGCCTATAATCAGCCGGTCACAAAGTCATTTATTGAACAGGTCAGAGGTGTTGACTGCTCAGGTGTTATAGGAACACTTATCGCAAAGGGACTTATCGAGGAAAGAGGCAGACTTGAGCTGCCGGGCAGACCGCTTATTTACGGCACTACGCCCGAATTTCTCAAATGTTTCTGCGTGACTTGCCTTGACGATTTGCCCGATCTTCCCGAACATGAGGAATTGCCGAAGAGCGAAGAAATCAACGGCCAGCTTGAAATTAACCTTGACGACGGTGAAATAATCGAAAATAAAATGCTCACAGGCGAACCGGTTAAAGTAGCAGAAGAATAAAAACGGAGGTGATTGAATGACAGCTTTATACATAATTCTCGGAATTATCGCTTTTTTCGTTATAGTTCTGAGCATACCTGTCGTTCTTGATCTTGAATATACCGACGCAGTGCGGTGTAAGGTTTCATGGCTTTTCCTTAAATTCGACATTTATCCGTTCCCTGAAAAAAAGAAGAAGGAAGAAAAACCGAAAAAGAAAAAGAAAGAGGAGAAACCCGAAGAGAAGAAGGAAGAAAAGCCCAAACCCAAAAAAGAGAATTTCCTCAAAACCTTCTATAATAATCAGGGCTTATCGGGAGTTCTCGAGCTTCTCAACAACTGCGTTGCGGCGCTTAAAAGATTTTCGGTGAAATTCATTAAGAGAGCCGTTATATTTAAAAAATTTCATCTTGATATTCATATTACCGAGGATGACGCAGCCGCCACGGCGATAAAATACGGCAAGGTGTGTTCGGCTCTTTATCCCTCTCTCGGATTCATCTGCTCAAATATGAAGGTCAAGGATTACAAGGTCAATGTTCTTGCCGATTATTGCGGAGAGAAAACGACCGTTGAATTTGTTACAAAAACTGCATTCATTCCGAGAGCGTTGATAAACGCCGGAATTGCACTTGTTTTCAGTTTATTGAAACAGCTTTTAAAAGTTGTTATTTCAAATAATAAATCATCAAACAATAATACAAACAGAAAGGCGGACTAAACATGAAAGATCAGTCAGCATCAGGAATTCTTGCAACAGCCATTGATAAGATTAAGGATATGGTTGATTGTCAGACAATTATCGGTGACCCCATCGACGCAGGCGACGGAATTAAGGTTATTCCTATCTCAAAGGTTACCTACGGCTTTGCTTCGGGTGGTTCGGATTTTCCGTCAAAGAGCGCCAAGGAGCTTTTCGGCGGCGGCGGCGGAGCAGGAGTTACAATATCTCCCGTTGCTTTTCTTGTTATCAACAAGGGCGAAGTAAGCGTTAAGTACATCTGCGAAGGCTCCGAAAGCTCTGCAGAAAGAATTATCGGCATGGTTCCCGACGTTGTAAACAAGGTTGGCGATATTGTCAATAAGTTCAACGGCGATAAGAAGGAAAATAAGGACGATTCCGTTTTTGCTGAGGAATAATATTTAACCCGACTTGCGCATATAGCTTTTATATGGCAGGTGATGGGTTTGCTTAAAAAAATAATACTTTTTTTGACTGTTTTTTGTATAATGACGGTTAGTGTTTCTGCGCTTGACAGCTCGGATATATCCGCCGAATGTGCCGTGCTGATTTCTCAGCAAACAGGCGAGGTCATATTTAAAAAAAATGCCTATAAACATCATTCAATGGCAAGCACGACGAAAATCATGACCTCTCTTCTTGCGGCGCAGTCGGGCAAATTACATGACGAAATCACCGTTTCAAAAGAGATGATCCTGGTTGAGGGAACCTCAATGGGACTTCTTCCCGGTGACAGCGTGTCCCTGTATGAGCTGATTTACGGTATGCTTTTGCCGTCGGGAAATGACGCCGCCAATGTTACGGCATATTATCTCGGTGGAAATGTTGAAAACTTCGTAAAGAAAATGAACGCTAAAGCAAAAGAAATCGGCATGGAGAACACAAATTTTGTTACTCCGTCGGGTCTTGATGACGAAATGCATTATTCAACCGCTTATGATATGGCTCTTTTGGGCAGATATGCGGTCGGTGATCCTGTTTTTAGGTCTGTTTGCTCGTCAAAAAAGGCTTCCTTAAGCTACGGAAACCCGCCGTATAAGCGAACATTGTATAATCATAACCGTCTTTTGGAGAGCTATAAATATGCGCTCGGAATTAAGACAGGATTTACAAAAAAGAGCGGTCGCTGTCTCGTCTCCTATGCCGAAAAGGACGGGACGGGCTTGATTGCGGTTACTCTCAATGCACCTAACGACTGGAATGACCACAAGCTTATGCTTGATTACGGTTTCTCAAAGCTCAAAAGATATGTTTTTAAACCTATAATTCCGGAGCATATGGACGTCGTCGGTGGAAATGTTGAAAATTTGAAGATTTCCTGCGAGCAGTTTGAATATGACAGCTTGGATCATAGAAACGTCATACAAAAGCTTGTAATTGATAAATTTGCATATGCTCCGATAAAAAAGGGCGACAAGCTGGGCGAGGTAATGCTTTATCTTGACGGAAGTTATATCGGCTCAACGGATATTTGCGCTGCGGAGGATGTCGGATTGTTGATACAAAAACAGGAGAAAAAAAGCTTCTTTCAAAGAATTAAGGAGAGATTTTTAAAATGACTGATGATAGAATCAGGCTTCAGAAATACCTTTCTATGTGTGCGGTTGCTTCACGCCGTAAGGCGGAGGAGCTTATCGCTCAGGGTAAGGTCAAGGTCAACGGTAAGGTTGCGCAGATCGGCGATAAAGTCAGCCCGAAGCATGACACTGTTACCGTAGGCGGCAGAAAAATTGTCGGCAATAAAAAGCATTATTATATCATGCTACATAAGCCGAGAGGCTATATTACAACAATGGATGATGAAATGGGCAGAAAATGCGTTGCGGAGCTTGTTCGCGACGTAGGCGCAAGGGTTTATCCCGTCGGCAGACTCGATAAGGACTCCGAGGGACTTCTGCTTATGACGAACGACGGAGAATTTGCAAATCATATGACGCATCCGTCAAAGCACATTCCGAAAACCTACAGGGTTACGGTTCGTCCGGACGTTACGGAGGACATGCTTACCGCTTTTGCCACGGGCATGGAAATAGACGGCAGAATAACCGCCCCCGCCGACGCTCATGTTATTGAAAAGCAGGATAACAGAGTTGTTATGGAGATCGTTCTCTACGAGGGCAGAAACCGTCAGATAAGAAAAATGTGCGAATCGCTCGGACTTGAGGTTGCAAGGCTAAAAAGAACGTCAATGGGTTCCTTGAAGCTCGGTATGCTTCCCGTCGGAAAATGGCGTGAGCTTAAAGAGGACGAGGTTCACAAGCTTATGATTTCCTCCGGCATGAAAGTAAATAAATTCTGAGGTGACTGTATGATTAAGTTTTCACCTGTTACGAATGATAAATTACCCGAACCGTTTTGCAATGACAATAGCTTAAACGGTTATTTGGGCTTTGATATGTCGAGCGGCGGTGCTGAGTGCGGCTTTTCCGTTTTCAGGCTCAACGGCTATACAATGGAGATTATTAACGTTGTGAGCGAGAGCGACGATGAAACGGTCGAGGGTTTTATAAGAAGCTCGCTTAACTACGGCGCAAACCGAGGAGCTTATATTGCATATTACAAGGCCGCAAGCGGTGTAAACGTTGCTAAAATGCTCGGTTTTAAAGAAAACAAAGAAAAAATACTCGAAGGGGAGATCCCCGAGCTGCTTGCAGGAAGCTGCTGTAAGAAAAAATAATTCGGGAAGTTGGTTTAGTATGGTTAAAAGTATGACCGGCTACGGCCGTTGTCAGGAAACGGTTGACGGAATGAACGTTACCGTTGAGATAAAAAGCGTAAATCACAGATATTTTGATTTTTCATCAAGAGTTCCGAGAAATTACGGTTTTCTTGACGAAAAGCTGAAATCATTTGTTCAGTCTAAAGTTTCAAGAGGTAAAATCGAGTGTTATGTTCAGGTGGACAACCTTGAGGACGACACTGTTGTGGTTGAGGTCAACAAATCCCTTGCCGCAGGCTATGTGAAGGCTTTCAACGAGCTTTCCGAGACCTACGGAATCGAGAACAACATCAATGCCGGACTTCTTGCGAGAATGAACGATGTTCTTGTTGTCCGCAAGGCCGAGGCGGACGAGGACAAGATCTGGAACGCTGTTAAAACAGTTGCCGAAAAGGCCGTTGAGAAATTCATCAATATGCGTCAGGTTGAGGGAGAAAAGCTCCGTGATGATATCGTTTCAAGAGCCGATCTTATTCTTTCATATGTTGAATTTGTTGAGGAACGATCGCCCGAGACGGTCAAGGAATATAACGACAAGCTGCTTGCGAGAATGCAGGAGCTTCTCGGAGATATCCATGTTGAAGAAGCAAGACTTCTCACCGAAGCGGCAATTTATGCGGACAAAATTGCTGTTGCCGAGGAAACTGTACGCTTGAGAAGCCATATTTCTCAGCTCAAGGATTTCTTCAATTCAACCGAGGCTGTCGGCAGAAAGATGGACTTCCTCGTTCAGGAAATCAACCGTGAGGCTAACACGATCGGATCAAAGGCAAATGACGTTGAAATTGCAAGACGTGTACTTGAAATCAAGTCAGAGGTTGAAAAAATCCGCGAGCAGGTTCAAAATATCGAATAACGGGGTGAAAATATGAAGCTTATCAATATCGGCTTCGGTAATATGGTTAATGCGGACAGAATTATTGCTATTGTCAGCCCCGAATCGGCTCCGATAAAGCGTATAGTTCAGGACTGTAAGGAGAAGGGTACACTTATCGACGCAACCCACGGCAGAAGAACGAGAGCGGTTATTATTACAGACTGCGATCAGGTTATTCTGACCTATCTTCAGGCGGAGACGGTTGCCAACAGACTCGATGAGGACAAGGATTATGAGGAGGATGAGGACGATGAAGAATAACGGTATGCTTGTTATTCTTTCGGGTCCGGCAGGCTCCGGAAAAGATACGGTCATTGCCGAGCTTTTTAAATCGGATATTGATATCACAAAATCGGTTTCAATGACAACGAGAAAGCCGAGAGATTCCGAAATCGACGGAATAGATTATATGTTTGTCAGTGAAGAGGATTTTTTGGATGCTGTGGAAAACGGCGAGCTGCTTGAATATGCACGTTACGGCGTCAACTACTACGGCACACCGAAGGGACCAGTCGATAAATGGCTTGAGGACGGACATATTGTTATTTTGAAAATCGACGTGCAGGGCGCAGGGAATATTAAAAAAATGTATCCCGACGCCGTCAGCATATTCATTATGCCGCCGAGCATGGAGATTCTTGAAACTCGGCTTCGCAACCGCGGAAGTGAAGAGGAGGACGATGTTCTCCGCCGCTTGAAAATCGCTATCAGGGAAATTGAGCGATGCCGCAATGAATATGACTACGTTGTTATCAATGACGATCTTAAGGACGCCGTTGACGATATTAAAACGATTATCACTGCCGAAACACACAGAGTAAGCAGATGTAATAAATTTTTTAGTGAGGTATATAAAAATGTTTGATCAGAACAAAAATTTCAAGTTTAACCCGGATTTAAGCTCGGTGCTTTCAAATCACATCAGCCGCTATTCTCTTGTAAGAGCAACGGCAAAACGTGCAAGAGAGATTTCCGAGGAAGCTGAAGATGAAGGAATTATCCTTGTTGAGAAGCCTGTAAGCATTGCTCTTGACGAAATTCTCAACAAAAAATACGAAATCGTTGAGCCTGACGAGATCAAGGATCTTTAATATTGTTAATTATTAAATAATTACGGAGGTACAAAATGACTGTCGAAAAAGCTGCGGCCGTAGCCGTGGAAAATTCTGCGTTTTCCTTTGACAAGCCTTTTTCATACCTCCTCGGCGACGAAGAATGTTCTCCGGGCTGCCGTGTTCTTGTGCCGTTCGGAAGGGGAAACAAGTGCCGTCAGGGCATAGTTCTCTCTGTTACGGATTATGACGGTAAAGAAAAATTAAAACGAATTTCTCAGGTTATCGACAAAACTCCCGTGCTCAATGACGAGATGCTGAGGCTTGTCGAATGGCTGAAAGAAAGAACCTTTTGCACCTATTTTGAAGCTGCAAAGGCTGTTCTGCCTTCGGGTATGTGCCACAGAACTGTTACGACCTATACAGCCGTTCCGAAAGCCGATTTAACCGGTTTCTCGGCGGATGAAAAGCAGATTTATAATTTTCTTCTCACTCAAAAGGGCTATGTAGAGGGTGAAAAGCTCCTAAAAAAGCTTGGATTTACACCTGAAATTACCGTTCTTGAAAAAATGGTAAAAAAAGGCCTGCTGATAAGAAATTTCGATTCCGTGAGAAAAACGGGCGACTTGACCGTTAAGACCGTCAGGCTGACCGAGGGAGGTCGAGAGATTCTTGAAACGACAGAGAAGCTGACAAAAAAACAGATCAGCGTTCTTGACGTTTTAAATGATATCGGAACTGTTTCTGTCAAGGAGCTTTGCTATTTCACGGGTTTTACAGCCTCGGTCGTACAGGTTCTCGAGAAAAAGGGTCTTGTTGAAATCTTCGATAACGAGATTTACCGTGACCCATATGAAAACAAGACTGTTGTTCCTCAAAGAAATGAGATCCATCTCAATGACGAACAGCAAAAAGCCTTTGAAAATATGCTCGGGCAATATTCCTCGGGCATGGGCGGAGCTACTCTTCTTTACGGAATTACGGGCAGCGGTAAGACGGTGGTTTACCTGAGGCTTATTGACGAAATGCTCGATAAAGGTAAAAATGTTATCGTTATGGTGCCTGAAATTGCTCTTACACCGCAGACTCTTAATCTTTTTATGAGCCGTTACGGCAGAGAGGTTGCCGTTTTTCACAGTGCTCTCTCGGCGGGACAGCGGCTTGACGAATGGAAAAGAGTCAGAAATGAAAATGTCAGGATAGTTGTAGGCACAAGAAGTGCCGTATTTGCTCCTCTTGAAAACCTCGGCCTGATTATAATCGACGAGGAGCAGGAGCATACATACAAATCCGAACAGACGCCGAGATACAGCGCAAAGGACGTTGCCCGTTTTCGCTGCGCTTATCATAAGGCTCTTCTTGTATTCTCCAGTGCCACGCCGAGCATCGAAACATTTGCAAAGGCGCAGGCAGGGCAATACACAATCAACAGACTGTCAAAACGATATTCAAGCTCGGTTCTTCCCGAGGTTCGCATTGTCGATATGCTGACGGAAGCGCTGTCACAGTCTTCAAATTTCAGTGAGGAGCTGAGATCGAGACTGCAATATAACCTTGAAAACGGTAAACAGTCAATTTTGCTTATCAATCGCAGAGGGTACAACACCTTTGCCGAATGTAAGGCGTGCGGTCATGTTCTTACCTGTCCGTCATGCAGTATTTCAATGACATATCACCATGCGAACGGCAGGCTTATGTGTCATTACTGCGGATATTCCGAGCCGTTTACAGATGTTTGCCCCGAGTGCGGCTCGCATGACGTCAGGTATTCCGGAACGGGAACGCAGAAGATTGAAGATGAGCTTGCGGCCTTATTCCCAAAAGCAAGAATTCTCAGAATGGACGCCGACAGCACAATGGGCCGCTATTCGCATGAAAACAAGCTGAAGGATTTTGCCGACGGCAAATATGATATTCTTCTCGGCACGCAGATGGTTGCAAAGGGACTTGATTTCGAAAACGTAACGCTCGTCGGTGTCATAAATGCCGATCAGCAGCTTAATAACGATGATTTCAGAAGTCAGGAAAGGACGTTCGATTTGCTGACACAGGTTGTCGGCAGGGCAGGCAGAGGACAATATAAAGGAACTGCGGTTATTCAGACCTGCAACCCCGAAAACGACGTTATTCAAATTGCCGCACGTCAGGATTATGACGCTTTCTTTAAAGATGAATTAAAAACAAGAAAAATGCTCATTTATCCTCCGTACTGTGACATTTGTCTTATCGGTTTTATCGGTGAGAACGAACCTAAGGTCAGGGTCGCTTCTCAAAAATATACCGACAGGCTCAAGGAAAAGCTCAGCGGTGAATATAAAGATTTAAAAATAATCGCTCTCGGCCCCATGACGGCGAGAGTTTCAAAAATAAGCAATAAATTCAGATACAGATTGATTTTGAAATGCAAGAATACAAAGCGTTTCAGAGCCTTGATGAATGAGCTGTTAAAATATACAGGAACAGACAGGGTGTACAATGATGTATCCGTTTATATAGATATAAATCCGGAAAATATAATTTAAGGCAATATCGTAAATTTTCGGTATGGTCTTTTGATTTTGAAAGGTTCGATTATTGAAATGGCAATCAGAAATATTGTAAAATTCGGAGATCCTATTCTCAACAAAAAGAGTCGCCCCGTCGAGAAATTCGACGATAGACTTTTTACCCTGCTTGATGACATGAAGGATACTCTTTATAAAGAAAAAGGTGCGGGTCTTGCGGCTGTTCAGGTCGGAATCCTTCGCCGAGTTGTTGTGATTGACTGCGGAGACGGCTACCTTGAGCTCATCAATCCCGAGATTACGGACAGATCGCCCGAATTGCAGCATGAGGAGGAGGGATGCCTCTCTCTTCCGGGAAAATTCGGCGTTACCGAGCGCCCGAAGAGCGTTATGGTTAAAGCGCAGAACCGTGAGGGCAAGTGGTGCGTTTATAAAGGCTCCGATCTCAAAGCGAGATGCTTTTGTCACGAAATCGACCACCTTGACGGAATTCTTTACACGAGCCACCTCGTAGGTGAGCTTGAGGACAACTGATAACAAAGGAGCTGTTGCAGATGCGAATTGTTTTTATGGGAACGCCGGAATTTGCCGTCCCTTGCCTTGAAAGACTCGTTTTTGACGGATATGACGTAGTCGGTGTTTTTACTCAGCCGGATAAACCTAAGGGCAGAGGTCATAAAATGCAATTTCCTCCCGTAAAGGAAAAGGCAGCAGAATTTAATATTCCCGTTTTTCAGCCGACTAAGATGAAGGACGGTACGGCATACGGGATTTTAAAAGAGCTTGATCCCGAGCTTATAATTGTTGTCGCATACGGTAAAATCATTCCGCAGGATATTCTCGATTTGCCGAAATACGGCTGTGTCAATATCCACGCTTCGCTTCTTCCGAGATACAGAGGAGCGGCACCGATTCAATGGTGCGTTCTCAACGGTGAAAAAAAGAGCGGCGTTACATCCATGCAGATGGATTCGGGGCTTGACACGGGCGATATGCTTATCAAAGCGGAGACCGAAATCGGCGAAAACATGACGGCGGGCGAGCTGCATGATAAGCTTTCGAAGCTCGGCGCAGAGGTCATGTCGCAAACAATTAAAAAAATTATCGACGGAACTCTTGAAAGAGAAAAACAGGATGACTTGCTTTCAAATTATGCTCCGATGCTTTCAAAGGAGCTTTGCCCCATTGACTGGTCAAAATCCGCCGATGAGATTCACAATCAGGTCAGAGGTCTTTCTCCTTGGCCGATTGCAACATCAGTCTTAAACGGCGAAATATACAAGCTTCATAAGACAGAGAAAATCGGAAAAACTAAGGGTGAACCCGGCGAAATCGTTTCAACTCAAGGTGGATTGACTGTTGCCTGCGGCGACGGCAACGGAGTCAGAATTTTAATGATTCAGGCTCCCGGCAAAAAAGCGATGAGCTGTGCCGATTTTCTGAGAGGACATAAAATTGAGGTCGGAGAAAAATTTGAATGAGGTGATTAGATGATCTATTCATTTTCGGAATATATAAGATATCTTATTTTTGCCGCTCCCGTGCTTATTTTTGCAATTTTGGCGCAGATAAGAGTTAAGTCAACATATTCAAAATATTCCAAAATCAGAAATTCAAGAGGACTGACAGGAGCTGCGGCAGCTCAATTGATTTTAAAGCATTACGGCATTACGGATGTTCGTATTGTACCGTGTGCAGGCGAACTGACTGACAATTATTCACCGAACGAAAAAATGATAAGACTATCCGAAAAGGTGTATAATTCAACCTCCGTTGCCGCCATTGGAATTGCTTGTCACGAGGCGGGTCATGCCGCTCAGCATGCCGAGGATTATCTGCCGAATAAGATAAGGTCGGCACTTGTTCCTGTGACGAATTTCGGCTCAAGGTTCGGACTTATAATTGCTTTTGCGGGGTATTTTCTCGCTTATCTGTCAACCTCGCCGATCGGATATTACGTTATAATCGCAGGACTTCTTCTTTACGGTCTTGTTGCCGTTTTTCAGTTTGTTACTCTGCCCGTTGAATTTAACGCAAGCAGACGTGCGCTGAAGGTTATCGACGAAACGGGAATACTCGCGGGTGAAGAATATAAGGCGGCAAAAAGCGTTCTTACAGCCGCCGCTTTGACTTACGTTGCGGCGCTTGCAACCGCAATTGCCAACCTGCTTTATTATGCGTCGAGACTTCTCGGAAATTCAAGGAGAAATTAAAAGGAAATTTATATGAAATCAGCCCGACAGACAGCGTTTGAAATTCTTAATAAAATACAGCGTGATGAGAGCTATTCCAATCTTGTGCTTGACTCTGCGCTTGATAAGGCAGAGATTGATATAAAAGATAAGAGATTTGTTTCCGCACTCGTTTACGGTGTGACGGAAAGGCGAATAACACTCGATTACAACCTGTCGCTTTATCTTTCACAGCCGCTGAAAAAACTCAAGCCGCAGGTTTTGACTGCACTCAGGCTCGGCGCATATCAGATTTTGTTTATGGACAAAATTCCTGATTCCGCAGCCGTTAACGAGAGTGTTAAGCTTGTAAAAAAGAACGGGGCAGCTTTTGCCTCCGGACTTGTTAATGCCGTCTTACATAAAATTGTCAAAAACGGCTTTAAAACAGACGGCAGTATGAGTGTTAAGTATTCCGCTCCCGAATGGCTTTGCAAAATGTGGAGCGAAAGCTACGGCAGAGAAAACGCCGAAAAAATTCTTGAAGCGTCGTTCGGAGCAGTTGAAAACACAATTAGAGTTAATACAACAAAAACAAATGCCGAGGAGCTTTGTGAAATTCTTTTAGCCGACGGTTTCCAATGTGAGAAAAACCGCTTGGCTGAAAACTCGCTGACTGTTATAAGCGGCGGTGCCGTTCATAAAACCAAGGCATATTCGGACGGTTTGTTCCATGTTCAGGACACAGCGTCTCAGCTATGCTGTAAGGCTCTCGATGTCCGTGACGGAGAAACGGTTATAGATATTTGTGCCGCACCCGGCGGAAAGACTTTCACGCTTTCTGAAATGATGCACAACACCGGCAAAATGATTTCATGCGATATATATCCGCAGCGATTAAAGCTTATAAATGACGGAGCCGAAAGGCTCGGTTTAAATAATATTGAAACAATTCAAAACGACGGGTCAAAGTTCAATTCTTCACTTTTGCAGGCTGATAAGATTTTATGTGATGTACCCTGTTCGGGTCTCGGCGTTATACGCAAAAAGCCTGAGATAAGGTTCAAGAAAAGTGAGGAAGTTGACAATTTAAAGGATTTGCAGTATTCTATACTGTGTGTTTCAAGCCGATATCTTAATGTCGGCGGAAAATTGGTCTATTCGACCTGCTCTCTCAACCCCGATGAAAATGAGAAAATTATCAATAAGTTCCTGTCGGAGCACGATGACTTTAAGAGCGTTCGTGTTTTGCCGGAGATGAAAAGATATGACGGTGATACCGATTATCTTACACTTATGCCGCATATTCACGGCTGTGACGGATTTTTTATTTCCTGCGTTGAAAGAGTTAAGTGAGGATGTGTTTATTTGTCCGAATACGACATTAAATCAATGACCTTGCCCGAGATAAAGTCGGTAATGCGTGAGCTCGGTCAGCCTGAATTCAGGGCAGGTCAAATTTATCAATGGCTTCAGGTTCACGGAGCAATGGACTATTCCGAGATGACGAATATTTCAAAGCAGCTCCGGGAAGCGTTGAGAGAAAAATACCCGATACGGTATTGTGAGATCGAATTGAAGCAGGTCTCGAAAATTGACGGAACGGTTAAATATTTATTTAGACTTTGCGACGGCAATTTTATTGAGTCTGTTTTGATGAAATACAAATACGGCTACACGCTTTGTATTTCGTCACAGGTCGGCTGCAAAATGGGCTGCGTTTTCTGCGCATCGACAAAAAGCGGTTGCGTAAGAAGTCTTTTTCCGTCCGAGATGATAGGACAGATCCATGCGGCGCAAAGAGACATGAATATCCGTGTTTCCCACGTCGTAATGATGGGAATGGGTGAGCCGCTCGATAATTTTGACAACGCAATGCGTTTTTTAGAGCTTGTCGGTGACGGCAAAGGGCTTAATTTATCACTTAGAAATATTTCACTTTCCACCTGCGGAGTTGTGCCGAGAATATATGATTTGATGGAAAGACACCTTCAGCTTACGCTCTCGGTTTCGTTACACGCTCCCAACAATGAAATGCGTTCAAAGACAATGCCAATCAACAAAAAGTACCCAATTGAGGAGCTTTTGAAGGCATGCCGCGAATATACAAAGAGGACTTCAAGAAGAATTTCATTTGAATATGCTATGATTAAGGACGTTAACGACAGCGACGCCTGTGCTTATGAACTGGCAGCTCTTTTAAAAGGAATGTTGTGCCATGTAAATCTGATTCCTGCGAATGAGATAGTCGAAAGCTCGCACAAGCGAAGCACAAATGAAAGACTTGAAAGCTTTATTAAAATATTAAATTCACGGGGCATAAATGCGACAGTCAGGCGCAGCCTCGGTTCGGATATTGACGCTTCCTGCGGACAGCTCAGAAGCCGTCATAACAGAGAAATCTCCGAAAAGGAGGGAAACAAATGAAAATTTCCGCAAAAACCGATGTAGGAAAGGTTCGCTCTAACAATCAGGATTCATATGCGGCGGGTGATTTAACCTCAGAAGTCTCATGGGCTGTCGTATGTGACGGAATGGGCGGCGCGAACGGCGGCAATATTGCAAGCGAAGCGGCGGTAAAAGTAATTTCCGATAAGCTGACCTCGGGCTATCATGTCGGCATGAACGACAATTCGGTAAAAAATCTGCTTATATCTTCCGTTGATGCTGCTAACATCACCCTCTACAGCATGGCAAACAATAACGAGGATCTTAGCGGAATGGGTACGACGGTTGTTCTTGCGGTAAGAAACACCGATACGCTCTATATTTCCAACGTCGGCGATTCGAGAATTTATGTTGTTTCCGATTCGGGCATAACTCAGGTTACAACTGACCATTCGGTTGTTCAAATGATGGTTGATAACGGAGAAATAACGCCGGAAGAGGCAAAGGAGCACCCTAAGAAGAATGTAATTACAAGAGCCTTGGGTGTTGACCCCGAGGTTAGAATAGATTATTCCCAGGAGCAGCTTAACGAGGATGATTTAGTGCTGCTTTGTACGGACGGATTGACAAACTACGTTGACGATGAAGTTATTCTTGAGGTTTGTAAAACCGAGGACAGATATAAAATTGCCGATAAGCTTGTTGAACTTGCAAATGAAAACGGCGGCGGTGACAATATTACGGTTGTCACCGTAAGTGAGTAATTAAGAAGGGACTCTGTTTATGGAAAATTATGTAGGAAAAAGACTTGACGGTCGCTATGAAATTCAGGAAATAATCGGCGTAGGCGGCATGGCGGTTGTTTATAAGGCGTATGACAATATCGACGACAGAACTGTTGCCGTAAAAATTCTTAAAGAGGAATTCCTTGCCAATGAGGAATTCAGACGCCGATTCAAAAACGAATCAAAGGCTATTGCCGTGCTCTCGCATCCGAACATTGTTAAGGTTTACGATGTCAGCTACGGCGACAGAATTCAATATATCGTCATGGAATGCGTTGACGGAATCACTCTCAAGGAATACATTCAGCAGCAGGGTGTGATCAATTATAAGGAGGCTGTTTTCTTTGTAACGCAGATCCTCCGTGCACTCCAGCATGCGCACGATAAGGGTATCGTTCATCGCGATATAAAGCCGCAGAATATTATGCTTCTTGAAAACGGCGCAATTAAAGTTACCGATTTCGGCATCGCAAGATTTTCTCGCAGTGAAACGAGAACGATGACAGACTCGACGATCGGCTCGGTTCATTACATAAGCCCCGAGCAGGCGAGAGGCGACATTACCGATGACAAGGCGGATATCTATTCTGTCGGTGTTATGCTTTATGAAATGCTCACGGGCAAGCTTCCGTTTGAGTCGGATAACACTGTTTCCGTTGCCATTATGCAGCTTCAGCAGGATCCCGTGAAGCCGAGAGAGATCAATCCTTCAATTCCCGTCGGTCTTGAGCAGATCGTTCTCAAGGCGATGCAGAAGAACGTCAACGACAGATATCAGTCTGCCGCCGAGATGCTTCTTGACCTTGAGGAGTTCAGAAGAAATCCGTCAATTCAGTTTGACTATGACTATAAAAATACCGAGCCGACAAAGTATATTCCGAATATCACGGGATCAATTAAACATATTGACCCTGTTGTAACCGAAGATGAGGAGGAGGAAGAACCCGTTGTAAAGAACAGGACTATTCCTATTCTTGTTGGTATTATTACGGCGCTCATTGTTGTGCTCGCCGTTGCTTTCGGCATTCTCTTTAAGACCGGTTATCTTACGGGCAACTCTAAGGTCAAGGTTCCGAAATTTGTCGGAATAATTTATGATGAGGAAGAATTTAAAAACAAATATCCCAATTATGTTTTTGAAGTAACAGAAAAGGTCGATCCCGACGTTACGCCGAATGAGATTGTTTCTCAGACGCCCGAAAAAGGAACAAAGATTGACCCGAAAAAAACTAAAATTGAGCTTGTTATCGCAACAAATGCGGAGCTTGTTGAAATTCCCGATGATTTGCTCGGCGTTGACTATGTAACCGCCGTAACAAGGCTTAACGGACTCGGCTTTAAGATAAAAGATAAAGAGGTCGATCAAAAGGATTATCCCGGAATTACCGCAGGTACGGTTGTAGGCATCAATCCCAAGGGCGGCAACAAGGTTTCCGCCGGTACTACCGTTACCCTCGAATATGTTTCATATGACGAAACAAAAGAAAAACTCGTTATTGTTCCCGATGTTTCAAATCTTGATGAAGAAAACGCAAAGAAGGTTCTCACTTCATCTGGCTTTACCGTTTCAACAAAATCGGAATACAGCGATACTGTTACAAAGGGCTATGTTATTTCCAACACCTTCACCGGCTCGAAAATTCCGTCGGGCTCAAACGTTGTGATTACCGTTAGTAAGGGCAAGCTCATTGAGCAGTCAATCACAATTTCAGTTAGACTTCCGAAAACCTCGGAGCAGGCAAATGTAACCGCAACACTTGACGATACAACCGTTTTCACAGGCACATGCACTCTTGACGGCGATTCCGTAGAGATTCCCGTTAGAGGCCATGAGGCAACCTCTGTATTCAAGTTCTTCGTTGACGGCAAGCTGATCTATAAGTGCAATGTCAACTTCACTTCTTCACCCGTATCCCTGAGCAACGAAACGACATATGAATATGTTGGTGTAACGACTACCTTTGAACCTGTTTTATATACAATTCCGAACGTTGTCGGCGATACCTATGCCGTCGCTATGGCAAAGCTCAAAGCGGCAGGATTCAAAAATATCATTTCCGAAGGCAATATTTCGGGAACGGTTGTAAAGATCGAGCCTGCGAGCGGCGTCAGCGTTTCGCCGGATGTTCAGATAAAAATAACCTTTGGTGGCGGCAGTGAATATTAACGGAATTATAATTAAAGGAATCGGTGGCTTCTACTATGTAGAGGCCGCTGACGGCATAGTTTACGAATGTAAGGCAAGGGGAGTATTCCGCAAGGAGAAAATTACTCCGCTCGCAGGCGACAGAGTCGAAATAACCGTTGAGAGCAACAACAAGAATTCTATCGACAAAATTCTTGAAAGGCGCAACTTTTTCAAGCGTCCGCCGATTTCCAACGTTGACACTCTTGTTATTGTTTCCTCGGTCTGCGACCCGAGGCCGAATCTGCTTATAATTGACAGGCTGACTGCCGTTGCCTCGTATAAAAACGTTGAGCCGATCATCGTTTTTACAAAAGACGATCTTCAAAGCGCAAACGAATTTGTTAAGATATACACTAATGCCGGCTTCAAAACCTTTGCCGTCTCAAACGAGACCGGGGAGGGAATTGAGAAGGTTAAGTCGATAATTGACGGAGGAATTACTGTTTTTACCGGTAATTCGGGTGTCGGTAAATCCTCGCTCATCAACAGAATGTATCCTGATTTCTGCCTTGAAACAGGGGAGATAAGCAGGAAGCTCGGACGCGGACGCCATACAACACGTCATGTTGAGCTTTTTAAGGTCGGCAGCGGCTATATTGCAGACACTCCCGGCTTTTCTTCTCTTGATTTTGAGACGAACGACCTTATAAAAAAAGATGAGCTTGCGTTTTGTTTCCCCGATTTTGCCGATTATATCGGCTCGTGCAGGTTTTCTACCTGCGCCCACGTTAATGACAAGGGCTGCAGTCTGGTTGAGGCTGTAAAAAACGGTGATGTCGAGCGAACACGACACGAAAGCTATGTGACAATGTACAATGAGGTCAAGGACATCAAGGATTGGCAACTGTAACAAAAAATCTAAACCGCCATAGTATGTAATAAGCAACCGGTTTTTCGATTGCAAAACTGCTGTGGTGGTGTTTTTATGAGAAGAGGCAGGCGGTGCGGCTGTAAGTTCGGCTATTACTTTTCGGCTTTCGGGCTCGGAATGATCGTTGCTATGATTTGTCCGAAATCTTTCATTGTGGCTGTGCTTTCCTGTGCTGTCATTATTCTCGGATTCATCATCAGCAAATAACGGAGGGTTTTTATGAAAGTTATCATGATCGACAAGCCAAAATTCCTGAGCGGAATTCTCAGACTCTTTTTCGGAATAAAAAAGGATAATGATATTACATAATTGTAAAATCTACTCATTTGCCGTCTAAATGACGGCTTTTTTCTTGCAAACAGCTTAATGTTATGATAAAATAAATTTATATAATTTCAAAATGGAGTTTCTGTAATGTATAAAGAAAAGCTTAAATTCAATAAAGACGGAAAATTCACAATTCTTCAAGTCAGTGATGCTCAGGATATGCATATACCGAGAAAAGCCATGTTCAAAATGCTGGACAAGACCTATGACAAGGTTAAGCCGGATCTGATCGTCTTGACGGGCGACAATATTCTCGGCAATCATATTGACGATGCGCTTATCGGGAAGAAAAAGAGCGCAACAACTAAGCCTGCTGTGCTCAAAAGAATGAGAAAAGCTCTCGGACTGCTGCTCGATCCCATTGAAAGAAGAAAAACACCTTTCGCTTTCATCTACGGAAATCATGACGATATGAACATTATCTCCAAGAAGGAGCAGGCGGAGATTTACGGTGAATATAACTTCTGCGTGCCCTATAATACGGATGATAACAGCGTTGAATGCGATACTTATAATATTCCCGTTTATTCATCGAACGGCGACGAGATGAAATACAACATTTGGATGCTTGATTCGGCAGGCTCGGACGAGAACGGCAGACCGATATTCGGCAGAGTTCAGCCGGAAACGATTGAATGGTACGAGAGAAAAAGCCGTCAGCTTCGTCTTGAAAACAACGGTCCCGTTATGTCCCTGATGTTTCAGCATATACCTATTGCAGAGACTGCACAGTTCTTCAAAAAGTGCAATGCAGACGACAAGGGAGCAATAAAGGTAGGCGAGGACGAATACGTTAAGCTTGATTCAACCAAGGCAAAGGGCTTTGCGTTTGAAATCGAGGGCAATGACGAACCCGATTACGGTCAGCTCACGGCAATAAAAAAGTGCGGCGACGTCTGCGGTCTTGTTTTCGGTCATGACCATATGAATTGCTTTACCGGTCAGATCGACGGAGTGAATATCATTCAAACCCCCGGCGCTTCATTCAGAAGCTACGGCAACATGATTTCAAGAGGCACGAGGGTCTTTGTTATTGACGAAAATGATCCGACAAGCTTTGAGACATATACAATCGGCTATTTTGATCTTTTCGGAAATAAATTCAACTCGGTTCTCCGTTATATTTTCAGCGCGGACGAGTACGAAAAGGTAAAGGCTGTTATTCTTTCTCTCAGCGGCGTAATAGTAGTAGGACTAATTGTCTATATTCTTGCCATATTTAATCTATTTGGCTTTTAAACAGGAGAATTAAAAATGAAAAAGATATCCGATCTGGTTGTCAATAAACCGAAATTGATCGTTATAATATCGCTTTTGTTGCTTATTCCGTCACTTATAAGCTACATTTTTACAAACGTTAACTACGATATTTTGAGCTATCTTCCGTCAAGGCTCGATTCCGTCAAGGGTGAAAATATTCTTGAAGAGGATTTTGGCGGCAGCTCAATGACTATTGTGCTTGTTAAAACGGTAGACGATAACGGCGGAAAAATTTCACCTAATACAGTGATGAAGCTTAAAAATAATATTTCCGAGATAAAGAATGTTTCAAATGTTCTTTGGGCGGATAATATTATGGACACGAGCGTTCCCGGCGATATCCTGCCCGATGACGTGAAAAATGTTTTTTACAGCAGTGACGGCGAGTACACAATGATGTTTGTCAGCTATGCCGACGACGCTTCGTCAAAGGATATTATAAAATCGGTCAAGCAGATTAAAAAGATTCTTCCCGAAAACAGCTATTTGAGCGGTATTTCTGCCATGAACTCCGACACAAAGGAAATGACGGACAGTGAAACGCCGATTTATATTCTCATTGCCGTTGCTCTTGCAATAATCACAATGATGATCACCATGGAATCATATGTCATGCCGTTTATTCTCGTCGGAGTCATCGGAATAGCGGTCATGTATAATATGGGCACAAACTTTTTCATGGGCGTTTCTTATATCACCCAGTCCATCGCAGCGATACTCCAACTCGGTGTTACGGTTGACTATTCGATATTCTTCGTCAACAGATATAACGAGGAACGCAGGTATTCAAGGACGAAAGAGGAGGCAATGTCGAGGGCTTTGCACGGTTCGTTTATTTCGCTCTCGGGCAGCTCGCTAACGACGCTTTTCGGCTTCCTTGCGCTTTGCTTCATGCAGCTTACGCTCGGTCTTAATATCGGAATTGTTATGGCAAAGGGCGTCATTATCGGCGTGCTTTCGGTTGTAATAATTCTGCCTGCATTTATGCTTGTTTTCGACGACGCGATCAACCGTCATAAGCATAAGCCGTTTTCACCCGATTTCGGTAAGCTCGTCAATCATTTGGTTAAGCGTAAAAAAGTTTTTGCTGCAGTGTTTATTATAATTATAATCCCTTCTTTTTTACTTTCTGCGAATGTTAAGAAGAATTATAATCTAAATGCGGAGCTTCCGGACGATGCATCAACAACGATCGGAACAAAGCTTTTGAAAGAAAAATTCAACATGACGACCTCGCATTTCATTATTGTTGACGATACAATTCCCGCCAGCAAGCTTGTCAGCATGGAAAACGAGATAAGCAATGTCAAGGGCGTCAGCAGTATGCTTGCTTATGATATGTTTGTCGGAACTTCAATTCCAGATTCGATTGTTCCCGATGATATTATTGATATCGTCAAACAGAACGGACGGCAGGTAATGCTCGTCAACTCTATCTATGAATCCTCGACGGACGAATGTAACAGTCAGGTTGAAGAGATTGATAATATAGTCCAAAAATATGCAGGTTCAGACCATTACGGCTATGTTACGGGCGAGGGTGCACTCTATAAGGATCTTATCGAAACGACAAAGGTTGATTTCGCCGTAACGAGCATTATATCCATAATTGCCGTCTTTATTGTTATAGCGATAGTTTTCAAATCAATTTCCATACCTTTTATTCTTATTCTTGCAATTGAGGTTGCAATATGGATAAATCAGGGCTTATCAACAGTTTTCGGAACGGCGATTCCGTTCATTGCTCCGACGGTAATTTCGTGTATTCAGCTCGGCGCAACGGTTGACTACGCTATTCTGCTGACATCGCGATTCAAAGAGGAGCTTTCAAAGGGTCACGGAAGAACCGCCGCCATGAAGATTGCGGCAAATGAGGCGATACGTTCTGTTTTCCAGAGTGCAATGCTTTTCTTCTTCGCAACCTTCGGAGTATATCTTGTTTGCAGCATTTCAATTGTCAAGTCGATATGTGCAATGCTTGCAAGAGGCTCTTTAATAAGTGCTCTTGTGATTGTATTATTTGTTATGCCTATTCTTCTCCTTTGCGAAAAATTCATTGCAAGGACAACAAAGGGCTGGGGTATTCACGATGACACACCCGAGCCGGAACCGATAAAGGCTGTTCCGGAAAAGAAGAATGTTGATGAATACGAATTTGATGAAGAAACGAGCTTCACGTTTACCGACGACGACTGAGAGGATGAAAGAAATGAAAAAAATTAAAAGTATATTTTGTATTCTCCTTGCCTTTGCAATGATTTTTCTTTGTGCCTGCGGAGACAGTTCTCAGGACGACAGCGAGGAAGAAGCTAATTCCGTTAGATACAACGTACCTGCCGCATCGGTTAAAAAAACCGAAACCGTTTATGTCAATCTTGACAATACCGGCACTGAGAAAAGCATAAAGGTCAGCGATTGGCTTCATGTTCCGCAAGGCGGCGTATATGTTGACGACGTAACAAATCTAACATCTGTTGTCAACGTTAAGGACGATTCGAAGCCGCAGGTTAACGGATCAACGCTTCGCTGGCATATGAGCACGACCGATCTTTATTACCAGGGCGACTACAGCGGCAAGCTTCCGCTTGAATTTAAGATCAACTATACCCTTGACGGTCAACCGATTTCCTCCAAGGATATCGCCGGCAAGAGCGGCAAAGTGAAAATCACAATCAAAATGAACAACGTTGATAAATATACCGTAAAGGTCAACGGAGTTAACATGACAATGTATAACCCGATGCTTGTTGTCGGAGGAATTTCACTCAGTGAAATGAAATTTCAGAATATCGAAGTTGAAAACGGACGTGTTGTCGGCAACGGTAACACACAGTATGCCGTGCTCGCCGGATTCCCCGGTATCAATGAAAGTCTCGGACTTTCCTCACTTGCATACGATTCGGATTCGACATATAAGTTCAACGATACTTTTGTTATTTCCGCCGATGTAAACAATTTTGAGATTGGCAACTTCATGTTTTCGGCAATTCCGATTGCATCGCTTGATATCGGTCTAAACAATATTTCCGATTCCGTTGACAGCCTTCGAGATAATCTTCAAAAGCTTCAGAATGTACAAAAAAGCCTTCAGCAGATCGACGCATCAAAGCTTTTAAATACACTTTCTTCAAATCCCGACAAGCTAAATAATTTAAGCGCACTTGTTAAGCAGGCTTCATCGCTCTACAGCGAGAACGCCGCTTTGATAAACGTTCTTAATAAATATACAACGCCGCAGAATCTTGCGACAATTCAGGTACTTGTTGAATATATAAGAACCGCCGATTTCAACGGTCTTGAGGATGCGCTAAAGGTAATCAACAGTATTTTCGGTGACGAAGCGAGTCAGGAAACGATAAATCAAGGCATGCAGCTTCTTAAGGAGATGTCCTCCGACCTCAATGATCCTCAGGTTCAAAAAGCGATAGAGAATCTCCCGAAAACCGTAAATACGCTTTCCGAGCTTCAAAAGGCGGTTGAGGAGAACAAGGATCTTATAAATGCGCTTCAGGCACTTTCGGAGTCGAACGCACTTTCTTCGATTGATTCGACGCTTTCAAGTCTTAAAGGCTCAATCGCGACCGACAGCCTTTCTTCGATTTCGGGAATTGACGCAAACACTCTTTCGGCAAAAATGACAGCATGGCTTGAGCTCGGTAAGTCATACACTATTTTCACCAAGAAAGCTCAGACAATGTCATCAAGCGTTATGTTTGTTTTCAAAACCGACAGCGTGAGAGTAAATTCTTCAAACAATGAAAAAGAAAGCACGACCGCAGCCGAGGAAAGCACAGCAGCTTCCGATGAGGGCGGCATTAAAGGATTTTTTAATAAGATATTCAAAAAGAGCGAGGGCTGATAATGAATTGCAAGGTTTCAGTCATTATTCCTGTTTATAACTGTATAAAATACCTCGAAAACGCTGTTAAATCCGTTATATCGCAGACCGAATTTAAAATTATTGAGTTGATTCTTGTTGACGACGGTTCAACTGACGGCTCCGAGAAGCTATGCGACCGTTATGCGGAAATGTATGATAATATCTCGGTAATTCATCAGAAAAACTCGGGAGTTTCCGTTGCTCGAAACAACGGAATTAAAGCAGCAAAAGGGGAGTATATAGCTTTTCTTGACAGCGATGATGAATATAAGCCGAGCTTTATTTTGGAAATGCTCAAAAGCGCCGATGCAGACCTTGTCTGCTGCGATTATTTCATTTCTTCCGTAGATGAAAGAAATGTCGGACTTTATTTTAAAGCCGGAAAATATTCAAAAGATGAATTTGACCTTGATTTTTTTAAATGTACCGTGCATTCTTGTTTTTATTCCTGCTGGAACAAGCTTTATAAAAAAGATATTATCAAAAAAAATCACGTCTCATTTCCGGCAGGAGTGAAATATGCCGAGGATATGGTTTTTGTTTTTGAATATTTGAAGTATTGCGAATCATTTGAATTTATTAACGAAGCGCTTTACCATTACAATGTCAATCCCGACAATGCCACATATGTTGTAAAAAACGGATTCGATGTTCAGCACTTTATTTATGAATATCAAACAAGATATTTCGAAGGTGCTTTTTTCAAGGATGAAATATTGAACGAGATTACCGAGAATTTTGTTTATTTTACAACTAACTCCGTTAACTCGGAGATTACTTACGGAAGTATTCCGGCAGGATATAAATATGTTAAGCGTGTTCTCGCAAGCGATTTTTACGATTTGTATTTGAAGGCGGATTATTCTGAATTTAAGTGCTTTTATGACAAAGTATTTTTTACGCTGTTAAAAAAACGTATGGCGTTTGCCGTTGTACTTTGGCGAAAACTTTTTGATTTAAGGAGCAAGCTTTTACATGACTGATTTAATAAAACTACCGTCATATGAATGGTTTTTAGGCTTGATGGGCTTCGGGGGAAAAGGCAATACCTATGCCGGATCATACGGAACGGATCCTTACCTCGGCTGTCTCGGAAGGCCGTCATTCAGATACAGGGCATGGATCGAAAAGGACGGGAATGATGAAAAGCAATTCAAAGCTGTTTATTATATCGGCAATGACTGCTACGATGAAACCGATAAAGAGGATATGACAGAGAAGACATTTGAGGCATCAGCCGCAGGAATTCTTGAAGCGCAGGAATGGCTGCTTAAAGAGCTTGATGCTTTTAACGGAACAACGGAGGAGGCGCAACAATGAGCAATTTGAAAACACGCTGGACGGATAATGTGAATTATGACTGTCCTCTCAGCGAATATCCGAGGCCTCAGCTTGTCAGAAACGACTGGCAATGCCTTAACGGAAAATTTGAGTTTACAATTACAGGCATGACTGACGATATTCCTCAGGATTTTGACGGGGAAATAGTTGTTCCTTTTGCGCCGGAGTGTTATCTTTCGGGAATTGAAAAAACAATCGAACCCGATGATTATCTTTGGTACCGCAAAAAATTTATACTTGACGATTGCTTCGAAGGAAAACGCTGTATTCTTCATTTTGAGGCTGTTGACTGGCGCTGTATGGTATTTTTCAACGGTAAACCCGTCGGAACGCATCAGGGCGGTTATCTTCCGTTCAGCTTTGATGTAACCGAATATCTCAATGAGGGCTATAATGAGCTTGTTGTTCGTGTAAATGACCCAACGGAGACCAATTGGCAGGATAGGGGAAAGCAGGTCAGGAAAAGCGTCGGCTTCTGGTACACCGCCACGAGCGGAATCTGGCAGAGCGTCTGGCTTGAACCTGTAAACGAAAAGCATATTGAAAATATCCGTCTTACTCCCGACATTGACGCTTCGGCGATAAGAATCGAGACTGAACTGAAATACGCCGAGAATACACAGCTTAGGGCGATTATCAAAAAGGATGATTCAATTGTTTTTGCCGGGACGATTTCTCCCGACGAAACGGTTAAGCTCAGGGACATTCGTCTTTGGAGTCCTGAAGACCCTTTTCTATATGATATTGTAATTGCACTTTGTGACGAAAACGAAAAAATACTTGATGTTGTTTCGAGCTATTTCGGCATGAGAAAATTCAGCATAGGCTATGACGATAAGGCGATTCCGAGACTTTATCTCAATAACAAACCGTATTTTCAGACCGGACTTCTCGACCAGGGCTACTGGCCCGACGGAGGTATGACTCCGGCTTGCGATGAGGCAATGATTTTTGACATTAAAGAGATGAAAAATCTCGGCTTTAATATGCTCAGAAAACATATTAAAATTGAACCGAGACGCTGGTATTATCACTGCGACAAGCTCGGTATGATCGTTTGGCAGGACATGGTATGCGGCGCAAAAAAGATTGATATGTTTTTTGTCGGCGTTCTGCCGAATATGTTTATCAGAAGCATTCCCGACAGCCATTATAAATGGTTCGGCGTTGATAATGAGGAATGTCGCAGAGAGCATGAAAAGGCAGTCTTTGATACCGTAGATCATCTTTATAACTGCACATCAATAGGCTGCTGGGTTCCTTTCAATGAGTCGTGGGGACAGTTTGATGCAAAAAGAATCGGCGAAGCTGTTAAAGCATATGACCCCACAAGAATAGTTGACCATGCGAGCGGATGGCATGATCAGAAGGGACCGGAGCTCAAGAGCGTGCATCAGTATATTCTTCCGTTCATTCCGCCTAAGGGAGACGGCAGGCCGCTTGTTCTCAGCGAATTCGGCGGCTACAGCCGTATAATCGAAAATCATGTTTGGAACAGGGAGAAAAGCTTTGGCTATGTCATGTATAAGACAAAGGAAACTCTTACAAGGGCATATAAAAAGCTGTTTAAAAAGCAGATCATTCCAAACGTTAAAAAAGGCTTGAGTGCAACGGTTTATACACAAGTAAGCGATGTTGAATTTGAGGTCAACGGAATCTATACATATGATAGAGAGCTTCTTAAAATCGACGCCGACACGATAAGAGAAATCAACGATAAACTAAAGACAATGCCGAATAATTGAGGTGATCTGATGAATACAGGCGACCATAATCTTAGACTTTTGTTCCTTTCGGATATTTTTAACAGACAAACGGATGAGGAGCACGTATATTCAGCAGCTCAGCTTATTTCAATGCTGGGCGAATACGGCATTAGCTGTGAGAGAAAATCCATTTATCGTGACATTGAGGATCTTAAGGAATACGGTATGGATATCGTAAATATCAGAACTCCTCACAGAGGGTATTATCTTAAATCAAGAGATTTCTCTGAGCCGGAGGCAAGACTTTTAATTGACGCGGTTCAAGCTGCGAAGTTTATTTCCGAGAAGAACACAAAAAGTCTGATTTATAAAATCGGCAGATTAGTCAGCGAATATCAGGAGGAGGAGCTCAGAGAACAAATATATGTTGACGGGAGCTTCAAAACAGATAAAGAAGATCTTTATGAAACGATCCGTGTTCTCGATAAGGCGATTAAGAGCAAGAAGCAAGTTATGCTCAGATATGCAAGACGTTCAATAGAAAATAAATATCTTGTTCGTAACGAGGGTAAGACTTTTCTTGTAAATCCTTATGCAATGCTTTGGTCTAACGACCATTATTACCTGATTTGCAATAACAATAAGTATTCAAATCTCATGCATCTGCGTCTTGACAGAATTATTGAGATTGAACAGCTTGATTCACCCGCAAAGCATTTTTCAAAGGTTTCTCAATATACAGACAAGTTTGACATTGCCGATTATTCGAATAAGCTTTTTAATATGTTCTCCGGAGAGGAAGCAAACGTTACTCTTTCATGCTCAAATTCGATTCTCGATGAGATTATAGAAAAGTTCGGAGACGAAGTTCCGATAAAAATTGACGATAATGAACATTTTCGCATAAAGGCTGAGGTCGAGATGAGTGAAGGACTTGTAAGCTGGATTTTGCAATACGGCACGGATATCAGGGTTATTCAGCCAAAAGCGCTTGCAAGAGCCGTTAAAGAAAAGGCGAGCCAAATTCTGGCAATGTATGAATAAAACGAAAAATTACAGTCAACAATTTACTTGCAAATCAAGTAAGGAGTTGACTGTATGTCTTTATCAAAAAAAATTAAAATATCAATTACCGTCGGAATCGTTGTTGCAATTCTTTTTTCAATTTGTTCCTTTGCGAAAACATC
>HF999643.1:136239-139255 GCA_000434055.1 Ruminococcus sp. CAG:488 | reverse complement strand
CGCTCCGATGTTCTCAGGCTTCACGTTATAGCAAATTCCGATACAAGCGTTGATCAGAATTTAAAACTAAGACTGCGTGATTATATTCTTCAAGAAGGCAAGGATATATTTAACGGCAGCGTCAACGTCGAAAATGCAGTTGAAAAAATAGAACCCGTACTGCCTGAGCTTGAAAAATCGGCAAAGGCATTTGTGAATCAGGCAGGTTTTGACTATGACGTTAAAATCAGCCTTTCAAACGAATATTTCACAACAAGAACCTATGAAACCGTGACGCTTCCGGCAGGCAAATATCTTGCTTTGAGAGTTGTAATCGGCTCGGGCGAGGGTCATAATTGGTGGTGCGTGATGTTTCCTCCGATGTGTGTTCCCGCGGCGGATAAAAAAGATGAAATCGAAAATGTATTCTCCGAGAAGGAAATAAAGCTTGTTGAAAGCAAGCCGAAATACGAGCCGAGATTCAAGGTTGTCGAGATATACGAGCAATTAAAAGAAATCATATCCGAAAAATCAGAACAATCTTAATAAATTGTTTAAATTATACAGTTTTTAAAAGAAAAATAATGGATTATCTATAGTAATATATAATAAAAAACCTGCTTTGTTTTTGTATGAAAAGTAGGTTTTTTTTTTTTAATTTACAAAAGGTAATCTGATGTGATAAAATTATATACAATAAAGTGTGAGTGTATGTCACACGACAGGAAGAAGGTTTTCTGATGGCAAAAAAGAATTTTTGGCACAATATGTTCGGAACGACGCCCGGTGAGGGTATTCAGCCGAAGGAGGTTATCGCATACAGCGTAACAGGATTCGGACAGAATTTCATATGTACGATCATCGGTTCGTTTCTTACTGTTTTTATGACAGATGCGCTGCTTTTCGGCGCTGTTGAAAAGGGCACGGTATTCAAGAGTATGTCGGGCGCAATGGCTGTTGCATTCCTTATGCTCTTTACAAGAATATACGATGCGCTCAATGATCCGATCATGGGCTCTATAGTTGACAAAACAAGAACTAAATGGGGAAAATGCCGCCCATATCTTAAATGGATGGCAATTCCTATTGCTATTACGACAGTTCTTTGTTTCTGCCCGTTCCTTGAGCCGAAAACGAAGTCAACCTTTGTTGTTATTTCCGTTCTTTATGTTATTTGGTCAATGGTTTATACCGTTGCCGATGTTCCTTACTGGGGACTCTCAACCTGCATGACAAACGATACGGTCGTCAGAGGTAAGGTGCTGACGTTTGCGCGTCTTGTCTGCACACTCGGCGCAGGCCTTGTAACCGTCGGCGTACCTCTAATTACAAACGCCGTTACAGCAAAATTCAAAGACGCAGAAGGAAATGTTCTTCCGCAGTATATTTCTCAGAATGCAGAAACGCTTAAATGGACATATTTCATTTGTGCGCTTGTGCTCGTTGTTGTTTCTGTTCCGATGTTTTATTACGGCTTTAAAAACACAACAGAAAGATTTACTTCAAAGGATGCTCCTCCTTCACTCGGACACAACCTCAAGCTTCTTTTCAAGAATAAGCAACTGCTTCTGGTTGTTATTTCGGGTATTCTCGGCGGCGCAAGAACCGTTTATACTTATACGGGAGGACTGTATTTCGCAAAATATGTTCTTAATAACGAGGGACTTTTCAGCCTTATAACGATGCTTATAGTTCCCGGCGGTCTCGTCGCTTCAATTCTTGTTCCATGGATGACGAAAAAGTTCACAAAGAAGTGGGCATATATTTATGTTCATATTCTCGGAGCAGTTGTAATGTTTGCAATGTACTTCATCGGCTACGATGCACCGTGGAAGCTTGTTGTTAATGCAATCGGTCTTGTTCTTCTCGGTATTCCTCAGGGCGTAAACAACATTATCACTTATGCTATGATAGGCGATACCGTTGATTATCTTGAATGGAAAACGGGCGAGAGAGCGGAGGGTATCTGCTTTGCGATGCAGACGCTTATCAATAAAATCGGCATGGCAGTCGGTGCTTTCGTCGGCGTATTCTCCTATAGCTGGGCAGGCATCAACCCCGAAGCAACACCGGCAATCACAGCAGACGGCAGACAGCTTCTTTGGAACATTCTTATTCTTTCGGGTGCAATCAGCATGGCGGCAACTATTATTCCTATGCTTTTCTATAACATCACCGAAAAGAGACAACAGCAAATGGTTGCGGAAATCGCCGAGAGAAATCATGCAAAAGAGAGCGTGAAATAAATGTCTAAATACCTTATAATCAATGCCGATGATTTCGGATCTTTTAAAGGTGCCAATCTCGCAATATCAGATTTGCTCACCGACCCGAACAGCGCACTGACGTCGTCAACAATCATGGCTCCGTGTCCGTGGGCACCCGACGCGGTTAATTTTGCCGTGAAAAATCCCGAGCTTTGTATCGGTGTTCACTGGACTTTTACAAATGAATGGAGCAGCTACCGTTGGGGTCCCGTGGCTCACAACAATACAGAAAGTCTACGCGACGAATTCGGCTATATGCACCATGAAAGTGATGAGTTTGAGAAGCACGCAAGTCTTGATGAGGTTTATGCCGAGGCAGTCGCCCAAATCGAATTACTTAAAAAGCTCGGCTTGAATCCGTCTCACATTGATAATCACATGGGATCAATTTACGGCGTTGCAACAGGTCGCTTTGAACTTTTGAATGTTGCCTTTAAGGTCGCCGCCGAGTACGGTCTGCCTTTCAGATTTCCTGCAAATCTTGCAGATGAGCAGTTTTCAAATTCGATGCTTGACATTCAGGTTGATAAAGAAACCGTTCTCGGACTCCTCGGCAATGTTGTGGATAAGGCAAGAAAGCTTCACGTTGCTATTCCCGATTATCTGATTCCGAACGAGTGGAGCGGCCCTCAGAGCGAAAGCTATGATAATTTTAAGGAATATATTTATGAGCTTTACAAGACTTTTCCCGACGGAGCAGTAACCGAGACTTATATGCATCCGTCGTTCCCGACGGAGGATCTTAAAGGAGCTTCCGGCGTTTGGTTCAG
>HF999643.1:115515-136209 GCA_000434055.1 Ruminococcus sp. CAG:488 | reverse complement strand
GTGGGAATATAAATTGCTCAAGGATCCGCAGACGAAGCAGCACATTGAGTCGCTCGGCTTTAAGTTAATAAACTACAAAATCCTTGCAGAAATGAAAAAATAAAGAGGGGATAATTATGTCAGAGTTTATGCAGCATGAAATCACGTCAAAGCAAAAGCTTTTAAACGCAAACGGCAATATTACCGAACCCGGATTTGCGAAAAAGCTCTACTGGGAGTACAGCAGAAACGATATCAAAGCGCCTAAATTCCGAATTAAGGAGTGGGACTATTACTATATCGGCAATCAGGACTTCGGGCTTTGCCTCACGGTTTCCGACAGCGGATACGTAAGCTGCCTTAGCATTTCGCTCATGGGCTTCGGCGAAAAGCCGTTCCAGATGAATGACAGTGAAATCGGCGCATTCCCGATGGGTAAAATGAACCTGCCCTCGACAAGCGAAAAGGGTGATATCCATGCCAAGGTGGGCACATGCGACATGACCTTTAAAAATGACGGCAAAACACGACGTCTTTACGGTACCTACGGCAACTATTGCAATTCGGGTAAGCTCCTGACTTTTGACGTCACACTGACCGATATTCCCGAGGAAAGCATGGTAATTGCAACTCCTTTTGATAAGGATAAACACTTCTACTATAATCAGAAAATCAACTGCATGAGAGCAACGGGCAAGATGAGTTTCGGCGATCTTCGCTGGAGCTTCAATGAGGAAAATCAGTCGCTTGCTACGCTCGATTGGGGCAGGGGAGTGTGGACCTATGACAATACGTGGTACTGGGGCAGCGGACAAATGATCCTCGATGACGGCAGCCGCTTCGGATTCAATATCGGATACGGCTTCGGCGATACCTCGGCAGCCAGCGAAAATATGCTTTTCTATAACGGAAAATCGCACAAGCTCGATCAGGTTGAATTTCATATACCGTACAGAAACGGCGAATATTATTACACCGAGCCGTGGACGTTTACGAGTAACGACGGAAGATTTGAGATGAGCTTTGAGCCTATTATTGACCGTGTAGCTCCGCTTGACATTAAGCTTATCTGTATGCTTCCGCATCAGGTTTTCGGCAAAATTTCGGGCAAGGCAATCCTCGATGACGGCACCGTGATTGAAGTTAAAGACAAGGTCGTTTTTGCCGAAAGAGTTCATAATAAATGGTAATAAAACAGCAGAGACATTTTGCCGTGTCTCTGCCGATTTTTTATTGCGGAAGAAGCGCATCCATTTCGCTTTCCGAAATTTCCTTACCGCTTGAATTATAGAATTTGCCGTTTTTGACTGTTCCCAGAATTTTGCCGTCGGCACTGTAGTATTTCTGAACGTTATCATTTCCGTTATCGTCAAATTCACTTGAAATATAATAATAACTAAGCTTCCCGCCCGTGTAATATTCAAATCTTTCGGGTTGATTGTTTTCGTTATAATAGCCTATCTGATAATCCTTTTCCTGAGGGCTTAGCTTTTGAGCGGTATATTTTTTTCCGTCAATAACCGTAGTGTACGGTTCGGGGACGGTAGGCTTCGTTGTAACGCCTTTATCTGTTTCGGCCTTGCCGCAAGCAAAAAACACAGCAGAAATCAAAAACAAAAGAAAAAGAGCAATAATTCTTTTCATAAAGATATCTCCTTGTAATAATAATTTGTTTTCTGTAAAATATATTACAATGAAATAATAAATTTGTCAAAAAAATTTTATAAATCCTCTTGACATTTAAAAATAATCGGTTATAATAACAGTAACGATTACTATTATTGATGAGGTAAATCTATGGCAGCTATTAAACATTCAAAACAGCGTGAAGCCATTCTTGCAGAGCTTCGTTCTCGGAAGGATCATCCCACAGCCGAGGATCTGTACTTTACGCTCAAGGCCGAAATGCCGAATTTAAGTCTCGGCACAGTGTACAGAAACCTTAATATGCTCGCTTCCGACGGCGTTATTCTCAAAATTAGCTTTGAGGGTGCCGACCGTTACGACGGCAATAAAGAGCTTCATTATCATTTCCGGTGCTTTGAATGCGGCAGAGTTACCGATGTGGATATGCCCCCGATCAATGATATTAATTCAAAAGCGCAAGCATATGCAAAGGGACGGATTGATACTCACGAACTGATTTTCAGCGGTGTATGCAATGAGTGTCTCGATGCTAAATAAATTTTTTGGAGGTAAATAATTATGGCAAAATGGGTTTGCAGTGTATGCGGTTATGTTCACGAGGGCGACACTCCTCCGGAGAAGTGCCCGGTATGTAATGCTCCGGCATCAAAGTTCAACAAGCAGGACGAAGGAATGACTTGGGCAGCAGAGCACGTTGTAGGCGTTGCACAGGGTGTATCGGAAGATATCCTCGAGGATCTCAGAGCTAATTTCAACGGTGAGTGCTCTGAGGTAGGCATGTATCTTGCAATGGCAAGAGTAGCTCACAGAGAAGGTTATCCGGAGATAGGCCTTTATTGGGAAAAGGCAGCTTACGAAGAGGCTGAGCACGCTGCAAAGTTCGCTGAGCTTCTCGGAGAAGTTATTACAGACTCAACAAAGAAAAACCTTGAGATGAGAGTTGCAGCCGAGAACGGTGCTACAGCCGGCAAGTTTGACCTTGCCAAGAGAGCTAAGGAAGCAAACCTCGACGCTATTCATGATACGGTTCATGAGATGGCAAGAGACGAAGCCCGTCACGGCAAAGCTTTCGCAGGACTTCTCAAGAGATATTTCGGCGAATAATATATCGTAATATAATTTCTGTCCTCTGATTTCTTTTCTGAAATCAGAGGGCTTTTTATTTCAAAATAACGGACGTACAATATTGTAACCTATTGTAAATTGTCTTAACTTGACAAATTTAGCCTTAAATGTTATCATAAACTAAAATAATCTGAGTTTCGGAAGAAGGTATATGATGATCAATTCAGATAATTTATGTATGAGCTGCATGAAGGATATCGGAACGGAGAAGCAGTGCCCCTACTGCGGCTTCCATGCCGACTCAAAGCAGATTGAGCCTTACCTGCCTATCAGGACGGTTCTCGGCAACAGATATCTTGTCGGAAAGCTTCTTGAATATAACGGAGACGGTGCAACCTATATGGGTCTTGATCTCTCAACGAGAGAGCCTGTTAATATTCGCGAATTTTTCCCGGAAGGAATAGCGTTGCGTGATTCAAAAACACTCGGCGTATATGTTGCTCCGGGAAACGAAAATATTTTTAATGAATGTCTGCAAAGCTTCATTGAGATGTGGAGAAAGCTCATGCGTTTGAGCGGGCTTTCAGCGCTTATAAAGGTAAAGGATACCCTTGAGGGCAACGGAACCTGCTATGCTATTACGGAGAATATCGACGGCATAACGCTCAGAGAATATCTTCTCCGAAACAATGTAGGCTATATTTCCTGGGAAAAGGCACGTCCGCTTCTTATGCCCGTGCTTTCGACCCTCGGAACACTTCACGCCTCCGGAATTATCCACAGAGGTATTTCTCCGTCAACGCTTATCGTTGCTTCTGACGGTAAAATTAGAATAACAGGGTTCAGCATCAGCCAGGTCAGATCTGCAAGAAGCGAGCTTAAAAGCCAGCTTTACAACGGTTATGCAGCGTTTGAGCAGTACGGATTTGACGGAAGACAGGGCACATGGACGGATATTTACGGCTTTGGCGCTGTGCTTTACAGAACCCTTATCGGAACCGATCCGATCGACGCAACCGAACGTGTAACTAATGACAGGCTTATGGTTCCGGGCAAGTTTGCCGAACAGCTTCCGGCATATGTTATCAACGGACTTGTAAATGCTCTCCAGATTCTCCCGGAGGACAGAACGAGAACGGTTGAGGAGCTTCGTGCAGAGCTTTCTGCATCTCCGAGTGCCGCTGCGGGAGCCGGTGTCGAATACGATCCGGTTGTACCGGTGAACGTCAAAAAGCCTGTTGCACAGCGAATTGTCGACGAGGAGGATGACGAAGAGGATTACACTTATAATAAGCGTGAGGCAGCCAAGAAGCGCCACAACAGATCCTCGGCAATTATTGCGGTTTGTGCGGTAATAATTGTGCTTGCAATCGGATTCCTTGTTCTTTGGCAGACAGGTGTTATTAAGCTTGATAACGACTCTACAACGACAGCCGCTTCGGAAACCGTTGAAGTTCCTAATTTTGTCGGCAAGCCGTATAATGAAATCATCGACAACACTTACAACACGAAAAACTTTAAGTTTGAAAAGAGCGAAGTCTACGATTCGACGGTTGAAGAAGGCTACGTTATCAGTCAGAGTGTCGATGTAAACGACAAAGTTCCTGTCGGTACAACAATCAAGCTCGTTGTCAGCAAGGGCAAGCAAAGCATTGTTTTCCCGACCTCCGGCATAGTCGGAATGAAATATGATGACGCTAAAAATATGCTCACAAAGCTTGGATTTGTTGTTGAGAAATCCGTTAAGCTTAATACAGATAACGAGATTCCCGATACGGTTCAGGGCGCATCGCTTGAAGAGGGCGCATCATATGAAAAAGGCACAACGGTTTTCCTTTTTGTTTGGGGCGAACCCGAGACAACAGAGCCCGTTACAGATGAAACAACATCAGGTGATGATTTCACTCTTGATGACGGTTCGGTCAGTGAAACTATTGACAGACTCATCAATTTCGGCAGAGGAAATTAAATAAATCAAAATAGAAACAGCAGCGGAAATAAAAATTCTGCTGCTGCTTTGTTATTTAACAATAATATCGGCTGTTTGTCCTCTCGTTGCCTTTAATATATCGGCAGGCGAGATCTCAATCTGACTTCCTATTCGTCCTGCGCTTAGCGTTACCGTTTCAAGTGAATTTATATCCTCGTGAAAGGTGGTTTTAAAGCTTTTTTTCATTCCGATAGGACTGCATCCGCCGTGCACATAGCCTGTCAGAGGAAGAAGCTCGTTTTGCTTAATCATCTCAATTGATTTTTCTTTGACCGCTTTTGCGGCTTTTTTTAAGTCAAGATGCTCGGCAACCGGAACAACGAAGACATAATATGCTTTTGATGCCGAACGGGTAACAAGTGTCTTATAAACCGAGGCGGGGTCTTTCCCGAGAAATTCCGCAACTGTTACACCGTCTGTCGGGATATCGTCTCCATGCGGATAAAAATGAGGGATATAATTTATTTTCTGCTTTTCAAGCAGGCGCATAACGTTTGTTTTTGTTTCCATAAAATCACTCTAAATAATCAACAATTTTTTTCGTTTTGCCGTTTCTGATATAAACTCTCGGAACACGGCGCGTGATACAGCAAAGGAATTCATAGTTAAATCTGCCTGAGATATCGCCGATTTCCTCACACGTGATTTCTTCGTCACCGTCCTTGCCGATAAGCGTAACACCGTCTCCGATCGAGACGCCCGGAATATCGGTCACGTCAACCATGAACTGATCCATACAAATCATGCCTACGATCTTCGCTCTCTTGCCGTGAATAATAACGCTTCCTTTGTTAGACAGCATTCTCGGATATCCGTCAGCATATCCGACGGGAATCGTTGCAATAACGGTCGGCTTTTTTGCAACATATGTTGAGCCATAGCTCACGGTATCGCCCTTATGAATTGTTTTTACGTTTATAACAAGGCTGTGAAGCTCCATTGCCGGCTCAATATGAAGTCTGTCCTTGTGAACAAACTCGGAAGGGTAGAGGCCGTAGGTAATGATTCCGCTTCTGACCATGTTCAGAAATTTATCGTTGCTGTCAATGATTGCGGCGCTGTTGCAAACATGCTTGATCGGAATATTTATACCGATTTCTTCAAGCTTTTTAACGAAGCTTTTGAATTTCTCGAATTGTTTGTTCATTGATGTTTTATCAGCCTCGTCGGCGCACGCAAAATGAGTAAATATACCGTCTATTTCAACATTGGGAAGCTGAGAAATCCTGCGAATCTCATCAACACTCTCCTCATCGGGAATAAAACCGATTCTGCCCATTCCGGTATCAACTTTAATATGAATATGCACCGTTGTGCCCATTTGTTCTGCCGCTTCATTAAGCTCCTTGGCAATCTCGTAGCGGAAAATGGTGAGCATTATGTCGTTTCTGATAATCGTCTCGAACTGATTCGGAAAAACAAAATCAAGGATCAGTATCGGTTTTGTAATGCCGGCTCGTCTGAGCGCAAGAGCCTCACCGACAGTCGCAACGGCAAAACCGTATGTACCTATCTCGCTGAGTGCCTTGCTGACCTCTATTGCACCGTGGCCGTATGCGTCGGCTTTAACGACTGCCATAACCTTTGTATCGTCGCCGACTTTTTTGATTACTTCTTTTATATTGTTGCAGATTTTATCAAGGTCAATTCTAAGATAAACTCTGTTCAGATAATCAAGATTGTTGTTCAAAATTTACACCTCTTAGTCAATAACCTTCATTGATTCAATAACGGGCTGCCGATCGGCAGGAATACAATCGGACTCAGGGATATTCTCACATATTTTATCAATAATATCCATACCCTCCGTGATTCGACCGAATGCCGCATACTGGCCGTCAAGATCCTCGGAGCACGAATTTTTGAGACAAATAAAAAACTGTGACGAAGCGGAATTGTAATCAAATTGGTTTCTCGCCATTGATATTACTCCGCGCTTGTGTTTGATCGTGTTTTTGTGTCCGTTTGCCGAAAATTCTCCGATAATGCTGCTTTCACAGCCGCCGAGACCAGTGCCCTCGGGGTCGCCGCCCTGAAGTACAAAATCTTTAACATAGCGATGGAAGGTAAGCCCGTTATAAAAGCCGTTATTGCAAAGATTTACGAAATTCTCGACCGTAACAGGAGCTTTATCTCCGTCAAGCTCGATTTTTACCGTTCCGTAATTCTTAATAACCATTTCAACATGGTGAGTGCCTTTTAAGCCCTTCGTTCCGCAAGAGGAAAAGCATAAAAGAACAAATATAACCGTCATAAATAAAGAAATTGCTTTTTTCATAAAAAATAACCTCTCATATATATATTACCGAAATATTATATCACAACTGCCAACTATAGACAAGAAAAAATTTTATGATATAATATTTGTAATCAAAACGAGGTGTTTTTAATGTATATTTGCAATCAGTGTCCGCGAAAATGCTCTGTTGACAGAAGCGAAGCTGTCGGAATCTGCGGCGTAGGGCAAAGCTACAAGGTCGCAAGAGCGGCATTGCATTATTGGGAGGAGCCCTGCATAAGCGGCAAAAAAGGAAGCGGAACTGTTTTTTTCTCAGGGTGTCCGCTGAAATGTGTCTATTGCCAGAACAGCAGCATCAGTGAGGGCTGCTTCGGAAAAGAAATTTCCGAGAAAAGGCTCATTGAGATTTTTAAAGAGCTTGAAGCGCAGGGAGCAAATAATATAAATCTTGTAAGCCCCACGCACTATGCCGAACAGCTTTCCGTTACACTCTCAAAATACAAGCCTTCAATTCCTGTTGTTTACAACACAGGCGGATATGACAGTGTTGATTCTCTAAAAAAGCTCGAAGGCCTCGTTGATGTTTTTCTGACGGATATAAAATATGTAAGCCCGACTGTTTCAAAAAAATACAGCCGAGCTGAAAACTATTTTGAAGTCGCTTCAAAAGCCGTGCTTGAAATGCGCCGTCAACAGCCCGAGGATATTTTTGAAGACGGGATTTTAAAAAAAGGATTGATAATCCGTCATCTTGTTTTACCCGGAAATATAAGTCAAGGTATAAAAGCGCTCGAATGGATCAACGGCAATCTTTCAAGCAATACTATAATCAGCCTTATGGGACAGTATATGCCATGCGCAAGGGCATCCGAATATCCTACAATTAACAGAAAAATCAATCACAGAGAATACGAAACGGTTCTTTCAAAGGCTGAAATGCTCGGCTTTGAGAATGTTTATATTCAAGAGCTTGATTCCTCTTCGGAAGAATTTATACCTGATTTTGATTTGCAAGGTGTATAATTATTGACAAATTCATATTTTACGTTTATAATTAAATAGAATATAAAGGGAGGTAATAATTTATGAAAAAGCTTTATCGTTTATTTGCCTGTATTATGGCAATAATTGTAGCACTTACATGTACGGGACTTATCCCGATCGTCTCCGCAGCAACATCTCCGAAAATTACGGCAGTTAAAATTTTGACATACCCCAACAAGACTGAATTTGTTCAGGGAACAGACTGGGACTACGGATACTATGATATGCCCGAGGGCGGCGGACTCGGAACCTTTGTTCCGCTGGAGGGTCTGATTACCTTCAAATATCACGGCGGATATTATACCCGTTATGCCGACAGAGGAATGATCGACATGAGAGGTCTTGTTGTAAAGGTAACGTATTCCGACGGTTCAACAAGAACTGAGGCCTTCAAAGAAACGGTTTCGGGCGTTCAGGTAACTCAGAATATCTATGCTTCACCCAAAAAAGAATATGCTCTCGGAAGCAATGTTATTGAGGTATACTTCAAGAGCAATATGAAGGCAAGAGACACCTACACAATCAATATTGTTACCAAGCCAATCAAGGGTGACGTTAACTACGATGAAAAGATAAATTCGGCAGATGCGCTTCTTGTTCTTCAGCACGTTGTGGGAATCACAACTCTTTCAAAGGACGCCTTCAACAGAGGAGATATGGACTCTAACGGAAAGGTTAACAGCTATGACGCTTTGCAAATTCTCTACAAGGCAGTCGGCGCTTGATTAAGGCAAAATAAATTTAAAGGACGGCTTCGGTCGTCCTTATTTTTTTGTATTTTTTCCGCTTATTTGCAAATATTATTATCGGACATTATTTTTGGAGCGTTGATAATGAGAATATCGAATAAACAATATGATGAAATGGTAAAAAAGGCTTCACCGAATTCTCCCATAGTCTTGGATTGTATAAAAGCATTTTTAATCGGCGGTGCAATTTGCTGCTTCGGTCAGCTTTTGTTTTACATTTTCAGAAAAAGCGGAATGAGCCTTGATGAGAGCCGTTCTCTGGTTTCAATAGCATTGATTATTATCACGGCAATTTTGACCGGAATAGGTGTTTTTGACAAAATAGCAAAGCATGCCGGAGCAGGTACGATTGTTCCTATCACCGGCTTTGCAAATTCCGTCGTTTCTCCCGCTATGGAGTTCAAAAGCGAGGGATTTATAATGGGTACGGGCGCAAGTATATTCAAGGTCGCAGGACCTGTTATTCTTTACGGAACTACAGCCGCTTCACTTTACGGTTTGATTTATTTTATAGTTGAAAAGGTGATAAATAAATGAGCGGCAGAATTATTGATTTTGAAAATAAACCGAATGTTATTTCATATGCCTCTGTTGTCGGCAAAAAAGAAGGGGAGGGACCCCTGGGGAAATTCTTTGATATGATTCTCGAAGATGCAAGATGCGGTCTTGATACATGGGAAAAAGCCGAAAGTCATATTCAAAAAATCGCCGTCGGTCTTGTTCTTGACAAATCCGGCAAAAAAAGCGAAGAAATTGACGGAATTTTTGCCGGTGATTTGATAAATCAATGTACCGGTTCTGCATTCGGTATCCGTGAATTCGGGATCCCGTATTTCGGCGTTTACGGCGCTTGCTCAACCTCTGTTCTTGCAATGATAAACGCCGCCGTCTATGTTGATTCGGGCAAAATGGATACGGCGATTTCTTCGACATCATCGCATTTTTGTTCTGCCGAAAAGCAGTTTAGATTTCCTCTCGAATACGGCGGTCAACGGCCTCCGACGGCTCAATGGACGGTTACGGGAGCAGGAGCGGCAATGATATCGTCAATGAATGAAAAGAACAGCCCGAAAATTGAAAAAGCGATTCTCGGCAAGATGGTGGACAAAGGCGTTAAAGACGCAAGCAACATGGGTGCGGCAATGGCGCCTGCGGCAGCAGATACGATTGCAGCCTTCCTGACCGAAACGCAGACTGCGCCCGAGCATTACGACCTTATATTGACCGGTGACCTCGGAAAGGTCGGTTCAAAGCTTCTTTATGATTTGCTTGAAAAGGAATACAATATCAATATAAGAAAAGTGCATAACGATACCGGACTTATGATGTATTATCCCGACAAGCAGGACGTTCATGCGGGCGGAAGCGGCTGCGGATGCTGCGGCAGTATATTGTGTTCCAAAATCTTAAAAGAATTGAGCGAAGGAAAGCTTCATAGGGTGTTTGTCGTGGCGACCGGAGCGCTTCTGTCAGCCGTTTCACCGTTCCAAGGGGAGAGTATTCCCGGAATAGCTCACGGAATTCTGCTGACGGACGGGAGGTAAGAATGTATGAAAAATCAACAGTACGCTAAGCTCTTTATGAAAATGGCACGCTATGATTGCATGCTTTTGACCGTGCTAAAGGCGGCAAAATGCGTTTTGCTGACCGCCGTTGCCGTCAACACTGTTCTTTCAGGCATATACATTGTGTCCGCTTTGAAAAAATAACACTTGTAAATTGTTCCTTTTTATGATAATATATATAAAACAAAGGGGGACATTGCAATGAAAGACCTTAAGCTTAATGCTTATAAAATTGATGAAATTCAGTTTGTTAATAAAATTAAGGGCAACACAAAAATTGAGCTGAAGAACAGCTATGCCTATAACGTCAGATATACAAACAACAATATCTGCGAAGGCAAATTCACGGTCACGATCACTGACAAGGAAAATCCCGACATCTTCTCCGTTAAGCTTGTTCTTGCAGGAATTTTCTCTTATCCCGATGGCCTTGCGAGAGAGATTATTCATATTCAGACCTATAAGGAGCTTTTCCCGTACGCAAGAGCTTTTATCACGACGATAACCGCCAATGCAGGCATTCAGCCGATTATGATACCCGATATGGATATCGAAAACAGAGAGATTTACCGTTTTGATAATCCGAACAAGCAGAACTGAACAAATTCACCGCAGTTGAATTTTCATCTGCGGTTTTTCTTTTGTCAATTTAATTAAACTGCACAAATAAAATTGACAATTTATTTCTTTCGTGTTAAAATTAAATGAAATTAAATCCATAGGAAGGTGTATCTTTTGAAAACAACATTATTTTCACGCATTGCTTATAAGCTGATGGTTCTTGTTATTGCCATCTCATATACTTTGACTCCGTATGTCGGTCCGTCAAATGAGGATCCGATCCTTACAAACGAAAAGACAGGCGCTAACCTCACGGCTGTTATGTGGGCCGATCCGCAGTTCTCAAACTATCTTGTTGAAAGAACAAGGTATTTTGACGCCGCTTGCGAGGACGTTACATACAATATCGACGGCAAGGTTGACGCAATTGTTAACGCCGGCGATATAGCGGAAAACGGCCTTCTCTGCGAATATCAGTATATTTCCGAGAAGCTTGCAGGCGCAAGAACAAACTGCTTCCTTAATGCAGTCGGCAATCACGACGTCAGACTCAAGGCAAGCTACAAGAAGACGGTCAGAACCTTTACAGGCTTTACCAATGAGCTTAACAAGTCCGTGGGCAGTGACTTCACCATTGATTCGCTTCATTATTCATATGAGATAAACGGCTACAGATTCATTGTTCTCGGAACAGACAGAACAGAGTTTGAGGAGTCCTATATCAGCGAGGCACAGCTTTGCTGGCTTGACGCTCAGTTGACAGAGGCTTCAAAGACCGGCAAGCCCATCTTTGTTATGATCCATCAGCCGCTCAAGCAGACACACGGTCTTCCGGACACATGGAACAGTCCGATTGATTCGGCAGGCTCGGTTGGTGCTCAGTCGGATTCGCTTAAGTATTTCCTTAACAAGTATGATAATGTTTTCCTTATTACAGGTCACCTTCATACAGGTATCGGACAGTACACTTACGAGAAGATCGGCAACTTCCATTCGATCAATCTCCCGTCGCTTACTATTGATAACAAGGACGGCGAGTGCAACGATAACGGCATAGGCTTCGTAATGGAGGTTTATGACAGTCACGTTCTCTTCAGGGCGAGAAACTTTGCTAAGGGACTTTATATGCCCGAATATGACATTGATATCCCGGTAGAATAATATAAATATTTATCAGGAGGGCGTTTTTATGGAAATCGTCAGAAAAGAATATTCCTATCCTTCGGTCACAGGTGAGGCCGACATTTTCGCAAGAAGCTGGGCACCTGCCGACGGCAGAATTAAGGCTGTTGTTCAGGGCGTTCACGGCATGGCTGAATTCGGTGAAAGATATGAGGAATTTGCAACTGCTCTTTGCAATGCCGGCTTCGCTTTCATTATGAACGATCATATCGGTCACGGAAAATCAGTCGCACCGAACGGAACTAAAGGCTATTTCGGCGGCGAGAAAAACGCTTTCGGCAAGGGCTTTGTTGATGACGCTCATCAGCTCACTCTTATTGCTAAAGACGAGTTCAAAAAGCCTGTAATTATCTTCGGCCACAGTATGGGCTCGTTCGTCACAAGAAGCTATATTACAAAATATGCCGACGATATTGCAGCAGCCGTGATCTGCGGCACAAGCGGAAAAAACCCGGGTGCAGGCGCAGGAATTCTTCTCGCTTCACTCATTTCAAAGGTCAAAGGTGAAAAGCACCCGAGTAAGCTGATTGATAAAATTGCTTTCGGTACATATAACAAGCGCACAGAGGGCAGGACCGCTTTTGACTGGCTCTCAAGGAACACGGAAAACGTTGACTGGTATATTAACAATGACGATTGCGGTTTCCTGTTCACGGCATCGGGCTACAAGAATATGTTTGAACTTCTTGACTCCGTTTCTACCGACGGCTGGTACAGAAAAGTTCCGAAGGACCTCAGCATTCTTCTTATTGCGGGCGAAGAGGATCCGGTCGGCGCTTATTCAAAGGGAGTTAACGAAGTCTTTGAAAAGCTTAAAGCAACAGGTCATAGCAACGTTCAATGCAAGCTTTATAAAGATGACAGACACGAGATTCTTAATGAGCTTGACAGAGAACACGTCTTTGATGATGTTATCGGCTTCTGCGACAGTGTTATTAAATAAAGGAGCAATAAAATGCTGACGGTATTAAACTTTGTAAAATCGTTTTTCTATAGGGCTTTTTCCGTTTTTATCGCTCTCATAATGACTTTCAGCAACGGCCTTAACAGCTTCTTCAACGGCAATATTTACAAATATGAATCCAATTCCAAGGTTGTCGGCCTTGAAACTCTCGAACGTTCTCAGGGTGTTACAACGGACGGAGAATACTGGTACTTCAGCGGAAAAACTTCACTTGTTAAAATAGGCTTTGACAATCAGACTGTTTACGCTTGTAATTATAAAGCCTTGACCGATGAAATTGTTGAAAAATACGGCTCAAAGCACATCGGCGGAATCAGCTATTATAACGGTTTTATCTATGCTTCCCTTGAGGACAGCAAGATCTGGTCACATCCCGTTATCGCTCTTTATGATGCGCAAACGCTTGAGTACACCGGCCAGGCACATGAGTTGCCCAACACCATTCTTACAAGAGGCATTCCCTGGGTATCGGTTGATGCGGCCAACGGTCTGCTTTATTCCTCATACAGCAAGACGGCAGAGGTTATTTACTGCTTTGATCTTATAACTTTTGATTATGTCGGTGAGCTGAAGCTTTCGTCCCCGATAAATGCGATTCAGGGCGGCGAGGTTTACGCAGGAAAGCTTTATGTCGGTTCAAATGACTATACCAGAGCTGTTTACTCGATTGATGTCAAGACAGGCAGGGTCGAAAAGCTCTTTGATAGAATCATGTACCGTTGGAAATGGATTGACAATTTCGGCGGAGAAGGGGAGGATGTCACCGTTTACCCGATGAATGACGGAACGGTTATTCATGCTCTTGATGTCGGTGCATTATTCATTGATTCCAACCTCAGGCATTACAAATGGAATGTTTGAATAAAAATCGTATAAATTACGGCACGATGGGAAAATAAAATCTCACCGTGCCGATTTATTTAATTTGTCTATTTATTTTTTTCGAAAAGTATGTTATTATAAATTATCAATTTTGAAAGGGGATCATCATGGTTCATACAAGAAAAATAATATCTGTTTTACTTATTGTCACTCTGTTTGCAGGCTGTATCGGTCTGAGTGTTAACGCAGCGGACGGCTTGCTTCTGCCGGACTACACAATGACTGACGCCGAATGGGATAAGTATTGGAGCACAGTTGAGGGCGACAATACTCAAATTGCGCTTACCCCCGGTGCAGACGCTTCGGAGCTTAATTTTAACTGGCATTCCGAAAGGAAAGCAGCGGTTCCCATGGTTAAGATTGCAGACAACGAGAAGATGGAAAACGCAAAGACCTTCTACGGATACTGCACCCTTGCCGATAACGGCCAGCAAACCAACAGAGTTACCGCAAAAGGTCTTGAGGAGAATACAAAATACTATTATTCATATTCTCTCGGCAAGGATAATTGGAGCGAACCGACCTTCTACATAACCCGTTCAACCGATTCTTTTAAGGCTCTGCTCGTCGGTGATATTCAGTGCTCTGCAGTGGACGACGGAACAGGATACAAGGACGCTACAAACTGGAATACAACGCTTAACACGGCTTTGAAAAAGTATCCCGATACAAGCTTCATCATTTCCTGCGGCGACCAGACTCAGACCGGTACAAGTGCCGTTGAATGGGCGGCTACGCTTTCGCCAAAGGCAATGCGAAATCTCCCGATGGCAACGACTATCGGCAACCATGACCATAAAGGTTCAACCTATCAGCACTATGTAAACAACCCGAATTCTCAGCTTGTTTCCACAAGCAAAACAGGCACACCTTACTGGTTCAGATACGGCGACGTTCTCTTTGTTGTTTTCAACACGACAAACGTAAATGTATTTGAAAGCCACGCTCTTGCCGAAAGAGCTATACTCGCTAACCCCGACGCAAAGTGGAGAGTAGCTGTTTTCCACCATGATATATACGGAACGGGTCACCATGCGATTGACAACGATAACTATATGCTTCAGGGCGTTTATTCGGCTATTTTGGATAAGTTTGAGTTTGACCTCGCCTTTGACGGACATGAGCACTACTACGGTCGTTCCTACAATATGCTTAACAACGAAAAGGTTGACCTTGACTACACGTCAAATAAGGTAACTGATCCCGATGGAACACTTTATATTACGACCGCTTCGGCATCCGGCAAGAACCGTGTTTACGATGAGCCTTATCATCACTCATGGATAAACTACAGCTACATGAGCCCAGAGCTTATCTACTGTGAGGTTGAATTCACCGAGTCAACATTTAATCTCAAAACATACACCGTTGAGGGTGACAAGCTCATTGACGAATATACTATCGAAAAGACAGATTTTACATATTCGGATATTGACGCTTCACAAACTCTTTTCAGCACCGACGCACTTAACAGAGTTCTCAAGCACTTTATGGGCAAATACTATGTTATATTTGAGGTGTTTGACAAGGTTGTAAGATATCTTTGGGATTTGATTTTCTCAATTATAAAATAAGTTTCTTTTGTTGACGGTTTAATTAAATAATGTATTGAAAAATAAAGAACAGGCAGTCTGATTCAATCGGACTGCCTGCTTTTTATACTGCCGCAAAAATATTCAAATTTCTTATATTGGGGTCGTTTATTGAGTCATTGACCGAGTATGCGTGCTTTTCAAGGTCGCCGCAAATTGCCTTTGTCATGTTGTTTTCAATCAAATATCCGATTATCATACCTGCGATATCCTCAATTACTCCAATCTTGACCTCGGCGGTCTCGCTGTCGTTTTCGCTTGTCAGCAGATATTCAAAAGAGTCTGAAAAAGCCGAAAAATGTTCGAGATTCCGCATTGCACGAAAACTCCATTTATAATACGGCATATACTTTTTATTGAGCAGAAAAACCGTTTTCATCGCTGCGTTGACAAACTCGTTTATTGCAAGCTGAGCCGCTCCGGTTTCACCGTGCGAAAGGCATCGGCTGTAGTTATACTGACCCGATTGCGCCATAAGAAGCAAATTTCCCGCAAGCCTTTTAAGCCTGATATCCTCGGGCATATGCAGTATTCTGTTGCGTATTTCAGTGAATTCACCGTAATTATCAAAAAATATTTCACCGTTCGTTGCTTCAAAAAGATAGCTCTCGGAAACCGTCAGCCAATCACGAACGTTTAAATTACCGTCTGAACAGCCGATTTTATTCAAATAAAAATCAGAAATACGTATAACCCCGTTTCTTCTTCCGCCGACAGGGCTTACAAGGCTTCGTTTAAGTCCCATAAATTCCTTCGGGAGCTTGGCATATGCTCTTTCAAGCAGAAATTCCGTTCGCCTGTCAATCACATCTTCATCTGGAAGAAAAATACAAAATCCCGGCTCAAAATCGTGATCCCTCGATGTTTCGTCGTCAAAGCCGTAGCAGTCCGAGCCGCTTCCGACCAAACCGACGCATAGATAGGGGAGTATTTCCAGAAAATCATTTTTCAGCATCGGTAAACCGTATTCATTGAAATAAGCCTTAGAAATTTCAATTCCTTTCATAAATACACCTCGCTCTGTCGCTCAGTTCTTTTTGATAAAGAAAACGTCCGAAATATCCGAATGTTGGAGCGCATTTTTCACAGACGAAAGCGTAATAACCGTTTCTCGGCAAATAATCCCTGTTAAGAAGCTCATAAGCTTTTTCGATATACTCATCGATTATCTTTTCACTTTGCTCCGAGCCGAGCTTCGCCTCGTTCAAATCGCATAAATTAAGATAGGTAATCGCAATCTCCAATTCGCCGTTCTTGTTATTCGACATAACATTTATCGCTTTATTATAATATTCCTCCGCTTCGTCGAACCGCTTGAGATCGGTCAGAGTCAGGCCGAGATTGTTATAAAGACCGCCGAGACGCGGATCATCGGACTGTAATTCCTTTTCATATATTTCTTTTGCTTTTTCAAAAAGCTCTATTGATTCCTCGGGCATGGCAAAGGCCTTGTAAACCGTTGCGGCGTTGGTAAAAGTCGTACCTGCAACAACGGCGCTGCCGAGCTTTAATTCAACAATTAAGTCCAAAGCTTTTCTTACGCTTTCAAGTGCATTTTCTTTACGGTTCGTCTTACGATAAAGACCCATCAGCTCGTTTTCAACCGTAAGCATTCCGTGCTTGTCTCTGCCGTCCTTTGCTTCGTCGAGCCAGTAGAGAAGATGCCTTTCCGCCGAGTCATAATCGTTCCTGCCAAGGTGCTCGTCGAGCTTTTCAAGCACCCTCTGAGTCGGAATCGGGCGGACAGGCGGCTGCTTTTTGAACTGATCGGTGCAGAATGGGCATATAGGATCGGTATAATCGGTAAAATCCATTCTTTCCTTTTCCATAATTTCACTCCCTTGTGTTTACTTTTCTGCCATTATACTATATTTTGTGCAAAAAGTGAAGTGAAAGTTTGTATATATTTTTATTTCTTTCTTGTTGTAAACCATATCATGTTGTGGTAGAATACTTCGGAACGATAAAATATGCTTTCGGAGGTGCTGTGATGCGTATTGACGGACTTCAAAAAATGACCTTGTTGGATTTCCCGGGCAAAGTTGCCTGTACGGTTTTCACCGGAGGGTGTAATTTCCGCTGTCCTTTCTGCCACAACGCCCTGCTTGTAACCGAACTGCCCGAAAAGCCCGATTACACGGACGATGAAATTCTTTCTTTCTTAAAAAAAAGAGCCGGACTTCTTGACGGAGTTGCGATAACGGGCGGCGAACCGCTGATGAATCCCGAAATAGGTGATTTTATTAAAGAGATTCGTAATCTCGGATATGCCGTGAAATTAGACACAAACGGCAGCTATCCCGACAGGCTCAAAACAATTGTTAATGAAGGTCTTGTCGATTATGTCGCAATGGACATTAAGAACTGTAAGGATAAATATGCCGAAACAATAGGCTTGAAAAGCTATGATTTGTCGAAAATAGAAGAAAGCGTCGAATTTCTCAAAAGCGGCAAGGTTGACTATGAATTCAGAACCACGATAGTTAAAGAATTTCATAGCGTAGATGATATTCGTAAAGCCGCAGACTGGATAAAGGGTGCAAAAAGATATTTTCTTCAAAATTTTGTCGATTCGGGCAATCTTATTGACAGCAGCGTAACCGGAGTCGACAAGCAAACAATGCTCGATATGCAGAAAGCGGCGGCAGAATTTGTGCCGCAAACGCAAATCAGAGGAATTTAAGGCGGCAACGCACGGATAGATGCGCACGCCTTAATTGTGCCGCATTGCCTTCATACAAGATATTGTAAAAAAGGTGTTGACAGCACACAAGATATATGATATAATTTCGATCGTAACACTAAATAAAGGAGACAGAGGTATGTATAATGTTGTAAAACGTGACGGCAAGGTTGTCGGCTTTGACCTTCACAAAATCAGAGACGCCATAACCAAGGCATTCGACGCATGTCAGAAGCAGTATAATTCGGATACTGTTGATTTTCTTGCACTCAAGGTAACCGCGGATTTTGAGCAAAAAATCAAGAATGATAAAATCTCGGTTGAGAGCATTCAGGACAGCGTTGAGTCTGTTCTTATTAAAGCAGGCTACGACGATGTTGCCAAGGCTTATATCCTTTACCGTAAGCAAAGAGAAAAGATCAGAAATATCAACGCAACGGTTCTTGACTATAAGGAGATCGTTGACAACTATCTCCATGTTAACGACTGGCGAGTTAAGGAGAATTCCACCGTTACTTATTCCGTAGGCGGTCTTATCCTCAGCAACTCAGGCGCTATCACTGCCAACTACTGGCTTTCCGAAATCTACGATGATGAAATCGCAGAGGCTCACAGAAATGCGGATATCCATCTTCACGACCTTTCCATGCTCACAGGCTACTGTGCCGGCTGGTCACTCAAGCAGCTTATTCAGGAGGGTCTCGGCGGTGTAAGAGGCAAGATCACCTCCGCTCCGGCCAAGCATCTTGCAACCCTTTGCAACCAGATGGTAAACTTCCTCGGCATCATGCAGAATGAATGGGCAGGCGCTCAGGCTTTCTCATCATTTGATACCTATCTTGCTTCCTTTGTAAAATATGATAACCTTGACTACGAATCGGTCAAGAAGTGCATTGAATCCTTTATCTACGGCGTTAACACACCGAGCCGTTGGGGTACTCAGGCTCCTTTCTCGAACATCACTCTTGACTGGGTCGTTCCGAATGACCTTGCAGAGCTTAACTGCATCATCGGCGGCAAGGAGGTAGACTTCAAGTATAAGGACTGCCAGAAGGAAATGGACATGGTCAACAAGGCGTTCATCGAGATTATGATCGAGGGTGACGCCAACGGCAGAGGCTTCCAGTATCCGATTCCGACATATTCAATCACAAGAAATTTTGACTGGTCCGACACCGAAAACAACAGACTTCTCTTTGAAATGACATCAAAGTACGGTACTCCGTATTTCTCAAACTACATCAACAGCGATATGGAGCCGAGCGACGTTCGTTCAATGTGCTGCCGTCTGCGTCTTGACCTTCGTGAGCTTCGTAAGAAGTCCGGCGGTTTCTTCGGAAGCGGTGAGAGCACGGGCTCGGTAGGTGTTGTAACGATCAATATGCCCCGTATTGCTTATCTCGCTAAAGACGAGAAGGACTTCTATGAGCGTCTTGACAGACTTATGGATATTTCCGCCCGCTCGCTCAAGGTCAAGAGAACCGTTATTACAAAGCTTCTTGACGAAGGCCTTTATCCTTACACAAAGAGATATCTCGGCACCTTCAACAACCACTTCTCAACAATCGGTCTCGTCGGTATGAATGAGGTCGGTCTCAACGCTAAGTGGCTCGGCAAGGATATGACCGATCCTAAAACTCAGCAGTTCACCATCGACGTTCTCAACCACATGAGAGAAAGACTTTCCGATTATCAGGTTCAGTACGGCGACCTTTACAACCTTGAAGCAACTCCGGCAGAATCCACAGCTTACCGTCTTGCAAAGCACGACGTTAAGAGATTCCCGGATATTAAAACCGCAGCTCAGCATGAGGGCGACACACCGTACTACACCAACAGCTCACATCTTCCTGTCGGCTACACAGACGATATTTTCTCGGCTCTTGACATTCAGGACGAGCTTCAGACGCTTTACACCTCGGGTACGGTATTCCACGCATTCCTCGGTGAGAAGCTTCCCGACTGGAAGGCTGCCGCAAACCTTGTCAGAAAGATTGCAGAGAACTATAAGCTTCCGTATTATACTCTTTCACCGACATATTCTGTATGTAAGAACCACGGTTATCTCACAGGCGAGCAGTACGTTTGCCCCGAGTGCGGCGAGCACACAGAGGTTTACAGCCGTATCACCGGTTATTACCGTCCCGTTCAGAACTTCAACGACGGTAAGGCTCAGGAGTTTTCAGACCGTAAGGTTTATGATATTGCCAATTCTCATCTTACCCATCACGGCGTAAAAAAGGAAGCAAAGACAGACGAAAGCTCTAAGGTTGAAGCAGGTGAAAACGCCAGCTATCTTTTCACAACGGCAACATGCCCGAACTGCAAGATTGCAGCCGCAACTCTTGACAAGGCAGGCTTCGATTACACAAAGCTTCTTGCCGATGAAAACGCTGAGCTTGCACAGGAGCTCGGTATCAAGCAGGCACCGACACTTGTTGTAATTAAAGACGGCGAAGCAACGAAATATACGGGTGTTTCGGACATCAAAAAATTCCTTAAGAATTAACAGGAGCAATTATGTACGACATAATTATAATTGGCGGCGGCCC
>HF999643.1:106199-115485 GCA_000434055.1 Ruminococcus sp. CAG:488 | reverse complement strand
CTGACCGCCGCTCTGTATGCTTGCAGGGCAAATAAAAAAACGCTTGTAATAGAAAAAGAGACTTTTGGCGGACAGATAACCTTTTCCCCAAAGGTCGAGAACATTCCCGGCTTTATAAGCCTTACCGGTAATGAATTTGCGGAAAAGCTTGTTGAACAGGTGCTCGAGCAGGGAGCAGATGTCGAGTCATGCGAAGTGCTTGAAATCAAGGACGGCGACATTAAAACAGTTGTAACAGACGACAGCGAATATCAATGCAAGGCTGTAATCATTGCTACAGGCGCAAAACACCGTATGCTCGGCATTAAAGACGAAGAGAAATACGTCGGTGAAGGAATTTCATTCTGCGCCGTATGCGACGGAGCTTTCTATAAGAACAAGACCGTTGCTGTTGTCGGCGGAGGAAATTCCGCTTTACAGGAGGCAATTTTGCTTTCCGACCTTGCAAAAAAAGTTTACGTTGTTCAGAATCTTGATTTTCTGACAGGCGAAAAGAAGCTTTCGGATCAGCTTTATAAGCTTGAAAATGTGGAGGTAATAACGGGAGTTACGGTTGAATCCTTCGTCGGCGATTCGGAGCTTAGGGGAATTGTAATAAAAGATTCGGCAGGGGAGAGCAGAGAGCTTTCTGTTGACGGACTTTTCATTGCCATAGGTCTTATCCCGCAGAATGAAGCGTTTAAAAATGTAATTGAGCTTGACGGCAGAGGCTACGCAGTTATTGATGAAACCTGTGAATCGGCAACCAGGGGAATTTTTGTTGCCGGCGACTGCCGCACGAAAAAAATTCGTCAGGTTACGACCGCCGCCTCCGACGGAGCAACAGCAGCCCTCGCAGCGTGCGACTACATTGATTCTATAGAATAATTGATTACGGTTGCAAAAGACTTCTCCGATTTTGAGAAGTCTTTTTTATTTAACAATTGACCTCATATCAATTTTTCTGTATAATACTCACGAGGTGATTTTATGGCAATACTGACATATAAAGGCAACAAATTCTTCCTTGACGGGGAGGAATATACTATAATTTCAGGCGCAATGCACTATTTCAGGATTCCGAGAGAATACTGGCATGATCGCCTTTTAAAGCTAAAGGAATGTGGCTTCAACACCGTTGAAACATATACCTGCTGGAATCTTCACGAACCGAAAGAAAATGTTTTTGACTTTTCCGGTATGCTTGATCTTGAAGCATATATCGACATTGCCAAAGAGCTTGGACTGAATGTTATTCTCCGTCCGGGTCCGTATATCTGCGCCGAATGGGAGATGGGCGGACTGCCTGCATGGCTTCTCAATTATCCGAATTTGACAATTCGCTGTAATGATGAGCTGTTCATTTCAAAGGTTGAGCGATACTATAACGAGCTTCTCGGGCGCATTGTTCCGAAGCTTTCAACAAACGGCGGAAACATCATAATGATGCAGATTGAAAACGAATACGGCAGCTACGGTGACGACCACGAATATATGCAAAGAATCGCCGAGATCTACAAGAATGCCGGTGTAGACTGCCTGCTGTTCACATCCGACGGTGCGAGCAGCTCGATGCTTCAGGGCGGCACACTGCCCGAATATCCGTGCGTTGCAAACTTCGGATCACGTCCTAATGAAAATTTCAAGGTTCTAAACGATTTCAGACCGGATCAGCCGTTGATGTGCGGAGAATACTGGGTCGGCTGGTTCGATCACTGGTATGAAAAGCACCACGTCAGAGACTCGAAGGAGGTTGCTAAGCTTTTCAAGGACATGATCGACTGCGGAGCATCGCTGAATTTTTATATGTTCCACGGAGGAACAAATTTCGGCTATATGAACGGTGCAAATTACTACGATAAATATGAGCCTACAATAACAAGCTATGATTATAATGCACTGCTTTCCGAGGCAGGCGACCTTACTCCGGCTTATTTTGAGGTCAGAAAAATAATAGAAGAACGTTTCGGCAGCCTTCCTGAGCTGACGGTTAAAAATTCCGAAAAAGCCGCTTACGGTAAGCTTGAATTAGACGAGAGATGCAGTATTTTTGATGCGGCGAAGCTTCTTGCAAAGCCTGTTCACTCAGCCGCGCCTCAGTTCATGGAGGATATCAGTCAGTATTACGGCTTCACGCTTTATTCAACAACAGTTGACGGTCCGAGAGATGAGGCGGAAATTAAGTTTGATTCAGTCCATGACAGAGCTGTTGTTTTCATTGACGGAAAATATAGGGGCTATTATGAGCGCACAAGAGAAGGCGAGCCGGTCAGCTTTTCGCTCGAAAAAAGCGAGAATTGCCGCATAGACATACTTTGCGAGAATATGGGCAGAGTTAACTACGGACCGAAAATAATGGACAGAAAGGGCGTCAAGGGCGTCAGATTCAATCTCCAATATCATTTCGGATGGGATATGTATCCGCTGCCGCTTGATAACATTTCATTGCTTGAATACAAGCGTGAAAGCGGAGATGTAAAAACCGCCTCGTTCCTTAAAGGCACGCTCAAAATTGAGGGAGAACCGCACGACACTTTTATGCGTCTTGACGGCTTCACAAAGGGCGTTGTATTTGTCAACGGCTTCAATATCGGACGTTATTATAATCCGGCGGGTCCGCAGAAAACGCTTTATGTTCCTGCTCCGATGCTCAAAAAAGGTGATAATGAAATCGTTGTTTTTGAAACCGATCACTCGGACAGAAGCTTTGTAACATTCCTTGATAAACCCGATTTAGGATAAACAAAACCGCCTGAAAAATTGATTTTTTACCGCAGATCATATGATTTGCGGTATTTTTTTATTCTATTCGGCATAGCCTTTACAAAGGAGTTGACAAGCTATGGCTGTAATCGGAACAAAGAAAACACTTAATCTTCACAAATACAGTATAAAAGTGAATGATTTTCTTTCAAATTGGAAAATAATAATCCCTGTAATATTTACGTTTGCGGGAATCATTTCCGGATGTGTCGGCGGAAAAGGGGAGGGTAAGCTCTTTTTGAGAATAACCGACTACTTTACATCGGTTATTTTAAGCAGAGATATAACCTCAGTCGGGTCGGAGTTTTTAATATATTTAATCTTTCCTATTGTATTTTTGATTATTATATTTTTTCTCGGACTTTCTGTGTTCGGTTCTCTTTTAACAAACGCAATGCCGCTTATTTACGGCTACATTGTCGGTTGTATCTCTTATTTCCTATACACCGAATACACGCTAAAGGGTCTCGGCTACTGCATAATAATGATTTTTCCTTACGGAACGCTATGCCTTTTGTCGATTGTGCTATGCTGCCGTGAGAGCATTAACATGTCCGAATACATTATGAAAAGCATCTCAAAAACGACAAAATTCCTGAATTACGGATTTGCCGTTTACTACAAATCTTTTTTCAGGAATTTAATATTTATCGTTGCCGCATCGGCGATCAAGACAATACTTGAATATTTATTCGGAGGGCTTTTTACCTTTTAACTTATTGAGTGGGTTTGACGAAACCGCATCTTTAAGCTGAGAGTTAACAATATGGGTATATATCTCCGTCGTTGCAAGGTTTTCGTGACCGAGAATGTCTTTAATAAGAAGAACATCAACGCCGCCTTGCTGATACATGAGCGTTGCGGCAGTGTGACGGAGCTTATGAGTTGATAAGCCACGGTCGCCCAGACCGCATTTTTCAATATATTTTTCAACGATATGCTGAACAGACTTCGGACTGATTCGGCATTTTCTGCCGCTGAGAAAAAGTGCGTTTTTGTCCTTTACGCCGTCAACGGGGCGAACCTTCATGTATGCATTTACGGCATTGACGCACATTTCGTTAAGATAAATTGTGCGTTCTTTGTTACCTTTTCCCGTAACGGTCATGGTGTTATCGCTTTTTATATCGCTGTAATTTAAGCTGCAAAGCTCGGAAAGCCGCAGACCGCAGTTAAGGAAAACGGTCAGGATTGCATAATCGCGCTCTTTATTGCGTCCGTCAACGCTTTCAAGCAGCTTAATGCTTTCTTCAAGAGTCAGGTATTTCGGCAAGCTTTTCTTTTGCTTAGGGGATTCAAGCTCCTCCATCGGATTTTCGGGAATAACCTTGATTTTAACATGAAGATACTTGAAAAAAGCACGAATTGAAGAAACCTTTCTTGCAATTGCAGCATCGTTGTTCTGACGCTCGCTTCTGCAATACGAAAGAAAAGCATATGCGTCGGCAATTTTGACTGTTTTTATAAAATCAAGATCAATGAAGTCGATTGCAATTTTCTCAAAATCGCTGTCTTTCGGAACGAGTCCGCGATAGACAGAAAGGAATCGAAAGAAAAGTCTTAAATCCGAAGCATATTCAAGCACCGTAAGCTCGGATTTGCTTTTAACAACCGAAAGGTAGTTCAGAAATTCTATAACAAACGGCGGCAATACGGCAAACTCTTCCTTGTGCATAAAAACATTCCTTTATCTAAAAAATTTTCTCTTAACGATAGGGTAATGTCATTATATCATATGTTGCCTAAAAAATCAAGTTAAGATACAAAAGAAATATTTTGTATCAAAAAGGGGATTGAAAGAGCAATAAATAGCAATAATTTAATGATTAAGGCAGATAACAAATATAAACGCTGCTTTTATATAAGAAAGAAGCAGCAGCCGAAAAGTCATCGGTCACTGCTTTTAACAGAGTATTCATTATAATTCTTCAAGTATGGGCACAAGTCCGCCGATGTCTGTTAACGGTTCATCACTCAGCTCAATATAGTTTACATTATATTTACTCAGAAAGCTTTTTATTTTATCCGCATCACCGTGTGTACTCAGCTTTCCGTTGAATGCAATTAAATTCCTGTCAATAAATCCGCAGCAGCCGCCTATAAATCCGTAACTGTAGCCGCTCAGTTTTATTTGACCCTTAGAAAGCTTCAGGCAATCCAATCCTATTCGACGGAAAGTTTCATAAACAGAATCGTCATCAGTTATTGCAGCGACTTGATTAACCAGAACAGATGAACAGCCGACATAGCCTTGGTTGCAATGATACAAATTCAGATCATTGGCGGCAGCATAAGCCTGTACGGAACTGCTGATATATTTTGTGTTGCACACTATACAATTATCAAGTTTTTTTACATTTATTGCAGCCTCACCCGGATAAGGCGAGCTTATTTTTTCGCTGTAAACCTTCACCTGTTCGTCGTTTATTGTCTCCTTCCCTATTGTTAATTTATTAACAATATTGCTTTTTTCAATGCAACTGATTAAAGAAGGCGTAACATCCTCGTCACAGACAAAAGTTTTTTTGTCAAGCTGCAAAAGGTTACAGTCTGGGTGGCTTGCGACAGGCGACGAAAGCTTTGAGTTAGGCTCAATCTCGAATACATCATAACCTGTTCTTTTGAGAGCCTTTATCGTGTCAACAGCTTCCGAAGAAACCGCTACGGTTGCTTTACCCTGCGGCAAAAGCGGAGTTTCGAGTATTCTTTTCAACTGCCTCTCCCCTCTCGTAAACTATAAACCTTTTTTCATAATCTAAAACAGTTCATTATTTCTTTTTAAATATATCACAAACTGTAGGATTTTTCAATTATTACTGCCCTTTTATCCTTTTTAATGCGCTTTTTTCAAGTCTTGAAACCTGCGCTTGTGAGATTCCTATTTCCTTTGCAACTTCAGTCTGAGTCTTTCCGAGCATAAAACGAAGATTTAGTATATTTTTTTCTCTCTGAGAAAGTTTTTTTATTGAATCCTTTATCATTATTTCATCCATCCAGCTATCCGGAGTATTCCTGTCGCCGATCTGATCCATAACATAAATTGCGTCGCCGCCCTCATTATACACAGGTTCGTACAATGAAACCGGCTCGACTATTGCTTCAAGCGCAATAACGACATCCTCTTTGTTCATATCAAGCTCCTTTGCGATTTCCTCAACCCTCGGTTCACGGTTAAGCTCGTTTGAGAGCTTCTCTCTGGCCTGAATCGCCTTGTACGCCGTATCCCTGAGCGAACGGCTGACACGAACAGAATTATTATCTCTTAAATAGCGTCTCACTTCGCCGATAATCATCGGAACGGCGTAGGTAGAAAATCTAACCTGTAAATCGGTATTAAAGTTATCAATAGCCTTTATAAGGCCCATACAGCCGACTTGAAAAAGGTCATCCAGCGGCTCGCCTCTGTTGGAAAAGCGCTGAATAACGCTTAGCACAAGCTTTAGATTGCCTTGAATCATCTCGTCCCTTGCGTTTCTGTCGCCGTTGTGTGCTTTTTTAATCAATTCAAGCTTTTTATCCTCTTTCAGTACCTTTAAGCTCGATGTGTCAATTCCGCAGATCTCAACCTTGTTTTTATATTGCATCAAAAGACCTCCTCACAGTAAAATTTTTACCAAGAGGAGGTTTAGTTATTCAGTTAATATCTGTATCTCAAAATGTTTTTAACAAACGCAAATGTTTCCGCAATAAAGAAATCCGGTGAAGAAACGAGTGCATAAAGCATACTTTTAATCATTTTATTATACATGTGATTTCGTTTATATGCAACGGACATAACCATGTTATGTCTGAATTTAACATAGCGAATTTCTTTTTTGCTCAAGCGGTCAAAATATTGCTTTTTGAACTCATAGAGCATATTTTCACCGTCAATTTTGTTCTTTCCCTGGGAAATTCCTCCGTCGTTATGTTTATATACCTTGACGTCGCAGGAATCAAAATATCGAATTTTAAGCCCAGATTCAATCGAAATAAGCATCAGGAAAAAGTCCTGACCCATTTTTGCGTCCTTGAAACCGCCGATTTCTTTCAGCTTATCTGCTTTGAACATAAAGCTTGGCGTGCCGCTGAGATTTTTCGTCAGATGGTAGCGCAAAAGAGTCTCGTTGTCATAAGAACTGATACCTTTATGATCTCTGAAATCGCAAACCTTGCCGTCAAGACGGTACATAATCATATTTGAAAAAGAAAGGTCACAGTCGTTTGAAAGCATAAATTTCAATTGCTTCTCAACCTTGCCGGGCATATATTCGTCATCGTCGTCAAGGAAAGTTATGTATTCGCCGCGAGAAGCGTTTATACCGACATTTCTTGAAAGAGAGCCGCCGAGATTTTTTTCGTTTCTAATATAAATAACTCTGTCGTCGTTAAGCTTTTCTATATATTTCTTTATTTCGTCACGGTAAGGGAAATCATTCGGACTGTCGTCTACAACAATGATTTCGATATTATCGTAGGTCTGATTTAAAACGGACTGTAAGGCATTGCTTACATAATCCAATTTTCTTTTGTAAGTCGGTATTATAACCGAAACCAAGCAACCCATCAATTTATCTTCCTTCACTCAATAACTTCTAAACTTTAATAATTTATTATACAAAAACTCAGTAAAATTGTCAACGCCTAAAGAAAAATCGTGATTAAAAAATTGTTTTAAGCCACTCTGCCGAACGTTCGAGCCAATAAGAATTCGGTCTACAGGCTTCTCTGCCTGTTTGAGTGGAACATACGACATCGGTTCCGAGCGAAAAGCCGTGGTCGCCGTCGTTAAAAATGTGCATTTCAAATCCTATGCCGTTTTTATCAAGAGCCTCGGCATATTTAAGCGAATTGATTATCGGAACACAGCCGTCATTCGATGCCGCAAAAATAAAAGTCGGCGGTGTTTTTGAAGTAACATATTTATCAACGGACTCAACAAGCTTTGCAAGAATAGGACTTGTCGAATCAAGAATACAAGGATAGCCGAGAATACAAGCGTCCGGCTTATCCTCAGACATTGTTGACAGTGCCGCAGCGAGATGTCCGCCTGCCGAAAAGCCTATTACCGCAATTTTTTGGGGATCCGTGTGAAATTTTTCTGCATTTTTTCTGATAAAAGCCAGAGCCTTTTGTGCGTCATTCAACGGCGTCGGAAATGCCGCTTTTTCATTAAGGGAATATCTAAGAACAAACGCATTGAAGCCCTTTGCAAGATAAGCAAGGGCAACGGGTTCCGCTTCTCTGTCAGAACAGAACTTATAAGCTCCGCCGGGTAAAACAAGAATTGCCGACTTTGTTTTCATGTTCTTCATTTCTTCTGAAATATCGGAAATGTATGAGGTTAAAGAAACCTCCGAATCGTCGGTAATTTTAAAAATTTCTGAAATCATGCTTACTCCTCAAAATCATTCATATCGGCATAGGACCGGAAAACATATCCGTTTTCTTCCAGCACCTTTATATCATCGAGAAGAACCCCGAGTCCGTTTGCAACGCAAAGCTCCGGAGACTCGGCGCATTTGACATTGAAACCGAATTTAGTGCGAAAATAATCGTCAATGCCTCGAATATTTGCTCCTCCGCCGGTAATGATCATTCCGTTCTTTGCGATATCCGCGACAAGCTCCGGCTGAGTTCCGGAAAGCAATAATTTAATGCTTTCGACAATTTTTTCAAGATGCTCTCTTATGCAAAGAAAAATATCCGTTGATGTAAGCTCAATGCTTTTCGGAAGCTTTGTTATATAATCCTTGCCTACCGCACGAACGGCAAGCTCAGCGTCAAGGAATTTTGCCGCACCCACCTGTTTTTTTACCTTCTCGGCTGTAATAGATCCGATGACCGTATCACGTTCACGGCGGGCAAACCGACAGATATCTTCATCAAAGGCATTTCCGGCAATTCCGACAGACGAGGAGTTTGCAATACAGCCCCTTGTTACAACGGCAATATCCGTTGTTCCGCCGCCGATATCGACGATCAGGACTCCCTCGGGATTCTTTATGCTGACCCCTGCACCGAGTGCGGCAGCTAACGGTTCCTCGATTACACAGGCTCTCGCCGCTCCCGAAGATATCAAAAGATCTGTAACCGTCTTTTTGTCGATTTCATTAGTCTCTGACGGAACGCACGCTATAATACTCGGTTTAAGAATACGGTTTCCGCATATTTTTTGGATAAAATAGCAAAGCATTTGTTCAAGAGCACCGTAATCGTAAATGTCACCGTCAATTATGGGACGAATTGCCGTCAGATAATCCGGGGTTTTACCGAGCATTTTATATGCTTCTTTTCCGATTGCTTTAACCTTTTCTTCAAAGCAATCGTAAACAATAACGGAGGGTTCGTTTATTTTAATTCCCTTGCCGTCAACATTAGCCGCAATTGTGGTTGTGCCGAGATCAAAGCCGATTTTTGTTCCGAGCATAATAAACGCCCTCCTTTCATTTCAAAATAATCAAATAATAATTAAGCTGTTTGTTTTTTCTCAAAAGCCTCTTGACGAACCGCCGCCGCCAAACGATCCTCCGCCGCCCGAAAAACCGCCGCCGCTGCTTCCTCC